>NZ_PYAT01000007.1 GCF_003014655.1 Planomicrobium soli | reverse complement strand
GCCAAGAACAGTGAACTGAAGAATCGGCACGGCTATCGGGTGACGTCCGGCGCCGGATTGAGCGGCATGGCCTTACAGAGCGCCATGGCGATTTTTACCGTGAACCTGAAACGGATTCTTCGCTTACTGGATGAGCGTAAGCAAGCTGCAGATCAATAAAAGGGCAAAAAAAGAGTCGGAAGACAGGAAATCCTGCCTTCCAACTCTTTTTTAGTCTCCCATTGATTTAAAGGAAGGGTTTTTCAGTGGCCTCGAGATTCTCGACAACCTTTTTTATTTGGCTTCTGGCGGACGCTTTACGCGGACATGGCCTTTGCTGCTTTCAATCCGCAATAACGAGTCCAAGCTGTCGTGCGAAAGCAAGCGCCTGATCGGAAGATACCTTGCATCCCGCTAATTTCTCTACGGTCACTTGAATGCTTTCAAACCGGTTTGTGCTCAAGTCTACATTTTTTAAGCTTGTTTCGATAAAGTTGATATTGTTCATGCCGCACGAACGGAAATCCGTATTCTTCAATTCAGCTTCGTAAAAATCCGCATAGTGCAGTTCCGAACTTTCAAAAAGAGTAGTATTGCACAGCGAGAACCCGAATGTCGCATAATTGAGCACACAATCTGTAAACAAGGTATGACGTACCCCCGATTCCGCAAAGTTCGTCCCAAGCAATTTGGAATTACGGAATTCAGTCCGGTGAAAGACACAACGGCTGAAATCCGCGTTGGACAAATCGCAATTGATAAATACAACATCGACAAATTCGCTGCGCGGCCAAACCACTTCAAGAAAAGTGACGTTTTCAAAAACGACTTTATCAAAATGAAGAGCCTCATCTGTTTCGAAACCAACAGTTTCTTGCATGATCTTACAGTTGCTTATGTAAAAGTCGTCCATTGCTTGGTCAAAAGACTCGATAGCCAGTTCTGCTGGGATGATAGGTGCAGAGCGTTTAATCTTTTTCATGTATTTTCTCTCCTTTTGAGCTAAAGAAAAGGCTGTTTCGGCACTGTATTGCACGTTAGTTGTTAATTGTGTCCAACAATTCCAGTGCCGCTCAATGTCCCGGCAGCTTTTTCAATTGCTGTCATTTTCATACGTTTATGATAAAAGCAGTAGGGAATAGGAAGAAAAAGCGGTAAAGGAGGCTTGTGATGGAAAATGTAAAAGATACGTTCAAAGAAGTTGCATCGGCCATTTTGCCGGTAACCATCGTCGTCATCATTTTACAGGTTGCCCTCATCCGATTGCCGCTGGAAGCTTTGCTTCAATTCCTTATAGGAGTCGCATTTGTCAGCATCGGCTTTTTCCTGTTTCTGCTTGGCGTTACCGCCGGCTTGCTTCCTGTTGGCGAAATGATCGGAAAAAAGTTGCCAAAGACCAAAAAATCCTGGCTCATTATCGGAACCGGGTTTCTTCTTGGAATTGCCGTGACGGTTGCAGAGCCTGATGTCCGGGTGCTTGCTACGCAGATTGACGAAGTTTCCGGTGGTACCATCAGTTCAAACATATTGATTTTATCCGTAGCGTTCGGCCTTGCAATTTTCGTTGCCCTTGCCATGGTCCGGACAATATTCCGCATTCCTATCCATTATATGCTAATCGGCGGTTACATATTGGTTTTCTTAATCTCCATGCTTGTGCCAGAAGCTTTTGTAGCGATTTCATTTGATGCGGGCGGTGTAACAACGGGTCCTATGGCCGTACCTTTCATATTGGCGCTTGGAGTCGGAGTTGCTTCTGTTCTGCGAAACGGCTCTTCTGACAGCGAAGGCTTCGGATTGATCGGGCTGGCTTCTATCGGCCCTGTTCTTGCTGTCATGATATTGGGGGTGTTATTCAAGTGAATCTTCACATATTTGATGGATTTTTGGACGTATTGGGTGAAGTTGGATTAGCGCTTATTCCTCTAATTGTTTTTTTTGCAGTCTTTCAGATTTTCATGTTGAAACTCCCCGTCAAACGCATTCTCCAAATTGCACTTGGTTTTGTTCTCACTTTTTTTGGGCTCGCATTTTTCCTTCAAGGCGTCCATGTGGGCTTTATGCCGATCGGTGAAATGATGGGTGAAGAATTGGGGGCACGTTCATATGCTTGGATTCTGATCCCTATCGGTTTTATCCTTGGTTTTGTTGCGACGTTTGCTGAACCTGCCGTGAGCATTATGAACAACGAAGTGGACAAAGTTACGGGTGGCTATATCTCTGAAAAAGTTATGCTGTATACGTTGTCAACCGGAGTGGGCATTTCAATCGCCTTATCGATGCTGCGCATTTTGACCGGTGTCTCGCTTTGGTATTTTATCATACCGGGATATTTGCTAGTATTGATTTGTATATTCTTTTCCAGCCAGACTTTTATAGCTATCGCTTTCGATTCAGGTGGTGTAGCAACTGGGCCGATGACTGTCACTTTCATTTTGTCCATGGCTGTAGGTGTAGCTTCTGCCACGGAAGGCCGCGATCCGCTTATGGATGGGTTCGGACTTATAGCATTGGTTGCACTGACACCCATACTTGCAGTACTCATTCTAGGATTAATCTTCACAAGAAAAGGTGGGGCTAAAAAAAATGAATCTGAATCATAGACTTATGATTGCTATTGTTAAACGTGGACATTCAAGGGAAGTGATTGCTGCAGCTAAAAAGGCCGGTGTGGATGGAGCAACCATTCTATACGGGCACGGAATTGGCCGCAATGAAAAGCCGACTTTTTTTGGCCTCCCTGCCACTCACGAGAAAGACATAATTTTCTTTGCAGTTGACGGTAGCATTGAAGATGCTGTTACGGAAGCTGTTAGCCGTGCCGGAAAACTCGGAACTTCTGGGCATGGGCTCGGATTTACCATTCACCTCAGCAAACTGCTCGGCGTCCCGCATTTGTCAGCCCGCCCTAATGATTTCAAGCAAAGGAAAGGAGAACAAGCTGTGATGAAACCTCAAAACCAATTTCACCTGGTCGTGACTATAGTAAATAGCGGAGATTCGGACAAAGTCGTCAAAGCGGCGGCAAAAGCCGGTGCAGAAGGCGGAACGATTCTTACCGGCAGAGGCACCGGAGTAAACGAACAGCAAAAGTTTATGAATTTCACTATCGATCCGGAAAAAGATGTTGTTTTGACGCTTATCCCGGATGGTTATACGGACGCTGTCATTGAAAGCATAGAAAACGCCGTCGACCTTAATGCACCAGGAAAAGGGATTGCATTTTTAATTGACGTTGAAAAAGTTTTCGGGGTTAACCACTCTTCTCTTCCAGAAAACCTTAAATAAAGCAGCGCGGAACTGAATAAGTTCCACGCTGCTTTACTTATCTTTTTAAGAAGAAAGTTCTTCGGAAAGGTGGAATACTGGACAGTAAAAATGCCGGCAAGCTAAACGAGCTTGCCGGCACTTCAGTTTTTATCAGTATGGTCCAGCTTCATGCCCTTTTGCGGCAGCACCTTGTGCTACTTTATTGGCAGCTGGTTTGCCGTAAACTTTAGGTTCACTGCCCTTCGTTTCTTCTAACGATTTAATTTTCTGTTCCATGTTTTCACGGACACGGCGGCCGTAATCTTCGTCCGCTTGTGTAAAGTGATGAATCATTTCTTCCTGGATTCTTGGATCGCATACAGATAATGCATCCCCCAGGTTGTTGATCAACTCTTCGCGTTCCCAATCTTCAAAGCTGCGATAGGTCTCTCCTGCTTGGCCATAGTTATTTGTACGGTCAATCGGCTGGCTGACCACTTTGGCATTATATGCCGGCTCATGAGGCGGTGCGACCTTCTCAGCTTCCTTCACCCCGCCAAGAACAGAAGGCTCATAGTTAATATGCGGGTTGGGTACGTGTTCTGATGGACGGTCCATTTGTCCGCCATACTGGTTTGTCGCTACCCGTTTTTTCGGTGCATTAACCGGCAATTGCAAATAGTTGGCCCCTACACGGTAACGCTGCGTGTCGGAATACGAGAACGTCCGTCCTTGCAGCATCTTGTCATCCGAGAAGTCGAGCCCGTCTACAAGAACTCCGGTACCGAATGCTGCCTGCTCGATTTCAGCATGATAATTTTCCGGGTTGCGGTTCAATACCATTTTTCCGACTGGAAGGAATGGAAACTTGTCCTGCGGCCATAATTTTGTATCATCCAATGGATCAAAATCAAGTTCTGCGTGTTCGTCATCGCTCATAATTTGAACAAATAATTCCCACTCCGGATAATCTCCGCGTTCGATTGATTCAAATAAATCCTGCGTGGCATGACCTGTATTTTCAGCCTGAATTTCATTGGCTTCTGCCTGCGTCAAATTACGGATGCCCTGTTTTGGTTCCCAGTGGTATTTTACGAGAACCGCTTCACCTTTATCATTTACCCATTTATACGTGTTTACGCCTGAACCTTGCATGTGGCGGTAAGTTGCTGGGATGCCCCATGGCGAGAACAGGAATGTGATCATATGCGTCGCTTCCGGAGTGCGCGCTACAAAGTCGAACATCCGCTCAGGGTTTGGCACGTTCGACACCGGATCATTTTTGAATGCATGGATCATATCCGGGAATTTCATCGCATCGCGGATAAAAAAGATTTTAAGGTTGTTTCCGACCAAGTCCCAGTTGCCATCCTCTGTATACATTTTAACCGCAAAGCCTCGCGGGTCACGTGCAGTTTCAGAAGAATGCCTGGATCCCGCTACTGTAGAAAAACGCACTAAAAGCGGCGTCTGTTTTCCTGCGCCTGAAAACACTTTGGCCCGGGTGTACTTTTCTACCGGTTCATCGCCGACTTTTCCATATGTTTCAAAATAACCGAATGCGCCGGCACCGCGAGCATGAACAATTCGCTCAGGTATTTCTTCACGGTCAAAATGCGAGATTTTTTCGATAAAATGATAGTTTTCAAGAGTCGCAGGCCCGCGATTTCCGACGGTCCGTATATTCTGATTGTCTTTTACAGGATGCCCTTGCCGGGTCGTCAGCGTTTCCTCGGTCTCGCCCGATCCCATTTTCAAGTTCTTTTCTTCCTTGTTTTCACTCATACGAATCCTCCTCTGTGTTTTTCTATCATTTTATTTTTCCCGTTGCATTTTTTCTTAAACATCCTATTTGAGTAAGTTGAGCTCCATAAGTATTTAGACACCCTAAACAATAAGGAAAAGGAATATAAATGCCTATTCAAAATATACTGAATTATTTATATTATTTTACAAAAGAATAAATTTTAGGGAGAGTGAACCGTTTGTTAAAAGTTTTATCCACTTCATTTTTATCGCTTGCAGTAGCAGGAACCGCGATTTTTTCAGGAACTGGCGCACCTGCCGCTCCAGCGGAACAACCGAGCAAGTATAATTTAAGTGCCGCAGAACATGTTGGCGCTTCGCCGGAATTGGCGGATCAAGCAAAGAAATTAGGAATTGACCTCTCTAAAGCAGATCCGGTTGAAAAAGCAGCTGGCAAAGGAACTAAGTTTGAAGCTCCCGGCGATAACCGCGTAGCTTACCAATCAGCCACAGGAGACGTTCCTGTATTGGTGCTTTTAGCTAAATACAAAGAAGGCGATGAACCGATAGGCGATATGCCGGGCCAAGTACCTGCCTACTACTACGAAGATTTGATTTTCGGTAACGAATATAATCCTTATGAACTTCCTGAATTTGAACAATATGCTGAATTTAATGGAGTAAAAGCTCCAACAGACAGCACGATGCAAAATATTTATAAAGAATCCAGCAACGACCGAATAAATTTGGTTCGCAAAGAAAACACAGACTTCCTATGGGTTGAACTGCCAAAAGGCGCTTCCTACTACTTGGACCAAGAAGGCAAATATGCTGAAAATGGCAAGTACGTTAATGGAAACGCCAATGGCGACGCCCATACAGGGGAATTCATCCGCGATTTATTGAAAGCGGCTGATGACCAAGTCGATTTCTCAAACTATGCAGTTGATGGAGAAGTTCCGAACATCTTTGTCGTTCACGAAGGAACTGGAGCCGAGTTCAGCAGTGATCCCGCTCAAATCTGGTCTCATAAATGGAGCTTGTTAAGTGCCTTGTACTACGGAAAATACTATGAAACTGGCAAACCTGCTGACCAGCATGCAGGCATGAGCCAAGCCGAATGGATTGCCAAAACAGAAAAAGAAGATATGACTTATGACGGTGTATTGGTGAACAACTACAACATTCAGCCAGGAATCGGCGGTAACGTTTCTGGGTATGATGCTGCAACCGTCACTTACTCTGATGCAGCTAAAACTGGGCCATATCCTGCACAGCCAGGGGTTTATGCCCATGAATTCGGCCATGCGCTAGGATTGCCTGATTACTATGATACGGCTTACACTTCTGAAGGTGTCGGCAACTACTCGATGATGTCCGGCGGTTCTTGGATGCGCTACCCGAACGGCAACGCTTATTCCGGAAACTCACCAACTCACTTTGATCCATTCTCGAAGATATTCTTAGGATGGACGGATCCGATTGAAGTAAAACCGGAAAGCGGCGTCCAGGAAATTACGTTGCCGGCTATCAATAAAGCAGAAGCTAACAATGGCATCGTAAAAATGGATGTCCCAGGCTCTAACGGCACGGAATACTTCTTGTTCGAAAACGTCCAACAGGATGGCTTTAACAAAGGGCTGATTCGCCAAGGCACTGATGCTCACGGTTTATTGGCATGGCATGTGGACGAGAACATCCTCAGCTTGTACCAAACAGCTGGCCTCCGTCCAAACAATGTAGAAAACTGGATGAACAAACGCTTCCAGTACAACCAATTCGCTATTGCTAGCGATGGCACAAAAGTGACTCATTACGGATTGTCGCTTCTTCAAGCAGACGGCAAATATGACCTTGAGAAAAATGTTAACCGCGGAGACGCTGGCGACTTCTTCAAGACTGGCAGCAAAATTACGCCAAACAGCAAAAATGTTCACACCGGCTCTTACTACTTCTGGAAAGGCAACAGCAACACGCCTGCTGATTCCGGCATTAACGTGACCGATATCGTAGAAAATAAAGACGGTTCAATTACCGCAAAATTCTTCTACAACAAGTAAAAAAACAAATCCCGGTTCCTGACAGTTTTAATGTCAGAAACCGGGATTTTTGATTGTTTGTTTAAGTTATAATCTCCAGCTCGACCGGACAATGATCGGAGCCAAATACATCTGCATGGATTTTAGCGCCTCCTAAGTTCGGCGCAAGCCTGTTTGAAGCGATAAAATAGTCGATACGCCAACCGATATTTTTTGCCCGGCAATCTGAACGGTAAGACCACCAAGAATATTTCCCGGTTTCTTCCGGGTAAAAAAAGCGAAACGTATCGATAAAGCCGCTCTTTAAAAAGCTAGACAGCTTTCCGCGTTCTTCCGGAGTAAATCCTGAGTTCTTTAAATTCGCTTTCGGGTTTTTCAAATCGATTTCCTCATGCGCCACATTCAAATCCCCGCACAAAATCACCGGCTTTTGACGGTCCAGCTTTTTTATGTAAGCAAGAATTGCGTCTTCCCATCGCAATCGGTACTCAAGCCGCAATAAGCCGTGCTGTGAATTTGGTGTATATACCGTTACGACGAAGCAATCATCAAATTCAAGCGCAATAATACGCCCTTCGGTGTCATGCTCTTCTATCCCCAATCCGTACTGGACGGATATCGGTTCTTTTTTTGTAAAAATGGCGGTTCCCGAGTAGCCTTTCTTGTGGGCATAATTCCAATATTTGAAGTATCCCGGCAGCTCCATTTCGATCTGGCCTTCCTGCAGCTTTATTTCCTGCAAGCAGAATACATCAGCATCCACTTTCTCGAAAAAATCCATAAATCCTTTTTTCATAACGGCCCGCAAGCCGTTTACATTCCAAGAGATTAATTTCAATCGTAGACCTTCTTCCTAGTTCCCTTTTTCAGTTTACTCGAGGAAAACACACTGCTCAACTTAAAAAAGTGAAGTATTTCAAGCGTAAAATTTCAGTAAATTTTTAGAATGTTCACCCAATCCACTTTTCTTCTTGTACAATAGACCTATCTAGGACTAAGGAGACTGCACTCATGAAAAACTATACAAAAGAAGAGAAGAGTTGGGCGCTTTATGACTGGGGAAGTTCCGCTTATTCCATCATCATTACAACAGCCGTTTTTCCGCTATTCTATAAAGCTGCCGCTACGGAAGCTGGGGTAAGTCCTTCAGATTCAACCGCTTATCTTGGCTATACAATCGCCATTTTCACGTTTATTTTGGCCTTGCTTGGGCCAATTCTGGGGACAATCGCAGATTACGAAGGGCTTAAAAAGAAGTTTTTTGCAGCTTTTTTCTTCGTCGGTACAGCAGCTACCGCAATGCTCGCTTTTGTGCCAAGCGACAATTGGCTGATGCTTTTAGTCTGCTACACTTTTGCGGCGCTCGGCGCTACAGGGGCCAATGTCTTTTATGACGCCTTCATTGTTGATGTAACCACGGAAAAGCGCATGAACATCGTGTCCTCTTTTGGATATGGACTGGGCTATATCGGATCGACAATTCCATTCATCATATCCATCGCGATCATTGTGCTTTCTCAACAAGGAATTATACCTGTTTCCACAATCAATGCGAGCCGGATCGCGTTCGTCATAACCGCCATCTGGTGGATCGTATTTTCCATTCCAATGTTCCGCCATGTTCAGCAGCGGTATTTTATTGAACGGGAACCAAACCCGATCAACCAAAGTTTTAAACGCCTCAGCAAAACCATCCGGGAAATTCGCCAATACCGCGCGTTGCTTTTGTTTTTGATCGCCTATTTCTTTTACATTGACGGAGTGGGAACCATCATTTCCATGTCAACAGCCTATGGGACTGACCTGGGACTCAGCCCAGTCAGCTTATTGATTATCTTATTCGTCACTCAAGTGGTTGCTGCTCCGTTTGCGATTCTGTACGGACGGCTATCTAATCGCTTTACCGGAAAGAAAATGCTTTACGTCGGCATTTGCGTTTATATCATCGTCTGCATATACGCTTTCTTCTTGGAGACAGTCGTGGATTTCTGGATCCTGGCCATGCTGGTAGCGACGAGCCAAGGCGGCATCCAAGCCCTTAGCCGCTCGTATTTCGGCAAACTCGTGCCGAAAGAAAATTCCAATGAGTTTTTCGGTTTTTACAATATATTCGGCAAGTTCGCCGCAATACTTGGTCCGCTTTTGGTAGCCGTTACTTCCCAAATTACAGGAAACTCCAGTATGGGTGTTTTCAGTTTGGTGGTTTTATTCGTCATCGGACTTGTCATCTTGTCCCGTGTACCGGAACCTGTCGTCCATGATGCCGTTGATGACATTGCCGCTGAATAAATAAAAAGAAAAAGGTGGTCCGGATGCCTGCTCTTAAGCAGATTTCCGGGCCACCTCTATTTAGTTTGAATCACTTGTCTTTTGATTTGATAATAACGCCGCCTGCATCGTTCTTTTCAACTGAAGCGTCTCCAAGTTCAACCACTTCAATTTTACCGCCGGCTTCTTGTTTTGCTTCTTTTTCAGCTTTTTTGATTTCTTTTTCAGCCTTTTTCTCGGCTTTTTCGTGCTCTTTTTGCGCTTTTTCTTCTTGTTTTGCTTCTTTTTCAACGGCTTTCTGTTCTTCTTTAACTTCTTTCATAACCGCTTTTTGCTGTTTCAACAGCTCTTTTTCTTCTTTTTTCTCTTGGCGCTTAGCTTTCAAGTTGTCTACCGGGCCTTTAGCTTTTTCCATTACACCCGCTGATTTTTCTTTGGCTTGGCCGACAGTGCCTTTTACTTTTTCTGTAACCGGGCCAGCCTTATCTTTTACTTTTGTTGTAAGGTCGCTTGTTTTTTCTTTAACTTGCCCAAATGTATCTGTCGCTTTTTCTTTTACGGTTCCTTGCATTTCCTTGCCGCTTTTTGGAGTCAACAAAAGTCCTGCTGCAGCTCCGATGACAGCTCCAGTGGCTGCGCCTTTAAGAAACGGGCTTATCCCGCCTTTTTCTAAGCCTGCTGGCTCGGAAATCTTCCCAGAGCGGATAAGGCGCTCTTCCACTTCTTCGACGATATCGAATAATGTGCGGCCCTTAGCCTCAACTAAAGGAACATTCATATGAAAATCCGCCAAATCTTCCTTGTCTCGGACCACTACACAGTCATAGCTTACCGAATCTGTTTTGTCTTCTAACATGTCTACTTTATACCCTCTTGTTTCAAGCGCGTCTTTTACTGATGTAAACGGTTGTTCAACTGCAATTTTCACCATTCCATGTCAACTCCCTTTCGAAAAGTGTTTGTTCCTTTGTTTCCCCTCATTGCCGAGAGGATAAACACTCGGCTTGCGAATGCAATAAATTTAGTTGAACAACCGTTTTTCATTCATCCTCATCAATCTTGAAACTAAAAGGACGCCTAGCAGTGCACCGCTTGCACTCGATATGATAAAAGGCGGAAAAAAGAAAAAGGCACCCAGTTCAGTTCCCATCAAAAGCTTGGCATAGGGGACAGCCACCAAAGATGCCAGAATCCCCGTTCCGATCACTTCACCCAATGCCGCAAACCAAACTTTGCCGAATTTCGCATACAGCATACCGGCACATAGGGCGCCGATCATGCCTCCAGGAAAAGCCAGCAGCGATCCTGTACCCGTAAGAACTCTTACAGCTCCAGTCAGGAAAGCGATCAAAAGAGCTGGTCCCGGCCCTAAAATTACAGCCGAAATAACATTGACGGCATGCTGGATCGGGTAAGCGCGGGCAATGCCCGCAGGAAAAGAGACAAAATTTGAACCTGCTACAGCAATTGCGACAAACATTGCCATCAGCACTAATTTTTGGGTTTTCATTTCAAAGCCCCCTTTTTATAGGAGTGGCTGAACAACTTTACTTGATGCGCTACATCTTCAGCCTGCGCTATAGAGGAAATGACCGCCACGCCTTCGGCTCCTGCGGCCCAAACATTTTCCGCGTTTTCGGGAGTAATTCCACCAATCCCAATAACCGGAAGATTCGGGTATGTCGACTTCACCGAAAGGATGCCAACTAAGCCGGCCGGCTTTTTCGCATCACTTTTCGTATAGGTTGGAAAAACAGGACCCATTCCCACATAATCAGCTCCAGCCCCGACAGCTTCAGCCGCTTCCTGCACCGAATGGACTGAAACCCCAAGAATTTTATCAGGCCCGAGCCGTTTGCGCACAGCCGCAGCTTCTTCGTCTTCTTGACCAATGTGTATGCCATCTGCGTTAATTTCCTCCGCTAACTCCACATCATCGTTAATGATAAAAGGCACTCCATATGCACGGCACAGTTGCTGGCAGTCTTTGGCAAACTGTTTTAATTCGTCGCCAGTCAAGGCAAATTGCCCTTTTTCCCTTAATTGGAAATGACTTATTCCTCCTTCAAGCGCCTCTTTCAAGACCGTTAACGGGTGCCGTGTCCCAGTATTTTCAGTTCCCATAATAAAATAAATAGACGGCTTATTGATAAACTTCAATGCCATATACTTCTTCTCCCCTTTGCAGCCTTGCTTTGTAAGCAGCATGATTGGTAGGCCCGTGGCCTGCTCCAATATGCAATTCATCCTTAAGTGCCGATTGAATGAATTGTTTCGCTACGTAGATCGCTTCTTTCGCCGTGGCCCCTTTCGCCAATTCCGCTGCAACCGCAGCGGCAAACGTACAGCCTGTCCCATGCGTCTGCGAAGTATCGATGCGGGCAGAACCGAAAAACAAGAATTCTCCTGACCGGTGAAGATAGAAATCTTCTGCCTTGTTCGGATCTGTCCCATGCCCTCCTTTGATAACGACCGATTCCGCTCCGAGCGCCAAAATATGTTCTGCAGCTTTTCTGCGGGATGCCTCATCATTGATAACCAGTCCGCAGAGCACTTCCGCTTCCGGAATGTTTGGTGTTACTACTGTTGCCAAAGGCAGAAGATGTTGTTTTAATGCTTCTATGGCTTCCTGCTGAAGCAAGGCTGCTCCGCCTTTTGCAATCATTACTGGATCAACGACCACTTTAGTCCATCCAAACTCAATGATATTCCTCGCGGTCTCTTCAATAATTTCCGCACTGAATAACATCCCTGTCTTAAGTGCGTTCAATTGGAAATCACAGCCAATCGCTTGCAGTTGGCTTCGCACCGCTTCACGGGTCATCGGATAAATTGCATCTACCCCACGTGTGTTCTGGGCTGTTACCGCCGTAATTGCAGTTGTAGCGTAAACCCCAAGTTCCTGAAACGTCTTAATATCCGCCTGGATGCCGGCCCCGCCTCCGGAGTCAGATCCGGCAATGGTCAATACTTGCGGAATTGTACTCATACCGTTTCTTCCTTTCTCTTAAGCATTTTATCAATTTCGCTTTGCTCGAATTGATTTAACTCATCCAAAAAGGCCGTTTGAAAAGTTCCCGGAAGCTTTGCGCCGGCGCTCGCTCTTTCTCCGGCAATCGCGTAATACTGCATCGCCACAACAGTCGCAGAAAATGCATCTTCTGGTTTTATTGCTAAAAATGCGGCGACAACAGCACTTAGCAAGCACCCTGTCCCGGTAACCGAAGTCATGACGGCATCGCCGAAAGGAATCTCAGCAAACCGTTCTCCGTCCGTTACAATATCTACACTTCCAGTAACAGCTACAATCATGCCAAGCTGTGCAGCGACTTGGCGGGCAAGTTCGTCGACATCCGCTCGGCCTTCTCCTGCATCTACCCCTTTGGATTGCCAGTCCGCTCCGGCAATAGCGGCAAGTTCACCCGCATTGCAGCGAAGAACGGCAATAGTTACTTCGTTAAGGATTTTAGTGACAGCATCCTTCCGGAAGCGTGTCGCGCCGACACCCACTGGATCCAAAACGACTGGTATGTTTTGTTCGTTTGCAGCTTTTCCGGCAATCAGCATGCTTTGCAAAGACATTGCGTTCAACGTGCCGATATTCAGAGACAAGGCTCCGGCCAATGATGCCAGTTCTGCGGCTTCTTCCGGCGCCTCTCCCATGATCGGCGAAGCGCCGATTGCCAACAGGCCATTCGCTTGAAAATTTGAGACGACGTGATTGGTGATGCAATGGACAACCGGTTTCCTTTTCCTTAATTCATCTATCATTTCAAACACCTGCCTTATCAAGAGCTTCAACAGACCACGTTTCTTTTTTCCAGGCCTGCTCCCAAAAATTCCACTCATAATAGCTGCTCCGCCGGAAGCGGTCTTTCAATTCACTGCGCCTTATTTCCGGGAGCCCTTCTGCCAGCTCATCCATTCGTTCAATTTGTTCAATTACGAGTTTTCCGAACCATTCCGAGCCGTAGGTCTCAATCCAGCGTTTATAGATCGGATGATCAGGCTTCGCGTTTTTCAGGTTTTCGCCGATTTCGTAATACAGCCAATAGCAAGGCAGGATTGCCGCAAGGACGTCAGCCAAATCCCCTTCCGCAGACCGGTACATATGTGATACGTAAGCATATGCACTTGGGGATGGTTCAAACGCCGCCCAATCTTCTTTTGTTACATCCAGCAATTCCATGAACGATTCATGGAGCGCCATTTCCGCGGCACATGTCTGTTCTGCATGATGAGCGAAACGTTTTGTCGTTTCCAAATCTTTCGCTTTAACAGCTCCGATTGCTTGCACTTTTGCAAAATGTGACAGATAGTAAGCGTCTTGCATTACATAAAACCGGAATCGGTCAAGGGGCAGCGTGCCATCAGCTATCCCTTTTACAAATGGATGATCAAAACTTGCTTGCCACAACTCCTTGCATTCTTGACGCACTTCTTTACAAAATGGCATTTCTCCAGCTCCTTCTTATTTCGATTCCGGGCTATTCTTAGCTTATAAACAACTAAACTAAGCTGAAAGCCGCTTCCGCTTTTTAGCAAATAAAAAACGCCGCTTTCCAGTAAAGGAAAGCGGCGTATGCACTCATGAAAGAGGAAATAGCATGCACTCGCCACTTCCCTCCGCTGGTATGATCCAGATCAGGTTCAAAGGGTCCGGGCTTATGCCCGTCTCAGCCGATATCCGGCTCCCCTAGTGGTGTTTATTATTTACGTTTTCGATGCCACTATATCACATATCAGGAAACTTCTACAACTGATTTTTCAATTGTTTTTTTGATGCGTTCTCCGTTTTTCGGATTAAAGAAATGGGCATGGGACATATCAAAGGCAAGCCTTACCGTATGTCCTGGGCTGATTTGCGAATCGGCTTCAACGCGCGCCACAAATTCCTGATCGGCATAAAGAGCATATAGAATAGTTTCTGCCCCGGTAAGTTCGGAAACAGTAATCGTTGCATCAAATTCACTTGTCGGAATTCCCGTTAGATCTTCACTGTTTACGTGGATATGCTCAGGCCGGATGCCCAGTGTAATCGATGCTCCATCATAGCCTTGCCCTTTCAGCCATTCCAACTGCTCCCCTGGAATCGCCAACGCCCGGTCGCCCATGGCAAACTCCCCATTCTTTAAAGTTCCTTCAAAGAAATTCATGGCAGGCGATCCGATGAAACTGCCAACAAACCGGTTCGCTGGGAAATCATAGACTTCCTTCGGTGTGCCTACCTGTTGGATGAGGCCATCTTTCATAACGACGATCCGGCTGGCCATTGTCATAGCTTCCGTTTGATCATGTGTTACGTAAATGGTCGTTGTTTGCAAGCGCTGATGCAGCTTTGCAATTTCGGCCCGCATCTGTACCCGAAGTTTGGCATCCAGGTTCGATAATGGTTCATCCATCAAGAAGACTTGCGCATCCCGGACAATAGCGCGCCCAAGTGCAACCCGCTGACGCTGCCCGCCAGATAACACTTTCGGCTTTTTATCCAAGTACGGTTCCAGTCCAAGAATAGCTGCTGCGTCTTCCACTTTTTGCTTGATTTCCTGCTTTTTGACCTTGCGCAATTTCAAACCAAATGCGATGTTTTCAAAAACGGACATATGAGGATAAAGGGCGTAATTCTGAAAAACCATCGCAATGTCCCGCTCTTTCGGCTGAACTTCATTCATCAGTTTACCATTTATGTAAAATTCACCATCCGTAATTTCTTCAAGTCCAGCAATCATGCGCAACGTCGTTGACTTGCCACACCCAGAAGGACCGACAAAGACGATAAATTCCCCATCTTTGATATGAAGATTAAAATCTTTTACTGCGATAGCCCCGTTGTCATAGGTTTTCTTTAAATGTTTAATTTTAATCTCTGCCATATTGCTTTCCTCCATTCTTTTGTTTAATTATAGATAGTTTTCAGCATATTACAAATATGACAATGGAAAAGCAGGAGAAGTTAAGCTATACTTCACCTAAGAAGTAGAAGCTGGAATTTTCTATCCACCTTCTTTCCTGTTTTGAGGGGGAAAATGTTTAAAGTCCAGCAAAATAGGCTAATTACTTCGAGGGTCAAAGATTTTCTGAGAATCACTTCGACTGTCGAAGTAATAGCCTATCATACTTTTAATTTTTTGACACATCATCAGGAGGAGTGAAGGGAAATGAAAAAAACTCACAGCTTTATCTTAGTACTGACAGCTTTGGTTTTATTTTTAAGCGGTTGTGCAGGTTTCCAGACAAGCAACAACAGCAACAGCACCAACAACAATGAAAACAATAACACCGAAGAAAATTCAGAAGGCAAAACCGTCATCGATTTCTGGACGTTCTGGGGTTCTGAAATCCGCCGTCCGATTATTGAAAAAATTATTGCAGACTTTAACGAATCGCAAGACGAAATTGAAGTGAAACATACTTTTCTGCCGTTTGGCGATATCTGGACCAAAGAACTTGCATCAATAGCTGCTGGCGATCCTCCTGATGTCGTGATTAATGATATCAACGCAACAGCGCTTCGCGGCCAAAAAAAGCAAGCGATGAACTTGAGCCAATTCTTGGAGCAGGATGATATTTCAAATCGCTTCTACCCTGAACTTTGGGACGCAACACTTTACGAAGGCGATTCATACGGAATTCCGTTCAATACTGATACACGTGTTCTTTTTTATAACAAAGACGCTTTTGAAGAAGCAGGCTTAGATCCTGAACAGCCACCGACAACTTGGGCTGAACTTGAAGAGTATGCAGCTAAGCTGGATAAGAAATCCGGAAACGACTATGAGCGTATCGGTTTCTACCCATTATGGGGAATCGGGTATGACGTCTGGTTATTAAACGCGAATGGCCAGAACTATTTTGACAAAGAAAACAACGTCCAAATCGATACAGCGAAAAATGAAGAGGTCCTGAACTGGTTGAAAACTTGGAAAGACCGCTACGGCGACAAGGTAGTCAACTCTTACCAAGCACAGATTGACAGCCAGCAAGGGCATCCTTTCTTTAGCGGCGATTTGGCAATGATCGCTCAAGCACCAACTTTCTATACACAAATCCGTGATTATGCTGAAGACTTGAATTTTGGCGTGGTTGAACTTCCTGAATACGAAGAAGGCAACGGCCACACAAGCTGGGGCGGCGGTTTCGTAGCGGAAATTCCTGAAGGCTCTAAAAATGCTGAAGAAGCTTGGGAATTTATCAAATACTTGACAGATGTTGAAGCACAAACATATTGGGCTGTCCAAAACTTTGATAACGTGGCAAACGTTGAAGCTGCCGAAGCTGCTTCACAATCATCAGAATTCACTGAAGACGGCTCAATGGTTTATCAGAAAGCGGTCGAAAACATGGAGCAGACGCTGTTAACTCCGATTCCGGTAGTCGCACCTGATTTCAGCAGCTTGATTAACCCGAATGTGGATCAGTTTTTCCTTGGTTCTATGACAGCTAAAGAAGCATTAGAGAAATCGCAGAAAGATGTCGAGAACTTGATCAAGAAAAACCAGTAAGCAAGGGGGGACCGTTTTGGGGAAAAAGAGACTGACCATGCGGCGTAAGGAAAGCATCTACGGCTATATTTTTGTATTGCCATGGATTATCGGATTTCTCGCTTTCACTGCGGGACCTTTGGTATTTTCCTTTGCGGCGAGTTTCACAAACTATAACATAACATCACAGATGGACTTTATCGGAGGAGAAAACTACAAAGGACTTTTCACTGAAGACAGCCTTTTTTGGACCTCACTTTGGAACACCTTGTATTTTGTTTTATTTTCAGTGCCGCTGACGACCATTGGAGCGATTTTCCTATCCGCCTTGTTGAACCAGGATATGCCAGGCATCCGTTTTTTCCGGACCCTATATTATTTGCCGGCAGTGTTATCCGGTGTCGGAGTTTATATGCTGTGGATGCAGCTTCTCGATCCGGGCACCGGGATGGTCAATCTGGTATTGAGCTGGTTTGGCATCGACGGGCCAAATTGGCTGTTCGATCCCAATTGGACAAAACCTTCTCTGATTTTCATGAAACTCTGGAGTGTGGGCGGCGCAATGCTTTTGTATTTAGCGAGCATGCAAGGTGTGTCTAAAAACCTTTACGAAGCTGCGGAAATAGACGGAGCGAATACATGGAGAAAGTTTTTCCATATTACGATCCCGATGATTACTCCCGTCATTTTCTTTGATGTGGTGACGAGTCTCATCGGCGGGTTCCAGATTTTTCAGGAAGCTTATGTCATGTCCAATAACGGTGAAGGCGGACCAGCGAATTCTTTGCTCTTCTACAATTTGTATATGTGGAAACAAGCATTTACAAATTTCAACATGGGCTATGCCATGGCAATGTCGTGGATTTTATTCGTCATTGTATTCATCCTGACCATCTTCAATCTGAAACTTGCTCCTCGTTGGGTACATTACGAAGGGGAGGAGAAATAAATGGATAAAACTCCTGAAGATAACGATTACTTAGACCGTACTAGCGACTTGAAAAGCATCGGCAAGACAAATGAAAATCCGAGTTTCTTGGAGCACCGGGGAAACCGGAAAAACTTTCTGACGATACTCAATTTTTTCCTGCTTGCAATTGGCGGTTTGCTTATCATTTCCCCTTTATGGTGGATGGTTTCCACTTCTCTTAAAACAATGGCAGAAGTAATGTCGTTCCCGCCTTCCTTCTGGCCGGAGAATTGGTTGTTCAGCAATTATATACGGACATGGGAAGCTGCTCCCTTTACACGCTATACAATTAATACACTGACGATTACCACCCTGGTAGTAATCGGAAATGTACTGTCAAATTCGTTTATTGCTTACGGCTTTGCCAAAATTCCTTTTAAAGGAAAGAATATATTGTTTGCAATTGTCCTGGCTACGATGATGATTCCAGGATTTGTGACACTGATTCCACAATATGTCCTTTTTGCCAAATTGAATTGGATCAATACTTATTATCCATTGTTTGTGCCTGCTTTTTTCGGCAGCGCCTTCAACATCTTTCTCCTTCGCCAATTTTATATGACGATTCCTACTGAATTGATTGAAGCAGCAAAAATAGAAGGTGCTAATCATTTTTACATTTGGTGGAAAATAGGATTGCCGTTGACAAAACCGGCAATCGCTACGGTAGCCATTTTCTCGTTCAATGGCGCGTGGAATGATTTTCTCGGACCGCTATTATATTTAAACGATGAAAACTTGTATACGCTGCAAATCGGCCTGCAAGTCTTCAAAGGACAGCTTAGCACCCAGTGGAATTACTTGATGGCCGGTTCACTTATCGTGTTATTGCCAGTCATTCTCCTGTTCTTCTTTTTCCAAAAATATTTTATCCAGGGCATCAATCTTCAGTCTGGAGGAAAATGAAAAAATCCCATCTGCATTCTTGCAGATGGGATTTTTTTCTTTTCGCCTTAAAAAGCTGTCTTTTTTGAGCTTATGCACGCTCAGAAGAGTTTACGCACGCTCAGTGGAATTTATGCACGTTCAGCAGAATTTATGCACGCTCCGAAAAACTTATGCCCGTTCACTCAAAATAAGCCTATAAAAAGCGTCCTGCATGCAGGACGCTTTTTCCGCTTACTTATACGGTTGTTTTTTCTTTTTTGATTTGCTTGCTGCGCAATTGGCCGCAAGCTGCATCGATGTCTGCGCCTTGTTCTACACGGACGCCACAGTTGATGCCTTTCTTTTTCAACGCATCGAAGAAAGCGCTGATCGCTTCCGGCGTGCTTTGTTGGTACTGGTCGTGCTCACTGACAGAGTTGTATGGAATCAAGTTGACGTATGACAAATGGCGTTTGTTCTCAAGCAATTTTGCCAGCTGGTTTGCTTCTTCGACATGGTCGTTGACATCGCGCAATAAAATATACTCAAATGTGATGCGACGATTGGATTTTTCCAGATAATAATCAATGGCAGCCATCAATTTTTCAATTGGATAAGCTTTGTTGATTTTCATGATGCGCGAACGCAATTCGTTGTTCGGCGCATGGATAGAAATCGCAAGATTGACCTGCAAGCCTTCGTCCGCATAATCGTAGATTTTCGGTACAATTCCGCTTGTCGACACAGTGATATGGCGAGCTCCGATAGCCAAACCTTTTTGTGAGTTAACAACATTCAAGAAGCCCATCAAATTTGTATAGTTGTCAAACGGTTCGCCGATTCCCATAACCACAATGTGGCTGACGCGCTCGTCTTTTTTCTGAGCATCAAAGTGAGCTTGCACTTGCATGATCTGCTCAACAATTTCACCAGCAGATAAATCGCGGCTCTTCTTCAATAGCCCGCTTGCACAGAAACTGCAGCCGATGTTGCAGCCGACTTGTGTTGTTACACAGACGGAATTTCCGTATTTGAAGCGCATTAAGACAGTTTCGATCAAGTTTCCGTCCTGAAGGCGGAAAAGGAATTTGATCGTGCCATCTGAAGATTCCTGCTTGACCGCTTCTTCAAGTGTACGGATCGCAAAGTTCTCCTCCAGCAGTTGAATAACATCTTTACTTAAATTATTCATCTGCGAGAATTCAGTCACGCGTTTAATATATAACCAGTCCCAAACTTGTTCGGCACGGTATTTCTTTTGTCCATTTTCCAAAAACCATTCTTTTAGTTGATCTAACGTCAATCCATAGATGGAATTTTTCATTGTTAGGTACCCTCTTTTCGATTTTCACAATTGTTTATTATAATACTAAAAATAACCATTGACAACAACTATTTTTGTTTATCCAGAAAACTCTGTTTTCATATTGTGTTAGAAGTGCGTTTTCCGGGTAATGTCCTATATACATAAGGAGGCGGTAAAATGAGCGTAATCACCCATATTGGCCTTGCAGTCCCTAACTTAGAGCAGGCTATCAACTGGTATAGTAAAGTGTTCGGCTTTTATGTGCTTGCCGGACCTTTTGAATTTAATGAGGAAAAGGAAAAACGTCCAAACATGACACAAGATCTGTTAGGCGAAGAAGTAAAAAAAACACGGAACGTGCATTTGATGTCTTCGGGAGGCGTCGGAATCGAATTATTCGAATTCCAGCAGCCTACTTTTAAAGAAGAGCCACTTCCTGCCCACTCCGGCTTTTTCCACATCTGCCTCATTGTCGACGATCTTGTGGAAACAATAGAGCGAATCGTGCAGTACGGCGGAAAACAAACCAGCAAAATCTGGAGTCTTTCGGACGGAAAACCTCATTACTTGGTTTATACAAAAGATCCTTTCGGCCATACGATTGAATTGTATTCACGCAGCACTTCAGAAATGTACGGCGGTAAATAATAAAACCCAGCCAGTCCGAACGCGGACTGGCTGGGTTTTTGTTTCTTTAAACAAGCTGTTCTTTTTGCTGAAGCATCGTCCCTGTTTGAGCAAGGTTTGCGTGCCACGAAAAAGCTTTTTCCAGTACATGAGGCGTTTGCCCGCCGCGAGTCAATGCTTCTTTATAATATGCTCGCATTTGTTCACGATACATCGGATGCACACAATTATCGATAATCAAATTTGCGCGTTCACGCGGTGCAAGCCCGCGCAAGTCGGCATACCCCTGCTCTGTCACGACGATGTCCACATCGTGCTCGGTATGGTCGACATGAGTAACAAATGGCACGACACTTGAGATCTTGCCGCCTTTGGCGATCGACTTGGTGACAAAGATGGCAAGTCGTGCGTTGCGCGCAAAGTCGCCTGAGCCGCCAATGCCGTTCATCATTTTCGTTCCGGACACATGCGTCGAATTGACATTGCCGTAAATATCGAACTCCAACGCCGTATTGATCGAAATCAAGCCGAGGCGGCGAATGATTTCCGGATGATTGGAGATTTCCTGTGGCCGTAGCAGGATTTTGTCACGGTATTTCTCAAAGTTGTTATAAACGTGATCCATTTTTTCCTGTGACAATGTAATAGAAGAACTTGAAGCAAACTTCACTTTTCCTGCATCGATCAAATCGAACACAGCGTCCTGCAGTACTTCCGAATACATCTCCAAATCGCTGAATTCAGAATCGATCAATCCCTCCAATACTGCGTTTGCAACAGAACCGATGCCTGATTGCAGCGGCGCCAACTTTTCAGTCAGCCGTCCTGCTTGAACCTCTGAACGCAAGAAATCTAAAAGATGGCCGGCTATAACTTCAGTTTCGGCATCTGGCGGGACAATCGGTGAAGGGGAATCTTCTTGCTGAGTAAATACAATGCCTCTAATTTTCTCCAAATCCACCGGGATTCCGATAGTGCCGATTCGGTTATCGGCTTTGGTCAACGGAATCGGTGAGCGCTCACCTTGTTTTCCGGTGTCATAAATATCATGAATACCTTCAAAAAGTTCCGGCTGCGCCAGATTGATTTCTACAATCACATTTTTCGCATGTTTTACAAAAAGAGCTGAGTTTCCGACAGAAGTCGTTGGAATGATCATCCCATCTTCTGTAATCGAGAGTGCTTCAATAACTGCAAAATCTATCGGTTCTATAACGTTTGCCTTGATCCACTCTGCCGTATGGGACAAGTGATGGTCGACAAACAACATTTCGCCTTCATTTATTTTTTTGCGCATCGCAGGTTCCGCCTGAAACGGCAATCGCTTGTTCACAATTCCTGCTTCCGCAAACAATTTATCAATATCCGAGCCTAATGAAGCCCCGGTAAACACATTCACTTTAAAACTTTCATCTTCTGCACGTTTTACTAAAGCATAAGGAATTGCTTTTGCATCCCCTGCGCGAGTAAATCCGCTTAACCCGAGCGTCATACCGTCTTGAATCCATGATGCGGCTGTTTCCGCTTCCACAATCCGTTCTTGCAATTGAATAGCTTGAATTCGATGAATGTTATTTTCCATCACTGTCACCTTTCGGAGTTAGATTATATTTTCTGCTCTTCTACATTATAATGTTTTCCAACCATTTCTTTAAAAAGCCTGCTCTAAAATGGCGTTTATTCGGATCATTTTCCAATTTCTCGTGTCACAATTTTGACATTCCTCGTTGCCTTTTTACAACCGACGATCTAATTAGTTGCAAATTACATGGATGCAATAATTCTGCAAGACTACGATCATGAAAGCTCTTACAATAAAATCACTTCAATTATTCCACTTAAAGTGTTTTTACTAAAATATATTTTACACTAATTTAATAATAAATATCGGATTTTTATATTGACTTCCTGCTTTCACGGGACTACTATAGGAAAGTTGTCAAAACGAAAACGTAATGGTGCAATAATATATTTGAAACGAGGAACAATTTTCATGTCTCCAACTCAACGTAAGAAAATCTCAATATTAATGATTACCATGTTTATTGCCATAACAAGTTTCGGGATTACCGGCCCTGTAATCCCTGCTTATCTGGAATCCATTGGCCAAGGCGGAATGGCTTCCGGAATGATTATCGCTATTTTCGCCGGCGCACAACTTCTCTTTGCTCCGCTAGGCGGAAAATGGACAGATTTGTACGGCCGCCGCAAAATGATCATAATCGGATTAGCCATGATTACTTTTTCGGGCTTTTTGTTCTATGCAACTGACTTGTTATGGGTTTTATATACGGCGCGTGTGATCGGCGGCATCGGTGATGCTTTTCTGATACCTGCTGTCTTCGCCTATACCGCAGATGTGACATCACTTGAAAAACGGGCAAAAGGGACCGGTCTGGTTACGGCCTCTGTGTCACTGGGGCTTGTTGCTGGACCGGTTATCATGCTGTTCATGTCCGGCTACAGCGTTAAGGCACCTTTCCTTGTTTCCGCATTCATCGCTCTTGCCTCGGTATTGTTCGCTTTCGCTTTCTTGAAAGAAAGCGATCCGTCACGGACCGGCCAAGAAAACGTAAGAAATCTTGAAGATGAAGAGTCCATGTCCCAAAAAATTGCCCGCTCCACTAAAATGCCTTACTTTCTTCCACTTATCATTACGTTTGTCATGAGTTTCGGTTTGGTGGCCTTTGAATCGATTTTCGGTTTGGTGCTTAATGATGAGTTTTCTGCCAGCGTACAAGATATCGCACTTATCTGCATTGCCATACAGGGAGTCAGTGTTCTTACGCAATTATTTGCTGTCGATCGGCTGATTCGCCGATTTGGCGAAGTGCCTGTTCTGATCACGTTTCTTGTTGTTGCTTCCACCGGATTCTTGTTGGCCTTGTTTGCCGGAAGCTACGTCATGTTCTTTGTTGCTACTTTGATTATTTTCATGGCGATGTCGATTCTCCGGCCGGTGCTTAACATCCTGATTTCAAAACTGGCCAAAGGCGAAGTCGGATTCGCTATGGGATTGAGCACTTCTTATATGGGAATAGGCAATGTAATCGGGCCTATATCTGCCGGTATGCTGTACGATACCAAGATGGTTTATCCGTTTATACTCGGATTATCCATGTTGATGGTTACAATCGGCATTACAGTCGCTTGGTACCATTCAAACGGCAGAAAAACGATCTCTGCTAATGCAGATGAAACACGTGCTCTTGAAGCTGAGTCCCTCGTCTAGGGTTCAGCTTTTTCTTTTCCTATTTACATGGCGAAATTTCGAAACAGCATGCTTAAAAGTCAAGTTTGTTTCATTGACAAAATTCTCCTCCAACCCTATTCTATATAAGGTTGGATTCAAGATTTTAGTGTTCCGAACAATATCATATAGAAAGAAATGAGGATGTATTTCCATGTCTCCTGAACAAAAAAAGAAAATAATTATTTTAATGATTAATATGTTTATCGCCATTGCAAGTTTCGGAATTATCATACCGATTCTTCCTTCATACTTAGCTTCCATTAATCAAGGCGGAATGGCAGCTGGCCTGATGATTGCGATTTTCGCAGCCGCGCAGTTCCTGTTTTCCCCGATTGCCGGAAAATGGGCCGATCAATATGGTCGCCGTAAGATGATCATCTATGGCCTTGCCGGCCTGACCGCTTCCATGTTCGTTTTTTATGCTTCTGACTCCATATGGGTCTTGTACTTTTCACGTGTTATTGGAGGAATAGGTGCAGCTATGCTCGTTCCGGCAATTTTCGCCTATATCGCGGATATTACAACTCATGATCAACGCGCCAAAGGGAACAGCCTCGTTTCTGCTGCCATGTCTCTTGGTATCGTTGTCGGTCCTGGAATCGGCGGTTTTCTTGCCGACTATGATTTAAAACTGCCTTTTTTAGTTTCAGCACTTGTCTCTCTTGTAGCAGTTCTTTTCTCGGTTGCTTTGTTGAAAGAAAACGATGCTCCCGTTACGGAACAAACTGAAGCGATGCTTTTAGCTGAACAAGAGTCGATGTTCCGAAAAATTGGCCGTTCAGTCAGCATGCCTTACTTTATTCCGCTGGTCATCACACTCGTCATGAGTTTCGGTTTGCTGGCATATGAATCGGTTGTCGGCTTGTATTTGGACAACCAATTCCAATCAACAGCAAAAGACATCGCGTTTATGATTACAGCAACCGGCGTTGTCAGTGTTATCGTTCAGCTGTTTATCGTAGACCGCATTGTGCGCCGCTTTGGTGAAACCGCAGTCTTAATAGCATTCCTGATTGTTGCTGCGGCTGGTTTCTTCTTGTCTTTGATCGCTGGAAACTATGCGATGTTCTTCGCCGTTTCACTGATCATATTCATGGCATCATCTATTCTGCGCCCTGTACTTAACACCATGATTTCAAAAATGGCTGAAGGCGAAGTCGGTTTTGCCATGGGCATGAACAATGCCTATATGAGTATCGGAAATGTCATGGGCCCACTGCTTGCCGGTATGCTTTATGATATCAATATTGTTTATCCGTTTATCCTCGGCTTATTGTTATTATTAATCACAACAGCTATTACAGTAGTTTGGCAACGTTCTCGTACGGCTAAACCGTCTGCCGTAATCTCCAGATAAAAAAAGCTGGTCCCAATTGGGATCAGCTTTTTCATTTGTATGCTAGTGTACACAGCTTTACGTAACACTCCTTCAGGATGTATAATAATTATATAACTATTAGACTAAACTATAGAAATGAAGGTAATGCTATGTACAACATCAAAGCAGCCGCCAAAATATTAGATATGCCAAAAGTGACCATCCGTTCATGGGAAACACGCTATGACGCAATTACACCTGCGCGTACAGAATCCGGGCATCGTCTCTACTCAGATCAGAATTTGGAAGACTTGAAATGGTTGAAAATTCAGGTGCAGGAAAAAGGCATGAAAATTAGCCAAGCCGTCCAGCAGCTTCACCTCTCACGGAAAAAGTTCCATGCAAAACAGGACGACACAAGGGAACATCATAACCAGCCTTATGATAAACAGATACAAGAACTATATGGAGCTGCAGCCGAAATGGACACGGAGCGCTTCAACTATTTACTTGATTTGAATTTTTCGCTTTTCCATTACCGGATCGTTTTTTTCTCAATAATTGCTCCTCTTATGGTCCGCATTGGAAACGAGTGGGAAAAAGGCAATATTACTGTAGCTCACGAACATTTGATCAGCCATATCATCCAACAGCGATTCAACCAGTTTTTCCGTGTCTTCCCTACTGCACCTGATTTGCCGAAAGCGTTGGCATTGTGTCCGAGCGGAGAACATCATCAGCTTGGTTTGCTGCTGTTTACATTATTTCTTCGGGAAAATGGATTTTCAGTCGCTTACATCGGACCGGACACGCCTCTTGAAGGGCTTGATGAATTGATTGATAAGCAAAATTTTAAGCTTCTTTGCATGTCGATTTCCAATGAAAAAATGAAGCCCGTCATGGACAACTACATCGATAAACTAGCCAAAACAAATCCGGATATGCACTTTATTGTTGGAGGAAGAGCATTGAAGGAACCTGAGGTTGAAGGAAATGTTGCCTACCTCGGCACTTCTTACGAATTCTGGCAAGAATGGCTCCAGCAGCAACCGTTATAAATAAAAACGAAAAATCCCGCCAGGCTTTGCAGGCGGGATTTTTATTTGTACAAAAGCTGTACGTATTAACTTTGGCTAGTTTGTTCTTTCAATAAGCCTTTATAAAAATTAACCGAACGGTTTATTGCAAGTCCAAATCCTGATAAGCCGACTGGAATGGCCCATTGTCGGATACTTGGGAATGATAGAGAGCCTTTAGCGCAAAATTCTTCTCCAAGTCCATATCTTTCATCAATACTTTCATCTGTTTCTTCAATTCCGGATTTTCACTGACAAGTCGTTCCATTTTTGATTTGGTAAATTTCATGTGGATGCCAACTCCTTTCAACTTTTTTGTGATTTTATTATACCATGTCCCATCTGATGTCAGGAAATAGCCAGAAAACCTTTTTTATTGTATAGAAAAACGCATTTGCTTTCGCAAATGCGCTTTTGTGTCATCCGATTACATGGAATATGAAATTCATCAGGAACAAAGCAGCGATGATGTAAAGTGTAATTGAAACTTCACGGGCTTTTCCAATCGCGATTTTTAAAATCGGATATAGGATAAAGCCAATACCGATACCGTCCGCAATGCTGTAAGTAAACGGAATAAGCGCAATAATCAATAGTGCCGGAAAGCTTTCGCTCATATCCTGCATATCAAGATTTCGAATATTTTGAAGCATAAGGCCGCCAATAATCACCAAAATCGGGGCAATGGCGCTATCCGGAATCAATTTGATAACCGGAATGAAAAACACCGACACCAAAAACAACACGCTGGCTGTAATGGAAGTCAATCCTGTCCGTCCGCCTGCCACCATACCCGAAGCGCTTTCGACCGATGCCACTGTGGGACTGGTGCCGAAAATGCCGGATGCCATTGAAGACAACGACGTTGCTTGGAACGCGCGGCTAAACTTTTCAGGGCGATTGATAAAATTGACTTGTCCATGAACGAGCCCGATGTTTTCAAATACCAGTACCATTGTCAGTGAAAAGACCGCTATCCAAAATGTCATTGACACGATTCCGTCAAACGACAATGCGCCAAACACCGAGAATGCTTCTGATACGTTAATCGATGCGCCATCCATCCGGCTGAAATCGATCAAACCGAAAAACGAAGCAATCACAGTTCCCGCCACAATGGTAATCAGGAAATTTCCTGGTACATTGCGGACAAATAAAATGATGGCGACGATAAACGTCAAGACCGTTGCAAGCACGTGCGCTTCGCCAAGTGAGCCGAGTGCCAAGATTGAGGCTGTTCCTCGTTCAACAATGCCGCCTTTTTCAAGTCCGATGAGCATCAGGAATAAACCAAGCCCAACTGTAATCGCTTCTTTCAGCGAATGCGGCACAGCAGCACTCAAAAGTTTCGAAAATCGCGTGAATGCTACAGCGACAAAAATCACACCTGAAACGAACACCACACCAAGCGCTTCTTGCCATGACAAGCCCATTGACTGGACCATCGTGTATGAAAAAAGAGCATTGATGCCCATGCCTGGAACCAGCAAAATCGGAGCATTGCCCCAAAAGCCCATAACCAGACAGCCGAATACAGAAGCCGCTATGGTTGCGACAATTGCAGCTTCAAGCGGCATGCCCGCTTCCGACAAAATTAATGAATTGACCGCAATGATGTACACCACTGTAAAAAAGCCGATCAACCCTGCCGACATTTCGCGCTTTACTGTTGTTTCATTTGCTTGAAGACCAAAAAACCGGTCTACCCAATTAAACATAGTTTCTACCTTCTATTAAATTAGCCCTCTCCCAACCCGCTCTTCCTATATAGAATAGGTGAGCCAATACAGTAGTTTAATGAAAAAAGATACCACTGTCAAGGAAGAAAGCTTTATAGGATTCTATTCTTTAAGGAGGAATGAAAATGGCTCGAACAGGCTTTTTTTCTCTGAATGTGCGTAAGTTATGCTGAATGTGCGTATTTTTCTCTGAACGTGCGTAAGTTATGCTGAATGTGCGTATTTTTCTCTGAACGTGCGTAACAGCTAATAAGTTTTCGTGAAGCATGAACATTCTATAGTATAGAGGAAGAAAGCAGTGCTATAATGCAGTTAATTCATATTAGGAGGGATTTGTATAGCTGTAGAATTATTGCCAATTGCCGAAGCACTGGAATTGTTGTTGGGAAGATTGGAAAGCGATCATCCTCAGCGGGAGTTTCTTAAACGAAAACTTCACTGGACGATGGCAGGCACCCGAGGCGAGAGCCGTTTGCAGAAAGAGTTCAAGGAATTCTATTTGGAAGACGAGTTCCACATCCTGTGGAATGTCAACTTGAAAATCGGTACTTGGCCGGTGCAAATGGACGGTCTTCTGCTTACAAGTCACGGTGCTATCATTATCGAGTCGAAAAACATCAATGGTCAGCTTTATTTCAATAAAGAAACAGACGAATTTTTCCGTCTTACTATTGAAGGAGAAAAAACCATTCTGGAAGATCCGAGAATTCAAATGAACAAGCACATTCGCTTTCTGAAACAGTTTTTCAAAATAAATAATATCCGTTTGCCGATAGCTGGTTTGATTGTCTTCACAGCTAAAGAATGCGAATTCCTTTCTAAGCCACCTGATACAGCCATTTGTAAAACTTATCAGATGGTGGAGTATCTTCTAAAGATTTTGCTGGCCTTTCCCCCAGAATCCCCAAACCTTAACCTGCTGAAAATCAAAAGAATGATCCTGGCTAATCAAGCCCCTTATAAACATCCCCCTCTATGTGTGCATTTTTTCATCGACTCCAAAGATTTAAAGCCAGGGGTCTATTGCCGGAGCTGCAAAGAGCTGACAATGCAGCGCAACAAACGTAATTGGGAGTGCAGCAAGTGCGGTGCGCGTGACGAATCCGCCCATATTTTAGCTATTCGTGAGTATTTGACATTTGTAGAGAGACATCTAACAAACCAAAAACTCCGCAGTTTTTGCGGAGTTGAATCTAGAGCAGTAGCCACTCGCTTGTTAGGGAGAACAGATTTGAAAAGAATTGGCGAGTCAAAAGCGTATTCGTATCACATGCCGGAATGAAAAAGTCTCACTCATATGAGACTTTTTTATTTTATATTGCTCATTTTGCTGAACGTGCATAAGTTTCGCTGAGCGTGCGTATTTCTTCCTGAACGTGCATAAATTCTTCTGAACGTGCGTAATCCGCTCACAACTGCTCCTCCAGAACAAAAAAAGGCATCTGCGTTTTCGCAGATGCCTTAATCATTCTATTATAAAAACATACCAGCAATTGACGCACTCAGCAGAGAAGCTAGCATCCCTGCCGCAACAGCCTTAAGGCCCATGCGCGCGATGTCTGGACGGCGGGTCGGTGCCATTGCACCAAGTCCGCCAAGTAAAATTGCCAACGAGCTTAAGTTCGCGAAACCGCAAAGGGCGAAGCTGACAACGATGACCGTTTTAGGCGACAAGTTAGCAATTTCAGGTGCAAACGCTGTGTACGCCACAAATTCGTTGAGCACCAATTTTTGTCCGATAAAGCTGCCCGCTTGGACCGCTTCAGCCCACGGCACGCCGATTGCAAAAGCAAGCGGCGAGAAAATGATGCCGAGGATGCTTTGAATCGTCAAGTTTTCTGCGCCGAACCAGCCGCCGAACCAGCCAAGCACCCCGTTCAATAACGCAATCAATGCGATAAATGCCAAAAGCATGGCGCCGACATTTAATGCCAATTGCAGACCATCAGCTGCTCCGCGTGCCGCAGCATCCACCACGTTAACTGAAGTTTTGTCTTTTTCCATAATAAAATCTTTTTCTTCCACTGTTTCAATTTCCGGCATCATCATTTTAGCCATGATCAAACCGGCTGGAGCCGCCATGAAGCTTGCGGCCAACAGATACTCGAGAGGCACGCCAAGAAGCGCATAACCTGCTAATGTCGAACCGGCCACTGAGGCCAATCCGCCTGTCATAACAGCGAATAATTCAGATTTAGTCATTCCCGCGATGAACGGGCGCACTACCAATGGGGCTTCCGTCTGTCCGACAAAAATGTTCGCCGCAGCTGAAATAGATTCCGCTTTGCTTGTTCCAAGAAGTTTCGCCAAAGCGCCGCCCAAAAATTTGATAATAATTTGCATAATGCCAAGATAATAAAGAACCGAAATTAAAGAAGAGAAGAAGATGATGATCGTTAGTACTTGGAAAGCAAATACAAAACCGAAGTTTGTTGTATCGGCTGCAGGGCCAAATACAAAGCTGATCCCTTCTCCCGCGTAGTTAATTACATTCTGTACAACATTGGAAAGCCAAAGCAAAGCTTTTCTCCCTAACTCCCATTCTAGCACCATAAATGCAAATGTAATCTGAATCGCTAAACCACCAAGGATTGTCCGTGGTTTGATAGACTTTTTAGCTCCGGATAGTAAGAACGCTATCCCTAAAACAACGAATATGCCAAGTATTCCCCACAATAAATTCACTGCTTCACCTCATTAATTTAATTTCCTGATTAGAATATTTAGGCAATTCAACACCTATATATTCAGTCGTCAGACATCTTACCAAAGAAAGCAAGAGAAGTAAATGGACAGGTTGTGACAAAACATCTTCTAAAAAACTAACCTTTATTAAAACAGCATGTTTTTAGAATAAAATAGCTCAGTTTTCTTCCTCCGGCACCGCCCGTTTTAGAAAAAAGGCCATAAAAACACCAATTCCGCTCAAAATGCCTGCTGTGATAAATGAAATATTCACTCCACGCGCCAGGCCTTCCATACCTCATTGTTGCGGATTCAACGCCGTGTTGAAAATTTGCCAATCAAAAAAGCAGTGACTGGAATCATGACTCCGTTAACCAGCATAAAGACGGTCGTCAGCCACTGCGCGGTGTTGGCATTAATCTGTAGATCTTCCATGATATGCGGCAAAGCAGTCGCAAGGAGCGTCTGGTTTAGTATAGCAACAAACACTCCGGCCATTAGCACAGCCAAGAAAGAGCCTTTTTTAAAACCCTTTCCTGCTAAAGCTGTTTGGTTTTCCACTATACCCTCACCTCATAACCTGGAGAAAGAAGGATTGCTATACGGTTATTGCTTCTTTTTCATATTGCCTGTTAAAAAGTATGTTTCATCTTATAACGCATATAATACGCACCGGCAAACAATAAAATCGGCGGTACAATGGCCATCTTGAACCAAATTCCATCATCCCCCATAAAAATCAGCAAACTGGGCAATAACATTGCAGCCCCGCTCCACGCCAACAACTGCCATGATTTTTTCCAGATTCCCACGATCAACAGCACAAAAGATAAAATAACGAGTGACCAGAGCACAATCCCTGCCAAGAAAAAACTCATTTTTTTGCGCCTCCCATGCATGATGGTATGTTCTTATTTCTGCTATACCCCTTTCTAAAGTGAACTATCATTTTTAAAAAGAAAAATCGGACGAGAAATTTCTCGTCCGATTTTGAATAACTTTTATAAATTTTTTAAGAACAGCCGGATAACATCGGCGCCGCCAATGATATTGCCTGCTGCCGTTCCAAGGTTAGTCAAAACGACAACCAAAAGAACACGCGTGACTTTATTGTCCCAGAAACCTTTCAGTGTAAAGACATCTTTCGACAAGGTTTCAAAATCCCCGACATTCGGCCGGCGGACATACGCTTGCGCAAGACCCGAGAACCAGCCAGCGGCAAGCAACGGATGCAGTGCTCCGATCGGTCCGCCGACAAACGCAGTCAAAATGGCTAGCGGATGGCCGAATGCTACAGCTGCACCGATCGCGCCAAGCGTTGCCGTCCATAACACCCAGCTTTTCGTCTGGTCAATTCCAGCAGCCGGATTCAGGTAGAAAGTATAGGCAATGATGGCTACCAGCAAAATCGGCAACGCCCAGCCAATTATTGTCGGCCATTTTGATTTGGGCGGCCGTGTAGCAAGCGCTTCTAAATCATGGTCGCGATGCACTTCTTTTGTAATTCCCGGCACATGCGCAGCTCCAAGTACGGCTACAATTTTATTGCCTGGCGCTTCTTTGATTTTCTGCGCCAAATACTGGTCGCGCTCATCAATTAGCGGTGTTTTGAGTTTAGGAAATGCTTGTGTAAAATCATTCATCACAGCATTCAAAGTATCCTGTGATTTCATTTTCTCCAAGTCTTCCTCGGATATGGTTTCTTTGCTGAAGATGCTGTAAAAAACAGAGGTCAATAATTGGGCTTTGCCCATTAGACCGATATTGCCCCAAATCCGTGAAAATGTAATTTGAATGTTGCGGTCGGCAAGCACCAGATTGGCATCAATTTCTTTTGCAGACTCGATGCCTTGAATCATTTCCTGTCCCGGCTTTATGCCGAATTGGTCGGCCAAGCGATTTTGGAACGATGAAATCGCCAAGTTCATCAGCAAAAAACTAGCTTTCTTTTCTTTGATCACTTTGAATATATCGGTCTCTTTCCATTTGCTGTTTTCAGTTACCGATTGATAGCGCTGCGCATCAAGCTCAATGCAAACCGAGTCCGGACGCTCCCTTTCAATAACTTCTTTAACCTGCTCCGCGCTTAGTTTGGAAACATGTGCGGTTCCGATCAAAATAAGTTCTTTGTCGCCTAATTGTATTCGGGTAATGTTTTCTTCCGCCATAGTGAACTTCCTTTATAGAAATGTATTTCTTTCCACTCGATGCATGAAAAGACTGTCTATTCTTATAATGAATCACAATGGCCGAAATATCAATGCTCTACCGTCAGTTTCCACAAGAGTACACGAGAAAAACGTCACAAATCCTTCGCATTGAAGGTGTCGCCTTCTTTCAGGTTGCCTGCTTCAAAGCCACGGTAAAACCATTTCTTGCGCTGTTCACTCGTACCATGCGTAAAGCTGTCAGGCACGACATAACCACGCGCCCGTTTTTGTATAGTATCATCGCCGACCGCGCTTGCTGCTGTTAACGCCTCTTCCAAGTCGCCCTCTTCAAGAAGCCCCATTTCTTCCGCATGATGGGCCCAGACACCCGACAAATAATCCGCCTGCAATTCCAGGCGAACCTGTAATTGGTTATATTCCTTTTCACTAAGCTGATTGCGGAGAGGCTGGACTTGCTCCATTACACCAAGCAGGTTCTGCACATGATGGCCGACTTCGTGAGCAATGACATACGCCATTGCAAAGTCGCCTGGCGCCTGAAACTGCTGCTGCAGCTCATCGTAAAAGCTTAAATCAATATACAGCTTCTGGTCTCCCGGACAATAAAACGGCCCGACAGAAGCTCCTGCAGTCCCACAAGCTGAATTGACGCTTTCCGTAAACAAAACCAAGGTTGGCTCTACATATTCCATGCCTTCCTCCGCAAAAACCTCTGACCAGATCGTTTCGGTATCTGCCAAGACGACCGAGACAAATTCCGCACGTTCCTGATCCTCCGCCGTTTCCACGTAAGGCTGTCCTGAGCCTGTTCCTGCACCACCCAATTCATTCAAGACCGCTGTCGGGTCACCGCCCATGAGCGCAACAATCAAGACGAGAACCAAACCGCCAAGCCCGCCACCAACAAGCTTTCCACCGCCTCCCATTCCTCTTCTATCTTCCACATTCCGGCTAGCCCTTCTGCCTTGCCACTTCATAAGATTCCCCCCACTTTCATCAATCACACTTTAATTGCTTATACCCCAATATCTCAACTTATTAATCAGCTTTGCGACAGATGGTATACCAAAAAGCGTTCACGCATATTTTTTTGCCCCTCGGCCAAAACAATTTCTACTTTCCGTTCAAAGGATGTTCTGCGCTCAAGAAAATCAATATAGTCCTCCGATGGGAAAAATAGCAGCAATTTCACTTCGCGCTCCGTCTCTTCCACGGAACGCAAAATATTCGTAATGACAGACATGAAAATCTGAACCGAGAAAGGATTAAAAAAATAGAAGCGGTTATCCTGTGGAGCGATAGCATAATCTTGAGCCGCACAGCAATAAAACCTGATGTTCCCACTGGCCTGCTTTCTGCCCTTCTCGTATGCCGCCTGATTTTCCAGCGCCTCGTTATAAAACGCCGGATTAACTTCAATACCGGCCGTTTCACAGCTAAATCGATGATGGATATAAAAATTCAGCCGGCCTTTGCCGCAGCCGAAGTCGACAAGCCGATCTCCAGAGTCCAATTCATACCGGCTGAAGAACTGGTCCAGCAACGCATAGGGGGTTGGCTCATACCGGTGAAAATGCGGTGAGTCATTGAATCCCTGCTGGTTCCCCTCTGTTTTTATCCGCAGAAATTTATCGTATTCGCTCTCCTTCATGATTCTCCACCTCTCATCTAGGCATGATATACCCGATTCCTCTTGCATTTAGCAGCGTTTTTTGTTAAAGTCTAGCTAATTCAATATTTCCTGCTTCAATCATTTGAAGTGAGGATAGAGGTGCAAAAACCATTAGTATACAAGCCGAGGAGTATGAGCTCCAAGGACGTTTGCAGAAAGGGGGATTTGCCGAAGCGATAAGAATCTCATGCTCTTATCCGCTGGTTCTGCATTGAACAAATGCTGGACTGTCATATAGGAAACTATATGGAGGGCTATCTGACGCACAGAAACGAGTGGTAAACATTGTTTCTACTGCACCAACGAGAGCCTCGTTGGTGCTTTTTTGTTTATTCCCGGTTGCCCAACACCTCAGGATTAACAACAAAAAATGATAAGGGTGTGAGCTTATGAATTTTGGCCAAGTAGTAACAGCGATGGTAACTCCTTTTGACGCAAATGGAGAAATTGATTTTCAAGCGACAAAAACATTGGTGGAGTATTTGATTTCCAACGGATCGGACGGGCTGGTCGTCGCCGGCACTACCGGAGAATCGCCGACTTTGAGTTCTGAAGAAAAAGTGGAGCTGTTCAAATTTGTCGTAGCAACCGTTAATGGACGGATTCCAGTCATTGCCGGAACCGGCTCCAACAATACACGCGCTTCCATCTCCCTGACAAAGCAAGCAGAAGAAGCAGGCGTTGACGGCATCATGCTCGTCGCACCGTATTACAACAAACCTTCACAAGAAGGCATGTTCCAGCATTTCCAAGCTATTGCAGCAGTTACTTCCCTGCCAGTTATGCTTTATAACATTCCAGGGCGCAGCGTCGTCAACATGTCGGCCGAGCTGATCATCCGCCTGTCTGAAATTGATAACATCGTCTCCGTGAAAGAAGCGAGCGGCGATTTGGATGCCATGGCAGCCATCATTGAAGGAACGCCAGATACATTTTCTCTTTATAGCGGAGATGACGGTTTGACATTGCCTGTGCTTGCAATTGGCGGACATGGGATTGTCTCTGTCGCTTCGCACGTGATCGGAAGCGAAATGCAGGAGATGATTTCAAGCTTTAAACAAGGAGACACAGTGAGCGCTGCATCCGCCCATCGCCAATTGCTTCCTATCATGAAAGCATTGTTTGCCGCACCAAACCCTACACCAGTGAAAACCGCCTTAAACTTGACTGGCGTTCCGGTCGGCGGGGTTCGGCTGCCGATGATTCCATTGACCGCTGAACAAAGCGAAACATTAAAGCAAGTGTTGCCTGCCGACAAATTAAACGCAGCGACAAAATAAGATTGGAAAAAGTAAAAGCCGCTGAAGAAAAAATTCAGCGGCTTTTTTTAACTGGTAAAATTTAATTTTTGGACCGCTTGCTTCAAGCTGCCGCCAATTTCAAGGCTATTGATATCTACATCAAGCTGTGTTAATGTCAAGGCGATTTCTGGACGAATCCCTGTTAGAATTGCGCGGACCCCTACGAGTTTCAATGATTGTACAATTTGGATAACTTGTTCCGCGACCATTGAATCGACTTTAACTACACCGGACAAATCGACGATCAATGACGTAATCCGCTGACGGTTCGCCGCCAGCAACGTTTTTTCAAGCATATATCGCGCTCTTTCCAAATCGAGATCTCCAATAATCGGCAAAACCGCAATATGGTCGTTTAACGGAACAACCGGCGCAGACAATTCCAAGAACTCTTTTCGGGCTGCAGCTAGATTTTTCTGATAAGCATCTATATATGCTGTGCTGTATGAATTGACCGCGTGATCTAAAAATGAATGGAATACTTCCATGCCCTCAAAAATGTTTTCAGTGGACATTTTTTGGTGCAATGCTTCTGTCTTAATCACTTTTCCGATGTGCTTCCGGTAAAGGGAAGTTTCCATCAGCGCACTTTCCAAAGACATGCCTTGTTCCAAAAAATACCTGCCTGTCGATTCTCCCCATTGCGTAATCTTATCGAGTACTTCTTTTTCCAAATAATGCTGCATTGAATTGCCCAGCAACTCTACAAAATTCGCTCTGGTTTCGGTTACAACTTCCATCAATTCCTTGTATGCCTTCAATTCTTCCTCAGGGACGTTTTTAATTGTTTCTTCATGGATCAACTGGGCAATGAGATATTTATCCTTTACCACCCGTTCCCCCAACCATACAATCTCTTTCTCCATTTGGCCCTCCCACACGGTCTTTCAAATTTTCTTTTTTTATTGAATAAGTCCATTCGTATTTACTTTTACTCTATTGCATGTATGCCCATTGAGCAGTAACCCGGTTGCGTCCGGAGCTTTTGGAACGGTATAATGCCTCATCTGCTTTTGAGAACAAGCCCGCTGGATTATCGCCGCTTTCGTAGACTGCAACGCCGATACTGACTGTGATATTTACATGCTTCCATTCTCCATGCTCAATGTTTTCCCGAATTCTCTCGGCCATCTTTAAGGCTCCGTCACTGTCTGTGGCTGGAAGGACAATAACAAATTCTTCCCCTCCCATGCGGGCGACAATGTCCTGATCCCGTGTTTCATTTTGAAGTTTCCCAGCTAGTTCTTGCAGCACCGAATCCCCGACCGGATGTCCATATGTATCGTTCACTTGCTTGAAATGATCGATATCAACTACCAATAACGTTAGCGGTTCGCCGGTCTCTGAAGATTCCCCTGTCAGTTGCAGCAATTGTTCGTCCAAATAACGTCGATTCTTCAAACCAGTCAGCGAATCCGTTTCTGTCATTCCTTGAAGTTGCGCATTTAGCTCTTCCAACTCCTGTTTCTTTCCTTCCACTTCTTTCATCAAATCTTGAAGTTTTTTGTACGCTTCTGCTGATTCCTGGTGGATTTTCTCAGCTTGGCGCTTTGCCATGAGCAATTCATTTTCATATTCCTGTCGGATAGTCATCGGCAAGAGTACGCATTCATAACGGCCATTCCGTTCCGCAGTATTCATCAGCACCGGTATGCGGCCATTGACACTTTTTAAGGTCAGGAACATTTCCTCCACTTTACCATGCATCTTGATCGATGGCGTAAAGTAGGTTTGAAAGTAAACGCGTGAGGCAACTGTCAGCATTTCATGCATATGAATCAAAGGTTCATCTACTCCGATCAGTTGCTTCAGCGTTTCGTTCATTTCAATGATGTAATTGGATGAATCGATCACTAAGTAGCCGCAAGGCGCTAAATTCAATTGTTCATCCATCCCGATTTCCTCCTATTCTGCTAGGTACTCTTTTATGCGGCAAATCGTTTCTTCGGCATCGCTGATGTGTGGATTATGGCCCATAGCGTCCATTATGACAAATTTGCTGCCTGAAATTTTGCGATGAACATATTCGCCGACTTCAGGAGAAGCAATAGCATCATATTTCGGTTGCAATATCAACGTTGGCACCGTTACTTTTTCGAGATCTTTCCTGACATCCGAACTGAAGGTCACTTCCGCAAACTGGCGTGCTATGACTGGATCGTTTGAAATAAACAGCTTCTCAAGATCCTCTGCTAAATGCGGCCGCTCCGGATTTTGCATACTGACCGGAGCCAAGTATTTTGCCCATTCCTTATAGTTTACTTCCATCATTTCCAGCAAATCTTCAATGTCTTCTTTATCAAAGCCTCCACGATAATCCGGTTCATTCAAGTAGCGCGGTGAAGGTCCGACCATGATTAACTTATCCATCAATTCCGGCTTTTCTATTGAAGCAAGCGCCCCGATCATACTGCTCACCGAATGCCCGACCAAAATGATTTTTTCCAGATCAAGCGCCTCGCATACTTCCAATAAATCCTGTTTATAGCCATGAAGGGAATTATACCGTTCTGTTGAGTATTGGGATTTATCGCTTTTCCCAGATCCGACATAATCGAACAGCACCACCCGGTACTTGTCTTCAAAGGCCGCCGACACTTCACGCCAGACTAGTTGGTCACAGCCGAAGCCATGGGCGAAAACCATTGTCTGATCTCCCTGCCCTTTTACGTGCACGTTATTGCGTTTCAAGATTTCTGCATTCATATATTGGTCCTCCATTGCAGCATTTAGTCGATAATATAGATTATAGCGAATTTCCTAACTTCTTCTATAATAGCATTATATATGAATTATAAGTTATTCTGGTTCTAAATTCATATCAACCCTAACTTTTAAAAAGCTGCCTTATTTAAGAAACTATTTTTGCTGATTCCGTATACTTTCTATTTAACCTGGGAACATATAGTGCCAAAAAGAAAGAGCGGCCAAGGCTGAACACGATAAATGCCAGCCACAGCCCATGGTTACCGAATATCGGCACCAGGGAAAACAGCGCCAGCAAATAGACGAGCAAGGCAAAGATCATTGAATTTCGAATCGGTGCGGTTTCAGTGGCCCCGGTGAATAACCCATAAAGAATAAGGCCGAAACTTGCCGTAAATGGAAAGATGATGAGCCACTGATCATATGTCTCTGCTAAAGCAATCACTGATGGAATGTTAGTAAAAATTGAAATAATGCGTTCGCTGAAAAGATAATAGACGCCGGCAATAATCACTGAAGAGATAACAGCCCATTGAGATGATAAAGATAACGTCTTTGTATAGAGCTCTTTGTTCTTTGAGCCCATTGCCTTCCCGGCTAAAATGCTCGATGCATTGGAAAACCCATCATAAGCGTATGCCATCAGATAATGGATTTGAAAAAGCACAGCATTTGCCGCTAACATTTCCGTGCCGAACGAAGCCCCTTTCATCGTAAACAAATTGAATACCGTCAATAGGCATAACGTGCGGATAAAAAGATCTTGGTTGACGCCCATCATTTTTTTTAAAGAGCCGGCATCGATGATTTCCTTTAGTGGCGGAAATTTAGTCCGCCCTAAAAGTTCCTTCCATAAAATGAATATCCCTAGGGAAAACGCAAAAAATTCAGCAATAAGCGTTGCTGCCGCCACTCCTGATATTCCCCAGGAAAATCCGTTGACAAATAGCAAAGCTAAAATGATATTCAGTACATTCATCAAAATTTGAATCGTCACTGAAACTTTGATGCGTCCCATCCCCATCAGCCAGCCAAGAATCACATAGTTCAATAAAGTAAATGGAACACCCCAGATGCGGATGCCAAAATACTCCGAAGCGAACTTGCTGACGTCTGCTGCCGGATTGATCATAGCCAATGCTGCCTGCTCAATCGGTTTTTGCAGCAATAAAAACCCAAGGCTGACGAGCAGGGCGATGAAAAATGGGCGGGCCAATGCCAACACACTTTGCTGTTCATCATTCGCTCCACTCGCCTGTGCTGCGAAACCGGAAGTGCTGACGCGCAAAAAACCGAAAAGCCAGTACATGGTATTGAATATGATGGCACCCACTGCAACGCCGCCAATATAAGCGGGATTAGGAAGCTGCCCGACGACAGCCGTGTCAACAGCGCCAAGCAGCGGGGTGGTAATGGTTGATATGGTAAGAGGAATTGCTAAAGCTAAATATGCGCGATGATTCATTTATCTGCTCCTAACTATACTTGTTGCCGTGTTTCCTGCTGTTAATACACAATGTATATCGATTATAACAAGGTCTTTAAACGTCTACAGCATATTTTTCCAGCCACTTTCTTCACTATTATACAGAAAGCCAGAATGAGGCCTATAAATGAAAGAAAGCTGGCCTATGAGCAGCCAGCCCTCTTTCTCATGTTCTTTTTTGCTGTTCCTCTTCTTGTTTCATCCGCTCCCGTATGCCGCCGGAAACGCCGGTTCCCGTTTCCATCGGTTCGTACAGGCTTCCGGAAGTCGGAGGTGCAGGCGGAGCGCTTTGAATAATTTTTTTGACGTACTTGGCATTAAATGCTTCCGTTGTTCCAGGCGCCAAATGACTGGATATAGCGGCACTTTTCGCTTTTATGCCGGTATCAACACTCTCTTTTGGATTGTCGATCAAATCGACAATTGCATCGATGACGATTTCCGGATCGTCCATCGGTTTTAGTTCAGCTGCATGCCCCGTATAGTTTCCGGTATGTTCGAACCAAGGTGTATCCGTTGCCCATGGATGCACGGTGCAAACATGAATCTTATCATAGCCTTCCAGCTCAATTTCCTGATGGAGAGCTGCGCTTAACCCTGTTACCGCAAACTTTGTAGTGCTGTATGGCGTGTAATAAGGATATGGAATTTTACCGGATACCGAACCTACATTGATAAGCGTACCGGTTTTTTGTTCCTTGAAATGACGGAGTGCATAATGGCTGCCATAAATGGTACCGATCACGTTGATTTGGACGGCTCGGGTAATGTCTTTTGTCGGAACTTCTGTAAAAGGGCCGATCACGCCAACCGCCGCGTTATTGATCCAAACGTCGATTGCCCCGAAAGCAGCTATTGCCGATTCGCACAAATGTTTAACATCTTCCTCTTTGCTGACATCCGTTGTCACGGCCAATGCATTCGGTCCGATTTCTATTGCCAACTCTTCAATCAATTGTGTACGCCGGGCCGCCAATACAACATTTGCCCCTTCGGCTCCCAGCTTTTGCGCGACCCCTTTTCCAAATCCACTTGATGCACCCGTAATAACAACGGTCAACCCCGCATGCTTTTTCTTATTGGCCATCGAGCTATCCCTCCGCTTCGTTAGTTTCATTCATTATTGATCACTAATTTTTTTTCGGGCCAGCCGTTCTCTCAAGTCGCCGGATACACCTGTGCCTACAGGATGCGATTCATGCAAGCTTCCGGAAGTTGTCGGGGCAGGCGGAGCATCCATCAGCATTTTATGCAGCGCTTTGCCTGTGGACTTATCGGTGGTTCCTGGCACAATGTTGCCGATGAATGCTGTCCCGGTCACTTTAGCACCGATTTCCGCTTGTTCTTTTGGTTTGTCGACCAATCCGATAATTGCATCAATAACTTTCTGCGGATCATCAGCGGGCCCAACCAAAATCTCATGGCCGCTGTAATTTCCGGCATGATAAGTCCATGGCGTATCGGTCACCCAAGGGTCCACGACACAAACATGGATATCTTCGAAATCATCCACTTCCATTTCCTGATACAAACCTTTGCTAAGGCCGGAGACGGCTGCTTTCGTACCGGTGTAAACCGCTCCGAAAGGAACTGCGGCTTGACTTGCGAAAGAAGCAATATTAATGAGTGTACCGGATTTTTGCTCTTTGAAATGCCGAAGTGCATAGTGCGTGCCGTAAATGGTACCAAGCATATTGATTTCCACTGTGCGGACCAAATCAGCTAAAGGCGTTTCCGTAAACGATCCATATGTTCCCACACCCGCATTATTGATCCAGACATCAATTTTCCCAAAGGTTGAGATGGCCGTTTCGCATAAATTTGCAACGTCTTTTTCCTTGCTGATATCCGTGGTTACTGCAATAACGTTCGGACCATATGCCTGTGCAATTTCTTCAATCACATTCGTACGGCGTGCCGCAAGCACCACATTTGCTCCTTGGGCGGCCAGCTGCTGCGCAGTGCCTCTGCCAATGCCGCTCGATGTGCCGGTGATGACCACCGTCAATCCTTGCCGATTTGTTTGGTTTGCCATAGTGGTTCCTCCTGTCGCTTATCGTCTACTCTTCCTGCCCTTTCAATTTCCGCTTCAGCTTTTCACGTAAGTCGCCTGACACTTCCGTACCTTCAGCAGTTGGGGTGTGCAAACTGCCTGACGTAGCGTCAGCTTCCGGTGCAGACATTAGCATCGCCATCAAGGAGGCACCGTTCAATTTCCCGACCAGACCCGGCACTAATTTATAAGAAGCCAGTGTCCCTTTCACTTTGAAGCCGATGTCGATACTTTCTTGCGGTTTGTCGATCAGTCCGATGACCGCTGCAATGACTGTTTCCGGATCGTCCACTGGGCCAAACCGCAAGTCGTGGCCACTGTAATTACCGGTATGCACCGTCCAAGGCGTATCGGTCACCCATGGATGGACGGAACAAACATGGATGTCATCTCTTCCTTCCAGTTTCATTTCCTGGTACAGTCCTGCACTGAGAGAAGTGATGGCCGCTTTCGTTCCGGTGTATATGGCTCCATAAGGCAGCGGCACTTTGCTGACAAAAGAAGACATATTGATCAGTGTGCCTTGCTCTTGCTCCTTAAAATGCTTCAATGCATAATGGCTGCCGTACATTGTGCCGAGTATATTGATCTCGACTAGGCGAACCAAATCCTCAATAGGCACTTTAGTAAATGAGCCGATGATGCCGAGCGCCGCATTGTTTATCCAGACGTCGATTTTTCCGAATCTTGATACCGCTGTTTCATACAGCCGTTTCATGTCTTCTTCTTTGCTGATGTCAGTGGTGACCGGTAATGCATTCGGTCCGCATTCCTTCGCCAATTCTTCGATAAGTCCGGTTCGCCTTGCAGCAAGCACCACATTAGCTCCTTCCGCTGACAGCTGCTTCACAATTCCTTTTCCAAATCCGCTCGATGCCCCGGTGACGACTACCGTTAATCCATCACGTTTTTTTTCGCTGGCCATGCTACCACTCCTAATTGTGGAGATATAGTTTTCGCTGATTTATACGTACCCTTTTAGGCATAAGAAAAACGCCTTTGCAAACACCATTAAGCTGACATTTGGAAGACGCATATTTTCTCTGCTATTCACTTGTCGGTTACAACAATATGGACCGCTTCAACGGGCCCATGAACACCGATGACAATATCCATTTCAATATCAGCGCTGTTGCTCGGCCCTGAAATAAAATTGATGCAGGTAGCAGTCGTTTTTCCTTCCTCCACATCCTGATGCACCCGGTGCGCAGCGTGGGTCATGCGCGGCACAATGGTCGATTGGGGAACGACCGCAACGTAAGTGACCGGAAGCAAACTGACAGATCGGGCAATGTCTTTGTCATTGTACTGAACAACCGTTCCCGATTCAGCCAGATCAATATCACGCTCTCTAAAATCCTTTTCAATTGTTTTCATGGATGTATTGCCGCCGCCCCAATTGCAGACAGAGCGGTCCTATCCGATTAGGTTCGAACGGTAAACAAGTTCGCTGAGTCCTGCAGCTAAATTATTGGCCTTTTCTTCGCTCCATAGTTTCTGTACCATAAGTACCTCCGGTGTGATTATTTTTTACAGCTGCTGAAATTGCTTTTTCAGTGATTTGAAGAAGTTGAAGAAATCTACATTCATTTTAAATAAAACACTTCTCTCAGCGGCTTGATCGGTTCTGCTCTATTGAAATCAAATGATCCTTTTACCATAGTTGAAGTGATGGCATTCCATTTATTGCAGGCTTCGCTTTCCGCTATGTAAGCAAATGCCCGCTCAACATCCTCGCATTCAAAGCAGTAAAAAAATTGGGCACCATTTTGAAAGATGGAATAATTTTGGATGCCTGCTTTAGTATGTTCATCGAGCACTTCTTGCCAAGGTTCTTCATGGAGCTTCACATAGTCATCCAAAACCTCTTCTTTGATCGTCCACGTCCATGCAAACTTATTGCTTTTTCCCATCGTTTTCCTCCCATCAGCAAACCTTCATCTTTCTCGTTATAACAAAAGGATATTGATGGGAAGCAAGTGCTTCCCATCAACATCTTTTGGGTGCAGGATCAAATCCTTTAATCTGTTAATAAACTTCTTTCCATTCGGCAATATTTTCTTTGTCAAACCGGAACGGTTCGCCCAGCATGACTTGTGTTCCTTCGCCGTCTTCCACGATTTCTTTTTCGCCAAGGCGTCCTGCTTCAAATTTTTCTCCAAGTTTCCCTGTGATTTCACCTTCTACTAGTGCAACAGCCGTCATGCCTGCTCCATATCCAACATCAATCGGATTCCATAGGAACATCGCCGGTGAAACACCGTTTTCAATATAAGTCGCCATTTCGCTCGGAAGCCCTAAGCCCGTTAAAACAATTTTCCCTTCCAGTCCTTTATCCGTAAGCACTTTCCCTGCAGCTGCAATTCCGACAGTAGTTGGAGAAACAATCGCTTTTAAATCCGGATATTGCAGCAGCAAAGCTTCAGTCTCTGATGTGCTCTTATCCCGTAAGTCATCGCCATAAGCAACTTTTACAAGCTCGACTTTTTCATATTCCGGTTTTTCAAGTTCTTTTTTCATCCATTCAATCCAAAGGTTTTGATTCGATGCCTGGGAAGTGGCACTTAAGACCGCAATTTGGCCTTCCCCGTTGATCATTTCAGAAACCGCCTGAATTTGTGTTCGCCCAATCAGTTCCGGATCCGCTTGGTTCACGTGTACCAAGCGGCTTTGCGGATTAACGGCCGCATCTGCTGATAGAACTTTGATGCCTGCATCCATGGCTTTCTTCAAAACTGGCTGAAGTGCATCGATATCATTTCCTGTAATTAAAATAGAATCTACTTTTTGAGTAATCAACTGCTCGACAATTTGTATTTGGCCTTCCGCTGTCGGCTGATCTGGAGCGCGAAGAATAACTTCACCGCCAGCTTCTTTAATAGCCTCTTCAAAACCTTCCATCATTTTTTCCCCGTACGGATTTCCTGTGTTTTTAAATACCATGGCATACGTTTTAGCGCCGTCCCCGCCTGAATCTCCTGCTGCTGCCCCTTGTTCCGGTGCAGCTTCCTGGCTTCCGCAAGCTGTAAGCATTGTTGCCGCCAAACCGATCATTGCAAATTTCGATAGAAGTTTCTTCATCTTTTTTCGCCCCTTTAGTTTTGTTTTTTATACATATGCAACAACCCGATAGCGGCCTGCTGCCAGTAACCTATTCCAATTGTTTCCGTCTGAACCGCTTGAACTTCTGGCTGATATTGATTTTTGGCAGCCCGACTGCCGCAAGCAATAAGAGTCCCGTAATGACAAGCATCGTTTGAGAAGGAATATTGATCAATCCCAAACCATATTGGAGATATCCAAAGATGAACACAGCTATGATAGCGCCGATCATACGGCCTTTGCCCCCAGCCGTGCTGATGCCCCCTAATGCGACCATCGCGATAACGTCCAATTCATACATGGTCGCCACATTCGGCCGCGTGCTGCCCATGCGCGAGGCAAGGAAGATGGCAGTAATAGCAGCCATTAAACCGGCTAATGTAAAAACGATGATTTTAACTTTATCGATCTGAACACCTGAGAACCTGCTCGCTGTCGTATTGTTTCCCATTGCAAAAATCTGTCTGCCAAAAGTCGTTTTATGGAGCAGCAGTGTAAAGGCAACCGCAAGCACCGAAAAAACAAGCAAGATAAATGGAATGCCGCCGACATTTCCCCATCCGAAAAAACTGAACCACGTCGGGAAGTTTCCGGACGCCTGGTCTTCCAGGATGATATACGCAATGCCCCGATATAAAATCATCGTTCCAAGCGTTACAATGACGGCTGAGAGTTCTTTGAACTTTACGATCAGCAAGCCATTGATCAATCCGCAAACCGCCCCTACAAGCAAACAAGCCCCCAGCGCAGCACCCATCGGCATGCCGAAATCATTGTAAAGCGTTGCCATAATGACGGAACTTAATGCGACTGTAGAACCGACCGAGATATCGATGTCCCGGAGAATCATGATCATGACCATTGGAAAGACGATAAACGCCTTATCCAGAAAAATCATAGTGGCATCCCGGAGCCCCGCACCGTTCAAAAAGAAAGGAGAAAGATTGGTATTGATCACCAGCACTAGAAAGAAAACTAAAATCAGCAGCCATTCCCACTGGAGGAAGAATCTTTTCCATGTGAAATCTTGTTTATCCTTAAGTGTCCGTTGAACATATTCACTTTGGCCAATCGCTTTCTGTGTCATGGTCATATCTTCCTCCTTAGCAGATTGTTTCGGTCTACTCCTCTTTTGACAAGGGCGTTGATAATAACAGCTATCAGGATGATTGATCCCTGTATCGCCATTTGCCAGAAAGGAGAAACGTTCATCAACGGAAGTCCATTATTCAGGATTCCTAGCAGAAATGCCCCCAAGATAACTCCCGAAATTTTGCCTGATCCGCCCGCAATGCTCACCCCGCCAAGAATACAGGCTGCAATGACAGTCAATTCGTAGCCTGAAGCCGTATCACCTTGTGCAGAGGCGAACTTTGAAACCCATAAAACTCCTGAAAGTCCGGACAAGCCACCCATGATCGAATAGACGATCAATAAAATCTTTGTCTGGTTGATGCCGCTTACTTTCGCTGATTCCGGATTGCTGCCGACAGCGTAAATCTGCCTGCCCGTTCTTGTATGGTTGATGAAATAAAAAGCGATAATATAGATGACAATGGCGATAAACACCAAAGTGTTGATGCCAAGAATCTTGCTAGTTGCGATGGATACAAAGCTAGCCGGCATTTGATAAGAACTGATCCACTGTCCATCGCTAACTGTATAATTGAGCCCACGGAAAATATTCATCATTGCTAGCGTCGCTATAATAGGAAGAATCCCTATTTTAGCGACCAGAAAACCGATTACAATACCGCATACAATGCCAATCGCTGTTCCCATCAAGATTGCCAAAACCGGGTTCAAACCGCTATAGATACTCACAGTTTGCGCTACGATCATGCCGGACAAAGCAAGGGTAGAACCGATCGACAAGTCAATTCCCCGCGTAATCAATACCAGCATCATACCCAATGCAAGAATACTGAGAATAGCGGTGTTCGTTATCATATCCGTCAAGTTGCCGATTGTTAGAAAGCTGGCATTTTTTGTTTGGACGACTATGCAAAGCAGGATGATGAAAGCCAACAGTCCCAGTTCACGAAATTTTGAAATCGCCGCTAGTTTGGAAGCTTTTTTTTCCACAGGAAGTTCTGTGGAGTTGTCTATTACAGATTCAGCCATCTGATCCACCTCTTGTCTTTTCTGTCTTATCCGGCATTCTTTTTCGGTTTATCTGCCATCGATGCTTCAAGGATTTTCTCCTGGGTAACCGTTTCCCGATCAAAAATTTTAGTGATTCGGCCTTGGCGCATAACTGCGATCCGGTCGCTCATTCCGATCACTTCAAGCATTTCCGAAGATACAAGAATAATTCCGTAGCCTTGTGCCGCTAGTTCATTAATGATTTCATATATAGCTGTCTTTGCTCCGACATCTACGCCTTTTGTCGGCTCATCAAGAATGATGACATCCAATTGGGCTGTCAGCAGCTTTGCAACGGCAACTTTTTGTTGATTTCCTCCCGAAAGGGAACTGACAAGATCAAAAACACTATTCGCTTTTACGTGCATTTTCTCAGCAAGGTTTTTTGTAAATACGTGCTCTTTCTTTTCATTCAGCCAACCTTTTGTGCCGAATTTTTTCAATGCTGACAGGGTAATGTTCCGCCCGATGCTCCATTGAAGCACGAGCCCTTGCAGTTGCCTGTCTTCCGGCAAATAGCCGATGCCGAGCTTGATGGCTTCTTTCGGGCTCTGGATGCTGACCTTTTGGCCATTCAACTCGATCGCCCCTTTGTCGTAAGGCATGATTCCAAAAAGCGCTTGGCATACTTCCGTTCTTCCTGCACCGACCAGCCCAGTCAACCCTAAAATTTCTCCTTTGCGGAGCGTAAACGAAATATCAGCAAAATAACCTGCTTTGCTCAGCCCCTCTACCTCTAGAAGCTTTTCGCCCAGTTCCCCACTGCGGTCCGGAAAAACTTGATTGATTTCCCGGCCGACCATCGCAACAATCAATGCTTCATTGGAAATTTCGTTTATCCCCCAAGAGCCGATGTATTTAGCATCGCGCAAGACGGTGACCTGTGACGCAAGCCGGTACATATCTTCAAAACGATGTGAGATAAAGATGATTGATGCCCCTTGGTCCCGCAAACTTTCAGCAATTTTATAAAGCTCTTCGCTTTCTCTTGAAGTCAGGGCGGCTGTCGGTTCGTCCATAATGATGATTCGGGCATGTGTGGAAATCGCTTTGGCAATCTCAACAATTTGTTGCTGCGCTACACTCAAAGAACCCATTTCAGCTTTAGGATCAATAGATGAACTTAGGGACCGCAAGATTTTTCGAGCTTCCTCATGCATTTCTTTCCAAAGCAAACGTCCGGTAAGCTTTTGGACTTTTTCATGCCCCATGAATATATTCTCGGTCACGCTCAAATCAGGATAGTTCGTTACATGCTGGTAAATTGCCGCTATTCCTACTGCTTGGGCATCATTCGGCCCAGCAAACTCCACCTTTTCTCCACTCAGGAAAATCTCCCCTTCATCCGGCGCATGGACACCTGTGATTACTTTGATAAACGTGGATTTTCCTGCGCCGTTTTCGCCCATCAACGCATGAATTTCTCCTGGTTTCAGCTTAAAGTGCACTTGGTCCAGAGCTGTGACTCCCGGAAATTTCTTAGTAATCCCCTTTAATTCCAAAACGTATTCAGACATAGCTTCACTCCCAAACATATAGTATTCCTGCAGTTATTCAGATGATGTTAGCGCTTTCACAAAGAATACATTTTATTCGAATTTTCAGTAAGTAGAAGATTTTCGGAAAAAGGTGGGTATTTCTCTGTTTGTTTTTGTTTATACAAAAAAAACCCCCATTTCTGGAGGTTTTAAGCTTTCAATTTTTCTTTGTATTTAGAAGGAAGTTCACCATAGTATTTTTTGAACAATTTGCTGAAGTATTTAGTATCGGTGTATCCCACTTCTTCTGAAATTTCATAGACTTTTAAATTTGTTGTCAGAATCAATTCTCGGGCTTTACTGATTCGGCTTCGCGTAACAAAATCGAGGACTGTCTCTCCTGTTTCGCTTTTAAAGCATTCACAGAAATAGGTTGGATTCATATAAACATGGCTGGCTATTTTTTCAATTGTAATGTTATCTTTTAAATGTTGCAGGATCCATTCTTTGGCCAGGGCCGTTTCATTGTGTACTTTTTCTTTGTTTAACGCCGAAAGCTTTTGGTAAATAGCCAGTACCCAGCTTTCCAATTCCTGATTCAGCTCTTCTATGTTTTTTGTTTTGCTCAATAAATTTGCTGTATCGCGAATATCCAACAAATCTTTATTTACCCGCGGAGTGCATTTAATTACGTAATTAATCAGCTGAACGCTAAGCGATTGCAAGAAGAATTCCGCTTCACTGGATAAGCGCAAACCATGCAGCTCATCAGTAAACAAGCTGAGCCGCTTTTTCAATTCCTCCTCATTCATCCGCTCCAGCGCTTGAATGATTTGCTGGATCAATTGCTGCAATTTCCCCGCATTCCTCAATTCGTGGTTAACCATGAGGATTTCGCCCGAATCCTGCAGCAGGATCTGATTATTGCCGAAAATGGCACGATACTGCATAAGTGCCAATACGTCATTAGCAATTGTTTGCAGATAGCTCAAATCTTCGAAAGACTGACTAATCGCTACTGAATTTGTAAATGGCAGCAGATTTTGGACAGTGCTTTGAAGTTTGTGGACAAAGTTCCGGATCTCTTCTTTGAATTTTTCTTCGCTTTCATTTTCCTCGCTGCAAAGCAACGCCCAAAAACAGGAGGCTTCTCCCCTCCATTTCCAGAAATCTCTTTTACTGTCCTGAAGCAGTTCTCCGATAATGTTTTCATTCGCTAGAATCCATGTACGCCACTCTTCTTTTGGCATGGCATTTGAATAACTTAACGGTTTATCAATCGCAATTTGAATTAGTGTATAGGTTCCTTTTGGAAAATCACTCGTCCAGTCCAATAAAGAAATATCGTATTCGAACCCTTTTGTGGCCTCAATGAGTTTTTCCACTTGTTTAACATATCCAAGTTTCCTCGCCTGTCCTTCCAATAGGATTGTTTGTTCCTGTTCTTTCCACTGGATTTTAACTTTTTGCCTGAGAACATCCAACTGTTTTTTAAATTCTTCCCGGTCGATCGGTTTTAAGATATAATCCAGCGCCCCTTCTCTCAGGGCAACTTGCAGGTAATTGAAATCATCAAATCCGCTAATGACTACAGGATTGAAAAAAGCCACTTTTTTCATCTTTTTTATAAGCGTCAGACCATCAACCACCGGCATTCGAATATCGGTAAGGAGAACATCAAATTCAAAAGGCTCTTTTTCATAGGCCTCGATCAGTTCAATTCCATCACCAAATAAAGCGATCACTTCCCAATCTTCTCCACAAGATAACACCAATTTTTCTATTCCGCGGCGAATGCGGTTTTCGTCATCTACTATAACCGTTTTAATTTTTTTCAAGTTTTTGTTGCCCCCCTTCAGTACTGTTTTTTAATACAGGGATTTTAATCTCGACTTCTGTTCCTTGATCGTGGCCACTGGAGATGTTCAGGCCAAATCCGCTGCCAAAATTCATGGCAATGCGTGCGTGGACATTGCTTAATCCAAAATGTGAATCCCGTTTGGCCATTGGATCTGAAGCAAGCATCTGCTGGATGTCTGCCAGTGTTTCTTCTTTTATGCCAGTGCCGTTATCCTTTACTTTAAAAGAAATTTCTTCTGTTCCATCGGTGCCCGGGACCAGGCAGACTCCAATTTCGATGACCGTAACCCGCCCGTAGACAAGGGCGTGTTTAACTGCGTTTTCAACAATCGGCTGCAATACGAACTTGGGCGTATAATAATTTCGGGATTCTATCTCTTCCCGGATAATAAAATCAAATTTTTCCTCAAACCGGATTTTTTGAATCGTCAAATAGTCTTTTACATGCAGCAATTCGTCTGAAATAGGCACCACAGATTCTTTATTGCCGATGGAGAACCGAAGCATCCGGCCGAGCAGCGTGACCATTTCTACGACCGTTTCTTTCTCGTCGTCATCAACTGACATGGCAATTGTCTCTAAAGTGTTGTACATAAAATGCGGATTGATCTGCGACTGTAAAGCATATAATTCCGCTTCTTTTTGTTTCAATTCGATCTGGTAGTTTTCCCGGATCAAGTCTTTGATTTCTGTAATCATGGAATTGAAGTTATTAGCGAGCATTCCTATTTCATCGGTAGTGCCAATCGCTAAATCCACATCAAAATCTCCTTTTTCAACCCGTTTCATCATTCTAGTCAAGCGATTAAGCGGACTTGATACATTCCACGCCAATAAGAAGGAAATTAATGTACTGATAGCCACGAAAACGAGAAAGATCGCGATCGTTGCGTTTCTGACCAAATCAGTTTTTTCAGTCAAATTTCTGGCTAAGACGCTGTGGGCCAAAGTCCACCCGGTTTCATCCATGTAATTTAAGCTAATCAGCCGGCCTTCGTCTTCTTGGGTCGATCGGAAACTGCCATTTATTTTAGGATATTTGTTAAATTCCCGGTCAATTGTCCGGATTTTGTTCGCATCCGTATGATAAATGATCCGTCCATCTTGGTTCATCATCCACAAATCCGCTTTTCCTTCTTCGCTCATCTCGTTGATGACACTCTCCAGGAAAGTAACATTCACCGCCACAAGAACAGTGCCCAAGTCGGTCCTGTTCTCCAGATCAGTAAGCTGCTTCATCACCAAAACGAAAGGCGGATCTCCCTCAAAACGCAAGGAAGTTTGATGAGGCAAAACAAAAACATCATTGCTTTTCAACTGGATGTCTTGGCCATATGATTGAGAGTAATCCACTAATCCGAAATTGGAGTATGGAATTTTTGTGCTATGGAAAATTCGGTTCTTCGATATTACGAAAACCCCCAATATATCCTGGCTGCTTCCATTGATGAAAGTTCGTGTTAAATAAGTATTCACAGTGAACTCATCTTGCAGAAGCGCCGAGCGGCTTTGGTGGGCATCTTTCCTTAGAATCCCGACCACTTCATCCGAATTGTAGAGAAGGTCCGGGTACTCCCTCAACTCCCTTACTTGATTGGCAATATTTTCATTGGCCTGCTTCAAGAGCTTTGGAATATATTCGCCTACTTGTTCCTCAATGGATTTTGTATACTGGCTGTATGCGATATAACCTAACAGGGAAATCGGTATAACTGTCAGCAATACATAAGTGACGATCAACTTGGTCCGCAGCCGGTAATTTTTGAATTTCAGGAGTTTAGAAATCATATTGGTCCACATTCTCTTTTGTAAAATCCATCGGATCCCCCATAATTACCGTATTGTCGATCATCCGTATTTTCCCCACCTTTGAAATCTCTTGCCAATCAAAAGGCTCTTTCCCTTTCAGCGAGTTGTGGGCTAACGTTACCGTCAAGTATCCCAGTTTTTTCGGGCTCCACAGTGTAATAATCTGGGCTGAGCCATCCTTCAAATATTCGTTCATCGGATTGGGCGATGACAGCCCTACAACTGCCACTTCCCCTTCTTTCCCAAGTTCTTTTACCGCTTGGGCGGCTGCTGGGGGCCCGACCGAAGAATTTCCGATAATCCCTTTCAAATCCGGATATTTTTTCAGCAGCTTTTTTGCTGATGCATAGGCACGTTGGGGATCATCATCATTTGCCGACACTTCAACCAATGTCATATTCGGGTAATATTCTTGTTGATGAACTTTTATCCAATAGAGCCATTCGCTCAAATTGGCGGCCGATAAAGCTCCCGTCAACACGGCAAATTCACCTGTTTCATCTGTATTCCATGCCAGTGTATCCATCAAGTGACGGCCTAGCGTTTCAGGATCCACCATGTTAATAAAAAAATCTCTTGCTTCCGGAACCGTATCGGAATCCCAAGTGATTACATTGATGCCGTTCTCTTTTGCTTCCAACAAAACAGGAGCCAATTGTTCGGGATCATTTGCTGAAACAGCAATCGCATCCACTTCTTCTTCAATCAGTTCTTCAATAATCGAAATTTGCTGAGAAGCATCTGCAAAAGCTGGCCCTTTGTACAGTAAATTAACTCCCAAGTCCTTAGCCGCTTCGAGGGCGCCTTCTTCAACCGCGTTAAAATAAGGAATATTTGCCACTTTAGGAACAATCGCTATTGTAATTTGCTGTAAGTTTTGAGCATCTTTTTCTTCTGCTACCACTTCATCGATCGAATAAATAACTTCGTAACTTTCTTTATCATAAGAAGAGAGCGAGCAAGCGCTTACAATAAACAAAGTACAAAAGAGACTGAACAACGCTTTCATAGGACGAATGCACGCTCCTTCCTGTCTATCAGCAATTCATTAAAATTACAGCCATAGAAAAGCGGACAATTTTAAATTTATCGATATTTTAACACTTTTCAGACAACTTAGCTTTACTTTTTTAATAGCTTGATAAATAAAAGGAGGCTATTGGCAGCCTCCTACAAAGAATTATTCACCTACAAAGTTACATGCTTCATATTTAATAATTCTCCGACTTTTTGAAAAAGCTTGGCATTCTTTCCAATAGCTAACGCACAATGATGGGTTGGGGCTTCCTTGAACCAATGCTCCATGAAATCATCAGGGGGCATAGAAAATCTAATTGGGGTCTGGGTATTGCCAACTTGCATAATGTCCCCATCTATAGACTCGCCTTCGCCAATGATCAGCTTAAGGTTGCCATCCCCGGTTTGTGTGACATTTAAAATGGTGACCGGTCCCGTTTGCACTTTTGCTTCCACGGACACTCCAGTGCCTTGCTTGCCGTGGTATAGCCCCATTCCCCGAAGAATCGGCTGGCCGTCTGAAATAGCGATATGAAATGGCCCGTCATGCCCGAGCAATATAGTTTCCGCATCATAGTCGATTGCCATAATTTCCGAGAAGCTGCCCCCTGTTCCCAGTATGTCAGCGATTTTCATGCCTACAGCAGTTTTGAGGTCGCCTTCTCCGGAACAAGGAATGCCTTTAGCCGTAAGCAAGGAATGGCCAACGATAAAACCTGATTGAAGTTGTTCGAAATGGCTGCCGGAGGAACCGTGATAATAGTAAGCCAGTGCATCCAGATCAAACGCCTTCACCATTTTTTCTTGCGCCGCCGCAACTTTGCAGGACCATTCCAATTGTTCTTGCGTCGGTTTTCTGGCAATCGGATCCGATTGAGAATCTCCGCTGAGTTTGAACATCGCATGGACTTCTTCCATCTTCTGCTTTACTTCTGTTTCGGTGACTTCTTTAAAAAAAGCATCCAAATCCCCCATTTCCATTACCTCGACATGAAGTCCGGTCTGCGCTTGGATCATAGTGAAATCACTGTACAGATCCAACATTCCATTATAAGTGTTTCCTAAAAATCCAAAACGGCTTTCTCTTAATGTGCGGGGAACCGCCGCTGCACGAATCCATTCACTAATTTCTTTCCACGCGCGAACCGCTTCTTTGCGGTTGCTCGTTTTTTCATTTGCTAATGAGATTTCCGGTGTTTCTTCCATGCCCAACAATCCGTTGACAACACGAAACGGAATTTTTGCCCGGTTAAAGGCATTTGAAATTTCCGGGACCGGGCAAGCTCCGCAATGCGCGAGCCATTCGCCCGTAGTTGTATGCCGGTAATTGATTTTTGCCGTCGGCTGCAAATTCAAGATGACCGCAGGTGCGCCACAAATTTGATGGATGGGCAGGATCGCTGAACTTGTGGAATACGTAGCAGAATGGCAAAAAATCAAATCAACGTTTTTCTCATTGAACCAATAGCCTGCTTTTCTCGCCTCCGTTTCAGTATCGACCAGTCCGTAATTGTAAACTTCCCCGAATTCAGACATTTTTGTTTCTAAAAATCTTCCGTATCCTTCTATCCTCTCTTTTAACCCAGGAAATTGACTCCAATAGGCCTGCAAACCGATGGTATAGAGACCAATGCGCGCTTTCTTTGCCGGTTTAATCATTTGAAAAGCCATACTTATTGCCTCCTTTTTTAATCCTGTTATTTTCAGTTATTGTAACCGTTTACAATACAACCTACATCGTGTAATGTTGTTCAAAAATAACAGAATGTTGCGGAGGTCAAAATGGCTTATTATCGAGAGCAGGCAGCCCATAATTGGACAAAAGATTCAATCCGCCTTATTGCCACACCCAGCCAATTTGCCAGAACTTCTTTTTTCTATGTTGAAGAAGCTGGATATTTCCGCACATTGCCAGGCTACTTCACCGATAGGGAGCAGCTGAACTCTTTTCTCATAGCAATTACCTTATCCGGAACAGGTTATTTAACCTTTAAAGGCAAACAGTACAAGCTAAAAGCGGACGAAGCTTTTTTTATTAATTGTATGGATTATCAGCATTATGAAACTGATAGTAAGGATTTATGGGAATTCATCTGGGTTCATTTGAATGGCGCTGCGATTAACGGCTACTATCACTATTTCCAACTATCCGAGTCTCCGGTTATCGCGCTGAAAAACCCTGATACCGCAAAGTCCGCTTTGCAGCAGTTGATAGAGCTGCACAGGGAATTCACTCCCTATTCGGAACCGCTAAGCTCCAAGATTCTGACCGACCTGTTAACTGAATGCCTTTACTCCGCTAACGGCCCGCAACCAGCTGGAGATTATGTCTCAGAGACAATGACAGGTGTTATGCGTTATTTGGAACGGAACTTCAACAAACCGCTATCGCTTGATCATTTAGCTAAGCATTTCAATATCAGCAAATACCATCTTGCAAGGGAATTTAAAAAATATGCCGGCCTTGCACCAAACGAGTTTCTGATATCCTACCGGATCACTTACGCAAAAAATGCATTAAAATACTCCAACAAACCGGTAGCTGTTATTGCAGAACAAGTTGGTGTGCCAAATGTCAGCCATTTTATCAATCTGTTCAAACAGCGAACTGGCACTACGCCGCTTGCTTATCGCAAAAGCTGGCAGCCGCCGAAGTGACAACTTAATTCAATAGCTTTCTTTAATTTCCCCTGAGATAATCTGCAAGAAAAACAACCAAAAATGAAGAATCTTTAAAGCTTTCCCCATATTTTTTTCTACCGCTAAATCCTTATATATCAACTGTTGAGACAGGCATCTCGGCTATTTTTAACACGTATAATGTTTAAGTTTTAGAGAGTCGGGGGTAAACTACCACTACCTGAGTTCAAGGTTATCCAACATTACAAGGAGGAATTTACCATGGCTAGAAAAGACAATACATTTATCGGAGTATTCAACACACAAGCGGAAGTTTTAAGCAAAGTAACAGAACTTAAAGCACAAGGCTACAACGAAAATGATATGTACGTTGTTGGCCAAGATGAAAACTCGTTTTCAATGGTCCAAAATCAGACAGACGTTCATGTAGACGCTGCTGGTGGACAAAACGAAGACCAAGGATTCATGGGCAAATTCATGTCAGCACTTTCCGGCGATTCTTCTTCTGCAGGAGCATTCAACGGAATGGGATTGGATCAGCATGAGGAAGATGAATATCTTCGCCAGGTGCAAAACGGCAAACTTGTACTATATGTAGATAGTGATTATGGCGATTCTTATGATCGTTACAGCCAAAGCTATAACAGTTCTTCAGGAACTGGCAGCACTTCAAGTGAATCGGCTGCAGGATTCGGTTCCAGCACAACTTCAGGATTGACATCAAATGACCGGGATACGTTCGGATCTTCATCTGATACAAGCGGAACGTTCGGTTCAACTTCATCGGATAGCGGAAGCACATTCGGTTCAACTTCCGGCACTACAGATAGCACAACTGGCGGAACGTTCGGTTCATCAACTGATTCAACAACAGACGAGGAACGCCTACGCCTTCACGAGGAACGTTTGAATGTCGGCACTGAACGAGTTCAAACCGGCGAAGTGAATGTCGGCAAGCATGTTGTCGAAGAAAACCAATCGATTGAAGTTCCAGTGGAACGCGAGGAAGTGTACGTAGAACGCCGTCCTGTAAATGAAGAAGTGACAGACGCAGATGCTTTCCGTAACACTAACGAAACGATCAATGTACCGGTTTCAGAAGAACGCGTAAACGTTTCGAAGAAAGACGTCGTTTCTGAAGAAATCGTCGTCGGCAAGAAGAAAATCCAAGATACTGAGCATGTGAACGAAACTGTTCGCCGTGAAGTAGCTGACATTGACGAAGACGATAACACTCGAAATACTACAAACCGCAACAATACAAACAACAACAATAATAACTCGTTTTAATTATTAGAAAAGCAGGCAGCCCATAAGCTGCCTGCTTTTTTTTGCATCGGTTGATTAGCACAAGAGTCCCTTTATACCGATAATTCCTACGTTTCTTCCGGCAATGCCAATTTAGAAGAAAAAATCCATACATAAAAACACCTGAAAGAATTATACTCTTCCAGGCGTTCAGCAATTTTCTATGACCAGCGTGCAGTCAGCATTTTTCTTCTTGTATAAAATTCAACGCCATCCGACCCGTTCGCATGCAAATCGCCATAGAATGAATTTTTCCAACCGGAGAACGGGAAGAAGGCCATTGGAGCAGGTACGCCTAAGTTGACGCCGAGCATTCCCACTTCGATGTTTTCACGGAAATAACGGACGCTTCGTCCACTTTCAGTGAACAGGCAAGCGCCGTTTCCAAAATCGGATTTGTTTGTCAGTTCGATCGCTTCTTCAAGCGTATCCACGCGGACGATGGAGAGAACCGGAGCAAAGATTTCCTCTTTCCAAATGCGCATATCCGTCGTCACGTTATCAAAAATAGTTGGCCCGATAAAGTAGCCATTTTCCGTCATACAAGCATCTTCTCGGCCATCACGCAAAAGCACCGCACCTTCCTGCTGGCCGATTTCAATATATTGAGCTGTTTTTTCTTTGTGTTCACTGCGGATTACCGGTCCAAGGAAGACGCCTTCTTCCAGTCCATTGCCAATAGTCAAACCGTCTGCAGCTTCTTTCAATTTTTCGATAAGCGGTTTCGCCACTTCTCCGACAGCAATTACTACAGCGCAGGCCATGCAACGTTCACCTGCTGAACCATAAGCCGCTGAAACGATTTCTTTTACAGCAGCATCAAGCTGAGCATCCGGCATGACGATGGAATGGTTTTTCGCTCCCGCCAATGCTTGAACACGTTTGCCATGACTTGTTCCTGTTTTATAGACATATTCCGCCACCGGCTGAGAGCCTACAAATGAAATGGCCGGAATTCCTTCGTGCTTAAGGATGCTGTTTACAACTTCATGGCCGCCGTGGACGATATTAAAGACACCTTCAGGCAATCCCGCTTCTTCAAACAATTCCGCCAAGCGATTTGCCAAAAGCGGTGTTTTTTCAGATGGTTTCATGATAAACGTATTCCCCACAGCAATTGCCAGCGGGAACATCCAGCAAGGAACCATCATCGGGAAGTTGAATGGCGTAATTCCGCCCACAACTCCGATCGGGTATCGATACATGCCGGATTCAATGTCCGTCGCAATATCAGGCAATTGTTTCCCCATCATTAAACTTGGAGCTCCTGCCGCAAATTCCACACATTCGATGCCGCGCTGTACTTCTCCTCGCGCTTCGTTAAAGCTCTTGCCGTTTTCAAGTGTGATTAAGCGGGCAAGTTCGTCCCAATGTTCCACCAAAAGCTGCTGATATTTGAACAGGATACGCGCTCTTCTTGGCACCGCCGTTTTGCTCCACGTTTTAAAGGCTGCAGTTGCCGCTTGTACTGCATCATCAACGTCAGCCAATGTCGAAATCGGTACTTCAGCCAGAATTTCTCCTGTCGCTGGGTTTGGTACTTGGTTATATTCTTCGGTTTTCGCTTCTACCCATTCTCCGTTGATATAGTTTTTCAAAACGTTTTTTGTAGTAGTTGTCATTAGTATTTCCTCCTTAAGATTTAAAATCAATTGGTCTGCCGAACCTGGCAGCTTCCGCTATCGTTTCAGGATAGCTTTCCTGACATTTCATCCGATGCAAATTGGTAGTTATAGCACAGGCGGTACAACGCTTCAATTTCCTGTTGATCCGGGACGCGCGGATTGTTGTTCGGGCTTCCGCTGATCAAGGCATCGGCAGCCATTTTGGGAAGTGCTTTTTCAAATTCCGTCTGATCGATTCCCCAGCTTTCGAGGTTCGGAATTTCAAGATCCAGGCATAGCTTTTTTACTTGTTCTACCGCAAATTCGGCTGCTTCTTGCATCAAGAGAGTTTCTTCATTCCCGGCAAACAAACGGCCGATATCAGCCAAACGTTCCAAGCACGACTCTTTACTGAATTCCAGTACTGCCGGAAGCAACATTGCATTGGAAATACCGTGAGGCACATGAAACAAGGCTCCAATTGGCCGGGACATGCCGTGGACCAGACAAACAGAAGCGTTTGAAAAAGCCATTCCCGCATACATCGATCCGGTTGACATCGCTTCTCTTGCCGCTACATCTTCCGGATTATCAAAAGCTTGCCGCAAATTGGGGACAATCAAACGAATGGCTGCAAGCGCCAAAACGTCCGTCATGGGATGAGCTTTTTTAGACAGATAAGCTTCCACTGCATGGCTGAGTGCATCAACACCGGTGGCAGCTGTCACTTTTTTAGGGGAAGACATCGACAATACCGGATCAACAATTGCGACGGCCGGCATAAAAGCAGGCTGCTTGATCATCATTTTCACATCATCAGCAACGTTTGTGATGATCGTAACATCCGTCGCTTCTGAACCGGTACCTGCTGTTGTCGGAATCGCGATATGCGGAATCGGCGATGTGGCCGCTAATTTTTTCGCTCCCATATAGTCACTTATATAACCGCCATTTGAAGCAAGAACCGCCACCGCTTTCGCTGTATCGATACAGCTGCCGCCGCCGAGTGAGATGATGGTATCACATCCCGACCCAGTGAAAAGCGCCAATGCCTCCGCCACATATCGGTCAGTCGGCTCAGATACAACACCTGTGTATACTTCACTTTGAACATTTTCCTGCGATAAAATTTCCACGCATTTGTCAATATTGCCAAGGCTCTGCATAATGCTGTCGCTCACAATCAACGCCTTTTTCCCTCGCAAAGCCGTTTCAACCCCTACCCGCTCAAATGCGCCCTTTGCATAAACAATCACTTGAGGAGTTCTGAAAACTTCATAATTGATCAATGCCATTCACTCCATTCTTTTATCTCACTTTTTTATTCAGCAAGAAACGTGCCATGTTTTATAAATATGGAATAAAACGAAAAAAATAAATCAGAAGACCAGAAAAAGTAATCAGAAAAGACCGTAAGTAAGCGGTTTCATTTTCGCAAAAGATTTCCATAAAAGCGTGCTTTCCTGAATCAATAGATAAGAAATGAACGCTTGCCCTCTGTAAATTGTAGCAACTACACTACACGTGTAGGATTGTGTAGCCAGAAGCCTACACATTCTACAGTCCATACTTCTTTAATTTCTGATAGAGTGTTGTTCGGTGGATACCAAGCCGTGCAGCAGCTTCGGATTTATTGCCACGGACACTTTCAAGTGTCTGGACGATGAGCTTTTTTTCTTCTTCTCCGCTTTTCCATTTGAATTCGTCTAGCTTGGAAGGGATAGATTCCTGAGTTTCCTCCTGCCGGTTGCCTGTCTTCTCCGGCAGATCTTCCAGATCTATAGTTTCACTATTGGACATGATGGCACTATGCTCCACTAGATTGGCTAATTCCCGGATATTCCCTTTCCAAGGCCGTCTGATAAGTGCTTTGACGGCAGTTGGGGTGAACGTTTTTTCCGGAATGCTATATTTAGCGCAAACCTTGTTAGTAAAATGAGCAAGCAGCACTGGAATGTCTTCTTTGCGCTCACGCAGCGCAGGCAGATGAAGACGGATGATATTCAGGCGGTAATACAAATCCTCCCTAAACGTGCCTCTTTCCACCATCTCTTCAATATCGCGGTTGGTAGCGGCGATTACCCGCACATTAATGCTGTGCTTTTTCACGCCGCCGACGCGTTCGATTTCCCGTTCCTGCAGGACACGAAGCAGCTTGGTTTGCAGGAGCAAGGACAACTCCCCGATTTCATCAAGAAAGATGGTGCCGTTTTGCGCCAACTCGAATTTGCCGAGCTTCCCGCTTTTTTTTGCTCCCGTAAATGCCCCTTCTTCGTAGCCGAACAGCTCTGATTCAAACAAATCCTCGGGAATTGCTCCGCAGTTCACGCTGATAAACGGGCCATTGTAATACGGACTTAAATGATGGATGCTTTTTGCGAATACTTCCTTGCCTGTGCCACTTTCCCCGGATATCAAAATCGTCGCAGGTGTTCGCGCCGCCTTTCGCGCCAACCGTTTCGCATTCAGTATCGGTTCACTTGTTCCAATTATCTTATTCATAGTGACGCGACTGTCTTCTGCCAGTTCCGCACTGAGCAATTTCGGCTCGGTTTGCCCCTTAATCTTGTCGCCTTGCAGCCGGTCGAGAATATCGTATACTTCCGATACGCTTTCGAAAATCAGCATGCCGATCGCCCCTACCACTTTGTCATCTCTCCAGATAGGAATGCGGTGCACGAGCATCGACTGCCCTTGAATATTCTGCAGCACTCCGCGGTCAGGGATTGCGGTTTTTGCCGTAATATGTAGATTGGTGTTTTCAATCACTTCCGTGACGTGCCTGCCGATAGCATCTTCCCTTTTGACGCCTGTAAAGCGGCTATATGCATCATTAAACTCCAGCAAGATGCCGTTCTCGTCCACAACAGCGATTCCTTCATATGCTTTTTCCAGAATGACGTTCAGCACTTCGGCTTTATTTTCTGTCTGCTTGAGTTTATAAATATATTTCGACAAGGCATCCACAATGTCTCGGGACGTTAAAATTCCGACTACCATCTGTATAGTGTCGACAACTAGAAATTCTTGATGCGGCCCAGCGACAAGATCCAGCATATTCGTTTCCTGGGAAATCAACAGCGACGGATCCAGTTGGATTTCCTGGGCAATCTTCGCCTCCCCGCCGCCATTCAACAAAAATGGCAAAAGCTGCTTTAGCGACAATAACCCGACCGGCTTCTTTTTGCCGTCCACTACTGGCAAGTAATTAATATTCAGCTCTTCCATTCTTACAGCGGCTTCCCGGAATGTCTTTTCTGCATCTATGGTATAGGGCAAAGGAGTCATCCAGTTCCCTGCACTTAAAGCATCGCTTGCATTAGTATTCACTGTATTATTCAGTTTCCCCATGTTTTCACCCTTACCTTATAAAATCTTAGTTTTTAGAATCTTATAATTTCTATCTTATCACGATATGGCAAGGAAGCTGAATTTGCTCATCTTCTTTACTTGATGAAATATGGAATTTTAATTTAAGCCAATAAAAAAAACCTGGCTGCTAAAAGCGCCAGGTTAAAGTTCAGAACTGAGGACAATATTGCCTTGTGGAGACTGGTTGCCTGCGTTTGGTTCTCGCGTGATAGCTATCGTATCCCAGCCCTCCGTGTTTTCTTTCAAGCTAAAGTAAGCAGCACCTTCACCGTCAGGGTTTGGCGAAAAAGCGCCGGCCGGGATCGGTTGTCCTTCTTTGAGCAACCATACCTGGTAAATCTCATCGCCCTGCAGGTCTTCAAGCCCTGCAGTTGATACGACTACATCAAGCGCCCCGTCTTCTCTTATCAACCTTGCTTGGCCTGTTCCGTTGAATGCTTCACTCGGTTGGAGGTCTACTTCCCGTAATGCTGTTTCCGGCTCTTGCTGATCAGAAAGCTTGAGGAATGCATAAGCATTGCCAATCAGGGACATTAAAAGCACTGCCGCGATAAGCGGTGTCCACCAGTTGCGTTTTGCCTTCGGCTTGATAACCGGCACTGTAGCTGGCTTTGGCTTTGGCTTTGGCTCTGATTGCAGCTTTTCTTTTACCTCTTCTTCAAAAACGTTCGTTAAAATCCGAGCTTTCATCCCTATCGGTGGCTCAATCGGTTCCGCAAGGTAAGGGAGCTCGCCTGTCAATTCAACAATTTGCCGGCAATCCGCACAGGTTTTAAGATGTTCTTCAAAAGCATGTAGGTCTTCATCGGTCAATGTTCCATTCAAATAATCCACTACGTGTTCACAATCTATTTTAGTCATCGATAGCCCCCCTTTCTTGCACACCATGCAGCGATTTTTTCAATTTCTTCAATGCAAGCCTGATTCTGCTTTTTACAGTACCAAGCGGAATGCCGCAAATGCCGGCAATTGTTTCATGTGTATACCCTTTAAAGTAAAACAGCTGGATCATTTTTTGCTGGTCGTCTGACAATTCCTGGACGGCAGTTTCAATCTGCTCTTTCTGTTCCTGCCATTCTGCTAATTCCTCGACTGAAGAATCGGTATTCACCAAATCCCCAACCTCTTCTAAAGGAACAGAAGGCTTTTTCCGTTTCCGGATCAAGTCAATTGCCACATTGCGCGCCATTGTAAATAACCAAGAAGTAAATTTACCCTTACTTTCATCATATTCTCCTTTGCCTCGCCACAACTTGATAAAGACTTCCTGCAAGGCTTCTTCCGCCAAATCCGGATCTTCAGTCATTTTGACAAGGAAGGAGAAAAGGATTTTTTCATAACGGTCGTACAGCTCTTCAAGCGCCGCTTTGTCTTGTCGCTGTATCCGACCATAAAGCATAAAGTCAGAACTTTTCTCCATGGACGTGCTCCTTTTTTTAAACTGTCGTGCTTCAAGCTTACTATAATTTGCGCGGCAAGAGCGAGTCTATAGCATAAAAACTTTAGCCCCTATATCCTGGAGCTTTATAACATAACGTTGCGCAAGTCTTTTTAGTTCACTTTCCTAAAAATATACCATTCCACCCTCTTCTTTTTGTCCGATCGGTGAAATCACGAATTCCGAATTGTTTAATTAAAAGCATTCGGGGAACACAACTATTAGTACGCAACACAAAGAAACCGGAGGAGGAATAGAAGTTGGGACATTATATTGAAGTGGAACCTAATGTAAAAGTATTTGTGGAGGATATCGGCGAGGGGCAACCTGTCGTTTTCATCCATGGTTGGCCGTTGAACAGCAAGTCATTTGAAATGCAGGCAAATGAACTGGCGCTGCAAGGATTCCGGTTTATCGGCATCGATCTGCGCGGTTTCGGAAAATCGGACAAGCCATGGTCGGGCTATGATTACGATACACAGGCAAGTGATGTAAAAGCGGTAATCGATCATTTAAACTTAGAGAACTTTGTGCTTGGCGGATTCTCGATGGGCGGGCCGATTGCTATCCGTTATATAACCAAGTATGGCCAGCAAGGTGTAGATAAACTATTGTTGATGGCTGCGGCGGCTCCGCTGTTTACGCAGCGTGATGATTTCAGCATCAATATGAAAGCTGAAGAAGTGGACGATATCATCGAACAGATCAAACAGGATCGCCCCGCTTTTCTGGCGCAATTCGCTGATATGTTCTTTGAACAGAAAAAATCGGACAAATTCCTGCACTGGTTCCAAATGCTCGGACTTGAAGCCGGCGCCCATTCTACGATCAATGCCGCTATAGCGTTGCGAGATGAGGATCTGCGTGGTGAATTGGCTGGCATTACGGTGCCGACAGCCATTTTCCATGGCCAGAAAGACCAGATCTGCGCATATGAACTCGGAGAAGAACTGGAAAAACAAATTCCCAACTCTGTTCTTGTACCATTCAAAGACAGTGGCCATGGTATTAATGGAGATGAACCGGAGCGGTTCAATACAGAAATGATTAATTTCTTAAAAAGTTCAGGCGTAAAATAATTAATTGCCGATTATAAAAGAACCGCCTGTGCCGCCGATATAAAAAGTACATTGAACGCCAATCAGACCGTTAATTCCAATCCGGATTAACGGTCTTTAAATTCGTATGATCAATTCAGGCATAATACTATCCATGGCTGGGCTTTGCTGCTATAAAGACTAAAGTTCTTTTTTTAGTCTTTCCACTTCGTTTTCTAAAAAACTGATGCGCCGATGTATTCGGTAAAAAATAGGCAAGTAAGCCAGTACCACAATAATCATCCACCCCATCTCTCCACCCCCTTTTGTCACATATATTATCACAGCAAAGGGTTAGTTTTTCCAAAATATACAGTTTATTAATAAACCACCTGCTTTTAACTTCGCTTGAAACATTTTTTTATAAAAAAGTGATCCATTTCTGGACTCCTTCCGTTAGGTAAGCAAGAAATCAGAAATAGAGGAGTGGTTCATTGATGAAATGGAGAAAATTTTTGGCACCAGTACTAGGGGCAACGCTTTTGGTCACCGGAACAGCCACAACAACATTCGCACACGGAACACCAAAGACGGATACAACAGGAGTGGAACTTCGTTTAACACTGGACTCCTTACTGTCGGAGCATTATGCACTTGCAGTCGATTCCATGATGAAAGTTTATGACGGAGACAAAGGCGCTGAAGCTGCGGTTGCAGCACTTGAAGCCAACGCCGCAGACATGGAACCGGTCATCGCTTCTGTATACGGTGAGGAAGGCGGTGCAGCATTTGAAGAGATTTTCACAAAACATAACACAGGGACAGAAGAGTATGCTCTAGCCGTCAAAGAAGGCGATAAAAAAATGCAGCAAGAAGCGCTGGAGGAAATACAATCGTTTGTAAACGATATGGGCGCATTTTTAGGGACTGCCACTGAAGGCAACTTGCCGGAGGACGGTGCTACTCAAGCACTTCGCCAACATGAAGATTTCGTGCAAGACACTTTTGATCTATACTCAGCAGGAAAATACGAAGAAGCGTATACATCTTACCTTGAAGGCTTCAAGCAGATTTTCGGTGCAGGAAGTGCCATCAGTGGCGCAATCGCCACTCAGTTCCCGGATAAGTTTTCTGATCCAAACACTCCAGCTGGAGACTTCCGCTCGACAGTAAACCGCATTGCAGCCGAACATTTTGCTTTGGCGCAATTGAGCATGGCAAAAGGCTATAACGGTGCAGATGATTTTGACTTTGCAAATTGGGCGCAAGACCAGAACACTGAAGAATTCCGTGGCGCCATCGCTTCCATATACGGAGAAGAAGCCGGCACGCAATTCGTGGAAATTTGGGACAACCAGCATATTTCCGTACAAAGTGACCTTGCAGGAGCTGCGGCTTCAGAGGACCAAGCAGCTGCAGGTGAAGCGGCAGACGCCTTGACGAATGAGTTTGCCACAGAGCTTGGAACATTTTTAAGCACTGCCACTGAAGACCGCATGCCAAAAGAAGACACTATTGCTGGAATCCAGGCGCATGAAACTTCTGTTATTGACACTTTCAACCAGTATGTTGCAGGAGACTTTGAAACATCTTACGAAACATACCGTACAGGCTATGCTCTAATGTTTGATATTGGTGCCGGACTAAGCAGCGCTATCGTTGATCAGTTCCCTGACAACTTCCACAACGACGCACCTGAAAAAATGCCGAAAACAGGATTTGGCGGGACAGCTGGCCAATCAAACACTATGGTTCTTTGGGTAACTTTAAGCTCATTGATTTTAATCGGTGCCGGAACACTGACATATCGTCAAAGTAAGCAACAATAACAATAGGAGAGGGCCTTTGCGCTCTCTCTATTCCTGTTGAGAGGGAGGGTTGAGCATGAAGCAAATATACACAATGGTAACTGCATTGGTTCTATGCGCAGCGCTGTTTTTTGTCATGGACCCGCTGGCGGATAATTCAGCATTTGAAAAACCGCCAACTGAAAAAAATAGTGCGCCAGTTCAAACAAAAATCGAAACAGTTGCCAAAGAAGAAGATAAAGCTGTTGATAAAATTGCCGAATTCCCGGTCCTCCCTGCCCAGCGGGAAAAATTGGATGCTTTACAGCGGCAGCGCCAAGAAAGCATAAAAGGCATGGACCCCGCCCGAATCGAGATTCCCTCCATTAAAGCCAAAGCAGTAATAGAGGCAACCGGCATATTGAAAAATGGTGAAATGGGTGTGCCTGAAGATGTTGACGAAGTCGGCTGGTTCGAACCCGGCTTCAAAGTTGGCGCAAAAGGCCATGCCGTTCTTGCCGGCCATGTTGATAGCTTGACGGGTCCTGCGATTTTTTATGATTTAAAGAAAATGAAAATCGGCGAGACAGTCATATTGACAGATCGTGATGGACGCGAAATGGTTTTCCAAGTAACTGAAATGGTGAGCTACGAGACTGACGAAGCACCGATTGAAGAAATATTCGGCAGCTCGGGCAAACGCATGATCAACTTGATTACATGTATAGGCGATTTCAACCGGAAAATCGGTTCACATGAAGAACGGCTTGTTGTATCCGCGGAACTGGTCTCTGATTCGGCTACAAAGGAAAAAGAGCCAGAACCGCCAACAAATGTTAAAGCCACCTCATCCAATATCTCTTGGTATGCAGTACGCGATGATGCCATCATCGGCTACCGTATTTACGAAGAAGACAAAAAGACGGGTGAAATAAAGAAAATCGACACGGTTTCACTGTTCGACCGGAAAAAAGTGGAGCTGCAAACTTCTCCTGACAAACGCTATTTTGTCACCTCCGTGGACGTCGATTTGAATGAATCAAAAAAAGCCCAAGCAACACAATAAACTTAAGAACCGGACCTCCATGCTCATAAAGCTGGTCGTCCGGTTTTTTCTATTGGCCCTTTCGTGTATCATTCAAGAAAAAGAATCTTTTATGGGAGGAAAACTGATGGCTCTAAACTGGCTGCAAGGAGGCCCTTTTCTCGAAGTCAGTTTTTTATGCGAGTTTCGAGAAGAAAGAAAAGAAATCATCCAATCTCTGGCCAGCAAGCTTTCTGACCTTGCTATTCCGGTTAACATTGTTGATCCCAATATAGAAGAACTGATTGCGGCTTTCGAGGCTGGGTATCTATATGATGAGTCAGATCCCAATTCACTGATTATCCATTCGCTTGAATTCAAGCTAGAGGCGGATATCTCCGGCAAAAGAAAAGCTATTCTACATGCAGAACAACTTTCCTCTAATACACTTCTTGTTGATTTCCGGTTTTTTGGCAGCCAGTTCGATGCGCCAGAATGGAACCAATCAGGAATTAAAAACGAGGATTTGCCATGCTTCATAGACTTCCTGATTACACTTTATGAAAAATTCGAATTCATAGCAGGCGGAATCGCCTTGGATGAAGATGTACGTGAACTGTTTGATTGCATGGAAACAACCCCTTCCGAATGCTATCGCTTTGAAAAATTATCAGCCCCTGCCATTCTGCATTCCCAAAAAAAATTTTTGGCATTGGTATGGAACGAAAACTATCAAAAGCTCCAAGATACTCCACCCTTTCTTAAAAGAATAGGCAAGTCAGGAGTGCTTGCCACCCCTTCAGCTTCTTACAGTGAATTTTAAAAGGAAGCTTACGCACAAAAGCTTAGCTTGCCCAAAAACCTCTGATCTAATTCCTTCTAAAAAGTCCGAATCTATTTAAGGATGTATACGTATAGTATGGAAGAAGATTACAAGGAGGGAGTTTTATGAAAGCTTTAAAGTGTTTATTTGTTGTTTTATTAATCCTGATTAGTTCTGCCTGTTCGAAACCAACAGAAGCACTCGTTGAATCACCTTATCCAGCGACCGACATCATTTCAGAAGAACCTGCTTTCACCGGATATATAGTTGGAGTTATTGAAGATAAACAAACGCTCCTTGTCATAAATGGAATTTCAAAAGAAGAAGCTATGGATATAAATCCATCTAATACACTTGGCGTGATCACGTTCTACTCCAACTTCACAAACTTTGATGGTGCTTTTAGAGTTGGAAACAAGGTAGCAATATGGGAATCTAAAGAAAGTGCAGAAAATACTCTTGGTATTGCCCAGAGAATCGTACTCTTGGAAGAATGACCTCACTGAGTCCTGCCAAGTGGCAGTACTTTTTTTCATGCTTTATTAGAACAAAGAAAATGCCTTTGTTTCTTTAACAAGGAGTCTCATTAGCAAACCAGGCCCCAACTAAATTTGGATAAGAAAACGATCTAAAGTTTTTTGGCACAAAGAAAAAAGCTAGCCTCGACCGGCTAGCTTTTTCATTTCACTCTACTATTAAGATTGTCTACGCACACGCAATGCCAATGTAGTAGTCAAGCCTGCTAGCATTAAACCTGCTAGAATCCACATGAATGGTGTTGTAGATGAATCGGCCATTCCGCCCATTCCAGTTTTCGGCATTTCAGAAGGCATTTCTGCGGCACTGAATTTTTCCGGGAACTGATCAACAATCGCTTCTGACAGACCTGCTGCCGGCATTGTCATGTGAGCGTATGCTTCACGAATCGAGCTGTAAGCTGTCTCGTAATCGCCAGCTACGTAAGAGTCAAAAGCCTTCAGCAATTGGCCGACGTGCGCAGTCAATCCTTCTTCAAGTGCATCAGCAGGAACTCGGCCTTCAGTTGCCGCGTCCAAAAGGGCAGCTTGTTCGACGATATATTCATCAAGCTCTGCTTTCGCCTGTTCCTGGCCTTCAGCATTTCCTTCGCCAGTCGCCACTACATAATCTACAAAGTAGCCGATATGTGACTTCCAGATTTCATCAAACTGCGCGCCAGCTTCTTCGCCGTATACCGAAGCGACAGCAGCGGAAAGGTCGTCAGCGTTTGCCAGCAATGCTCCAGATGCTGCTTCAAAGCTTTCAGCTCCGTCAGCTCCGTCTTGCATCGCCATTGCTGCAAGTCCAGCATGCTCAGTGAACGTAGCGTTCAATTGTGCACGAAGGTCGATTGCCGGTGTATCCGGATTTGTGTTCTCGAACTTGTCAGCAAATTGATCCGTGATTGCAATCGATAACGTTTCTGCAAACATGCTCATATGGTGGATCGATTCCCGTTCTAGCGAGTAAGCTTTTTCAAAGTCGCCAGCTACATACGCATCAAATGCTTCAACCAACTGGTCTACGTGCATGTCCAATCCTTCTTCGACTGCAGCGGCAGGCAAGCGCCCTTCGGTTGCAGCATCAAAGAATTCTGCTTGGGTTTTCTTATATTCGTCCAAATCAGCAAGTGCTTTGTCCTTGCCTTCCTGGTTGTCTTCAGCTGTTGCCGTTACATAGTCGACGAAATAACCGATATGGGATTTCCAGATCTCATCAAATTGCGCTGCCCCTTCTTCTCCATATACTGACGCAACAGCCGCTTTTAGATCATCGGCATTTGCAAGCAAGGCTCCAGACGCCTGATCAAAATCTTCAGCGCCATCCACGCCTTTTCTCATCGCTTCCACTGCAAGGAATGCATGCTCCGTCAAAACAGTGTCCAAGGCAATCCGCAGTTCAGCAGCGGGTGTTGCAGTTCCTGCTTCCATGGAAGACTCGTTTTGTGAATGCCCACCCTTCTCGGAATGTCCTCCGTGACTATCCGCAAGTGCAGCAGTAGGGACTAATAAAGAAAGCGTTAATGGTAATGCAACTAAAAGTTTGTTCATTTTCATTTTAACCATCTCCTTTTTCTGTTTTGTTTTTTGTTCTGCTAACTAAACGGTGAAAGAAGAGGATTAGATCACTTTTTTTAAAAAAATATTGAATTATTTAATTTTTATTATAGAAAACACGAAAAAGCCTTCCAGTCGACTCTATCAACCGGAAGGCATTTCTAGCTTTAGTCAGGCAAATTCGCCGACCTGGTTATTTAGTTCTTCTATAATAGGTTCAAACAGTGGATCATCATTGACAGACAGAATATAGTGCTTGCCCTCTTCCTGACGTAAGAGGTAACGCAAATGGTTTAGCGCATCCTGTTTATTGCCAAGCATCATTTCTGCGCGGGCCAGTTCGTAATAGGCCGGCCAATAATCTTCTTCATCTTGCATCAGCGACAACAGAATCTCATGCGCCTTCAAGCCTTCTTCCACTGCAATATACACCATTCCGAGATTAAGGCGGATCCATTCATGGCCTTCCAATTCTTCCGGCAAGCGCGCCTCAAATCCTTTTACCTTGCTGGGACGGCGCTCTGCTAAAAGATGCATCAAGTGAATGTAGCCTTCTGCGTTGAAAGGTTCGAGGTTAATAAGCTCTTCATATTGCTGCAGCGCTTTTTCAGTTTCATCAATAACGGTAAGCGCCTCTCCTCTAAGCAGCAACAGGCGTGCATCGTATGAGTGCTCTTTATGAAGCTTTCGTGCTTGGACAGCAGCTGCCCGGGCAATTTTATATGATTCTTCTTTTTCAGCCAGCTGAAGCGTCGCTCGAATCTGCAGCAAAGTCGCTTCATAATTGCTTGTCCGTTCGACAAAAGGTTTTAGTACATCTAAAGCTTCCTGCACCATTTCCCTGCTCAAGTATAGTTCTGCCAAGCGCATGACCGGCATTTCATTTTCCGGCAGCTTTTTAATGGCCTCTTCATATAAGGTGATAAGGGTAGTGATGGTCCGCAGCGAACGTGCGTGATGGCGCATCTTCGAAATCAAACCTTTTGGCTTTTCCTGCTCGAATTCTTCAAACCACAGCGCCAGGAAATCCGCACAATAAGTTTTCGCAATAGCCAAATCCTCGCCGGAAAGTTTTCGTTTCAGCCGTTTGCCGATTTCATTTGTCTTTCCGATTCCAACCAGCATGTCGATATATTTTGCATATAATCCTGCCAAACTCGGATAGTCAGCCATCAATTCTTCCAATAAGGACGCTGCGCGTTTGAAATCTCCTCTGCGTTCACAAAATTCCACATGCTCAAACCGAGACGTATAAGCCTTATTTACCGCTTTTGCTTGCAAAAGCAATTTTTCAGCTTCCTTGATCTTTCCTTCTTTCTCCATGCAATGTGCCTCGACCATAAGCAGCCATTCTGCCGGCACTTTTTCAGTAATTTTCTCAACTCTTTTTAAGATGGCAGAAACTGCTGCTTCGGTATCCGCCAAAAGGAACAATTCTGCTAAATCAAGTTCCAGCGGATCATTTTCTAGTACAACCAATGCAGCAGTAAATGCACGCTCTTTGTTTTCAAGGGCCATGTAATTGCGCATCAAACTTTCATAGGCAGCGGTGAATCCTGGATCTAAATCTGCGCAACGAATGTGATGGTTGATAGCCGCTTCGTATTTACCGCTTTTTTCTTCCAGCAATCCTAGGCGGTAGTAGGCCAGTGGATATTCCATTTTTCCCACCGCCTGCTGATATAGTTTCCGGGCATAGCGATAGTTATCGGCTTCTTCATGAAGTTGCCCCTCCATGCAGAGCAATACTTCATCAGGACCTGCTTCTCTTAAACTCTTGAATTTTTGCAGCACCCGATGCCGGAAATACGGATTTTCCCCGAACTCGGCATATTGTCCGGCAATGTCATGAAACCCTTCCTGTCCGGGATTCTCAAGTGCTTTTTCGAGCAACGATACCGCCTGTTCTTTCCCTGTATATCCGGGCCACTCTTCCCACAGCATCGATGCTGTGCGGATATAATAGCCGGTGTCCGCCTTTTCAATATGTTGACCGATCCACTCCCCCGCTTCCCTGAACAGGTCTTGTTTAAGGAGCATATGGGTGATATGCGTAGCAGCAAATAAATCTTCTGGATCTAGCTCCAGCGCCTTTCGGTATTCCGTTTCCGCATCTTTGAACCGTCCTTGCTCTACTGCAATGTGGCCCCGATATATATGCAGAATGTCCACTTTTTCAGCTTGGCTGATGCCTTCATTGATAATTTCTTCCGCTTCTTTCCATGCTTTCGCTTCCATTTGAATTTCAGCGATTCTCAGATAAGAGTACGGCAAGGCACAGTCTATTTCGATTGCCCGCTTGAAGGCTGCAATCGCTTGCTCTTCTTCCCCAAGCTGCTGGAAGCACCGGCCGATTTCATAAACAAAATACCCATCTTCCGGATGTTCTTCACTAAGGTTCTGGAAACGTTCCAGTGCTTTTACATACGCTCCTGATTCATACTGAATCAGGCTGTGAGTAATCTGTACAAATAAATCAGACGGCAGTTGTTCAAGTGCAATACTTGACCATTTGTATGCTTGGTAAACCTTGCCTGTCTCCAAATAGCACCGAGCAAGATGGCTGTATGCCTCAGGCTGATAATGATCCAGTTCAATCGACTGTTTCAGCAATGGAATTGCCTGTTCATGAGTGTCCTGATCCATTAAAATGGCCCCTTTTAAAAACAATGCATAAGGGCTTTGTTTTTCATCTACATGGGCAAGGCAAGCAAGCGCTTCCGGCAATTGCTTCTTATAAAAATGCATATGGGCAGCCAGAAGCGCCACTTCCGCATCTTCTTTCCCGAATTCCAGCTGAAGCCGCTCTATCCATTTTTCGTGAAAAGCCTGGGCTCCATCTGTAAACAAACTAGCGATTCCGACAACCGCTGCATAACGCTCTTCAATATGGCTGTCCAAAAAGCGGAGAAAATCTTCACTTTCATCGTTCTTTGTTTCATCTAAGAACGTATACAACTGATCAAAAAAATGGTGCTCGCTGCCATCAAGAAAATCCAAAAGTGGTTTTTGTTCTTCCTTCACAAAGGCTACGCTTAGTGAATCCGTCAACTTATAAGCTGTTTTCACCTTTGAGTAGGCAAGAAGAAAAGGCGCTGAGTCATTCGGATCCTGGATGATAAGCCCTTGGAGCCGGTCGTCATAACCTACAACCACCTGCACATGTGAGCTATTTTCAATCATCATACTAAGGAGCACTGGAACCCCTGCATCTATAAACTGTTTATATAACTCTACGTTCCCTTTGAAATACTGCGCTCTGAATCCCAGCGATTCCATATAAGTTAAAGTGGTCCGGAGTTTCGACCCGGTCACATCAAAAACATGTGAAGCAATTTCGTCTTGGCCGATATCCATTCCGAATGCTTCAAGGATGAGCGAGAGAGAAGCTGGTACACAGTAATTCATCTTTTGGACCTTCGGTGTCAGCTTCAGCAGTTTTATTTTTTCATCATGCTGGATGACGGTTTTTCCATAAATAGTGCTTTTAAAAATTTCCTCATGCTTGCTGATCCAGCCATCCAGCTCTTTCCATCGCTCAAGTTTATACAGGCTGGCAGCTGTCTGGTAGATGAAATAATCGCGGCGCACATTGTATGGGTTCTTCTGATTAAGTTCCTGCATCAGATGCAGTGCCTCTTCATATTGCTCCAGGTGATAAAACCTGCTCACTTGTTCAATGCGAAATGCCCAGTTTTCCGGCTCTGCCAATTCCCATTCCTGCAACAGGGCCAAAGACTCGGCTTGACGGCCAGCCATTGATAAAAAGTCTACGTAAAGCAGCTTTGTGTAGTTGCTGCGCTCTGATTCTCCTTGAGCCAAAGCAGTTTTCAGAATGCGTTCGGCCGTTTCCCAATCCCCGCTATGTATATAATAAAACCCTTCCTGATCTGGCCAGATAAATCCTTTAGTCTTTTCGATTTTCTCCAATTCTTCTTTTGCTTCCGGCAGCCGGTTCAGTACACAAAACACTTTAAACAGCAAATCATGTGCTGCTGCCAAATCCGCTGTCGTGTACTCATTGGCCGCAGCATTTTGCAGACGGGCACGCATCCGCTCTTCCGCTTCCAAGCTTTCCCCTGTTTCTAATAGCCTAGCGCAATGCCACGCAAACGAACGAAGCGTCCCCAATCGCTTGTATGCCTGAGTCGCAAAAAAATTTCCGTAATTGTCGAGATCTGCCTGATCAGCCAGCTGAATCAACCGGTAGAACTCTTCTTCTGTCTCTATTCCGTTAAGCCATTTGCGAAGCCGGCTGAGCGAGCGCCCTTCCCATAGTTGGCGAATTGCTTCAATCAGCTGATCTGCTGTCATAATATCTTTTGCTTTCATGTTATTCACCATTCCCCTGTCTCTCCCATGTCCCCCACTTATGCGGTTGATTAATTATAGGATGGAAAATTATAGGGTGCAAGGAAATTTAATACTAAAAATAATTCTTTTTTACTGCTTGAATCCGGATCTCTATAACAAAAAGGCCTTCCATAAAAGAAGACCCCTTAACTTATTATTTTTTCGTGTATTTCTTGATAGCCGGTAAAATTTCCGTTCCAATCATGTCAATATTCCGCATCAAGCGATCGAACGGCACGCCACCAAAATCCATTTGGGCGATATAGCGCTGATGGCCAAACATTTCCTGCTGATAGAGAATTTTTTCGATAACCTGCTGAGGGCTGCCGATATTCATTACATCGTGCGGACTGGCTCCATGCATGAATTGCCATTGTGGATAACCGCGGCCGTTCGTTTTCATCATTCCTTTATCCACATGTGGATGAATTTCGTCAAATGCCTGCTGAGAAGTTTCAGCAACATGGAAAAACCCAGCTGTCGCGACTGGCAGCTCCGCCGGATCAAAACCGCTTTCTTTAGCGGCATTTCGGAAAGCATCAATGGAGTGCTTGAAGCTTTCAGCTGGTCCGCCGAGTGTTGCAAGCATCATTGGCACACCGGCATGCCCTGCTTTGATCGCGCTAGCCGGATGGCCGCCTACCGCCCGCCAAATCGGAAGCGAACCGTCTTGCGGCCGCGGCAGAACTTCGGCATCTTTAAGCGGTGCCCGGAACCGGCCGCTCCAGTTGACCGTCCGCTCTTCATTGATCTTCCGAAGCAAATCGAACTTTTCTTCATATAATTCTTCATAATACCGGACGTCATAGCCCAGCAGCTCGAACAAGCCGATGCGCGACGCTCGTCCTGCAATAATTTCCGCTCTGCCTTTTGATATCAAGTCGATTGTCGCAAAATCCTCATACACGCGGACCGGATCCGATGTACTGATAATGGTAGAAGAGCTGGATATCTTGATTTTTTCTGTTGCTTGGGCAATTGCCGCAAGCACCACAGTATGCGCCTGTGTCGCAAAATATTCCTGATGGCTTTCGCCAACGCTAAAAAAATCGATGCCAGCCTGTTCAGCGAGCTTCGCAAGTTCGATGATTTCATGGATTCGTTCGCCAGCAGTGATCCGTTCGCCTGATATTGGATCTGGCAGATGGTCTCCGAGTGTATACAATCCAAATTCTAACCCTCGCTTTGGATCAATGCGATATTTTTCCATATTCTTATCCTCCCATTGGCTCAACTTCACCTTTCTAGTATAGACTTCCGGCAGAGCCGATAAAAGAAAACTGGATTAAGGAAATATTTTACTTCACAACCTTTCTTTTTATTATTTTAAATTTCTGACAATTTGTTGACTTTGGTTAAAAAGACTGATAGATTAATAATTAATAATCATTTTTAACAGAATTAAGATAACATTCTATCTTTCGACCTTTCCCTTACTCAGCCATTCTTACATCAGGGGGTATTATTATGATAATGAATAAGAAAAAAGTCTTAATTCTTAGTGGAGCTTCATACATGATTGAGATTGTAGAAACCGCAAATAAACTTGGATTGTATACAATTGTCGCAGACAATATGGTGGAATCGCCTGCTAAAAAGTTTGCGGACAAGTCTTATATCAGCAGTACGAACGATATGGATAAGCTTGCTGAGATAGTTTTAAAAGAAGAAATTGATGGGGTCTTCAATGTTTTTGATGATTCCAATACATGGCATGCTTTGGCTTTGTGCAAAAAAATGGGGCTTCCCATGTATACCGTCAGCGAACAATATAGAAGCTACTTCAGCAGCTGCCGATTTAATGACTATTGCCAAACCTTCAACGTGCCAGTTATTGAAGAAGGAGCGCTTGATGATTGGTACCACCAGGACCTTGCACAAATGGAGTTCCCGGTAAGATTTCCGGACCAATTACCTGCTGAAAAATCACTGCAAGTTATTTGAAAAACGCGATTGCTGGAGAATACCTAATCTCAATGATACACAAATAAACAATTCAGGCAGCCGTTTAAGGCTGCCATTTCTCATTTCAGGTCCCAAAAGAACCTATTCCGCAGAAAGTTGTTCTGCTATCATTCCATAGTAAATGCCTGTCTCCGTCGTGTAATGGATACGTTCGAATGTGGTTTTGAAACCAGCTTCAGCAAGCAGCTTTTCCCACGTATCCATAGAAAACAAGCCTGATATGGAACTATCAGATTCCCTGAAGATCTCACCTTTTTCATTTTTCATGATATAGAGATACTCTGTTTCAGTAACAAAGTCCTCAGGATCCTTGTCATCGGTCCACTCCAAATACCGGAAACCCCGTCCGTCCTTATCAATGCCGCCATGGCTTGTCTCAGGCCGAAACGTTTCTGTGAATTGATCGGTCATAATAAACAAAATGCCTTTTTTATTTAAGTGCTTTTTGGCATTTTGCATGACTGCCAGCAAATCAGAGGTAGCAGTAAAATAAGTGATGGCGTCATGTATAAAGACCAAATCGAATGTGGAACCTGCGTCAATGTTGCGCATATCGCCTTGGATGTGTTCACACTCAGGATTCAGTCGCCGGCTTACCTCCAGCATTTCCCGGGACAAATCGGACAACACCATGGCAAAATGCCGCTTCAAGTAATACGCATTACTTCCACCGCCTGATCCAAATTCTAAAGCCTGTTTCACGTCCGGATGATAACGCTGAATGATGTCCAAATACAGAGATGCTTCTTCTTCGTACTCCGTATGCGGCGACATCCACGGCCACCATTCCGCCAACTCGTTGTACAGCTTCATCTCACTTCTGCACCGCCTTCCATTTTCCTTCATTATAGTATCCACCGAAAGATCCGCATATAAAAAGCGATTCCAGAAAAACGGAATCGCCCAATGCCTAAAGTTCTTTTACTACTGTATGTGCATAAATATCATGAGGGAATTTTGCTCCTTCGTATGCATCGTACTTTCCTCGCTCTTTTAAATAGATGAAAGAGCTGGCAAAATCGCGGTGTATGGTCCGTTTAAGTATTTGTTCGGCTGTCAGTTCGCCGCCGGTATCGCTTTCAAGCCGAATTCCCATCGCTTTTTGTCCGAGTGTTTGCCCGTTTAGACGAAGCTGGGCATACTCCAGTCCCCAAAGAAAGAGCGATGGAGCCGCTAAGGCAAAGAACATTTCACTTTTCACTTTTTTTCGCAGCAGTGGTTCTGCAGCAGATGATACAGCAGTTGAAACGATCGTATCGATTAAAATCGCTTTTACCCGCTTTTTCGCTAATGGATTCATCTTTTTCTCCCCTTATCTTTTTCATGTTAGTTCCACTATAAAAGACCTCAACAACCAGAACAATCAATTGCCTCGTTTCGTAAGTTATTAAAGTGCCGGTCATCGAAGCACTCTGATTCTATCCTCTATAAGCAGGGAAATAGTTTAAATCGACGTCTTTGGCCATGCTCAATTTATAACTCGTCAAAATTTCGTAAAGTCTGGGATTTCTTACTTTTTTGCCCGTAAGGATTGCCAAGGGTTCTGTTTTGGTAAAGCCCCTTTTAAAGCGGTACAAAGAGTCAGTCGAGGCGCCGCCAAGATGCAATTCCTTTTTGCCATGGTCGACTCCCCAGCGGCAGCCTTCATTTAAGACCAGGCTGTTGCCAGCGAAATTGAAAAAGTCTGGATCATTTGCCGCTAAATGATAGTGCAAATAATCTCCATGATGCAAAAAAAGCGCCCCCGAAATATATTGCCCTTTGTATTTAGCGTAAACAATGAACTGTTTACCTGCTAAATGCTGGAATGATTCCGCAAGCAATTCCTCAGTAAACACATAATGGTCTGGAATGTCATTTTTCTTCGCCATAATCATGTAAAGACGGTGAAATTCCTTTATGCTGTCGCCAGTGTAATCGTATTCGATTTCTACACCATTTTTCAGCGCGCGTCTGACTTGCTGGCGAGTACCAGATTTAAATTCCTGCATAAAATAGTCTTCAACTGTCAAATCGATATACATAGTGATGCCGCGGTTATCCATGCCATACAAATTTTCGAAATCCTGCGCATTGTTTACCCAGGAACTAAACCGCACGTACTCGGATATTATGTTGTTCTCATCGCAATATCGTTGGAATTCTTTATCAAATGCAGCTGCTAATTCTTTTCTTTTTCCCGGAATGCAGTTAAGAATGATAGGACCGCTCAAACCGAAAGAAGTGATGGTGTCGTAATAAAGTATAGAGCCGAACATGATTGGAATTGCCCTCAAAATGAATTGGTAAAAAACGTGGCCCATTTCATTTTTCATTTCAAAAACACGCATTTCTCCATGATCATGCTTCTCGTAGGCTTTCCCCCATTCCGGTGTGAAGAAGATGTCTGGTGTTGTAGTCTTAGAAACAACTGTCATTTTGTTTTTCCTCCTTGGCTGCTTCATATTAAGCAACGACTAAATCTGTGAAGTAAATTAATAGTAGGACCGATTGGTTAAAAACAGGTTAAATTAAAAAGCTCCAAAAAGCAGGTCTATGAATTTTTATTTTCCCTTGGCTTTTCCGCGACACGCCCCTCTTCAGTAATGTAAATATTCTGATAACTACATTGACAGTATACATCATCACTGGTAACTTGGTATTAAAATACTGTAAATATATGATTAAAAAGAATTAGTCTATTTTTCTTTAATAGCTATTTAGTAGGCAAAGGATTAACCAAAGTGGTTGCTTATTAATCTCAGGAGGTCTTCAAATGAAACTAACGCAAAAAAAGGTGCTAATACTTGGAGGTATTCACCATATGATTGACGTGGTAAATACTGCCAAGAAGATGGGGATTTACACTATTGTTACGGACAATATTGATGGATCACCAGCAAAGATGTACGCCGATAAATCGTACGATATTAGTACAGCCGACATCGACGCGCTTTGCGATATGGCTCGATCAGAAAACGTAGCTGGCATTTTTACTGCTTTTGAAGATATTAATACGTGGAATGCTTTGCTGCTCTGCGAAAAGCTCCAACTTCCTTTTTATGCGACTAAAAAACAATTGGAAATCGCTTCGAATAAAAATCAGTTTAAAGCATTCTGTCGGCAGTATGGGGTGCCCGTCGTTGAGGAGTTTAAAGTGGAAGGGAATTTGACTGAACAGACAATTGCACAAATGACTTTTCCAGTCATTATCAAGCCGGTCGATAGTTATGCCAGCAAAGGCATTACTATTTGCCATGATGCCAAAGAAGCAAAAAGCGGCTATGAAAAAGCCCTCCAGTTTTCAAAATCCAAGACGGCTATCATTGAACCTTTTATCGATAATTCTTATGGCGTCCAGTTTTTCTATACTATTCAGAAAGGGCAGGTTGTCTTAAACGGTGTTGTCGACAGATACGTCTACAAACAAACGAAAGATGCACCTCCTTTGCCGGTAGCGATGGCTTTTCCTTCCCGCCATCAAGATCACTATATAAAGACGGTCGATCCCAAAGTCCGGAAGATGATCCAAGGCATGGGGATTGAAAACGGCCTTGTTTTTATCCAGGCCCTTTTCGAAAATGAGTCTTATTATATTTATGAAATGGGATTCCGTTTCAGCGGAGAACAGCATTATAAAATTATCGAAAAACAGACCGGCATTAATCTGCTTGAAATGATGCTCGACTTTTCAGTCGGCAACCCAATTGAGAAATATGATATTTCTACATTTGATGACGGCTATATGCCTCGCCCTTCTTATAATCTTCCTATTCTTCTGAACACTGGCACTATCAAAGAAATTATTGGATTGGAAAAAGTCGAAGCTATGCCCGAAGTTGTCTCAAACGTCATGACCCGTAAAGTTGGGGATACGATTGATGTCATAGGTGCCTACTCCCAGATGCTTGGCCGCTTCAACATCGTTGCCCAGTCGACGGACGAATTGAATCAGACAATAAAAAATATACAAGAAACATTGCGTGTAGTATCGACTAGAGAGACTGAAATGATTTCCGTCAAATTTTGCCCGGTCACAGGCACATGCACAAACAATCAACAGACAATATCGCAATTCCGTTAACAGGCTTACCAGACAAATGAGGCGGCAAGAAAATACTTTATAAATAATTTCTTAATCTCCTTAAATTCGCTTTCCTCTCCTTTAATCTGTCTGCACTCAGCATTATATATGTCTTTAAAGTAACTAAAAATTCAGAATACACGTTGACACTTTCTATATGTGTTGGTACTTTTGGAATAATAGTAAAAATGCCACAAAAAATATGTAAATTTTTAACTTTTACACAGGATTTTAATTTTATGATCAGGACAGTGGAGGATTGAGCTAAAAGGTGAAAGGATTGTATCAAAGCTGATGATATAAAGGTTTAGGAGGCCTTCTAGATGAGCCAAGTGGAAAAGAAGCGGATTTTATTTCTAAGTGGAATCACCCAGATGATAGATGTTATAAGAACGGCTAAAAATTCCGGTTACTATACGATTGTAACCGACCGAACACCCGGATCCCCTGCCAAAACCCATGCAGATAAATTCTATGATGTCAGCACTTCGGACACTGAAAAATTAGCTGAAATTGCTAGAGCCGAGAAGGTGGATGGCGTTTTCAATGCGTTTGATGACGTCAATACATGGAATGCTTTGGCGTTATGTGAAGAATTGAATTTGCCTTATTATGCAACGGCCGAGCAATTGGAGATTTGTTCTGACAAAGGGAAATTTAAGGAATGGTGCAGAAATTACAGTGTACCGGTCATTGAAGAATATAAAATCGATGGCGACTTGAGCGAAGAGTTTCTGTCAGCGCTGGAATTTCCGGTGATCATCAAGCCTGTCGACAGTTATGCCAGCCAAGGAATTACGGTCTGCTATGGCAAAAGCGAGGCAAGGGCCGGCTACACCAAAGCGCTCCGCTTCTCAAAATCCAAAAAAGCCATTATCGAACGCTTTATTGACAATGCTTATGGCATACAAATACTGTATACCATCCAAAATAACAATATTATCTTAAATGCGGTGGTGGACAGGTTTGTACATAAGCATTTCAAGGAGCACCCTCCCTTGCCTATTGCGATGGTGTTCCCTTCTCAACACCGTGAGCAGTATATCAAAGAGGTGGACTCTAAAGTCAGAACCATGCTGAAAGGCATGGGAATAAAAAATGGCGTTATATTCATTCAGTCCTTATATGAGAATGACTCTTTCTATATTTATGAGATGGGCTTCCGCTTAGGAGGATCTCAACTTTATTCTATTATTGAAAAACAGACGGGAATCAATCAAGTAGAGATGATGCTTGATCTATTAACAGGCAGGAGTCTGGAAAAATATGATATGAGCATGTTCGACAATGCCTATACGCCTTATCCTTCCTGCAACTTGCCCATCTTGTTGAACGAAGGAACAATCGGGAAAATCGTCGGCTTAGAGAAAATACCGCAAATGCCAGCCGTCATTTCCTGTATCACCTACAATTCGGCCGGAGATAAGATAGCTGTTACCGGCTCTTATACCCAGATGTTTGGCCGAATTACAATTGTCGCAGCTTCGGAAGCAGAATTGAACGAAACAATCGCCATCATTCAAGAAACGTTAAAAGTTCTCTCAACTGACGGAGAAGATATGATTATTGCCAAATACCACCCTATTCAAGTTGAAACCTAAGAAAATAAGAAATTTATTTATTCATCAGACTATGCGGGCAATAGGACAACCAGGAAATGAGGTTTTAAAATGATAGATATCTTTTTTGAGGAAAAATACGGCAAACTATATGAGAAACTTGAAAATGGCACATGCGAAGTTTTTGAATTCAGCCATCCGCTGGGTACTGTCAGACACCTTTTCATCAAACGCAAGATTCCATTCGCAGTCCACGGTGAAACCTATTATGATATTGTCACGCCATACGGTTACGGCGGTCCTCTTATAACCGGTTGCGAAACCGGCAGCAAACCGCAACTCATCGAAGAATTCCACAAAGCTTTTGGCGAGTATTGCCAGGAGCACCGGATTGTCGGGGAATTTATCCGTTTTCACCCGCTTCTTAAGAATGCAGAGGATTTTAAAAGCTTCTATGATGTAAGGTATATGCGCAATACCGTCGGCACCAACCTTAAAGATTACGATGATCCGGTTCAATCGGAGTTTTCCAAATCCACCCGAAAAAGCATCCGAAAGGCGCTGCGGGAAGGCGTTGAATTCCGCGTGACAAGAAATCCGGATAATCTGCACAAATTTAAAGAGCTCTACCATGCCAATATGGAGCGCATAGGGGCGAATTCTTATTATTATTTCGATGACAGCTATTTTTCCCGCTGCCTCGAATATTTTGGTGAGCATATCGTGCTTGTTGAAGCTGTTTATGAAAATCAGACCATTGGAGCGGAATTGCATTTTCATTATAACGATCTGATTCATACCCATTTATCGGGAACACTTGCCGAGTTTCACCACCTGTCCCCTGTTTACGTCATGACTTATGCCATTGCCGAGTGGGGCAAGCAAAACGGGGCAGCCCTTGTCCATGCGGGCGGGGGTACAACAAACAATCCGGACGATTCGCTGTATCTGTTCAAGAAGAAATTCGGGCAAAATACCGAATTTGAATTCTATATTGGCCGAAAAGTGTGGAACGAAGCAATCTATTCGGAACTTTGCAAGAAAGCAGGCGTCGAAAAGGATGAAGAATTTTTCCCTGCTTACCGCTCCGACTCCTGTACGGAAAAATTAGGCGAAGCTGCACCGCAAGCGCGTTAAAAAAAGATGAATAGTGCTGCAGAAAAAGGGTTGCCTGAACGGCAATCCATTTTTTCTGCCCTTTTGTCGCATTATCAATAGACGGGGCTGTTTCCACTATGGGAAAATGGTTTGTTAGAAGCACCATTTAAGAAAGAAGTGATTTAATGATCGGGCAATTGCGCAAAATTTACCCCTCCCTTCTTGTATACACAACTGAAAAAGGCAGCCTGGACGTTCGCTACAAATGGTTTATGACCGAAGACAACAGCATCATCGGTATTCATCAAAAAGAACTGTCCGATAAAGACCAAGCGTTGCTCGCTGCTTTTTTAACGCCTTACAATGTAGCATTCCCTCCCATGACGAATGACGAGTTAAGATGGAAAAAAGCGGTGACCCATATAGAAGGGCACCCCCCTTTTACATTTCCTTTAGCCAATCCATATCGCTTTATCTACTTCTCGATCAATAAAAACCAGATTACCCCAGTTTTTTTCCACGAAGCCATTCAGGAACTTTTTGAGCACCCAGTTCCGATACTTTGGGAAAACGAGTTTGAAGGCCTCATCATTGAAGAGCAGAATGCCAGTGAAGATAACCCTTCCTATGAACAGATGATTGATGTCTTAATGAGCGATCTTTATGTAAAAATCACTTTTTTCGTCGGCCCTTTCCAAAAAAGCTTCGACTCTATACAGCCGTATTACCGTTCCGTTATACGCGACGCCAAAAAAGTGTTCGCCTATTCGGACAAGACCGTTATTACCTATATCGATGCTGTGCCTTATTTGCTGATCGATCAAATCGATCCGGCTTTCCGCAATGAGCTCAGCAGAAATGTGCTGCAGGAGTTTATCGATGATGAGGACACGCTGAAGATGCTGGAAACGTTCGTCCATAGCAATCTGAACATTTCAGAGACCGCCAAGGAATTGCACTTGCACCGCAATAGCCTTCAATACCGGCTGGATCGGTTTTTTGAAAAAACCGGCATCGACATACGCCAATTTCATCAGGCAATGCCGGTCTATCTGGCGATGCTTGCTAAAGAATAATTCTCCTCTCTCTTCTTTTCGTAAACATGCACCAAGGACTCCCGAATCTTTGTGCATGTTTACCATTACTTTAATTGTCGGAAAATTGTATGCTAGAATCAGTTATTGAAAGCACTTACATAAATGGAGGGGAATATGAATGGCTGGATTAAATTTAGTGAATATCCGTAAAGAGTACGATAAAGGTGTAGTATCGGTGCAAGACTTCAACTTGGAGATCCGCGATAAGGAATTCCTTGTTCTCGTTGGCCCATCCGGCTGCGGGAAATCAACAACACTTCGTATGATTGCAGGGCTTGAAGACATTACAGACGGCGATTTGTTTATCGGCGAAAAACGCGTAAATGATGTATCGCCTAAAGACCGCGACATCGCTATGGTCTTCCAGAACTACGCTTTATATCCGCACATGAATGTTTATGACAACATGGCGTTCTCCTTGAAATTGCGCAAGATGAAAAAAGATGAAATCAAAAAACGTGTCGACAACGCGGCGCGCATCCTGAATCTCGAAGAATACTTATTCCGCAAACCAAAGGCATTATCTGGCGGTCAGCGCCAGCGTGTAGCTTTAGGCCGTGCTATTGTACGCGACGCTGAAGTGTTCCTGATGGATGAGCCGCTTTCCAACTTGGATGCGAAACTGCGTGTCCAAATGCGCGCAGAAATCCAAAAGCTTCACCAGCGTCTGCAGACGACTACTGTCTATGTAACGCATGACCAAACAGAAGCGATGACAATGGCTACACGCCTTGTTGTTATGAAAGCCGGTTTTATCCAGCAAGTAGGAACACCGAAAGAAGTTTACGATCTTCCGGACAACATGTTCGTAGCCAGCTTTATCGGTTCACCGGCGATGAACTTCTTCTTCGGGAAACTTGAAGGCAACTATTTTGTGATGGGCGATCAGAAAATTCTTGTACCACAAGGCCGAGTGCAAACTTTGCGCGACCAAGGCTTCGAAGGCAAGGAAATCGTTCTTGGTGTACGTCCTGAGGATATTCACGATGAGCCTGTTTTCCTTGATGTTTCACCGGAAACAAAATTCCGTGCGAAAATCGAAGTTGCTGAGTTGATGGGTGCGGAAATCATCCTTTATTCTCAAGTTGCAAGCCAAGATTTCGTGGCACGCGTCGATTCACGCTTCAACGTAGAAGCTGGCCAGTCGCTCGACTTGGCATTCGACATGAGCAAAGCTCACTTCTTCGACAAATCGACAGAACTTCGCATTAAATAATAGCAGAAACCGGCGACCAGTTTTATTTGGTCGCCGGTTTTTTGTGCATATATTATCAGTTTAGAGATTATTAGCACGGTGCAACCATTATTTTCGAGTTTTTCGAATACCATCTTTTAAAACGCCACTTATGGCTGCTGACTATTCATTACTCAGCAGTTCATCTCTAAATGATTCAAAAAAACTACGTTACTTATCAGAGGTTAGAACATTTCAAAGTCAACTCCAAAACTTTAGATATTTTTACCTATTTTAAGTTTAAATTATAGATTATATAATTCATCTAATAAATTTTTTAATTAAGCATTTATATCTATTTTTTTAGTCTAGTATTTAAATTATTTTTCCTTATAATGTATTTTAAAATATTAAAATCCATACACTTAACCTAATCATTAAGCAAAAAACATTATTTTTTATAAGAAATAAATAATTTTTTATTTTCATGAAATTATATGTATAATAATTGTCAATTGAGAAATAAATAGGTCTTTTTACTTTTAATCATTTTAGGTATTTTCAATACTTATTTCTGCATCTAATGGTTTTGCCAGTTTATTAATGGGGGTGCCTTATATGTTTTTATTTAAAAGAAATTTGTCCTTAAATGATTCAGAGTTGAATGAAATAAAAGAATATGTAGGCAAAACTATTGAAAAAATGTTAATAACAAAAGAGGAAACTCTAAATATTCTTAAACAATATGACATGGTACTTATTTGTTCCTGGGAAGGCGATTATATGGTAACGGATATTTTCCAGCTGTCAAAATTTACGATCTCTGATCGAACAAATATAAGAAGCCAAAATACTCCTTTTTATACTGTCGCACGTTCACTTACTTATAGAAAAGAAACAATTCTTTATCTTGATGAACATAAAGAAAAAGGATTGATGATTAAAAATCTACAAGCTTTTTATTATGTTTGTGACCTCTTAAAAACTCTAGATGTTGACGTCTTTTCTGCTCAAGAATACAAATGCGTTTGGTAGTATCCATGAAGGCAAAGCAATACGATTCTCATGACTACTTAAGGTTTTTAAAAACAAACAAGTAAGAAAAACCAACTTTTCAAATAAGATACAAAATGAATTGTGGGAGTGACTAGTATGGAAATCTTAGAACAACAAATACAGGAATTAATCGACATGCGAGAAGATTTTGTTGTTCTTCTGAATACAAATGGAGTCATTGTCCATGCCAATCAAAATTGGAAAAATTATTGCCATGACCGGCAATTATCAGATGTTTTATGGAAGACTGGAGAAAACTACCTCCATGGATTAGAAAAAAATGGAAGAATCAGTGAATTGCATCACACTAAAGATATTTTGAGTGGAATTGTTGTCGAGCAGGTTCATCTTACTTCTTTCCAATTTGCTGAGACAACAGAACATTTCTCTGTAAAGTATCGTCAATTTCCATTAAGCAATGGGGAGATTGGTGGAATCCTATACACACAACCCTTAAATCGCTTGCTAGCTGAATCAATGAACACAGACTTGGTTCTTGAAAGTATGACAGATGCCTTTTATCTTCTCGATGAGAATATGAATTTCTATTATCTGAATACAAAAACCGAGTCCATACTTGATATGAGAAAAGAAGAGTTGGTCGGCAGCAATATCTGGACATTGTTTCCGCGACTGGTGGGAACAGCTTTCTATGCAAATTATAACCGGGCTATCCAGGAACAGATTCCGCTCCAATTCGAAGAATACTACGGTCCCCTCGATGCGTGGTTCACGGTAAAAGTGGAGCCGATGAAACATGGTGGGCTGGCTGTTTATTATCAAAAAATCAGTGATAACCAACTAGCAAAAAAAGAAACATCGGAATATGCTTACATTGATTATTTGACCGGTTGGCCGAACCGGTTAAAATTTGAAGAGAAAATTGAATTGATTCTGCAGGAAGAAATCCCTTTTTCATTGCTTTATATCAATTTAGACAATTTCAAACACATAAATACTCTCTATAATCACAAAATAGGCGATAAAGTCATTAAAAGCATAGCGAGAAATTTAGAAAAACTGCTTGGTCCTCATGAAATAATGGGAAGATTAGACGGTGATGAACTGATTCTTCTTCATTTGCATCAAGAGAATGAAAAGATTGAAGACTTCCCGAGTAAAGTTAGGGAAATTTTTGCTCAATCCATTCTTATAAACGATTCCCAGTCGCTTACAGTAAATGCTAGCATCGGAGTCTCTTCTTATCCTCAAGATTCATACAGTGTTGAAGAATTGATCGCCTATGCAGAGACTGCAATGCGGGAAGCTAAAAAACAAAGAGGCTCTTCTTACTCTCTCTTCCACTCTGGAATGGGAGCAAATTTGGCACGACGACTGATGATTGAAAAAAGCTTGGCGGGAAATCTTAAGGAGCTTGGATTATACTTTGCTATTCAACCTCAACTCAATTGCATAACCGGAGAGCTGAGTGGCATTGAAGTGCTAGCCCGCTGGCAACATCCTGAGCTGGGACCAATTTCTCCTTTAGAATTCATTGCCGTAGCCGAAGAAACTGGCACAATATCAAACTTGACGAGCTACTTATTAAAAGAAGTATTTTCTTTTATCAAAATGAACAAAAAAAAATGCAGTAAGTTTCCAAAGACTGCTATCAACGTGACGCCTTCTCTACTCACAAGCACAGCATTTTTTGAAGATTTATTTCACCTTATGGAAAAATTCCAGATTTCACCAGATTGGATTGAAATTGAAATTACGGAAAGCGTAGAACTTACTTGCTCCGAAGCAACACTAAAAAATTTAGTGGCCTGCAGATCGAAAGGAATCTCCATTGCTTTGGATGATTTTGGTACAGGTTTCTCCATGTTGGCGTACTTAATGGATTTTCCAATCGACAAAATTAAATTAGATAAATCATTCATTACCAAAATCGGCTTTGATCGTAAATCTGAAGCTGTTCTTAAGTCACTTATCCAATTTGTTAAAAGCATTGACTGTGAATTGGTGGCAGAAGGAGTCGAGTTGGAAAATGAGGCCGCTTTTTTAGAAACTAGCGGCTGCGTAATCCATCAAGGCTATTTATATGAAAAACCGATGTCGCCAGAAGATTTTGACAGAAAATATTTAGAACTATCTTATCATAAGCAGTTAAATTGAAGAATTCAACATAAACTCACGTCTCCTATAGAAAGATGATGATGGCAATGAAAGCACATTTAAATACCTTTTTATTAACGGATCCGGGAATAAGTGAGTCTGTTCTAAATTCTTTAAAAGACCAAATCTGTTTAATCGATGCAAATGGAATCATTTGTTTTGTAAACGAAGAATGGAAACGATTCGCAATAAGCAATGGCGGAGCTTTATCCGAACTTAGCACCGGCAGCAATTACCTTCAACAGTGCAAGGCAGAACCAGAGTTATATCAGGGTTTACAGTCTATCCTGAGTGGAGATGCGGACTGTTTCAACTTTGAATATCCTTGTCATTCCCCTTTCATAAAAAGGTGGTTTTTGATGCAAGCTACCCCTTTTCAACCAAATGAAGGTAAGATTGAAGGCGTGGTCATTCGCCATGTAGATATTACTAAACAAAAGCTTCTAGAACTCCAACTGAAAGAATATGCAGAAAAGGATTCTTTAACTTCTTTGTTTAACCGGCGCTATTTTGAAAAGCAACTTAGGAAAGAAGTAAGCTACGCCGTTCAACAAGGAACCTGCCTGTCTCTGTTATACATCGACACTGATAATTTCAAAGATATTAATGATGCGTATGGTCACCCTGCAGGTGATCGTGTACTGAAAGAACTTGCTCTTCAAATTACTAAAGTAACCAGATCATCTGATATTGCAGCACGTATTGGCGGAGACGAGTTTGCCATACTATTGCCCAATACCGACAAAGCACAATTAGAACCTATAGCTAACAGATTAAGTCTATGTATTAAGAAATTGGAAATTCGGGAACAGAACCGTCCGATTGACATTACCGTGTCGATTGGAGGTAAAAGTTTCAAAGACGACTTTCCCCTTGAGTCGATGGCAAAATGGGTTGACAAAGCATTGTATTTAGCAAAAGACATGGGGAAAAATCAGGTGGTCATTATTTAAGTGTTAGTGGCACTTTATGTATAAGCGACCATATATAAATAAGAGGCAGAGAAAATGTTAAGACAAACATCTTCTTTGCCTTTCTTTTTTGTTCTTGGGACTGAAGGATGTGTTTATCTAAGTCACTGTAGTAATCAGGAGGCGGTAACCCTATTACATGAAAAGGAAACTTCATGCTCAAATTTTATTGCATATGCAACAATTACATAGTATATTCAATATATATTTTTACTGTATATGCAACTGAATAATACCAGGAGGAGTGCACTATGAAAGAAATTCTGCGTGAAATTGGCATGATCGCCAGGGCGCTTGATTCAATCAGCAACATCGAATTCAAAGAATTCGATCTTACCAAAGGGCAATATTTGTACCTAGTGCGAATATGTGAAAACCCGGGAATCATCCAAGAGCAGTTACTGGAGTTGATCAAAGTGGACCGGTCCACTGCAACCCGTGCTATCCAAAAGCTTGAAACAAACGGCTTTGTTGAAAAGAAAGAAGATCTAAACAATAAAAAAATCAAAAAACTTTTTCCGACGGAGAAAGGAAAAGCGGTCTATCCTTTCATCATTAGAGAAAATGATCACTCCAACCTTATAGCACTGGATGGATTTTCCGAAAAAGAAGCGGAAACGGCTTTCAGCCTTTTGCAACGAATCCGGAAAAATGTCGAAAAGGATTGGGAACTCGTTAAAAAAGGAAATAAGAGAACTTATTAAAAGGCTAAAGGAGCTATCTGCTGAAATGATGATGAAGAAATGCACGCTTAGAGATTTACGGGCACTTCAAGAAATCAGTATTGAAACATTCACTGAGACTTTCAAAGAGCAAAATTCACTTGAACACTTGAATGCCTACTTGGATAAGGCATACAAATTGGAGCAGTTGGAACAGGAATTGGCTAATCCTTCTTCGCAATTCTTCTTTATTTATTCGGAGCAAGAGCTTGCCGGATACTTAAAGATTAATACCGGTGCCGCACAATCGGAAGCGATGGGCGATGATTCCTTGGAAGTCGAGCGGATCTATGTGAAGAAAAAATTCCACAAAAACGGGTTTGGAAAAGTGCTGTTGGCTAAAGCGGTGGAATTGGCAAAGGAGCAGGAAAAAAAGAGGATTTGGCTTGGAGTTTGGGAGAAAAATGAAAATGCCATTGCATTTTATCAGAAAAAAGGATTTGTCCAAACAGGTTCTCACTCTTTTTATATGGGTGATGACGAACAAGTGGATTTGCTCATGACTAAAACACTTTAATTTTATATTGCGAAAGGCGGATTGCTATGTACATCCCAAAACACTTTAAGGTCACCGATATTCAGGAAGTTTACAAATTCATCCAAGCGCATTCATTCGGAACGCTTGTTACTACAAAAAACGGAAGACCAATAGCGACCCATCTGCCTTTGCAGTTGGTTAAAGAAGATGAGGCATTCTATATCACCGGGCATATGGCTTATGGAAATTCCCAGTGGCGGACATTCGAAGCTGCAGAAGAAGTATTGGTGATGTTTCAGGGGCCTCATGCTTATATTTCCTCCTCCTGGTATGAAAAGGAAAACGTTCCGACCTGGAACTACCAAGCGGTCCATGTATACGGAAAAGCGAGCATCTTGAATGAGGAAGAATTGAAACAGGATCTGACAAAATTGCTGGAAAAATACGAGAACCATCGAGATGCCCCTGTTCTATGGGACAAGCTCTCCCCTTCGTTATTGGAGAAAGAATTGAAAGGAATTGTTGGATTTAAGATTAAGGCCGGGGAAATACAGGCGGCATACAAATTAAGCCAGAACCGAAATCAAACGGATTATGGCAACATCATTGATAATCTGCAAAATGAGAATAACTCAATCTCCAACGAATTGGCGGCAGTGATGGAGAAGGGATCAAAAAATCATCTGTAACTTCTTCAAGTGCAAGAAACTTTTTTAAAACACCTTAGCATTAAAAAAAGGAAAAGAAGCGCTAATTGAACAGCACTTCTTTTCCTTTTTTATTCCATAAGCAAACAGTGTACACCATATTAAATTTCACAAAAGGCATTTGCTTTACTTTTCTAACTTCACCCGTTGCAGCCGCAATGCGTTCAAAACGACGGATACAGAGCTGAATGCCATTGCTGCACCAGCCAGCCATGGTGCAAGTAAGCCAATTGCTGCAATGGGAATTCCAAGCGTGTTGTAAGCAAATGCCCAAAACAGGTTTTGCTTGATGTTGCGCATCGTTTTACGGCTCATGATGATGGCATCAGCGATACTGTTCAAATCTCCCCGGATTAAGGTAATGTCTGCAGCTTCCATTGCCACATCTGTGCCTGTACCGATGGCCATACCGATATCCGCGGTTGCAAGTGCTGGCGCATCATTGATGCCGTCTCCGACCATCGCCACTTTTTTGCCTTGCTGCTGCAACTTTTTCACTTCTTCCGCTTTGCCTTCCGGAAGAACTTCCGCAATGACTGCATCGACTCCCACTTCTTTGCCGATTGCTTGAGCAGTTCGTTCGTTATCTCCGGTCATCATAATAACCTGGATGTTCATATCCTGAAGGCGGCGCACTGCTTCGCGGGAAGTGTCTTTGATGGTATCCGCTACGGCCACCATGCCTGCATACTCTCCATTGATGGCAGCGAGCATAGTGGTTTTCCCTCTGCTTTCCAATTCTTCCATTCTTGAAAGCACCGGCTCGATACTGATGCCATATTGCTGCATAAGTTTACGTGTACCAATCACGACGCCCTGTCCTGAAACGGTTGCTTGTATCCCGAATCCCGGAATGGCTTCAAAATATTGCACATGGCCAAGTTCAATGCCTTTTTTCTGGATTCCTTGAACGATAGCTTGGGCTAACGGATGTTCCGATTGTTTTTCCGCTGCGCCTATAAGAGATAGAAATTTCGTTTCGTCCTGTCCGTCTTGCAGCAAAACATCGGTCAGTTCAGGCTTTCCGTGCGTAATTGTGCCAGTTTTATCAATTACTACCGTATCAATGCTTTGGGTCTGCTCTAAGTGCTCCCCGCCCTTAAACAAAATGCCCGCTTCTGCCGACCGTCCCGATCCTGCCATAATGGACGTCGGTGTTGCTAGCCCGAGAGCACATGGACAGGCAATCACCAATACAGCGATCAATACTTCAAGTGCCGGAGTAAAGTTCCCTGGTTCGACCAAGAAAAACCAAATCAGAAAAGTAATAATAGCGATTCCGACAACGATCGGAACAAAAATGCCCGAAATTTTATCGGCTAACCGCTGAATCGGCGCTTTTGTGCCTTGTGCATCTTCCACCACTTTAATAATCCGGGCAAGTGCCGTATCCCGTCCGACTTTTGTCGCCTTCATGTGGATAAAGCCATTGCTGTTAATTGTTGAGCCGTATAAAGCGTCACCTGTTTTTTTGTCCACCGGCAAGCTCTCACCTGTCAGCATCGATTCATCAACTGCAGTGATTCCCTCCAAGACTTCACCATCGACCGGAATTTTTTCGCCTGGCTTCACCATAATGATATCGCCAATCACGACTTCTTCAAGCGGCACCTCTTTTTCTGATCCATCGCGTAAAACGACTGCTGCTTTCGCCTGAAGGCCCATAAGTTTTTTAATGGCTTCAGAAGAACGGCCTTTTGCTTTTGCTTCAAACAATTTCCCCAAAATAATGAGGGTAATCAATACCGCGCTTGTCTCAAAATACAAGTGCGGAGCATGATGAGTTCCCACCGTTATAACCGCTTGATAGACGCTGTAGAAATAGGCAGCCGATGTTCCCATGGCGACCAGCACATCCATATTCGCGCTGCCATTGCGGAGGGCTTTATAAGCGCCGACATAAAACTGTTTCCCGACAATGAATTGGACCGGTGTTGCCAACAGCATCTGAAACCAAGGGTTCATCAAGATATTTGGTACGTAAAGAAAAGAAGTGAAGGAAAAGTGGCCAATCATCGTCCACAGGAGTGGAAGGGATAAAACAGCTGAGAAGATGAACTTCCGCTTCTGGTCCTTGATGGCTTTTTCACGGTAGTCTGCCTGTTCCGTCTCCTGTTGTTGATGCGCACCATATCCAAGCTTCTCCACTTTTGCAACGATGTCCGCAATCGCTACTTCCGATGGATTAAATTCGACAGTCGCTTTTTCAAGAGCCAGATTGACGTTCGCCGCGGCAACGCCTTCCAGTTTGTTTAACCCCTTCTCAATGCGCGTGGCACATGCTGCACAAGTCATGCCGGTAATATCAAGTTCCGCTTTTTGTTTTACAACACCGTACCCGAGTGCTTCAATTTTCTTTTCAAAATCCGCTTCGTTAATTTTTGTAGGATCGTATTGGATAGACGACTTTTCAAGAGCAAGGTTTACGCTCGCTTGTTCGACGCCTTCCATTTTATTGATTCCTTTTTCGATTCGTGCGGCACATGCTGCACAAGTCATTCCCGTGATTTGAAAATTTGCTTCTTTCAATTCTGTACCCATGTTGTTCTCCTCCTCCCACATACTACCCGGGGGTATATTTTACAGAAAAGTAGAGAGTGCTATAAAAGCACTCTTATACTACCTCATATCCTTGATCTTCAATTGTTTCTTGAATCTCATCTAATGAAGTCTTGCTATTGTCGTATTCAACTGCCACTTCGCCTGCGCCAAGATCCACTTTCACGCTAGAGACACCTTGCAGTTCGCCAACGCTCGTTTCAACCGCCTTTACACAGTGGCCGCAAGACATGCCTTGTACTTTCACAGTTTCATTCATTAGTTTTGCCTCCTCGAATATGATTAGATTAAATCTAACATACCCCTAAAGGGTATCACAACTATTTTATCTCATCTATTACTTAGTCATAGTTTTCATAACATCCATTAATTCATTGATCGCTTCTTCGCCTTTGTTTTCCTTGATGGCTTTTGCCACACAATGATGCGTATGGTCCTCCAACAATGCCAATGAAACTTTGTTCATTGCCGATTGGATAGCACTTACTTGATGCAGGATATCCACGCAATACCGGTCGTTTTCCACCATTTGATGAACGCCGCGCACCTGTCCCTCTATCCGCTTTAACCGGTTCAAAAGCTGCTGCTTGTTAGGTTGTATTGTTGACTTTGTTGTATTTTCCATTAGCCATCCTCCGATCTCATATACCCTATACCCGTATAATATAAAATCTTTTACTTTTTGTCAAAGAAACTGTTTGCCGTTACAACTAAATGAAACTTATAACTTCTTAGCGACGTATTAAATAAAATAATGATACTGGCCGATTAATAGAACAGGAGCGTGAAAAATGAAAACCAAATCTAAAGTGATCGTGTTTTTTATGATGGTTTTGTTCGTTGTAAGTGGGTGCAGCAATAGCAAAACAGCAGAAGAAGCAATCAGAAAGAATACGGAATGGCAGGATGTCTTTTCAATCGTTCAAACAGATAATGATTTCGCTTTGGCATTCATGGAAGAAACGGAAGGATTGATTGAAGTGGGGTTAGTGGTCAATGGCAAAAACGGATGGGAAACTAGTGACACAACAGGTGGTTTAGGTATTCATGATCCTTCCGGAGGATTTGCCGGCATGTCAGGGCCTTTGTATATAAATGACGATGATTTTTTAGTTTTGTCGTGGGGTTTGATTGTTGATGAAGAAATAGAAAAAATTGAGGTGGTGAATGACAAAGAAAAGGAAGTACATATAATCGAATCCAATTACGGAACAAAAGTATATTATATTGTTGATGCAAATATGGAAGACATTTCGGCAGAATACCAACTTGTTGCCCTTTCGAACGATGGGATGGTTTTATACGAGCGCCCTTAAGCTATTTCATTAGAGGGTGCATAACATCATATGATACCGCAAAAGGACTCAGAAATGGGTTCTTTTTTGAGGAACCCCCATACCATTAGTTAACAAAGTAAAAAAAGAAGAAACTTGATGGCAAGTTTCTTCTTTTTCGGCATCTATATTCTTCTAAAGCAATCTACTTTATATCTTGAAGCTTAAACGGATAATGCCAGCTTCTTTTAAAGAGTTGAAGAGAATGACTAAAATCGGCCCTAGGATGACTCCTAAAAATCCTAAGAGCTTCAAACCTAGAAACATAGCAATCAGAGTAGCCAATGGAGACAATCCGATATGGGTACTCATTACTTTAGGTTCCAGCACTCTCCGGATTATTAACAGGATTCCTCCGAGAATAGCCAGTTGTACACCAAGAACCGTATCTCCGACAAGAAAATGATAGATAGACCACGGAGCCAGAATAATAATTGAACCGATCAGCGGGAACAAGTCAATAAGCCAAATAATGATCGCCATCATAACCGCTATTTGAGGAGATATGATAAGAAGCCCTATCAAGGCAACAATAAAAATGTAAACACTGACATGGAATTGCGCCTTTAAAAAGCCAACAAACGTTTGCTGCATTTTTGAGGCCATCAACTGATATTTATGAGCTGTATTAGGCGTCATAAAGCTGAAGAACTTTTCTTTCAATCGCGGAAGATCAAGTAAAAATAAAAACAGCGCAATTAGATACACGATCAGGCTTACCAAATAGTTAGGAATGTTGCGTACATAGATACCCAGTTTTTCCAAGGCAAACACTTCTGTCAGCTTTAACCTTACCGTATCAAAGAAACTCTGGACATATAGAGATAGCTCTTCAAGGATTCCTTCAGGCAAATGTTCCGCCTTACCAAAAAGATTCGCTTCAAACCCGACCCAAATATTATTTATTTCCGTAATATAAAAAGGAATATTCTCGATGAATCTGGCTACTTCCCCAATCAATATAGCAACAATGAAATAAACAGATAAACCGAGGATGAAAGTAAACAGTATAAAAACGGTCAGAACGGCTAACTTGCGACTAGGAAAGAATTTTTTCTGATTTAAAAGCCTGACTGCTGGTTCCAGCATAAGTGCAGTTAAGAAGGCAAGGATCAAAGGTACAGATGCGGGCAAAACAAATAAAAAAATCACTGCAAAAAAAATGATGCACAAAACGATCATCAGGTTTCGTTTAGACAAAATAGTAGTCATTATAAATTCCTTTCACCTAAGTTTTACCCTATTACTTTTTATTAGATAGTAAATTTTTGCTGTTACACAGAAATTTATTATCCTTTATTTCCAGCGCATATAGTTGATATGAATAGAGTGAAAAATAAGGACCTTAGCGCTAAGCAAAATGCCTGCCTAAAATCCTTATTTCCATTCTAGCATAAATTAGTATGCCGGGAACATATACTGGCAAAATGATATAAAACAACTTAGCTTATCTGACTGTCCATTCTTCTTGCTTTAGAAAACTCAAATTTCAGATCGATTTCTTCAAATTTTCCGCAGTTCCCAGCAAAGATTGTTTTGCTTCTTTTCTTCTTTCTTTATCTCCCAGCACATATAAGGTATCGCCTTTTTTAATAACAGAAGCACCCGTTGGAGTCAGTAACTTTTTGTTCCGGCTAATTCCGATAATCAGCGTATCATCAGGCAAAATCAAGTCGGTTAAAGACATATTGACTGCAGGGGATTGTTTAGGGATGGTTATTTTCATAATTTCAGAATCCGTATCCCCTAAGTTTATCAATTCGACACTTGAATTTTCTTCGTCCCCATCACTAGTCAACTTCAACTTTTCAGCTAACCAGGACAACGTGCTTCCTTGCATAAGTGCAGATATCAGCACGACGAAAAAAACAGTATTGAATATAAGATTACTGCTGCCAATACCAGCTACAATCGGATAGGTAGCCAAAACAATCGGTACAGCACCTTTCAGTCCTGCCCAAGAAATGAATAGTTTTTGGTTAAAACTATACTTCATAAACAGCATGCTGATAAAAACAGCAACAGGGCGCGCAACAAACATTAAAATAGCCGCAATTAATATACCTTTCCAGAAAACGTCAATCAGCTGTCCCGGAAAGACAAGTAAGCCGAGCAGTGTAAACATGATGATTTGCATCATCCATGCAAATCCTTCATTAAACCGAAGTATGGAAAAGCGGTGAGTTAAATCACTATTTCCGACAAATACGGCCATGACGTAAACAGCAAGCAGCCCACTTCCTCCCAAATAGTCAGTTACGGCGTAAGTAAAAATCGCCGCCCCCATTGCAAGTATGGGATATAAACTGGAAGTGTCTAGTTCAATGCTATTGATTACTAATACAGAAAGCTTGCCTAGAATAAGACCTATTAAAAGACCAAGACCCATTTGCACAAAAAAGGTTCCGATAGCAAACCATATAGATGAATCGGGTATGGTTATCAATTGAATAAGCGCAACGGTGAGAAATACCGCCATCGGATCGTTAGAGCCTGACTCTGCCTCCAGTGTAGCGGTCAATCGTTTATTGAAGTTTTTGTTGCCCAGGACAGAAAAAACCGCTGCTGCATCTGTAGAACCGATAATAGCTCCTAATAGAAGTCCTTCCAATAAAGAAAAGTCCAGAATGTACATGGCCGCAACACCGGTAATAAACGTTGTAAGTAAAACCCCAAGCGTTGCTAATGAACTGGCAGGACCAAGAATCGGTTTCATTTTTGACCATTTCGTTTGGGTTCCTCCATCAAACAAGATGATGATCAAGGCTAATGTTCCGATAAATTGGGCGAGCTGAACATTTTCAAAATACATAAAGCGGTTGAGTATCATACCTGCAACCAAGAAGAGAATAAGAGCAGGAAGCCCTAGTTTTGAAGAAAACTTTGTAGCCAATACGCCAATAATGAGCATTACAGAAATCAAGAATAATGTAGTTCCTACGAATTCCATGCAGTATCCTTTCGTATTTCAATTTTTCATATTATAAATTACGCGTTAACTGACATCCGAAAATAAAGGTTTGCAAATAAAAAGTGGGTTTGAGGAATAGAGTTGTGGTTAATATGGAAGTGATTTCATGTTTTTATTTAAATCGGATGTATTGGGGAATACATCTATACCCTTGCCCTTGTGCCTTTCGAAAGTTAACGCTGAATTTTTATTCACTTGAATTTTCACCTATATTAATCGTAGCATTCTCAAATGAAGATTGCCATTTATCTAACGCGGTTTCAAAAGTGCATGTTAACAAAAAAGCATAAGTCAGTGCTTATGGGTCGAATCGCTGCTGAAGATGTTGAACTTCAAGCCCTCACAAAAGCGAATCTTGTTCCTTTTGAAACAAAAAGAAGAGAAGATGCCATTCAAGGCAGCTTCTCTTATCTTCATATCCATTTAAAAACATCTTGAACTCAACTTACATCACGGTCCCAATGGCGGTGTGCTGAAACAGCTTCGATAAATTGCTTGGTGAAGTCTGTCGTTTGGCCTGTTGTTACTATGCCGGGCTGATCAAGCATTTTCGCTGCTTCAAGCCATTTCTCCCCTTCTTGCGCCGCTCCGATTGCTTTATAGTGATCAAAAGCCTCTCCGAGGAATTTGGCGGCATTTTTCGCGAATGCCTTCGACACGTCCGGTCCGCCTACTGCATAAAGTGCATCGTAAAGGACCGCATCGGTTGTCGAGAAAGTATGAGTTACTTCCAACTCAGTACCATCTGCCCCAGTGACTTTCCCCTGTGTCTCACTTATAATTTCATACTTCATCTTACTGGCTTCGAGTTCATTCAAAACCGGCATGATTTCTTTTCCATCAAAGCCATTATCAATCAAGACTCCGACTTTTCGCGTATCGGGGAGCTTGACGGTATTCTCCTGGCTAAGTGCAGGGGAAGATTTCGTTACGTCCGATCCGCCTTCTGCAGGCGGCGTTACGCCGATATTCCCGGCAACTTTCTGCGCAAGTTCCAAGTCAACATTGGCCAGCACTTCAATATTCATTTCGCGTATCGGCATATCGCATTTCCCAAGCTCAAAGCTATAAGCTTCGACAATATGCTGTTTTTCCGTAGCACTCATCGAATTCCAAAACAGCTTCGCCTGTGAGAAGTGATCATTGAAACTTTCACTGCGGGCACGGACTTTTCGGCCTTCCACTTTTTCCTGGTAATGTTCATACCCGCCTTCAGCCGGACTTGCTGGCGCCGGGGTATTGTTTGCGAGTGAGTTAGGGTGGTAGCTGACTCTGCCTTTGTTGATCGTCTGGCGGTTATAGCCGTCCCGCTGATTGTTATGGAACGGGCATACCGGGCGGTTGATCGGAATTTCATGGAAGTTTGGTCCACCTAAGCGGATTAGTTGAGTATCTGTGTAGGAGAACAAACGCCCCTGGAGAAGCGGATCGTTTGTAAAATCGATTCCGGGCACTACATGCCCCGGGTGGAACGCCACTTGCTCCGTTTCCGCAAAAACGTTGTCCACATTTCGGTTCAATGTCATCTTGCCGATCATTGTTACAGGAACGTCTTCTTCAGGCCAAAGTTTGGTGGGATCCAAAACATCAAAATCGAATTTGAATTCATCTTCTTCCGGCAAAAGCTGTACACCGAATTCGTATTCCGGGAAATCTCCCGCTTCAATCGATTCCCATAAATCTTTACGGTTAAAGTCTGGATCTTTTCCTGAGATTTTCTGTGCTTCATCCCACACCAAAGAATGGACGCCCAATTTCGGCTTCCAATGAAATTTCACAAAATGTGATTTTCCTTCATCGTTGATAAAACGGAATGTGTGGACGCCAAAGCCTTCCATCATACGGAAGCTGCGTGGAATCGCCCTGTCTGCCATATTCCAGATAACATGATGGGCCGATTCGGTATTGTGTGCGACAAAATCCCAAAACGTATTGTGTGCTGCGGCTGCTTGAGGCATTTCATTGTGAGGTTCCGGTTTGATGGCATGTACAAGATCCGGGAACTTGATGGCATCCTGGATAAAGAATACCGGCATATTATTAGCGACAAGGTCGTAATTTCCTTCTTCTGTATAAAACTTCGTGGAGAAACCTCGGGTATCGCGGACCGTCTCTGCAGAACCACGAGAACCCACTACTGTAGAGAATCGGACAAATACCGGTGTTTTCGTCCCTTTTTTAAGAAATCCCGCTTTTGTAAACGGTTCTGCTGTCCCATAAGCTTCGAATTCCCCGTGGGCTGCATAACCGCGTGCATGCACAACCCGCTCCGGAATCCGCTCATGGTCAAAATGCGTCATCTTCTCACGGAAGTGAAAGTCTTCCATCAAGGTCGGACCACGAACACCGGCTTTCAGCGAAAATTCATCATTGGATACTTTCAGCCCTTGATTGGTCGTCAGTGCCTGGTTTTGATCATCTGTCCGAAACTGCTCCAACTGCTCATTTTTCCTGTTTTCATGCCTATTGCTTTTTTCCATTCATGCCTCTCTCCTTCTTTCACAATTATTTGTTATTTTTCTACTTCCCTAATAAATTTCTTGAAAACGCAAAAATTGAAAATACCCAAATCCCTTTATTTTGCAGTAATTGTTTCTAGAAGAAAAAAGGCTGTTAGCCTGCTGATTCACACATCGCGCTTTTTGAAACTGTAGATGGAAAAAAGGACGGCGACTATACCGTATAATACCGCATACCATACCATGATGTTTCCAGGAGTGGAGACACTGGTGAACATTCCGCCCTGCGCCAGTGACAGGGGATCGTTAGCCGAATCAAATAACAAAACGGTCATTTTCCGGTACATGGAATCGATCGGAAAAACAAGGCTCATGATGATGCCGATATTCACCAGGCTCGCTTTCTCAACGACCGCCCCAAATTGCTCGATAAAGCCCCCGATAAAAGCTGCGCCATATAAGATGATTGCAACGATTCCTGCGTTTAACGTGGTCATTCGTGTACTCAACAAGATGCCGAACGCAATCAGCACAAACGGCTGAATCGCAAACACGCTTACAGCTTTGATCATCTGGATAGGCTCGATGTCCAATGACATCCATTCCACTCCGATTCCTTGATGCAGAAAAATGATGCTAAAAAACAAAGCGACTGCATAGGCAATCATTAGCAAGGCTAGTCCGAAAAACTTCCCTAATACAAATTGCGATCGGGAAATCGGCCGCATCAACCACGTGTCGATTTGGTGGCTCGACACCTCTCCGGAAATGGCACTGACACTGGACATGATCGCCAGCAAAGCTGTAATAAAAGACGAAAAATATAGGCCGACGCCCAAAAGTTGGGATGAAACAAACTGCTGCATCAAAATAAGTTCAGTCCCTTGAACGGCATCTTCCACTTCCGCGCCTTCTCTTCCAGCAAAATAAATGGCCGTTCCATAGAGCGTCAGAAAAACGAGCGTCATAATGATCGTAATTAAAAAAATGCGCTTGGAGATGATTTCTTTAAAAGTGAGTTTACTGATTGTCCACATAGGCGCTCTCCTTTTTCTGATTTACCCAATGCAGGAACACATCTTCTAGATGAGGGGTGTTCGGTTTTACTTCAAATACATCAATCTGTTTGGATGATAAGTAATGAAGGATTTTGGGTATGTCCGTTTCATTTTCTAGCTCGAGCACCCACCGCATACGCCCTTCTTGTTCTTTGCCTTTTTGATAGCTTGTCACGAAGGCCGGAAAAGGCGCCGCTATAGATCCTGCGGTGACAATTTCAACTCGTGCTTCCGTCATCATCAATTCGCGCCATGGCCCTTGAGCAATCATTTCCCCTTGATGGACAATCGACACATAGTTGCACAACGACTCTACTTCATGAAGCAAATGGCTGTTTAAAAAAACTGTCTTCCCCTGGTCCCGGAGATACGCCATAAGATCCCGGACATCTTTGCGCCCGATGGGGTCCAGTGCTGAAGTAGGTTCATCAAGAAAAATCACCTTTGGATCATTCAATATGGCACAAGCAATGCCTATCCGCTGGGACATCCCTTTTGAAAAGCCGCTGATCTTTCCTTTTTCTCTTCCGGTCATTCCCACTAGATCCACTACTTCTTGAATTCGTTTGTTTTGTTGCCGGGCAGGAATTTTACAGAGATCGGCATGGCTTTCCAACAATTGCTTTCCTGTCATCCAATTCGGATAGCGGAATAACTCTGGAAGATACCCAACTTGTTCCCGGGACTTCGTGGTCCCGATCGGTTCCCCGAGAATAAACCCTTCTCCGCTTGTCGGCACCAACAAGCCAAGGAGCGTCCGGACGAACGTGCTTTTTCCGGAGCCATTCGGCCCTAAAAATCCATAGACTATTCCTTCTTCTATGGATAACGTTACATCTGAAATGCCGCCTTTTCCATCATACGTTTTCGTTAATGAATTGGTCTCTATTACGCCCATCTCGTTCCTCCCCAAAACTTATTAAGAAAAGTTCAGAGTGCATTTAGGACACCCTGAACTTTTCTATTGTTTTCATTTAATTTACCTGTTCGCTCCATTGAAGCAATTGGTCTGCAGTCAAGAAGCCTTCAGCAAAAATGGTGTGAATATTGCCATCGTCCTGCCAAACAATATAGGAATGCTCCTCACTTTCCACTGCAATCCCTTGAGCATTTCCTACTTCGACTTCAGTCATCTTAGATCCTTCTGTGGCAGCATAAGGAATTGGCAAAGTCGATTCAATATTGTCTATGCTCGCAAGCTGCGTTTTCACATTTTCCGGCAAAAACGGAAGTGAAAGCATCGTGGTTCTTAACTGCTCGATCGACACACCTTCAGGGACGTTGATTTCCGGTGATTTTGTGTGCATGTAGGATACGTGCTGAGCTGCTGTTGCATAATCTGTATGAACGGCTTCAAAGGTTGTTACGGAAAATGGCTTTCCGTCTAAAGATGCTTCAAATTGTTGGTCGGAGCCTAATTGAGCTAACATTTGATTTGCTTTTTCTACATCTAAAGTAAAGGTCATTGTAGAAGCCGGGGCTACACTTACTTGCTCAACATGAAAATCTTCAAATTGAGGCACATCATAGCCAGCAGCCGCAGCCTCTTCAGCTGAGCTGAAGTAGGTTATGTCTTCTGCTTCCTGGGACTTTTCCAACTGCCCGATTCCTTTAAGGTCCAGCTTGCCGTCTTTGTTCTCGCCGACCCAATTTTCGATTTCTCTCAAATCATTTGGTGTCAACGTTACAACCTCAAACTGATTTACACGGAACAAAGATAAAAAATCATTCGCTTGAACCCGAACTTGCGGATGCGCAAGCGAACTGAACATAGCAGCTGCCACCGCTCCTGAAATGAGCAGCCGTTTTGTTTTCGTTTTCAATGTACTCCACCCCTTTTTATTTTTCACTACTTCATCTGCCAACTTCTGATTGCCGTTATGCCGAAGTTTTTCTTCGAATTTTGCCCATGCTTGATCGGTATTCACGTCAACCTCTTTTACCACTAATGCTCTCTCACAAAAAGAGTGAAGGGTTTGCAATTCTTTGATGTTAGATCGGCACTTCCGGCAACTTTCTAAATGCTTCATAATTTGTTTTTTTTGCTCGCGGCTAACTTCCCCATCTAAATAAGCTTGAAGCACCCCTACATCAGGACAAGTCATCTTTGCTCTCTCCTTCCCTCCATATAAGATTTTTTAAAACGTTGTTTAGCCCGGGCTAATAGGGTTCCGATGGAGAGTTTTTCGATCCCTTTATTTTTTGCGATTTCTTCGTAGCTGAACCCGGAATACTTCATAATCAGGATATCCCGGTCTCTTTCAGATAGTTTCATCAGTGTTTTATGAACTTCGTGAATATCTTCAAGCTGTGTATAGCTGTCTTCAAGCGATTCCACTCCATTGGTTTCATACATCTGTTGTTTGTTTTTTCGGGCATGATGGCGTTTTTCAGTTCGAATATGATTGTAGGCGGTATTAACAGCAACTTTCGTCAGCCAACCCGGCATATTGTTGATCGTCTTGCGGTCGGTATGGTATAACTTGACGAATACTTCCTGTGCAATATCTTCCGCAACGGATTGTTCTTTAACAATCACCAGAACTTTTCGAACGACAAGAGAATAATGCTGTTGGAACAGCTCCTGAAAAGCATCTTCTATTGACGAATCGTTACTGTTATCCCACAAATTCGCCTTCACCTCCATCATTATTTCCTCCCTTCGAAAAGCCTTCTCTATAGTGACACCAGTTTTCTTAATTTTGTGACAAATTAAAAGAAAATTCAATCATTTTTCTAAAAGAAAGAAGATGCGCTCTTGCTTTGGATTTTAGCTTTATTAGTTTTTTCATTATATTTTATGTACTAAACAATTTACCTTTTGGCTTCTAACAAATTGATCGAGTGATATATACTATTCTTAATGCTTGTTTTAAACAGTTACTTAAGAACAGAGGAGAAGAAAATAATGTTGAAGAATCAAGAATTACATGATTTTCTATGCGAAAAAAACAAAGAGCTGACAGCTCAATGGTATGAGACGTTGGATAAAAGCGTTGGAGGAGTATATGGATCAAACAATCCGGAAGCGATTGAACGATTAAAGCAGCAAAACTACGAATTCCATATGCGTTTTTGCTCAATGTTCGATACAGAGGAAATCGAATGCCTAGAAAATTTCCAAGATTGGATCATGCGTGTTTCAAAAGATGAAGGCCACCTTTCAACGCCTCTAGCAGCCATCTTAAAAGAGTTTTTTAGAACACAGCTGCAATACGTGAACCTTATCAAAGAATTTGCAGCCATGCATAAAGATATTTCAAGCGAGCAGCTTGACCTATGGAAGCAGGCAGTCATTCTAAAAACCAATGAGATTATCCTGGAATTCACCGTCCAACACACAGCGGCAGCTGAAAGAAGGTTGAATGCCCAGAAAGAAATGATCGTGGAAATGAGTGCTCCTGTCATTTTGCTAACAAAAGAAATGGGATTGCTTCCACTAATCGGAGAAATCGATACTTACCGTGCTCGCATCATGTTTGAAAAAGTGCTGAAACAATGCCATGATGCTTCTATTGAAAGGCTGTTTATCGATTTGTCAGGAGTCCCGATAATTGATACGATGGTTGCCCATCAAATTTTCCAATTGATTGATGGCTTGAAAATCATTGGAGTGAAAACAGCCCTTTCCGGCATCAGTCCGGACATCGCCCAAACCGCTGTCCAACTGGGTATTAATTTTGGCGAAATTGAAATATACAATACATTAACGCAAGCCATCAAACTTCAGGGTTTGAAAGTTCAACGGTTGCAAGCCTAGAATCAAAAATAGCGTTCACCAGACGGGTCCGGGGAAAACACTTTTGTTCTTTCTTTTAAAAAACTAGGCAGTGCAAAGTTTAAAGATAAATAAAAAAACAGGATTTTGGTTATATACCAAAATCCTGTTTTTTCATATCCCTGCTAATTGCCATTAGATTTCATATCGAACGCAATTAAAATGCCGCTTTCGGATTCGGTCCGAAAGTGTTTGTTTTTGCTTCGCTATCTTTAACGGTAAACACTAAAAGAACGATAAAGCCGATAATAGGGATTAACGAGATTAAAACCCACCAGCCGCTCTTGCCAACATCATGAAGGCGGCGAACAGTTACAGATAAAGTTGGAATGATTAAAATAATAGAAAAAAGAGTGCTTAATATTCCCATGTCTTCTGCAATCTCGAGCCCTGCTACAGTGTCTATAATCGTAAGAACAATACTGAAAATAAGAGTAAATAAAATAAACATCCAGTATTCCTTACGGCGTGAGCGATCACTGAAGTTAAAAGCTTTTTTCATTGCTAATATAAACCATTGCATTTGTTTTCCTCCTTTCTATTTCTAAAATCCTATCCTATTATACATTTATGGTAATAATTTGTATATAGCGTGTACAATGTTTATTTTTCCCAACTTTTTAGCCGTTATTTGTACTAATTTTCTTTTCAACGATCTACGATATACACAAAAAAATTCAGGAAGATTTTTTCAAATCTCCTGAACTTCTCAAGCTTAATTCTTCTTTATTTATCTAAAATGTATTTGTTTATGGCATGAGCTACGCCGTTTTCAGCGTTCGAGTATGTAACAACGTCACAAATTTCCTTTACAGGAGGTTCTGCATTGCCCATTGCTACTGATATCCCGGCCACTTCAAGCATTGGAATATCGTTGAAGTTATCGCCAATGGCCATCGTATCATTCATCGAAATGCCATAATGATCAGCTATTCTTTTTAAGGCGTTTCCTTTATTGCCATTCTTGTCCATCACTTCAATGTTCAAAGGGTGGGAAGAAGTAAAACCAATCGTGTCAATATCCTCCAGATAGGTGGTTAATGTTGTTTTGATGCTATTGTTTAGCGTCAGCACAAAGAACTTTTGGATAGTTAGCTCTTTTTCATCAAGCAATTCACTGTAGTGGTCAAAAAAGTTAACGAGACTGGATTTTTGCGGCTGTTCTGTGATTCGTTTATAGATTTCACCTGGCAGCCCTTCAACTTCAATCTGTTCTTTTTCCATGGCTACCTTTACGCGTTCTGACCAGTTTGTAGGTATGTAAATCCCATCATCCGTGTAGATTCGATAAGGGGCTTTCTCATCATCCAGCTTTTCCGCAATCTTAACAATGTCCTCTTTGTTCATCGATACCTTTTTCAACAACTGTCCTTGGACTTGCACCACTGTTCCGTTGCTTCCGGCCAACGGAATCGAAAAATCATATTTTTTGAGGATTTGTTGGATATCTTCTGGAGCACGGCCCGAGCAGATCATCACGATATTCCCTTGATTTTGTGCTTCACGCATTGCCTCGAGACTTTCTACTGTAATCTCCATTTCCGGGGATAGAAGCGTACCGTCCAAATCAATTGCTATAAGTTTCATTTTTCTCCACCTCTTATGAATGTTTAAATATAATACTATCTTTCAGTATAAAGCATTATTTTATATCTGCATTTTGTAAGGCTTATAAGTTTGATGCTCTGTTAATTTGACCAACCGGGCCGGCTACTTCGCTTTCCGTGGGCACGGCTTCAGCCGCTTCCTTTGCTCCTGCGGTTACTCGTCGCAAATGCAAAACATTCGCTTTCGCTCAGTCCAGGGTCTTCAGCTCGTGTCGCTCCGTCGTTTCACTCCGTCACTGCTCCAACAAGAGTCTTCGTGGCCGGCCCGGTTGGGTGTCTTGATGAATCAAGGAAACAATTTCAACACGCTGCTTTCAATTCAGAAATAGCTGATGCAAGACGCCTCGTTTCCCCTTCTTGCTCAAGGCTTTGGAGCGCAAGGCGGCGAGCAAATTGTGCGAAGGGAGTTCGACCAATTTGTTTGCGACGAAGCAGCGAAGCGATGCAACGCCCTTTCATGTTTCGAAGCTAGTGCAGCGATGCAGAAACAGGAGCAGCGGTTTTCCAGCGGGATAGCGAAGTGCCGAAATCCACTCGGGACTTGTTCCGAGTTAGTTCGGCGCGAGCCCGCGGAAAGCGTCCGCCTGGAGCGAAGGAGCCGGCATGGCTCCCATAAGATGTGTCTTCTATTCCATAACACAAACTATTATTCTTTTGTCTACAGACTTAGTGCCTTGCTCACTAGAGCAAGGCACTTTTTAGTTTGTTGAGAAATTCGTCTGCTCTATTGAAATGGATATTACCCTTACTATTAAAATGCCCTACTCTATTGAGTAAGGCACTTATCTTATTTCACTTCATTTAAACTTTTTTGTTGTAATTCTGCGCCGTTAGTAGCAATTACATTTTTATACCAATCAAATGACTTTTTCTTTTTTCTTTCCAACGTGCCGTTGCCGTAATCGTCCTGGTCGACATAGATGAAGCCATAACGCTTCGACATTTCTGATGTACTGGCTGAAATCAAATCGATGCAGCCCCAGCTCGTATAACCCATTAGATCAACACCGTCTTCAATGGCTTCACCCATTTGTTCGATATGCGAACGAAGGTAATCAATGCGGTAATCATCGTTGATCGACCCATCTTCTTCTACAACATCATATGCCCCTAAGCCGTTTTCCACAATGAACAATGGTACTTGGTAGCGGTCATACAATTTCTTCAAAGTGATGCGCAAGCCTTTCGGGTCGATTTGCCAGCCCCAGTCCGAAGCTTCCAGATAAGGGTTTTTGATGCCAAGAGAAAAGTTTCCTTTCTCTTTTGCTTTATCCGGATTCCCGCTCGCTACCATTGTCATGTAATAGCTGAATGACAGGAAATCTACAGGGTGCTGAAGCAAAATTTCCTCATCGCCCGGAAGCATTTGGAGCTGGATGTTGTTTTCTTTGAAATATCGGTTCATGAAACTCGGATAATAGCCGCGCACTTGGACATCTGTGAAAAACAGGTTTTTCTGATCTTCATCAAGTGCTGCCAGTACATCGTCCGGACTGCATGTTTCCGGATAGACTTCCATGCGGGCCAGCATACAGCCGATCTGTGAACCCGGAATGATCTCGTGACATGCTTTTACTGCTCTTGCACTTGCCACAAACTGATGATGCAAAGCTTGATATACAGCTTGTTCCTTGTTTTCGACATCGTCAATCAAAATGCCGCTGCCGATATAAGGAGAAAACATCGAGATGTTAATTTCATTGAATGTCAGCCAGTACTTCACTTTGTCCTTGTAACGGTTGAATACGGTTTCCGCATAATGGACGAAAAAGTCAACCAGACGGCGATCCGTCCATCCGTTGTATTTTTGTACAAGATGAAGCGGCATTTCGTAATGAGACAAGGTTACGAGCGGTTCAATGCCGTATTTTTGCAGTTCATCGAACACCCGGTCGTAGAAAGCCAATCCTTCTTCATTTGGCGTTTGCTCGTCGCCGTTCGGGAAAATGCGCGGCCAGGAAATTGACAAACGAAATGTCTTGAAGCCCATTTCTGCAAAAAGGGCAATATCCTCTTGGTAACGGTTATAGAAATCGATTCCACGGCGTTTCGGGAAATTGGTTTTTCCGTTTTCCGCCAGCAGTTCGTTTAATTCCGCTTCGCTTTTTACATCCATTTCAATATCGTTGCCGCGCTCTTCTTTCGGTACGAATGAGACCATATCAAAAATCGATAGTCCTTTTCCACCAGCATCGTATGCGCCTTCTAGTTGGTTCGCAGCTGTTGCGCCGCCCCATAAAAAACCTTCTGGAAATTTAGTAGATGTCATGAATTCGATCTCCTATTCCTATTATGTATAGAAGAAAAACGGAATTCCGTTTTTCTTCTTATGTGTCAATATGATATTAAACTTCCAATGAAATGAGCGGTTCGCCCCATTTGATCTTTTTGTCAGTTGTTGTATTGACGTTGGTATACTTTTCAGTGTCTGTTATTACAACAGGTGTGACAACTTCGTATCCGGCTTGTTTGATCGCTTCAATATCAAATTCAATCAACAGCTGGCCTTTTTCTATTTGGGCACCTTGCTCAACATGGGCAGTGAAATGCTTGCCGTTAAGCTGGACCGTATTCATGCCGATGTGGATCAAGATTTCCGCGCCGCTATCTGCTGTAATGCCGACTGCGTGTTTCGTTGAGAACAGCGCTGTTACAGTGCCCGAAACCGGTGCATATAATTTCCCTTCTGTTGGCTCAATCGCTACACCTTTGCCTAAAGCACCTGATGAGAACGCTGCATCTTCCAATTCAGACAGTTCTTTTACTACGCCTTGCATAGGGCTTGCCACAATTTGATTTCCTACAAGCAATGCTTCATCTTTTTGAACGACTACTTTTGGAGATGGAGCATCAGCCGCTGTTTTCTCTTTGCTCAAACCAAACAGGTATGTCAGCACAAAACCAATAATAAAGGCTACTGTAATTGAGACTAAAACTGCCCAGAAAGCGAAATTCAAACCTTCAGTAGGGTGAATGTAAGTCGGGATTCCAAAGATTCCAAGGCCGCCGACCATAAATAAACTTGATTTGGCAAACCCAAGAATAGCACCACCCACAGCGCCACCAATACAGCTCATGATGAATGGCTTTTTCAACGGAAGCGTAATTCCGTAAATTGCCGGTTCTGTAACACCGAAAATCCCCGAGATGAACGCTGGAACGCTAAGTGTTTTCAATTTCTGATTTTTAATCTTCAAGTAGACTGCAAGAACGGCACCAATTTGTGCAAATGAAGCCGCAAACATCATCCCTAGAATAGGATCCGAGCCTTGAACCGCCAAGTTGTTGATGGCGATTGGCACAAGTCCCCAGTGCAAACCAAAGATAACGAATACTTGCCACAGTCCGCCGATAAACAAGCCGGCAATGATTGGGCTTAAGTTAAAGATGAACATAGTTCCCTGGCCAAGCAACTGGCCTGCCCAAGTTGCAATCGGCCCGATCAGCATGAATGTAACCGGTACAACTACAAGCAACGTAGCAAACGGTACAACGAATGCTTTTACAACATCAGGAACCACTTTTTTGAAGCCATTTTCTACTTTAGCTGCAAAAAACGCAGCAAGAATGATTGGAATAACAGATGATGCATAACTCATTAAGATAACCGGAATACCCAAAAACGTGATAAAGACAGGTGATTCAAAAATCGTGCCGCTGAACAGCGTATAAAGAGGTTCGCCTGCTGTTACACCGGATAGTGCCGGATAAACAAGCGCGGCTCCGATGGCCATCCCGATAAAAGGACTGCCGCCGAACTTTTTAATTGCTGTATAACCAAGGAAAATAGGGAAAAAGTAAAACAGTGAGTCGCCGACTGCATTTAAAATCTGATATGTACCAGAAGTTGTGTCAAGCCATCCAAGCGCTACAAATAATGCATTTAATCCTTTGATCATCCCGGTTGCAGCAAGAACCCCGAGAATAGGAGTGAATATGCTGGAAATGACGTCAATAAATCGGTTGAATAGGTTTGTATCGCCTGACTCCTCTTCTACCGGAGCGTTTGATGAAAAGCCGCCTACTTCTACAACTGCCTTGTATACATCCGGCACTTGATTGCCGATAACCACTTGGTATTGTCCGGCACTTTTCATGACCGTTACAACATCATCCATGTCTTTTAACACTTCTGTATTCGCCTTGCTCTCATCTTTCAATTTAAAGCGAAGACGGGTAATACAATGCACTACGCTGTTGATGTTCTCGCGTCCACCAACATTCTCAATAATCTCTTTTGCTAACTTCTCGTACTTCATCTTTTCCACCCCCGTATTAGTCAACAATTCTTTTTGGAAACAAAAAAACCTAAATCATACAACGACAGAGATAGAGCTCTGTAACGTTCTATGATTTAGGTTTTGCCTGCTTCACCAGTAACAATCCTAAAGGATCGATATGTAGTTGATAGGTTCAATATATCAGCGTGCAATTCCGATGTCAACGCTTACATTGCAGAAATTTTAATTTTTCGTAAAAAAATGTAAAGGTTTCCTTAGTTTTATAGGTTCTTAGCTGCAGCATATTAGCCGCCGCTCCACAATAAATGGGCAGTAATTTAAATCAGTCCATACTTTTTAAAGCTATTAAAAATACCATCTTCATCATGCGTATCTGTGATATCATCGGCTGCCTTCTTTACCGCTTCTTTTGCATTACCCATCGCAATCCCATATTGAACATACTGCAGCATTTCAATATCGTTTATCCCGTCGCCATAAGCATATGTATTTTCTTTCGCCAGATTCAAATGCTGGATCAATGTCTCAATAGCCGTCGCTTTATGAATACCGGGAACTGACAATTCGCCACTATTATCACCAAATGCCGGCACTGTGCTGCGAATGACCATAAACTTCGATTGGAATTCTTGTTCTATAACTTCAAACGGTAAATCCGATCCCAGGAAAGAGATCTTATTAACATCATCCCGGATTAAGTCATGCCCTTCCAGCAGAATATCGTGAAAAGGCTTCAACCCTTTTTCAATTTCCCCTCTTGCTTCAGGATTTTCACTGATCATTTTTTCGACGATCGCCCGAATATGTTTTTTACAGTTTGCACTGGCAAACAATCCTCCATTCGACTCCAGATAAAAATCGACCTTATGTTTGTTGAAGAATTCCACAAGATGGCCAAGGTCTGCTTTTTTGATCCTTTCATGCAATACCACTTCTTCTTCCACCTCGATATAGCCACCAGCTGCACCGATAATGCCATCAAAACCCACTTCCAGTATTTCTGGAAATAATTCAGCTTTGGATCTCCCGGTACAGATAAAGACCAGATGGCCATTTTCTCTGGCTTGTTGAACGCTCCGCTTGGCTGATTGTGGGATTACGCCCTTTTCATTAACCAATGTCCCATCAATGTCCATAAAAACAATTTTCCGCATCGTCGCACCTTCTTCTCATTATTTTTTAGGCAAAACGCAATCGCAATACAAAAATAATCTAAGCGAACGCTCCTTGCTTTCCCGGATTCCCCTGTTGGCTTTAACCAACACCTTACAAGTTTTCAAAATCATTAGTCAAGAAACGATACTATCAAAAAAAAGAGAGATCTGCATTAAGTTTTGTTTTTAACGGTTTTTTAACTTGAATTCCTCACCGTCGTATATAATGCTTTCGTGTTCGCCCAAAAAAGTTCACGTGAATTTCTTGCCTAATCAAAAAAGCGGTGTTACAGTTAAGGCAATTACACATTACAGGATTGTTACTGGTTATGCAGGCAAAACCTAAATTACGCAAGCTTGAGGACTGCTCTGTCTTCTTTGCGTGATTTAGGTTTTTTTCATTGGCCAGATGAAAGCGCAATCACTACTTAAATGGAGGTTTTTCATATGACGAAAACATATCAGTTTCCTGAAGGTTTTTTATGGGGCGGCGCAACAGCGGCAAACCAATTAGAAGGAGCGCATCTTGAAGGCGGCAAAGGAATGAACCTTGCAGACGTAATGCCTGGCGGGAAAATCCGTTTAAAAATGATCATGGAACCCGGATTTGATTTTGAAATTGATAGAGAAAAATATACATATCCGAACCACGATGCCATCGATTTTTACCACCGTTACGCTGAAGACATTGCACTATTTGCTGAGATGGGTTTTAAAACGTTCCGCCTTTCTATTGCTTGGTCACGCATTTTCCCGAACGGCGACGAGCTTGAGCCGAACGAAGAAGGCCTTGCATTCTACGATCGTGTATTCGATGAGTGCTTAAAGCATGGAATGGAACCGCTTGTAACGATTTCCCACTACGAAATGCCTTTGTATCTGATCAAAGAATACGGCGGTTGGAGAAGCCGTGAAGTTATCGGTTTCTTCGAGCGCTATGCTACCACTTTATTCAACCGCTATAAAAACAAAGTGAAATACTGGTTAACGTTCAATGAAATCAACGGCGCAACACATATGCCGATTTTCGGCCTTGGCTTCTCTCCTGCCACTGAAGATGTTCGTTTGCAGGAAAGCTTCCAAGGGTTGCACCATCAATTCGTAGCGAGCAGCCTAGCAGTTAAAGCTTGCCACGAAATCATTCCCGGCGCCCAAATCGGCTGTATGTTGATCTATGCTCCTGTTTACTCATTCGATTCTAATCCGGAAAACGTATTGCATGCGATGAAGGAAGAGCAGATTTTCAACTATATTTGCGGCGATGTGCAAGTGCGCGGTGAATACCCTGCATTTTCAAAACGCTATTTCAAGGAAAACGGCATTGAACTCGAAATGCAAGAAGGCGATCTGGAAACCATCAAACAGCATCCAGTCGATTTTATTTCCTTCAGCTACTATATGTCACGCACTGAAAAGAAAGAAAAAACAGCAGAAGAAAAATCAGCCGGAAACATCATGTCAGGTGTGAAAAACCCATTCTTGAGTGCTAGTGACTGGGGCTGGGAAATTGACCCTACCGGTTTGCAAATCGCATTGAACCAGTTATATGACCGCTACCGTGTGCCTTTGTTCATCGTAGAAAACGGCCTTGGCGCATATGATAAGATCGAAGAAGATGGAAGCATCAATGACGACTACCGCATCAAATACCTTCGCGAGCATATTGAGGCGATGGGTGAAGCGATCGAGGACGGCGTTGAATTGATGGGTTACACGCCTTGGGGCTGTATTGACCTGGTAAGTGCTTCCACTGGTGAAATGTCGAAGCGCTACGGTTTCATCTATGTAGACAAGCACGACGACGGAAGCGGTACGCTTGAACGTAAAAAGAAGAAGTCTTTCTACTGGTACCAAAACCTTATTGCGACAAACGGAAAAGAACTATAATATCCAACAAGACGAGCATTGGGCCATTTTTATGGGCCAATGCTTTTATTCATGATAGCTTCAATCATGTTTCACTCAACAACTCCAGACTTTTTCTCTAGTCTGACTCCTGATTTTTCAGGAGTTTTTTTATTTCGCTTAAACTCACGTAAAATGGGGTAAACCCATGTAACTTAACTTGGAGCATTTGCTAAGAAAAAGAGTCTATCGCAGAAAGAAAGGGTGTAATAACCATGAAGCTGGAAGATATCAAGAACCTTTTGAAAATTTCGTGCAACTTCAATATATCTTCCATTAGCCATTCCTTCATGATTGGTGAGGAAGATATCGTCACGGTGAAATGCTTGAAAGAGACATTCATACTTGAAGTGACTTCCAGTAAGCAGTCGAAGGCCGAATATTACCTGTCTATTGACCAAGCGGCTCAGGCCCTATACGAAAAGATCCATTCCACTAAAACGGACTAACTTCCTTGCAAAAGAGAGTTATTATTTTTCTCTCCTATTATCTGAATCCCTCTGCAAAAGTTCATATATGCAAAAAAATACCCTCTCAGCCAATTACAGCTGAAAAGGTTAGATAATGATAAACACCTATTGGGGCTGTTTAAACAAATAACTTCTGGATTGAAACAATCCAATAGCGAACAGCAACAATGCGATATAGGCAGGCAATATATGAATGAACGCTGTATATCCTATCACATAATGGATGAGGATTGCCGTACTGAATGCCGGAATTCCGCCGAACAGGAAGGTATACCAAACCCATTTCTGCCCCTCCTGAAAACCCCATAACGCGAGCATCAATACGAGTAAACCCACGCTGATCAAAGCGCTTCCCAAGCCTGCCCGGTCATGAGCTATGACTGGGATCAGCCGCTCATTTATCCCCGCCAATTGTTCCGGGCTCATGCAAATATACGCAATGTCGGTTTGCACGAACACGCCATTGACGCCTATGACAGAAATAACAAGTCCTGCGATGGCCAGACCAAATCCGAGCGCGACAAAAGCAAGTTGGCCCCACAGACTCTTTTTCCATTCCCTGTGGTTTGTCCGATTAGGGGAAGCCGAATGTTCTTTATGATTTTTAGCAGCCAAATATCCTTTCCAGAAAAATGGAAATAGGATGAGCCAAAGAACGCCGTGAAGCCAGTCAAAATAGCCAAAGCCCAGAAACAGGAGAATTCCGAGAAACCCTAACGTACCGGCGATATGAACGGCTCTTTTCGCCCATTGCAATCCTTGCCGGACGCCATAGCAAGCCAATTGCATATAAAGGACTCCACCGGATATCATTGTTCCGGCCACCGTCATCCGATCATGCTGCATAAACCGGTAGATATTCGGATTTATTGCAATTATTTCTTCCCGCGTCAGCTTTAGAAACGACTCGTCATACGGCAGGACGACGACGGTCATGCTCACTAGCAATGCACTAACCCCGCCCATCACCATCAGAAAACCGAATAACCAATGCCAAATCCAACCGCTGTATGGAGTTTTTGGCTGCTTTCTACTATCCAACAAACCTTCATTGATCCGCTTGGGCAAACCGGGACCGGTAAAAACATACCCGGCTGTCAGCATCACCAAATCCGCTCCTGCCTGAAACAAAGCCAAGGCATCTTTCGGCTCGGCTATGCCGCCAGAAACGATAATTGGAATGTTGCTTTGTTTCCTGATTGCCAATACCTTCTCTGCTAACCCTTCTGCCTGCGCCAAAGGATACACCAGTCCCTCACCGGTGTCCGTTGCCGTTTCATCAAGGATGACACCGTCTATCAAGCCTGCATCGGATAACTGCTCAATGTACCGGACATTCATTTTGCCGGAAGAACAGGCATACAATATAGGCTTATCCATCGCTGAATTTTTCAATAAGCGCCATTCCTGCTCGCTGAACTGATCTTCCAGAACAACCGCCTCTCCGAATCGGCATAGCTCTTGCAGTGATGATACGGTATTCTCAAAAGAATCGGACTTCCCGATACGGATAAAGATTGGCTTACCGAATGCTTCGAGCCTCTGCAATTTAGCAGCTGCCTGCTCAGCACCGAGAGATTCCAAACGATAAGGGAAAATCAGATTGTCTTTGGAACGGGTGAACTTCGGGGCATCTGAATTCTCCAGCTTTGCGGAAATCGGGCCCACTTCAATAAAACCGAATCCCAAATGGCCAAACGCCTTCGTACCCGTTAGGACGGGATCGATTTTCCCGCCTAGTCCGATGGGATTGGAAATCTTCAACCCGAGAATATCAACCTCCAGCTCAGCAGCCGGCGCGGTATGCCCCAAGTATTCGATCAACTTACTGCCTCCTGGAACCGCAGAAATCATCGTCATGCCCTTATGGATAAACTCTCTCCCTGCTTTCGCCGGCAATTGGGAAAGCAAGGGTTTAAACGCGGTATGGTAAGTCCAATCCGGCAAAGCAATCACCGTCCTAAAACTAGTATGCTATTATTCTACATCTAAACCAGCCGGTACGATACAAGCTAATTGATTTCAATAGACCGGCGCCAGGCACGTCAACGGTGAAAAAGACACGCAGCAACATGGCAAAAAATAATGCCATCAAAAAGTCCTTCTGAAAGAAGTTCTTTTCAATGGCATCGGTAATGATTGATTAATTTTTCTTGTACAAGCTTCCTGGAACTTTTTGAACGATTTAGCTATTCACCAAGTTTTTAGAAGGTTTCTTGATATCAAATGCTTTCTTGATGTTTACTTTTTCCCCTTCTTTTAAACGCTTTTTATATTCAGCTGTTGCTGTGAAGAGAACGTCCGTTGACGAGTTAAGCGCTGTTTCAAATGAATCTTGTAAAACCCCGATGATAAAGCCGACAGCAACCACTTGCATTGCAACATCAGCAGGAATCCCGAACAAGCTGCACGCCAATGGGATAAGCAATAGAGAACCACCAGCAACACCAGAAGCGCCACAAGCGCAAACAGCCGCCAAGATGCTCAGAAGAATGGCTGTAGGAATATCCACTTGGATACCGAGTGTATGGACTGCAGCAAGTGTCAGAACAGAAATCGTAACCGCAGCTCCGGCCATATTGACCGTTGCGCCAAGCGGAATGGATACTGAATACGTGTCTTTATCCAAACCTAATTTTTCAGACAACTTCATGTTAACAGGAATGTTTGCAGCAGAGCTGCGTGTAAAGAATGCGGTAATGCCGCTTTCTTTTAGGCATGTAAATACAAGCGGGTACGGATTCTGGCGAATATTTATAAAGACGATGAGCGGATTGATCACAAGAGCCACCAAAAGCATACAGCCGATCAACAAGCCAAGCAATTTTCCGTAGCTTAACAACGACGAAAGGCCGTTTGTTGTAATTGATTCAATCACCAGACCCATGATGCCGAATGGCGCCAACTTAATGACCCAACCTACCATTTTGGCAACCGCATCCGAGAAATTAGTTAGGATGGTTTTTGTTGTATCAGAGGCACTTCTTAAAGCCAGGCCAAGGACAATCGCCCAGGCTAAGATGCCGATATAGTTTGCGTTGGCAATAGCGTTGACAGGATTATCAACAACGTTAAGAACTAAAGTTTTAAGAACTTCTACTACACTGCCAGGAGCCGCCAAATCTTCCGCTCCCTGTGTCAGTGCTATATTTACAGGGAAAATGAAACTAGCAATTACTGCGATTAATCCGGCAAAGAATGTACCCAGCACGTAAAGGAAGACAATCGATTTCATATTCGTCTGCTGGCCTTTTTTATGCTGCGCAATCGACGCCATAACCAAAATCAGAACCAGTACAGGTGCGATTCCTTTTAGTGCACCTACAAATAAAGAACCTAGAATAGTTAAAGATTTTGCTGTTTCAGGAACTGATACAGCCAGGATAACCCCAAGAATCAAGCCAATAGCTATTTGCTTCACTAAACTTATTCGATTCCACATTTTCAAAAGTTTCATACCCATTCCCCTTATTAGTTTCTTATGATACCGCAACACAGCTGAACCCCTGTCATACCTTTCTTCTAGCATCCTCTTATATCAGCGGGAATTATTCAACCTAATCCCATTCTATACAAAGGCAGGTATAGATTAAACAAAATTTTTTATTAAGTCAATTTTTTATTATCTTTTCGCTTATAAATTGCACCTGCGATAATAAGGAAATTACCGTTTCCAATGTTTGCTGTATCTAAAGTAGGAAGGAGAAATTTGCAGCTCGCTTCTTTCGAGATAAAAGGTCATATAGTTGTTAAGGATCATTTCTCATTTGCACCAGCTCAAGTTGTTACTTTAGTGGTTATTCGTTATAGGCCTGTTCAAGAATCTGCAGGTAATCAGCGGCTGTAACTGTACGGACATTGCTTGGAGTCGAGCCGTTTTGCATCGACAATTCAACAAGGCGCGGGAAATCTTCTTCCCGCACCCCAGGCAGATCTTTTAACGCCGGGATTCCAAGCTTTTCTGTAAAAGCCGCAATTCCTTCTATAAGTTGTTGGACTGCAATTTCATCCGAATCCGATTCTTTAGCGAATTTCATATGCCGAGCTATTGTTGCATGCAGTTGTTTGTTCTCCGATGCGTTGAATTTCAGCACATGCGGCAAGAAGACCGCATTCGCAACACCATGAGGAGTGTCGTAAAGGCCGCCAAGCGCTTCCGCTAAACAATGCACCGCCGCCACATCAGCAGAACCAAAACATAGGCCCGCCAATAAGCTGCCTTCCAGCATATCCCGGCGGGCTTCTTCATTTTGGCCATCCCGGAAGACAATTGGCAATGCCGAAACAATAGTTTCCATCGCCCGGGCGCCAAGGGCTTGTGAGATCGAGTTCGTTGCCTTGCATGTATAGCCTTCAATGGCATGGACCAAAGCGTCAACACCGGTAGCCGCAGTAACAGAAGCTGGCACGGTGTAGGTCAATTCGGGATCAAGAACAGCCAAGATCGGACGCAATGAAACATGTTTGAGCGTCATCTTGCGATGAGTAGATGCCTCGGTGATCACTGAGGAACGCGTTACCTCCGATCCTGTTCCCGCCGTAGTGGGAAGGCAGATGATCGGTGCAATATTTATGTAAGGAAGTCGGCCGTCGGCATAATCAGCTGGTGTTCCGCCATTCGGTCCACATAGCGCAATTGCTTTGCCTGTATCCATCGCACTTCCACCGCCGATGGCTACCACAGCACTTGCATTAATATCCCGGAATTGCTCGGCGCCAGCTAAACAGTCGGCATCACGGGGATTAGGGGAAAGCGAATCGAATACCGAAACTTGAAAGCCGGCTTCTTCCAGAGCGGTTTTGATCGGAGCGACCAATCCTGCACGAATCACACCGGGATCACTTACCAGCAGGATAGTTGAGCCTGTGTTCAGAGATTGCAGCATTTCAGGCAGTTGCTGCGCCTTCCCTATTCCGAATTCGATTTGAGTAGAACAAAAATAATTATAGGACTTCATCAATTATTCCTCCAGTTCCATAAAATAAATTTTCCCTTTGAAAATTCGTGCACTAAAAGCCGGACTTTCTTTAAGAAGTGCGCTTAGTATATTTCTATTTAATATACTAAGCCGCATAACAGATAGCCAGCCCATTCTGAAAATGCCGATAGCCATAATCGTCCAGTTAGGCAAATTCAATTAACGGCAGATTAGCATCTTTGATAAGGAGAGCAAAATAAAACCGGCTCTGTTCACAAAAGTGAACGGAGCCGGTTTTATTTTCAACTGAGCAGTGTTATCAGTTTTTCAAAATCAGTTTCAGCTTGATTCCAGAAGGGTCTTCTGTCGTGATCGTCTGATCGTTTTCTTGAAACTGGAAGTTTGCTTTTGTCAGGCCGTTTTTTGCTGCTTCATACTCATCTTGATTGAGGTGAAAAGTAAAATGCATTAATCCCAGTGCATTTTCCGGAGGCTTCGGTATGCCCGTTCCTGCCCATGTATTCATTCCGATATGGTGATGGTATGCGTCCTTCGAAACAAACAGCATGTGGCTGTCTTGAGCAACAATATCAAAACCAAGAGCTTCTACATAAAACTTTTTTGAAGCTTCCAAGTCTGATGCCTGCAAATGCATATGGCCAATTCTAGTTCCCTTGGACAAGCCAGTCCATTTGGCGTCTTTTATTTCGGAAAGCAGTCCTTCAAAATCTAATTGGTTTGTTGCTCCGACATATCCCCCGCTGTTATCCCGTACCCATTCAGCTGAATCTCTATCGGCGTATATCTCAATCCCATTATTATCTGGATCAGCAAGGTATAGGGCTTCGCTGTATTGATGATCCGAAGCGCCCTGCATCGGATAATCAGCTTCCATCAGATGTGTGAAAGCTAAAGCTAAATCCTGGCGGGTAGGCACCAAAATTGCCAAGTGGTATAAACCAGTCGATCTAGATGGCCGTTCAACAAAATCTTCGGATTGCGTTAAAATCAAGTGCGGTGAAACGCCATCGGCAGTTAATTGGACTGTATTGTCATCTTTTTTCAAAATGCTGAACCCGATCAATTTCTGATAAAATTCCACAGATCTCTCCAAATCAGAGACTTGCAGTTCCACATAGCCGATTCTGGGTTCAGAAGCTCCTGTATAAGTAGCCACGTTCATCGCCTCACTCCCTTCTTCCTTTGTTAAAAAAGAGACCAATACAACTAATCCCAAAACTAAGAGTAGAGTAATCAAGATAATTTTTGTTCTGTTCATCTCATGTCACCCAGTGAAATCCTTTTCACGTTTAGCCAATCAATTGTTCCTCGCTTTTGCTAAAACTTGGTCCACGGCGTATAGCTTGCTTCCGTTTAGCAACAGGAAAACCGATATTGCAAGTAAGGCAAGGTCGTATGCATAACCGCCGATAAAGCCAGCTGCGAATTGAACAGTAACAATGGCACCAATCAGAAGCAAAGCAAACAGCCCTCCAACAAGACGAACCCCTAAACCGATAATCAAAGCGATTCCGCCAACAACTTCAAGCCCACCTACCAGATAAGCTAAAAAGCCAGGCAATCCAATGCTGTCAAACCAGCCTGCGATGTTTCCAATCCCACCTCGAAATTTTTCCATGCCATGTGCCAAAAAAATAACTCCTGCCACTACTCGCAGCAGTAATGCGCCAATTCCTTCTCTATTTTCCATTCTTATTCCTCCTATTTTTTAACTAATAACAACAAAATATTCATATTAAGAAACATAAGAGCAAAAAATAAAATGTTTCTTAATAAAGATATATGTTTCTTATAAGATAACAACGCACTTGTCGATTGTCAACGATTTTGCTACTATGAATGTACGTTTCATATCGAGAAAGCTGAGGTGATTATGTTGGACATCGGAAGTAAAATTCGTGCAATCAGAACCAGAAAAAAAATAACCATTGCACAAATGTGTGAATCCACCGGGCTTTCAAAAGGATTTGTCAGTAATATTGAAAACAACAATACGTCTCCTTCGATTAATACGCTCAACACAATAGCAGAGTTTTTAAAAGTGCCCCTTCCTTATTTGCTGCTGGAGCAAAAACAGCATATGCGGGTCATTCGAAAAGACGAAAGACGCATGTCCTCATATAAAAACTTGAAAATCGAGCATTTGACTTCAAAAAAGGGCCTTCGGGTGATGATCGTCGAGTCACCCCCTGGAGTGGCTATTGGCGAAGAGGCGCCTCATGCCCATGAAGGGGAAGAATTCCATCTGGTTCTGCAAGGAAAAGTGTTAGCTGAACAAGGCGAAGACTCTGTTATCGCAGAAGAAGGCGATACGTTCAGCTGGAATGCCAGTGTTCCTCACTTTGTAAAGAATATTGGCGACACCAAATCGGTAATTCTCGTCGCCATTTATTCGGATACAGAATTGGATGACAAGTTATAAAGAGATAAAGAAAGATAGGTAGAGCAGCGATTGCAGCTTTATCTATCTTTTTTGCTTAGAGAAAACTGCCTGTATGCTCACTTTCGCCTACGTAATGCTTCGGCTGCTTTTTTGCCAGGATGAGCGAAACAAGGTAAACCACAAGAAACACGCCGTAAATGAATGAAGCGAAAACGTAGATGGCCTGATAGGAAGCAACGGCCGCTACCAGTCCAAGGACAAAAGAGCCTCCCCCGATGCCCAAATCAAAAAAGTTAAAGAACGAAGCCATCGCATCCTCGTGTTCATGTTCCTCCACCAAATTGATGCACCACGTTTGAATGGCAGGGAAGATGGCACCGAAACCAAATCCATAAAAGACAGCTGCAGCTAAAATCATGCCATCGCTTGATGCAGTGTAAAGCATGAGCAACCCGATGATCGACAGGACCGAACCCGGTATGAGAATAATGGCAGGACCGTGTTTATCGAACAGCTTGCCTGATACCAGCCGGACAACAAAACTTGCCGCCGCTACCAATAAGAAAAACAAGCCCACATGCGAGAACTCCTTCTCCAAGGCATACAAGGCAAAGAACGACATGATTCCTCCAGCGGCAATTCCGATCAGGAAAATAAGCAAGGCCGGAATCAGAACCCGTTTCTCCAGCAGCTTGAATTTCACCGTCCCCTGCTGATCCCTTTCTTTTCCTTCAGGTGCTCTTTTGATAAAGACCGCCATGAATACCGCCAGGAAAAGGACAGCCATTCCGCCTAAAAAGAGGCGCTGGAAGTCGTATAATTCCAGTGTCATGATCCCGACCATCGGCCCGATCGATATGGCTACCGTTTCACCCACACCAAAGTAACCAATGCCCTCACCCCGACGCTCTTTCGGAATAATCTCCGCTGCAAGTGTCGCAAAGTAGGTGGTTACCAAGCCGAACCCAGCGCCGTGAATCAGCCGGACGATCAATAATGCTGTGATATTATTGGCCAGGTAATAACCGCCCGTAGACAAGGCAATCACTGCAATTCCGAAAATCAGCAGCAGTTTCTTATCGAATTTGGAAGCCAGAAGTCCTGCAAATGGGCGGATCAATATGGCAGACAGCATAAAGATTCCCGTTACCAAGCCTACCTGGCTTGCGCCTCCTCCTAAGTTCGTGATAAACAATGGCAGTGTGGGCAGCAGCATTTCGAAAATCATGAAGACCAAGGCATTGGAAATCATGACGAAAATGAAAGACAAGGACCAAATCTTATTTGTTGTATGCACTATTTTTCCTCCTTCTTTTCTTTGATTGAAGCACCTGATAAATGAGGTACTCTTGAAGATCCTTTTCAAACAATAAACCCTCCCCTGAGGGGAGGGTCAACAGTTTAATGGGATTTGAATTTCCGTAAGATGATCTTCTTCCGATTTAGAAATATAATGGTCAATAATGGTTCTTTCAATAGCGTCCCCTTTAATTTGGAACCCATTTTCTTCGATATATGCCAACAGGCTCTTATAATACAGGCGGGAATGTGTATGGTCCCCCCTAAAGTAAATACTGGCATATTTCCCTTTTGGAAAAGAATTAACCAACGGACTTTTAATATCTTCTTCCTCGATCATGATAAAGATGGAATTATATTCATCAAATTCCCTTTTTCTCACCTTATCCATCTCAATGGTCAGCCCGACGCCGCCTATGTAAATGGAAGAATTCATATTCGCAAGATTCTCCAAATGCCTCAATGATAATTCCAGTTCCGGTTCCGAACTGATCCTTTTCAATAGCCTTACAATCCGTCTTTCTTCAACATCTTGTATGGAAGGTACCCCTAATGATTCTATTTTACGGGCAGATTTAATATCATCTATCCTGTTCTGAAATCTGCGATTCACTCGTTCCAATTCCTTGATCTTTTTCTTCGTCAATTCCTGTTGTGTTTCCAACGACTCCAAAAAACTTTCAATATCCCGATGATCGAAGTGTTTCTTAATTTCTTTTAAAGTAAATCCGATTTCTTTCAAATATTGAATGGTATTCAGCAGTTCAAACTGATCCGTGGAATAATACCTGTACCCATTGTTTTCATCAATTTGAATTGGCTCGAGAAGACCGATTTTATCGTAGTACCGTAATGTTTTTATGGTTGTATTGTGGAGTTTGGCCATTTCTCCTATTGTCAGCCTATCTTTCATTTTGATCACCCTTTCCGATTTTCCTACTTACAATATCACAGAAGATTTGGAGGGCTACTAATAGAATGAGTGATTGGACTAATAGAAGAAAAGTCAAAAGCCCAGCAAGTCGAATTGAAAGATTGCAATCAAAGCGATAACCAGAAAAACCATCTCATTGACGGTTATAATCGCTTGTTTAGGATTCCGGGAAGACCTCCATTCAAACGCTGCCCTAACAGCAAAATCGAGAATGATGAGCAAAGTCAATCCAATAAAATATAGAGCGATTTCGAAATCTTTGAATATCACCAAATATAAGAGTGTAAGGTTCGCAATCATAGAACCAATTCTTATCACCCAGTCCACTTTTTGATGCAGTTTATTTATATGGTTATAGGAAAAAAAGTTCTTTTTTTCTTTTTCAATCTTGAATAGTTTTCTCAAAAGAAAATTTGTTATTGAAATTAGTGCAAATAATAGTAAAAGAAAAAGACCGGCTTTCAGCCAAAACATGGGCACCTCTCCTCAAAAATCGAAATATTGGTTTACCTTTTTCTACGGAGAATAAAAAAGAGCGAAAATGAAATGCACAAATCGCTTTGATGAAAATTTGAAAAACCGTTATACAATCGAGAAAAAATTCAGGCCTGCAAGCTTAAGCTATGCTTTTCCTTTTTTTCGCTAAAGCTATATAAGCTCCCGCCATCGCTAAAAGAATACCGATCACCAAATTTACGGTAAATGCAGTTTCCCCCATCAGGACACTGGCAAAACCGCCTATCGCCGGGAACATTGCTACCATATAGCTGCTTTCAGCAGCACCTACGTTTTTAACCAGCAGCAAATAGAATAACCAAGCCACAAATGAGGCAAAAATCGCAAGATACAGCAAGCCGCCCCAGTAATTCAAAGTCATCGGCATGTGCATGTCTTTTCCGCTTATTAATGCAATCGCGCCAATTAGAATAACGGCTGACAGCATGCCGATAGTGTTAGCGGCAATCGGTTCAGTCCCTTTTTTATTATTGAACGTGGATAATGTATCGCCAATTGAAGTGATGAGCGTGCCAAGAAACGCCAAGCCAATGCCTAAAATCACATTTGAAGAAATCTCGTGAAGATCCGGATACAAAATGACAACCACACTAAGCAAGCCTAAAAAGCCGCCGATATAGATTTTCCCTTCGATTTTTGTTTTGAAAACGATACCGATAAAAATAGGTGTCGTAATCGCCTTCAAAGAAAAAATCAGCGTTACTAACGCCGCTGTACTGTAAATTGTGCCATAGTAAAGCAGCAAATAGCTGACAGCGAAATTACAAACACCAAATCCAATAACTGCTAAAAAACTGGTTTCCTTTCTGTTGATTTTGATGCGGCTTATTTTCAATAAAACATAAAAAAGAATGAATGCAATAACGGACCGATAAAGCAATGACGCTTCCAGCGAAGTCTCCGTCCCCTGGATTTTGACCGCAATAAAATTCAGTCCCCATATAAACATACAGGCTATATACATGAAATGATTCAACTGGAACTTCTCCCTTGGAAAATTGCTAACGTGTTTTATAAAATTCTTGAACGCTGTTTCACTGCAACAGTTTAGAACAGCCCAGACTTGAAACTCTTGGAAAATGAAAAAACAGCTTCAAAGCAAGCAGTTGACCTTATGGGGTTCTTTTTACACTCGGCCTAAAAGCCCTTACTTCATGATTCAAAATAGTAACAAACAAAAAATCATGGCGATGGAAAATCGCCTTTGTTTTAGTTGAAAACTTACCGGGATATTCCGAAACGCGCCCTGCAGTTTCAAACTCCCATAACCGCAGCTTGTGCTCTTCAATAAAAGCACCGAATTCATGGGTTAAGGCAAAAGCGATAACATTGCCCGTATCAAACGGAACTTCGATGGTTCTTTCCCTTTCAAGCTGCTCGTTTAAGAAAAGCAATCTATTGGTTTGCCAGTTCAGGCATGCGTAAGGTTTATAGCGAGCAAAAAGCGCCTCGTACAGAAGGTGATTTTGGTCGGCAATGGCCGCATAGGACTCTGGCTTACCAAGTGGCGCGGCGTAGTTTAATCTGTTCTTCCCCAGCTTCTTCCCAAACACGCCTTCGTCACCATAAACACAAAGAACGCCCTGTTTATACGGAATCAACTCAAAGACATCTTCGCCGACATCCTTTTCGGAAACCAATCTGCCCCCTAGTGTATAAAAAGATAAGGTCGAATCTTCCAAAAGACAAAAGTGCTCTTTTGTAAATCGAATCTTACGAAAACCTGTCGTGCAAGTCAATATCGTGTTGCTATTCAATTGGACAATATTTTCGCCTCTGCCTTTCAACAAGACAATTACATCACTTTTCTTGCAGTCCGCATCAATAATGCGCCGCTCTTTGCTTGTAAAAATCGTTTCTTCTTCCATAATCATTACAGCAATCTTCCTTCCTTCTTGTGCCGTTCATTTGTTCATTGCTAGAATACAAACTGTTTTTCCCTTAGTGCTTTTATGACAAGATTCTTTAGGGTACATTTTAGTTGAACCATGAAAAAGGAGGGAAACACATGTTATTCGAAAACTTCCATTTACACACGATTGATACCGGTGAAGTAAAAATTCGATTGCGCTATGGTGGTGATGGCCCTCCACTCCTCTTGCTTCATGGCCATCCTCAAACCCACGTGATGTGGCATCATATAGCGCCGCTTTTAGCAAAAGAATTTACAGTCGTCATGCCCGATCTAAGAGGTTACGGGGATAGTTCCAAACCTCAAACAACAAGCGATCATTTTACTTATTCCAAACGTGCGATGGCCAGAGACCAAATAGCAGTGATGAAAGAATTCGGGTTTACACAATTTGCCGTCGCCGGCCATGACAGGGGCGGCAGGTGCGCCTATCGGCTGGCTCTCGATTTTCCGGAAGCGATTACGAAGCTTGCTGTCTTAGACATCATTCCAACCGGAGAAGCATTCCGGCATATCAATAAAGAATTTGCGATGGGCTTCTGGCACTGGTTCTTTTTGGCGCAACCTTACGACCTTCCCGAAAAATTGATTGGTGAAAATCCGGGCAATTTCTATTTTCGTGGGAACAGAAGCATATTTCATCCTGAAGCCTTGGCAGATTATTTACGCTGCATTCATCAACCCGGTACAATTCATGCTATGTGTGAAGACTATCGGGCTGGCGCATCCATTGATTTCGATTTGGATAAAGCAGATCGTGGTGTAAAAAAAATAACTTGTCCCGTATTGGCTTTATGGAGCAATGAAGGGGAACTTCCCCAGTGGTATGATGTATTGTCGGTTTGGCGAGATTGGGCCTACGAAGTAAATGGGTGTGGCATAAACTGCGGCCATTATTTAGCGGAAGAGGCACCTGAAGAAACTTACCAGCAACTATATAACTTTTTCAAAGTTTAGGCTGTATTATCAAACCGTGCTTCTTAACTGATGTTATTCAAATTAACTTTGACATGTACTATTCATCAATATACTTGCCGTCAACCAGCAACGAGTCTCTTTTTGCCCAATCAATTACATGTAAAAACAAAGCTCTCCCTACTCCTTTTCCTCGACCGTTACTGTGGACGCCTACGATAATATATGCCTGGTGAGAAATCCGCTTGGGTTTCTCACTTTAAATCTCTAGATACCCGACAATCTGATTCTCCTCATCAGCAATGAATATTCCTGATTTTTTATTTCCATTTGCGGTTTTAATGAAGTTTGCATATGGTTCAACAGCGATCTTACTTTCATCAGGATCGAATAACATGTATCCCTATGCTTTCGCATTTTTCATTACCCAATAATTGAAGCCGCATCGCTTTTAACCGCTTTACGAATTTCCAACTTTATATGCATTCTTCAATTTAATGAATTGGCTATATAGATATTAACATTAATTTACAATCACTCTTATAAAAACCGCTTAATTTTTTCCTGCTAAAATAAAAAACAAATGTTCGATTTTTTGTAAAATAGTTTAATAGGATAAGCAAGCTTTTTAGATGATTAATATGTTAAAATATTCCTAATACTTTTTTTATAGACATATCAAAAGCTCTATTTTTCTATACATTCATCAATTAAACAAGTTTTATGATGGTTATCCAGCATTTTGCAACAGTCTGCGTCGTGTAAGCAACGGCAGAGCAAGCATATAACTCATTGAATGACAGAAACCATGATTTTTTAGATAAAAAAATTATCTTTAGTTATTGAGGGAGATGAAACCATGCCACACTTTCCAGAAAAAAATGGACCGGACATTGCAGGAGCTGCAGCTCTTTTTGATTATATACAGGATTTGGTTTTTTTAATGGAGGAAAATCAAGGGACCTTTCGCTACGTTTATGCAAATCCAGCTGCTTTCAAAATTTTGCAGCTCCAGGAAAACATTGTTGGAAGCCCAATAGAAGATGTAATGTCTTCTGAGCAGACCGAATTACTGATTCGGTATTACCGCCAAGTTCAAACGACGAAAAATCCAGTCGAGTTTACTGAAAAGATAGACGCTGAAAATAGGGAACTTATAGGAGAAACTGTGCTTAACCCCATTGTGACAGAGGATGGCCAATGCAAATACATTCTGGCCATAGTAAGAGATGTGACAGAGAGGGAACTGGCAAAAAGAGCTTTGATTGAAACAAAGGAAAAACTTGAAGTCTTTTGGGAAAATGCCACAGACCCTGTGTTTTTCATCAATACAAAAGGCGAAATTATAAAAGTCAATCCGGCCTTTGAAAAAACCTTTGAGTACAGTGAAGAGGAGATGGTGAATCAGAAAGGGTCTATCGTTCCATTGCATATGAAATCCGATCCTAAAGCCATCGTTGAAAGAATTCTAAAAGGCGAAACGGTGAATTCACACGAGACCATCCGGTTGACGAAAAGCGGCAACCCGTTGAATATCATTTCTTCCTATACCCCGGTCCGGAACGCGAACCGGGACATCATTGGGGCAACCATCTTCTACAAAAACGTGACGGAACTGAAAAAAGCTGAAAAGGATCTGCAGAAGAGCCAGGAGAAATACAAGCTCATCACGGAAAGCGCGTTTGATATCATCACGTTGATCGATTCCGCAGGCTTGATCGAATACGTGTCGCCTTCCAACGAGAAGATCCTAGGCTATCCGGATTCCGCGTATATCGGGAACCCGTTCACCACCAACGTGCATCCGGAGGATGCGTTCGGCCTGATCGAAACGGTTACGTCCCTGATGGACGGCGACAAGCCAGCTACCATCGAAGTGCGCTTTCAGCACCAGGACGGCCAGTGGATTTGGATGGAAGTCTCTCCTACGCCGGTCCTGACGGACGGAAATGTGATGCAGGTCCTGACCATTGCGCGCGACATCACCGAGCGGAAGCGGCTGCAGGACAAGATCGCCAAAATGGCCTTCTTCGACCATTTGTCGGGCATCCCCAACCGCCGCACCTTTGACAACCGGCTGCAGGCGGCCATCCAGCAAGCGGACCGGTCCGGCAAAAAAGTTGCGGTCCTCCTGATGGACGGGCGCAAGTTCAAACAGATCAACGATCGGTTCGGCCACGATACAGGAGACGCGGTCATCAAGGAAATGGCGATCCGGCTCCAAGCCGCGGTCCGGCCGGTCGATACGGCCGCCCGCCTGGGCGGCGATGAGATGGGCGTGGTCTTGCCCGAACTGGATTCGCTGGACCTTGCCGAAGAGACAGCCAAACGCATTCTAGCTTCTTATGAAGAGCCGTTCACGTTCAATGGCTACGACATCAAAATGGGCGCCGGCATCGGCATTTCCCTGTATCCGGATCATACGGCCAATGAAAAGCAGCTGATAAAATTTGCGGACCTGGCGCTGTACGAAGCGAAAAAAGCGGACCGGGACGAGTACGTAATCTACGGAAGAACTTTACTGGATAATGTCCTCTTCTAAGAATAAGAAATAACAATAAAAGCCTGGAAGAAAGCCTTTCGATCGGTTTTCTTCGAGGCTTTATTATAAAAATGCTATATATGTGGAACTTATTATCTTTAGTTGTTAATATTTCTCATTTGTTTTTTGCTGTAATTATTGCATGGAGCCGCTCTGTTATTGTTTGAAGTGAGAAAACAAAAAGATAAGCGATTACTCAAGGACGTAAAGGAGACGATGAAAGTGAGATTATACTGGAATCTATCAGATAGAGAGAAATTCATCCGGTCACTTTGGACAGGTATATTAGCGTTACTGTTTTTATATTTTGCTGCTTACACTTATGAAGGCAGTTTATTCATTAAACTTTATTTACCGGTAATCGTAACTATAGGTATGTTGATATCATTAATTTATAAATTTCGGAAATACAAAAAATAGAGCAAATTAAAAGTAGTTGAATCTTATTAATACCGAAAGCGAAAATAGTTGGCGGTTTAACGATCTTCGAGTAACGTCTTCTTTTTCACCATACCGAAAGCCTTGTCCTAGGGTCATTTTCAGCGGTTATATATTCAATGCTTTCAAATCCCCAGGTGATTGCGTTGTTGTGGATTGATTCGATTGTCTCCTGATTTTTGCAATAGATTGTGGCGTAACTGCAATCAACGACCAGCAGGACCAGTTCACAGCTGCTTTCAAGAAATTCTTCAAAAGTTTCAACTCGTGCGACTCTATTTTTTGGAAACGCTTGTAGATCGGCGAAAATAATATAATACTTGTTCACATCCAGTAGATTCTTTAGTCTTCTCCCTTCGATGACATTTTTGTCATCCAAGAATAGCTCTTTGTCCAATTGGTCATTAACCACTCTATAGGTCTCGCCACTTCCAATTCGCCAGTCAAAAGCAGCAACATCAACAGGCTCTAGTATCTCCCAAAGAAACTTGCCATACTCATTTGGAATCTCAAAGCTGATTCCTCTTCTCATCGATTTGTCCTCCTAAAATATGAATCCGAAAAAATAGACAGCCAACCTCAACACTCTCTCAACTAATAGGCTTTTAAATGAAGCACAAAGCATTTGCCTCTAATCTATTTTCTAATAGTCAATAATTGCCCTTCGTTCAGCAGCAATTGTTTCGGTTCATTAAGTTTGGAAAACGCGATCAGGGATTTTTCTTGCACTTTAAGTTCCACCAGATTCGAATTCAGCAAATGTGCTACCTGAATGACACAGTTTTCATAACGCGCCATATGATTCGAAATATATTGATGTAATTCTCGTAATTGCCAGCTTTTCTCCACGCCATTGTAAATTTCTCTTTGAACAGGAAAGTCAAAGCCAGGAATAGCCATTGGATCCGTCTTAAAAAATTCAAGAGAGCTGTTTCCATCTAATAGGTTTTGATCTGAAGCTAGATAATAATAGTACGTCATATTGCACCTGCCCGATTCAGAAATTACAATTGTTTTTGCTTTTAAAGGATTTTATTGCTTTGGTTCGGGAAATTTATCTATCAAGATCCCACTAGCCATCACTGAAAATCCAAAGGCAGCTGAATACCTGAAAAAATCATGATCCGAATACCCCAATACGTACAGTAAACCAATACAGCTAATTCCAATTCCTAAGAAGAAACAGAAAGTGCCGATTCTTTTGAGCAGTAAAATTCTTCTCTCCCCCTTATTCTAGAGTTCAACATGGCACATAACTGCATCTAAGTTTTATTCAATTTCATATAGAATCTTTCTTTTGCAGACAGTGTTTAAGGTTCGTTTTTACTAATAATACTGTATAAAAAATAACTATTCTTGGTCCTCGTGTTCATATAAATAATTCATGAACCCGTCATGGAGTTCACCAGACTTACGTAATGACTCGTTTTTTTCTAAATCAATCAAATCCACGGAATAAGGCAAAGTACCATATCCATCAATCATTTCCATCATTCTATATATGACCGTTTCAACCACTTCATTTTGGACTTTAGAGAAAGCCCTTACTTCTTCATCCGTGCTAAGTTTCTTATGAAGTAATTTGTATTCCTCTTTTAAAGGGCTGTTCTTTGGTAATCTCAAAAAGCATTCAGAATCGCCTACGCATACATCCTTAATATTCTTTAATTCCTTAAACAGTAGTTCTTTTTTTCTGTCCAACATACATCCCCTCCTTTAATCCCTTTTACTTCTGTTGATTTTAGCAAAAGAAAAAGAACCTCAGCAGCAGGCTTTCCAGTTATCTGTCTGCAACCAACATTATCTTTAGTTTAAGACAACGGCTTTCCTTTTTTTACTTCTCCAATCCATTCAGCTATTTCTTCATCGCCATGAAAATAAACAGTTGGCTCTATTTCCAAGTCAATTGCCAGAAGAAAAATGAGATTAGAATGTACTTCATTTTCAATTGAAGATAATTGATTTCTATTGTCAAAGTTCTCTACCCATCGGTATGCCCATATGCTGAATTCTTCTCTCGACAAGCTTCCACTCAGCACATGTTTCAATTTGTCTATTATATCAATTTGTGTTGGCTGTTTTACATATGACAGTACAATCACCTTTTTCATCCCTTATTTTATTCACTAACATACTAGCTTAGCCTTTAACTGGCCTAATCCTTTGTGCAATAAAAAAGGAGCAGGATTTAACCCCACTCCGTCTTTTGCATGAATCGATGCACGTAGTCATCATGCTACTTTTCTTCTGGAATTTCGCACCATAAAACCAGAACGTTCTTCACCTTGTTTACTATAGGATTGGATAGATCTATTATTTATTTTATCCTATTAATTCCAATACCTGTTCTTTGGAGGGAATGGAAGTAATTGCCCCTTTTCCAGTAGTAGTCAAGGCACCGCTAGCATTTGCAAATGCCAAAATTTCTTCATAGTGTGTGCTTGCTATAAGCTCAAAATTGGCTTGATCTGCATTTTTATCCAATAGTTGATACAAGAAACCGCCGATAAACGCATCTCCCGCACCAGTGGTATCCTCTACTTTTACAGAATATCCCGCAGATGAATATTTTTCGGTCTGTACGTAGAGGTCCGCACCTTTTTCGCCTTTTGTAAACACCACCAGCTTTACATCGCCGGTAAACAAGGATGCAATTGCTTGTTTTTCATCCTCTATACCCGTGATGAATTCCAGTTCTTCATCAGAAACTTTAACAATATGCGCCAGCGGGATAAATTCCAGGATTGTGTTTCTGCAGTCTTGGGGATCGTCCCAAAGAGGAAGACGCACATTGGGATCAAAGCTGATGATTCCGCCACGATCCTTGGCTGATTGAATCGCTTTAACATGTGCTTGTTTCATCGGGCTTTCAACCAAATCCACAGAGCAAAAGTGCAGTATATCCCCTTGATTGAACCAATCGGCGTTTATTTCTGAATCTGCCAGGAGTAAATCCGCAGAAGGGTTTCGGTAAAATGAAAAATCTCGTTCCCCATTTTCGCGCAGCGATACAAAGGCTAGTCCGGTATTCGCTTCTTTTGTTCTTAGTACTTTATCTGTGCTGACACCGGACTTTTTAAGTTGTTCCAGAAGAAAATCGCCAAATGCGTCTTCTCCCAGTTTGGTAATCAGTGAAGCATTTCCGCCAAACTTTGCAACAGCAACAGCAACATTTGCTGGAGCACCGCCCGGAACCCGCTCAAAAGAGATAACATCTTTTAATGCGATTCCTTTTTGCTGGGGAATAAAATCTATTAAAATTTCGCCGATAGAAAGTAAATTTCCCATTCCACACCTCTCTCTAAATATTCCCCCATTAAAAGTCCCACTTTACCGCCTTAAATGCCGCACATCCACCTGCTGCAAAAAAGCGGATTTCTCTGCTTTTTATATCAGGAAAAATGCGGGAGGTGAATACTTCCTCTCCGTCGTTTACGAAAATTTCCACGGATGAAGTATCGACAAACAAATGAAACTTGATTTTCCCTCCAGGCATTTGGCATTTCCTTTCTGTTCCATACCCTTTTCCTACCTCTTTGCCGGAAAGCGAACGGTCCAGTATCACTTTCCCTTGAGCCGCATCATATTTGATAACCGTTTTTTCTTCTTCCCCTGCCCGGAATTCGATCCCATATTCAACGGCATCTCCACTTTCGATCTCACAAATAAGTTCATAGGTAACGCCAGAAAATCCATCGTACGTTTTCTTTTCATTTGATAGTGTACCTGCTGCTTCGGCTTTCCCTTTGCGAAGATATTGGAGTTCCTGAACCGGTTTTTGCACCAGTTTACCGTTTTGAACCGATAATTCCCTCGGGATTGTCAAGCAGTGCGCCCATCCATTTATGTCACTTGGATACTCGTTTTCAGGCAAACCCATCCAAGCGACTACAATACGTCTGCCAGCAGAATCTTGCATTGTGTGAGGGGCATAAAAATCAAAACCCCTGTCAAATTCCACAAAACTTCCATGAGTCAATTCTTTCTGTTGCAGATCCAGCTTCTCTCCCAGCACATAGCCAGATTGGTAAATGTTTTGATAGTTATCTCCTTTAGGCTCCAATCCTTGCGGAGAGAAAAGCAATATCCCTTGATTTTCTATTTCAAAATAATCCGGACACTCCCACATATAGCCGAAGTGATCCAATTTCGTCGTGAGTTCTCCTTCAAAATTCCATTCCAACAAGTCAGAGGAACTCATTAAGCCGACACATCCGATTTCATCTGTTTTTTGAGCTCCGATTACAGCGTAAAATCGTTCTCCCTCTTTCCACACTTTCGGATCACGAAAATGTTCCGTATATCCTTCAGGCACTTTATCGAAAACCGATTTTTCCAATTTAGTGATTGTTCCATCCGAGTCCATAACTGCTATACATTGATGCGGGTTTCTAATAAAGTTTTCATCCCTTGTATTGCCGGTATAAAATAAATATATTTTTCCATCATGCTCAATGGCACTTCCAGAATAGGCTCCATGACTGTCAAAATAAGCGTCCGGTTTAATGGCTATCCCTGCATTTTCCCAGTTCACAAGGTCTTTTGACTTGGTATGATACCAATATTTCAGTCCATGGAAAGGACCTAACGGATGCCATTGATAAAACAAATGGTATTCCCCCTTGTAAAAACAAAAACCGTTTGGATCATTAAGAAGGCCTGAAATTGGTTGAATATGAAAAGTTTGCCGCCAAGAACAGTTATTGACCCTTAAGATCAGTGCATCAATCTCTTCCTGGCTTACCTCCTCTATCCGGATATATTTTTTTATTTTTTGTAATTCCATCTGTATTAGGCTCCTTTTAGTAAAAGCAAAATTCCCATTGCTGCCGGTCCAATAAAACTCTTCTTTCACAAGTACATAAAAGCTGAACAAACTTCAACTGGCATCACAAAAATTATCCTTCGCTAAATCGGGCATCTCTTTTTTGATGGTTTATCACTCCCTCCAAATTCTTTTCACTAAAAGAGTCTGTCGGAATGGCCATTAATCCAGTCACCATTCTTTTCAAAGCCCGTAGTTTTTTAGTTAAAACGATTTTGCTGTAAGCTCTCTTCTCTAGCTTGCCATATAATTCAACTGATACTTTCAGATTCTTCTTTACGAGCTGGGCTCCTACAAAATTTCCATTATTTTTAATATTCTTTCTTTAAATATAACTACATATTGACCTAATTGCTAATTTATTTTCATAAAAAACCGAACATAAAACTACACTTTTGTGAACACATAAAAAAGAAACTTATTGCTAAGTTTCTTCCGTTAACTCTATGACAACCTGATTTTATGGTTCTTGTTTTCCCCTCTCAATATTTTCACTTTTTTTGTTATTTTTAAAGAGAACGTAAATAATATTGGCAAAAACCAATAGTATAAGAGCAGTCAAACAACCTAATACAACATATATACTGGGATTTACAAGTAGACCACCAATAATCCCCCCAATAAAGGATAGTAAAGCATATCCGCTGATTTTCCATTGAGAAGATAAAATTTTCTTCAAAGCCTATCTCCCTCTTCCTTACTCTTTTTTAATCCCACTTTACTTAAGTATTCTCTTTAAATCGTCCGTTTGTTCCTTGGTTAAGGCAAAAAAACCTTGATCTCTCTCCCCACTCGATAAAAAGGCACTGCCGTCATTTTCATACCATATATAACGCCAGATTTCTGAGACGCTTTCTTGAGGCCTGTCTATTGTGAAGACAACGTCTGGCTCCCTTGTTAAATCTTTCGGCTGCTCGATCTCCTCTTCCATTTCAAGGACCGTCCGTAAGTCTGTTATGGCTCTTGAATCTGTAATATCAGTATGGAACTCTGCACCAGTGGTCCCATTGCTAATAAAAGGAGTGCCAACGCGAATTACTTCGTCAGGAGCACACCCTGCCATTGTTATTGACATAATGACGGTTACAATAAATAAAATTGATTTTCTCAAGTGAGCCTCCCTCTTTCCTGTAACTTTTAAGTTCAGTTTTTATAAAAAAAGAATTTTCTGATTAGTATAAGTTTAACATAATTTCCCACTCATTTAACTTCTGAACTAAGAAAATGGCAGCCAATTAGCCAAGGCTGGCAGACGGTCTTCACTTTGTCTGTATTAAAGCGCATTATCTGGATAGATGTCTTGGAAACCATTTCCGGCACGGTCTAAAATGCAGCCATTCTTTATGTATTTGTTAGTGACACCCTGCTGGCGAATGAGAAATGGGGGGATTCATCAATGGGCCTTTTTCTGGGGTTGATCGGCGGCAGCCTGTTCTTTTTGCGATTTTCAAACTGGATCAAACAGAAACTCAGCCAGTTTATTTTTTGGTGGCAATCCTCAGCAGTTTGGTCATTATCTGCTTCGGGATAACCTTCGGCGCTGCTTCCCTCTTAATAGGGGTCTTGGCAGATGCATGTGGCATTAACAGTATCTTTCTCTTGTCCGGACTTTTATTGGCAGTGCAGCCTGTTTGCTTACAAAGGCAGAATCTTATTATGGCGGACCATGTAAAGCAAATATTAATAGCAGGGAGACATTCGGCAGCATCTCGAATGTCTCCCACCTATTTGTGTAGCTTCTTATAAGTGATAATATGCAAATCAGAAATTAATTTGGTTCATAAGCTATTTATGCTGTCTAAGATTTACAATCACCACACAAGCTGTGATTTTGTTTTTTATATTATAAAGTTTGATATTCTATATAAATACCAACTAATCTAATTCCTATACAGCTAGTAATCGAATAAAGGAGCAAGATAAAGAAAAGCACCTCGTGCCGAAATATCATATTATTTAAAAGGATTAAATGGATAGTTTCAAGTTAACCAGCAAATGCAAAAAAACTCGCAAAATATGATTTTTGCGAGTTCCTTTAGATTTAAAAATATTAACGGATGGTTTTCAAAGCTGTTGACCACGGGATGACCTGATCCAGCATCTGGTTTACGGAATCGGCTTGGACTGGAGCTGCTTTCAGTTCCGCCCCGTTTTCAAAATCAGTGAATAGCGACAATGCCGGATGGACACGTACATCCGCCACTGACAATTCCCCCAAAATACCGCGCAAATGTTCTGCCGCGCGTGCGCCGCCGACGGCACCATAGGATACGATGCCTGCCGCCTTGTTGTTCCATTCCACGCGCAAATAATCCAATGCATTTTTCAATGATCCTGTGATCGAGTGGTTGTATTCCTGTGCGATGAAGACAAAGCCGTCCTGTGCTGCTACCGCTTGGGACCATGCCGCAGCGCCTGATGCATCTCCGCCGTTTTCGCCAAGCAATGGCAATTTGTAGTCCGCGATGTCGATGATAGTATAATTCGCATCTCCGCGTTTGTCAGCCAACTCTTTTACCCAGTTTCCTACTTGCGGGCTTAAGCGCCCTTCCCGTGTTGATCCTAAGATGATGCCGATGTTCAGTTTTGCCATTGTTGTTTCCTCCTCTTGTGGTTGTGCTTGTTGTGTTCCAAATAATTTATCGAAAAATCCCATTTAATTTTTTCGCCTCTTTCTTTTATGCCTTTAGCTCTTCAGCAGCAAGACCAACCGACTTTAACAAAGCGGTTAATTGTTCCTTTTGGCCTTCGTCTAATACAGCCAGATTTTCCACGATCATTTTTACATGCTTCGGAAATATATTATTAAACAGATCCTGTCCTTTTTTTGTGAGAATCACTTTGCAGTAGCGTTTGTTTTCATCCTCGATTTCACGTTTAACAAATTCTTTTTTTTCCAACTTGTTGACCACATACGTGATGCTTCCACTTGGGATATCCAACTTCTCACTGATTTCTTGAATATAGTGTGGTCCTTTACTGTAAAGGAGCTCCATGACCATGAAATTCTCCAGTGTCAAGCCATGCGCCATAATGTCCTTCGTTACATTATCAAAAAGTGCTTTCGATGCTTTTGCCCATATTCTAAACAGCTTCAATTCTTTCTCGCCGTACTCCAAATTTTGTTCCATCTATCTATCGCCTCCGACATTTCTTTATCTTCAGCATAAAAGATTCTACCCGCTTAGCCAAGTAATGCTGAGTAGTTTAATGCCAATACAGCAGCACCGAGTCCCAAAAGAACAATTGGCATTGCCATATTCTTCACTTTATCGTGTATTTTAATGTGCGTGAAAATGGCTCCGACCATAATACCAACGACAAGCAAACCACCAATCGCAGTTAATGTGTCGTTCCAAATTCCTGCGATCAATAGCGCAGCGGCGGCCAGTTCCATCACTCCTGTGAAAATTCGGAATCCCGCTGAATAGCCAAAATACTTGAATCCTTCTATCATTTGAGGTGAACTGAATTTCATGAATCCGAACATGATAAACCCTAGTCCTAAAATTGCCTGTAAAATTATTGATAACATTTTCTTTTCTCCTTTTTATCATCCTACACATAGGATTAATTCCGTATTATTTATTGGTAATTCTCTTAATAGCATTCAAATTGATTTACACTTTTAGCTGGATCATACAGCTTTGCATGGAACCATGGTCTTTCCTCCTCTTGAAATCCGATATCCTAATGCTAGGATAATAATATCCTAGCATTAGGATTATTATAAGTCAACACTTATTTATTCCAATAAATCACGAATCAATTTTAAATCCAATTGATTTTGTTCATCTTCTGGATATAATTACCGAATCTCCTATTGCAATAATTCTTATAACTTAACTAAGGTTATCTTGGCTTTCTGTATAACGGATACTCAACTTCAGTCGGAATCTCTATTAACAGCATCCGGAGTTCTTCACCTTTAGGCTGAACGGTAAATGTTTCATCTTTCTCTGATTGAATAATGATGAAATCCTTATGATCAAATGAACTCTCCGATTCATCCATCACAACGCCATTACCTCTAATAGCCAAACCTGCTAATGTCCGATTCGGTGAAAGAGCATGCGTATAAGTGGCTCCGTTTACAAGTTCAACGTCGTACATTTTGGCATCTGCTATAAGATTGATAGGTGAATGTTCACCTAATAAGGTCTTGACGGTTACACCGTTTTCAGAGATGATCGGGAAATCTTCATGCTCGTATTTTGAGTAATTTGGTGTCCGCTTTACGGCTTCGTTTAAATAGGGCTCAAACCAGATTTGAAACGCTTCTGTCGGCTCAAGAATCGATTCGGCATGCTGCAAACCTGAACCTGTCTGCATCACTTGAATTCCGCCAGCACCAACTTCACTAACCGTCCCTAGCGTATCTTGGTGACGACCTGCACCTTTAATAACGTAGGTTAAGATCTCGAAACCTTGATGAGGATGAAAACCGATCTCGCCTGTTCCCTCAGATGTTCCCCATGCCCAGTAAAATAAAGGGCCGAGCCGATTGATAAGGGAACCTTCCCCAGAAAAGCCTATTGGCTTTTGTTCTATTAGTTTACCGCCGTCAAACTGCCCAACCGCCTGATCCTGTGGTTTAATTATTTTCATTTCCATTTCCATTTCCTCCTTAGTTTTGATGGATATTTATACAGATAAAGCTCCGAAGTTTAAAAGTAATACTGCAAATCCAAGAAATAATAAAATGATTGGCATCATCATATTTTTGACAGTATCTTTAATTTTGATATGAGTGAGAATAGCCCCAATCATTGTTCCTACGATAATTAATCCACCCAAAGCAGCCAATGTGTCGTTCCAAATTCCTGCAATCAATAGAACCGCTGCTGCCAGTTCAGTTACCCCTGTAAAAATTCGAAACCCCGCTGAATATCCATAATGTTTGAATCCTTCTATCATTTGAGCTGAACCAAATTTCATGAACCCAAACATCATAAATCCTAGCCCTAAAAGTACTTGTAAAATTGTTGATAACATTTTCTCTTCTCCTTCTTCTCATCCTACAATTAGGATGAAGTGCATGTTTTTTTAGTTGCAATACATTTTTAAAAATCTTTATTTTGAAGACCAACTTTTCCATCTTCATCTTCTTAAGCTAAAGTTAAAAATTTTTGTTTCTTAATGAAGGCTCACCTGATGACGGCTAGTTTGCCTTATTCCTTGTATTTCGTTAGGTCATACAGTTTTGCATGGAGCCATCTTCTTTCCTCCTCTTAAATTCCAATATCCTAACATCAGGATATATTCATCCTAACATTAGGATGAATATAAGTCAACCCTTTTATTTACTCTCAATACAAATAACTTCTACCAACCAGTCAAGCGTTTTTAAAAGGAAGCCTTTACAGACAAAAGAGGGAGAAGATACGCCCGATCAGCATTCTTCTTCCTCTTTATATTTTGCTATTAGAATTACTGCTTCTACCGATAATCTCTCATATGTAAACCAGTTTGATTATACTTTTTACATTCATAAACCAATCAATAGAATAGTTTCAGCGCAAAGAAGGAAAAGACGATTTTACATGTACTTCTTATTAAAAGAAGCTTGAACAATATGCCAAATCTTTCTGTCTATGCATCAGTTACAACAATATGCACTGCTTCAACCGGTCCATGGACACCGATAACAATATCCATTTCAATATCAGCGCTGTTGCTCGGCCCTGAAATGAAATTGATGCAGGTGGAAATATCTTTTCCTGCTTTTACAGCCTGATGCACCCCATGCGTAGCTTGTGTCATGCGCGGCACAATCGTGGACTTTGGAACGATGGCAATATAAGTGACAGGCAATAAACTAACAGAGCGTGCGATGTCTTTATCGTTGAATTGGACAACCGTCCCTGACTCAGCTAGGCCCATATCACTGAAAAACAAGCCAATATTCGCCTGTTTGGCGATTTCTATGTTTCTTTTTCCTAAAGCTGCATCCCATATATGGGTTTCAAAACCAGCCAATAAAGTTTCAATCCCATATTCCGCAAACCTTTGGTCTTTCGTAGTGACGATCAACCCGCCGCCATATTTATCAACCGCATTATTGATGGTCTCATCTAGGTGCGCCAAATCTGTCTCCATCACAAAAGTCGATTTTGCCATACTGCTTTTACGAAAAGCTATCATCAATTCTTCCGACGCATGATTTTTGAAGACATCCCACTGCGGCTGATGCCTCCAAGTTGGCCGAGCAACAGGACCCCTTTGTTGACGGCCCAGTTTTTCAGCGATTCGGTTCAAAAACACATCTTTATTCTGAACAGTTCCTTCGCCCATTTACGATTCCCCTCCCTGTTTATGGTTTTTGAACCAGCTTCTAAAATTATCTTTTCCAGGGGCAGGAAATTCGCGGACAGAAGTCCATAGTTTCATCGGACCTGGTCCAGAAGAAATGCTATCATCTTTGACTAATGGTTTCATGATCGTAGGCAAGCCTTTAACTGCACCTCCAAAAAGAGAAGGGGTGCTGGCGCCGATCCCAAAAGCTTTCATGGCCAGCTTTTCACTCGTTTTGCCTTTTTGCGCCACGTAATTTTCCCGATGGCGGATTAACTGCTCATGAAGCGGAATCCGGACTGGGCAAGCTTCTGAACAAGCTGCGCATAGGCTTGAAGCATAAGGAAGCTCCCCGTACTCTTCATAGCCGCCGAGAATCGGCGACAGCACCGCGCCAATCGGCCCTTGATAAATCGAACCGTACGCATGCCCGCCAATTTGCCGGTAAACGGGGCACACATTCACACAAGCGGCGCAGCGTATGCAATGGAGGGCGGATTGAAATTCCGTTCCTAGCGCGTTCGAACGTCCTGCATCCAAAATGACCAGGTGGAATTCTTTAGGGGCATCAATACTGTCTTCCTCCAATTGGGGAGTTAAATTGGTTACATAGGTGGTGATCTTTTGGCCTACAGCGCTTCTGCTCAGGAGATTTACCATGACATCCAGTTCTTCCCACGTTGGGACCAGGCGCTCCATGCCCATAACACTGATCTGCGTCTCAGGATATGTCGTCACCATGTTCGCATTGCCTTCATTCGTAACCAGCGAAATGGTGCCGGATTCCGCAACCGCAAAGTTGCAGCCGGTGATGCCAATATCCGCTTCCAAGAACACTTCACGCAGCTGGCTTCGCGCAAAGGCCGTCAGCTGCCGGGGCTCTTCGGTTCCGGTGTAGCCCGCTTTGTCCCGAAACGTATCGCGGATCTGCTCTTTGTTCTTGTGAAGAGAAGGAACGACGATATGGGACGGGCGGTCGTGGTCGTCTATTTGCAAAATATACTCTGCGAGATCCGTTTCGAACACTTGGCAGCCGATTTCTTCAAGCGCCTCGTTCAAGCCAATTTCTTCCGTCACCATCGATTTGGCTTTCGTCACTTTTTTCGCGTTTTTCTTTTTTGCCACTTCCTGTATGTAGCGGGTGGCGTCTTCTGCCGTATCCGCAAAATACACGTGGCCTCCTCTTTTTGAGAAGTTATCGCTTAACTGGTTCAAATAAAAATCCAAATTCTCCAGTGTATGGCGGCGGATTTCTTCTCCTGCGCTTCGCCATTCTTCCCAATCGCCGATTTGCTCATCATTGACGGTCGCATCGAGTTTCCGGCCTCGCAGCCGGTCCTGCGCTGACGCCATGGCCGTACGCATAAAATCGTTTTCCAACGCCTCGTCTACTCGATCGAAAAATGGCTGTTCCCCAATTTTCATGGGCATGGTCATTCTCTCCCTTCAACTCGTGTGTTTAAGATCTGGGCGATATGCTTGACTTCGATCGGCTTGCCTTTCCGGTCGATTCTTCCTTTGATGTTCATGAGGCAGCCGTTGTCCGCTGCAATCAGGAGAGTAGCTCTGGATTCTTCCACATGCCGGACTTTCTCATCCACCATCTGTTCGGAAATCGGCGCCATCTTCACTGCAAAGGTGCCGCCGAACCCGCAGCAGTCGTAACTGTTTTGGAGCGGCAACAGCTCAAGCCCTTTGACATTTTTCAGCAGTTTGAAAGGAGCCTCAGTTTCTTTCAGTAAACGGATCATGTGGCAAGAGGTGTGGTAGGTAGCTTTTGCCGGGTAGATTGCCCCGACATCCTCAACACCAAGAACATTTACGATAAATTGAGTGAACTCATAAGTCTTATCGGCAACCTTTTCCGCCCGTTCCTGCCACTCCGGCTCTTCTTTGAACAGTTCAGGATATTCCTTGAACATGGCTGCACAAGAACCGGACGGCGTCACGATGAATTCTGAGGGTTCGAAGCTCTTGATCATCTGCTTGGCGGCTTTTTGAGCATCCTTGCGATAACCGCTATTGTATGCGGGTTGGCCGCAACACACTTGGCCTTTTGGAAAATCGACGTCGCATCCTAGTCTTTCTAAGACTTCTACAACGTCTTTTGCGACGTTTTGGTAAAACATCTCTGCAAGACAAGTAATAAACAAAGAGACTTTCATGCTCATCCACTCTTCCATCATATATTTTCCGGTTAGATAAAAGACCCTAAATCAGGGTCAGCATTTCATCATTCGGCTATTTCTTTTCTGATAAAGTCATCGATTTTCTGAAGAGCTTCTTGCTCTTCATTTCCTTTAGCGGTAATAACTACTTCCGCCCCTTTACCTATCGCTAAAGACATTAGACCCATAATAGATTTAAGATTAACAGTTGTAGTTCTATATTTTAGTGAAATCTCCGGTTCAAGCTGACTTGCCAAGTTAACCAACTGGGCAGCGGAACGAGCTTGAATTCCGGTATCGGAAATAACTTTATATGTTTTCTCTACCATAAGGGTCTCCTTCTCCTTTATAGTCCTTTTTCGCATTATGGTCATTTCATAAAGGAAGCGGACTCATTTATAGTCTTAACAAGTTATTCAGGGCGAATAATTTTTACAGGGAAATCTTGAAATTGCCGTATCTGCTCTTTGTTTGTTTTTGAGTCCGTGATAATATAGTCAATCGCTTCAATTGGTGCTACTTTAGAAAAAGCTTGAAGTCCAAATTTCGTATAGTCTGCCAGCAAAAAGGTTTTATCCGCTATTTCGCTCATCTTTTGTTTAACCAGCGCCTGCATTTCATTAGAGTCACTAATCCCACGTTCAGCATGAATCCCTTGGCAGGAAATGAATGCTTTGTTGACATGGTAGAATTCCAAGGCGTTCGTTGTTTGCGGGCCTACAAAAGACAGCGACTTTTGCAAAAGCGTCCCACCTACCGCAATAACCGATATTTTTTCTCTGTTGGCTAATTCCATAGCTACTTTCATAGAATTGGTTACTACGGTTAAAGGCAGATCCGGCAATATTTTCGCCATATACCAAGCGGTCGTGCTGGCATCCAGTAAAATCCGATCGTTAACTGAAACATATTTTACCGCTTCTTCTGCAACAGCCATCTTCTCATTTACATTTCTTATTTCGCGCTCAAAATACGGGGCTTCCAAGTCATTTCCTTTTATGCTTACAGCCCCACCGTGACTGCGTTTCAATTTGCCTTCGTTTTCTAAATTTTCCAGGTCCCTTCGGATTGTTTCTTCTGTAACGTTGAAGATCTGGCTCAATTCAGAGACCCGGCTACTTCCTTTTTCATTTACTATTGATGTTAATTTTTTTCGTCTTTCTGCTACAAGCACCTTTTTCACCTCTGCCATCTAGTCTCTTCATGTAAGACTTTTTGCTTCTTCTTTTTTTCATCGTAACATTAACAGACTTGGAAATGGAGCACCGGCAAAGGACCTCTTGCAACGCATAGCCAACCTATCCAGTATATGCTGAAAATTATCCTCTGTTCGCAAGCACCAATTTCTCGTAATTAGTAACTTCTTCCAACCACTTTTCTTTCACTGGGACATTCATCATGTCACAATAATAATTCCAAATAGCGCCAAAAGGGTATGTCTTAAATTCTTCAATCAAGGCAAGCCGTTTTGTGAAGTCACCGTTTTCCTGCAGCTCTTTTAAAGTTTCGTTCGGCAGTAACATGCCGTAAAGCAACGCTTTAATCATGTTGCGGGTGCCAATTGTCCATGCTGCCACCCGGTTTATGCTGGCGTCAAAAAAATCCAATCCAATCATCACTTGTTCCAATGCATCATTGCGCACAATCTCCAACGCAATCTCTTTTAGTTCGTCATCGAACGTTACAACATGGTCGCTGTCCCAGCGCACCGGCCTGGAAACATGAAGCGCCAGCTTATCATTGAACAGCAGCATCGCCGAGATTTTGTTGGAAACCATTTCGGTCGGGTGGTAATGGCCGGTATCGAGCAGGCACAGTTTGTTGTTTTTCAAAGCATAACTCAAGTAAAACTCGTGCGACCCGACAACAAACGATTCTGAACCGATGCCGAACAACTTGCTTTCTACCGCATCAATATTCAACTGTTCATCTACTTCCACCGCAAAAATTTCATCGAGTGACTCTTTCAAGCGCTTTCTCGGCGTCAGGCGGTCACTCGGGGTATCTTTATAGCCATCTGGGATCCATATATTTGTTAAACAAGGTGTTCCTAATTCCTTCCCAAAATATTCGCCTATTTTTCGGCTGGCAATACAGTGGTCAATCCAGAATTTCCGGATTTCGGGATCAGGATGAGATAGCGTCAGGCCATCTGCCGCTTTCTGGTGTGAGAATAAAGTCGGGTTAAAATCAAGCCCCAGCCCTAATTCTTTTGCCCATGCCACCCATTTTCTAAAATGTTTCGGTTCCAACCGGTTTCTTTCCACCACTTCTCCGTCCGTTTCGGCATAGATTGCATGCAGGTTCACCCGATGCTTTCCAGGAATAAGCGACAGCGCTTGTTCTAAATCCTGTCTCAGCTCCTCAGGCGTCGTCGCTTTTCCCGGATAATTGCCCGTTACGTCAATGCCTCCGGATAGATCTTCTTTGTTCACTTCAAATCCGCCTACATCGTCGCCTTGCCAGCAGTGGACGGAAATCGGGACGTTCTTCAGTTTTTCGAATACTTCTTCTACATTGATCCCCCATTGTTCATACTCTTTTTTCGCTTCTTCAAATTGGCTTTGCAGCGTCATGATATTCCTCCTTGTAAAATTCTTATATAAGTCAATTTCAACTTTACTTTTCTACCATTGAATGAACGTATTTTTTCACTTCGAAAGATTGGCTGATTATATGCCGTGCTTCTTTGATATCTTTGATTGCCCCATGAGCTATAAACTGCACCACTAGATTACCAATAGCCGTCGCTTCTACTGGACCGGCAAACACTTCTTTCTTTGTTGCATCCGCAATCAATTGGTTTAGAAGTTCATTTTGCGAACCGCCGCCAATCACGCTGATCGAGTGAAATTCTTTCTCGAAAATATCTTCTATTTCAGAGATGGCTTTCTTATAACTGACTACAAGGCTTTCAAATACACATTTGGCGATTTCTCCTGGATGTTCCGGCACTTTTTGGTTTGTCTCCCTGCAATATTGCTGAATTTCCTCAATCATGTTTGCCGGTTTTAGAAAGCGTTGATCGTCTACATTCACTATTGCCGTCTTTTCTGTTACTTCCTTTGATTTTTCCACCAACTCAGCAAATGAATACCGGTTATCGTAATTCCGCTTCACTTCTTGGATCATCCATAATCCCATGATATTTTTCAAGAACCGGAACTGGTAGTCCATGCCGCCTTCATTGGTAAAGTTGTAATCTAATGCTTTAATGACACAGATGGGAAAATAGTTTTCTACTCCTATTAAAGACCAAGTTCCTGAGCTGATATAAATGGTGTCATCTACTTGCGGAACTGACAAGACAGCTGAACCCGTATCATGAGTAGCAGGCAAAATAACAGGCATATCAAAACCGAACTCAGAAACCAGTTCTTCTCTTAATGTGCCGAGGGTTTCTTTCGGCATTTTGATTTCCTGAAACATATCAAAATTAAAGCCTAAGGTATTAATAATGTCTTTGTCCCAATTTTTAGTAAAGGCGTTGATCAATTGGGTAGACGTGGCATTTGTGTATTCATTTGATTTTTCGCCGGTCAAGAGAAAATGCAGATAGTCCGGAATCATTAAGAAAGTTTTCGCTTTTTCCAGCACTTCGGGGTTTTGCTTTTTTAATGCATACAATTGATAAATGGTATTAAATTTTTGAAATTGGATGCCGGTCTCCAGGTACAGGCGCTCTTTCATAAAGATTTCTGTAACTTCTTCCATTATCCCGTCTGTCCGAGGATCACGATAAGCTACAGCATCTGTCAAGAGCTCATCATTTTCATCTAACAGGACAAAATCAACAGCCCATGTATCAATTCCTATGCTCAGAGGCTTGATGCCCATCGCGTTGCAATTTTTGATTCCTTTTTTTATTTCAGAAAACAACGCTTCAATATCCCAGCAAAAATGACCGTTTTTTTCGATGAGTTTGTTTTCAAACCTATGGACTTCCACCAATTCCAGCCGGTCTTTCTCCAAGGCGCCGGCAATGACTCTGCCGCTGGATGCCCCAATATCAACAGCTAAACTATGGTTTTTCATCAGACACCTCCCTGATACGTAAGCGCTTTCTATCCACTTTGATAAAGCAGCGACCCCTTGAATTCAAGGGCCGCTCTTTCTTCTTATTATGCTTAACGGGTAAAGGCTGCAGGTACGCCGCCATCTACTGTAATCATGCACCCTGTTGTCTTTTCTGCTTTTGAAGAAGATAGGAACAAAATAGATTCCGCAATGTCTTTAGGGTATATATTTACTAACAAAGTTGTCCGTTTACGGTAATGCTCATCCAATTGATCAGGTTCAATTCCATAAGCCGCTGCCCGTTCTTCGCGCCATCTAGAGCCCCAGATTGCTGAGCCTTGCAATACTGCATCTGGCAGAACCGAGTTCACCCGGATTCCGAATTCCCCGCCTTCTGCCGCGATGCATCTTGCTAAATGTGCTTCAAGTGCTTTAACTGAACTATACGCTGCAGCGTTTTTTCCGGCATACACAGAGTTTTTGGACCCGATAAAGACCATACTGCCACCGAGCGACTGTTCTTTCATTTGGTTGAACGCTTCACGGGCTACCAGGAAATAGCCTTTCCCGAGCACATTCATATTCAAGTCCCATTCTTTCAAGGTTGTTTCACCAAATGGGCTGGAAGTTGCCAGTCCGGCATTGTTCACAATAATGTCGACTCCGCCATAAGCCAAGGCTGTTGCTTCGAAAGCTGCCTGCACTTGTTCCTCGCTGGTTACGTCCATTTTCACGGCAAGGGCACGGCCTGCCCCGTACTGTTCGTTAATTTCAGCAGCTACTTTCTCTGCCCCTTCAAGGTTCAGGTCCGCCAAAACCACATGGGCACCTTGCGCAACAAATTGGCGGCAGGTTTCACTGCCGATTCCGCCAGCACCACCAGTGACAAAAGCTACTTTTCTGGAGAATTCCGCTTCTGCAGGAGCCAGTGACAATTTGTATAGCTCGAGTGGCCAGTATTCTATGTTGTATGATTCGTTTTCATTCAACGACACGAATTCCCCTAACGTTGTTGAACCTTTCATCACTGCGATTGCGCGATGGTAAAGTGAACCGCTAACATTAGCCATCGCAGTGTTTTTCCCAGAGTTCACCATCCCGATTCCGGGAATCAAGATAACGCGCGGCGCTGATTCAAACATGATGTCTCCTGCATTCTTATTGCGTTCAAAATAAGCTTTATAGTTTTCTTTGAATTTTTCGATTCCCGTCTTAACAGCTTCGATCAATTGTTCCGCGTCTTTTGATGACGGGTCCCAATCGATGAACAATGGCGTCATTTTTGTATGTACCAGGTGATCAGGGCAAGCGGCGCCGACTTGAGACAATTCGGCAGCATCCTGGCTATTGACAAACTCCAGTACATCTTCCGCATTGTCGTAAGTTAACAGCATGTTTTTTTCGTCGCTTACTGAACCCCTGATAATAGGCATTACTTTAGCTAAAAGATTTTTTTGCTCTTCTGCAGATAACGAATCGTATTTTTTTCCGCCGAAAATCTTTTCTTCTTCTACACGTGCGTTAATATAGCTTTCAGCTTCATTGATCACTGAAATGGTTTTTTCATAGCTTTCTTTCGCTGTATCTCCCCACACGACTAATCCGTGTTTCTCCATTAAAACAAGATCGGCATTTGGACTGTTTCGGACGCCTTCTGCAATCATTTTGGAAAGCGTAAAGCCTGGACGCACATACGGCACCCATACAAAACGGTCGCCAAAAATTTCTTTTGCCAGTTCTTTTCCGTTATCCGCACAGCAGAGGCTGATAATTGCATCGGGATGCGTGTGGTCTACATGCTTATAAGGCAAGAATGCATGAAGCAAGGTTTCAATTGAAGCGCGGGGATGCTTGCTGTCAATCATGCAATGAGACAAATATTCAACCATTTCCTCATCCGGCATTTCTTCACGATCGATCAATGGACGGATATCTTCAAGGTTTAAGCCTGTGAAATTTTTAGCCCCCATAGTGGCCAAATCTGAACCGCTTCCCTTTACCCACATAACCTCAATATCCCGGCCCCGAAAATCTTTTTCTGTCGTTTTCATTGATGTATTTCCGCCGCCCCAGTTGCAGACAGCGCGGTCAGCGCCAATCAAATTTGAGCGGTATACTAATTCGCTAAGCCCAGCTGTTAATGTTTTAGCTGTTTCGTCGTTCCACAAGTTTTGTACCATATTTACCTCCACTAAAAATTTTTTAAATTCTGAAAACAATATATCATTTTTTGTTTTATCTGTATATATCTTTGTTTATATTTGTTTTATTTTATAAATAGACATAAATAAATATAAACAAAGACAAATTCTTTTGAATCTCAACTTTTATAGAAACTATTCTTTAATCACCCAATTAATATGTTTTTAAGCCCTTTTAGTCTATTTTGTTGATAGTATTTTTTACCTCCCCTTGTAAACCAGTCACTTCACATTGATTACGTTAAAAACGTTCATAAAAGAAAAAGGAGAAACTTATTGCTAAGTTTCTTCCGATAGGGTTTACTATGTAAAAAGTATTCCGTTATCAACATATACAATTACAGAAGGAGATAAGTAATCTTTCTCCTTCTGTAACTAGCCAATCTTCATTTTGATAAATTTGTAACAGACCGACTAAGGACACAAACAGACAGATACCTGTTAGGAATTGAATCTTTTATTAAGATTATCCATCTAAAAAACCAAAACAAGTATTACCTAGTCCTTATTTTTCTGACCTTTTCCTTTTCCTGGATGTTCTTCACCTTTCTCTGAATTCCCTTTACCTTTTCCAGCGTTTTCGAAAGATAGACTATCTATTCGAAGGTCTGCACCATTGAATACGATATAAAGGTCATGGGTACCTGCAACATGTTTCGTTAAGTCTGCTGTCACTTCCACATACTTTACTTCCTCTGTTTTAACTTCCGTATTAGGAATGATATAAGAAGTCGAGTCAGTTTTCGGTACGTCAATAACTGCAATCTTCTCGCCATCCGGAGAACCAACATGCAAGGAAATTTGGCCACTAGTTACGTTGGAAGCCACTTTAGCCGTTACTTTCTTAGCTGGAGAAAGGTTGACTTTAGGGATAGCTGTCCATGATCCTTCTTGCTTAGATCTAACCGCATAGTATTCGCCAGCTACTTTATCTTCTTTTAAGTGTGCTGCTGTTCTTGCTTTTGAGACTTCATTATAGATAACTTCATCAGATGCAAAGCTGTGATCAAAGACATTGAAGGTGTTATCGTTTAATTTTGTCAGCGATTTACCGTCAATTTTTACTGTCTTCTCATCTTTTAAGTTTTCTGACGATGCACCGACCATAAAGCTGTATCGACCGCTTTCCACAATGAATCCTCCTGCGTTTACATCCCAAATTTGGAGATCTTCTGGTTTGACAGTCAATTTCACGGTCTTCGTTTCACCAGGCGCAATTTCGACTTTTTCAAATCCTACCAATTGCTTTTTCGGACCATGCTCTCCATAAGCAGTATCGTTGTTTTTGCTGTAAAGCTGAACAACTTCAGACGTTTTTCTCGATCCAGTGTTCCGTACGTTAACCGTTACTTCGAACGGCTTTTCACTGGATGCCTTTGTCGGTACAGTGAAATTGCTGAATTCGAATCTACTGTAAGAAAGTCCATAACCAAATTCATAAGTAACAGGTGCTTCAGTGTACATATACGTCAATTTAGATTCAATCGGATCTGCATTTGTCATATCAACTGTAAATCTAGGATCCAAGTGTTCTGGTTTGACGGTTCTCTGACCTTCTGGAATTGAATATTTATTCAGCTCCGGAAATGCCGACATGTCTGCATACCAAGTTGCAGCTAAACGGCCGGTCGGATTGGAATCTCCATATAGTACGTTTGCTAGTGCATATGCATCGTACTGGCCAGCATAGTTCTGTTGAACGATTGCAGAAACATTTTCGTTGTTTTGAATTCTGTCCATATCTACAGGGAAGCTGGACGTCACAACAACAATTGTCTTTTTGCCTTCTTTAGCAAACGCTTCTGAAACTTTTTCTACTAATTCATAATCCTGATCGCCCATTGCCAGACTTGAACGGTCATTACCTTCTCCGGCACTGTGGCGAGGAATCGCTCCAGTAAAGACAATCGCGTAATCAGATTGGGATGCGCGTGATACGGCATCTTCTCCGACCTCTTTTACAATTGTCTTATTAAACTTCACTTCGTCTCCACGATTAGCAGCTTTTTCTGCATTACCGACTGTTGCATTTGAAGCAACAATTTTACCATCGTTAGTTGTGGATGCATAACGACCATTCTTGTAATACCAATCTACAAAGCTCCCCCCAAATCCTGTCAGGTAGCCATTGGAAACAAGGGAAACGCTTCCATCTTCATTATTTTCAATTCTTAATCGAGGTGGGATAGCACTCGTATCACCACTGCCTTCCATGTCCGCTCCATCCCAGTCATTGCCAGCAATGTTTAGACGAGGTACTTCTGTATTTTCAAATGCTCGACTTCCTGCATTAGGTGATGTAACAAATCGCTTGTTTTGAAGGGATAACAAGCTATAACCTTCCTGTCCCCAGTCATATACTTCAAATAAATGTGCTGCATTTTTCTTGTCAAAAGCATTACTTGTAGTTGTTAACTGGCCGCCATCTCTACTTCCCGGCACTGTTACTGTGTTTCCATTGGACTGAGATGTCAGGCCAATTACTGGATTTCCAGTACTATAGGTGATATTGTCCTTTCCTATCTGCCCGATAATCGCTGCCAATGGAGACAACCCAGAATTTTCGATTTTTGGCGTTTGATTTGTAGAGTATGTTGTTTTAAACCTAGCGTCTCCATAGACACCAGAAATAGTGGCTTTTTCATCTTTACTTAACGGAAGGGTTTCATCTTCATTTTTTAGAAGCACAATACTTTCTTCTGCAGCTTTCAAAGCGACTTCCTGATGCTCTAATGTATTAAAATTTTTGGTACTTTCAGCCACATCTCCGGCATATTTAGCAAATGGATAGTTTTTAGGCACACCATTTTCATCTACTTCATTAAATATTCCGACACGCACCATTTGATTTACATGAGGACGTGCTGCTTCGATTAAATCTTCTTCTGTTATGCCATATAACCCCTTCTCGACCGCATCAACCAATCCTATAACATCTTCTTTGCCAAAAGCTTCACTTGGTGATGGTCTTCCTGCATTCGCATGTGCTAATGCCATCAAGACAGATGCATGTACGCGATCTTTTGCATATTTTGTATCATATCCATTACCGAAAGAATCTTCTTGAAAAACTCGTTGATCTCCATTGAAGTCTGGTGAACTATATACTCCATACTTCGCATGGTTATTTGCGTGAATTTGATAAGGCGATATAATATTTGGGATACCGTTAGTTGCTCCAAAAGAAGTCATAACCCCGGATAAAGAACCTGATTCAAAACCTTTCAAAACACTTTTGGTGTGATAATCATAAATCGATCTGGCACTGGCACTGTTTTCTGCATTCAGCCTAAACCATTGACCATTATACACAGAATAATGTCTCGTACCGACAGCGGCGCGCATCCAGAAGCCATTTTCACTTTCAGGTAAGACTGTACCACCAAGCCCTCCCGAAAGGTTATCAACCATAACCCCACCAAGATAAGGATCTTCTGTAAAACCTTCATCAAAGCGTCCATTTAACGGATTAATCCGCAAGTCACTGATGACCGTAAACGCAACTGTTTGAGATGGATTCGGTGTAGATGCTGACGGGTGGATATTCGAGTTGCCCTGCTTTACTTTTAAGGTACCAATTTTTTCATCACCAATCACTTTGCCGATATCGGTAATCAGTTCCTTGTTCCAAGTTTGACCCATTCCAACTAGCGCAGGAAAATCTGTCGAGACTCCTTGTCCATCGTTCGCGGCTGATAGTGCCCCTGGAATTTTCTTACCAGCATGCTCACCTTGTTGCAAAGTATAATGATTACGTGAACCGGTCGCATAGACCGCAGGACCCTCGAGACCCGTATATTCAAAATACGTGTCCACATATTCGTCCAAGTGTTCCGGATTGCCATCGAATAACGGCATCCCATCGAAAACACCACCAACTTGCGGCTTAAAATCGATGGTACTTCCTTTACTGCCTTCAGCAATCGCCAGTGGTGCCGCCCCGGTACTAACTAGTGACAGACCGAGTACAGTAGCAATACATGTCTTGGTAACTTTCTTGAAACCTCGCATACATTTCCTCCTTTTTTGAAATCGCTTTCATTCTTACCCGAATTGAAAAATCTATTTCTTGTTGGAAATGGACCAACCAAGGAGCAATGATTATCATGAGGTCATTAAAGCACATAAAAGGCGGCCTTTTTCCAGGCATATCTGTACTCCCATCTAATGGAAGTGAAACGTTCACCTTCCTTTTACAGGATTTATCCGAATATATGCCTTATCCGGATATATTAACTAATGCTAGAGAATAAAATCATAATAATAAAGGTGCAAATTTTAGTATTATAGGTTGTTATTTTAACATTTTGAATATTATTTTAATTTTAGCGAGACTTTAGATTCGTCCACAAAAAATCTTAAGCTTTTTATCTGATCGCATTATCTATAAGTGCCTCAATCGCAATTCATTTTTTTACGAAGACCATTAATGGTAAAAATTCATTGGTCTATATAACAAATTGAACCCAAATGGTAGACACTGTAAAAAGCGGCTTCATTTGGGGTTCAGTTTAGGTTAGGTGTTTTCTAAAGACAGTTCCATAATCGATTCTATTGTTATTGAAAAGCAGCGGTTGATGCCAAACAGCACCTGGTACATTTCCTAATGAAAAGAGCAATGTTGAAATCACCTGTACTCGTAACACAGCATCTCTGTATGAAGCGGATAAGGTTCCTTCCTGTTCTTAAATCAGCGGAATCTCAAGCCAACTGCCATCTGTCGGGATAGGAGTTTCATGTGGTTCTTCGTTTAGTTTGTATCTAAGTACGCCTTCCCCATGGGATGCCTTCACACGAATCTTTTCTTTGTCCATATATACCTCAGCATCACCTATACCGATTGGAACGGTTCCCTCAAACCAGTCTAGTCCACCGAGCTGTGGTTCTATTACAAAGTTTTCATATCCTGGACTTGCAGGTGTCACACCCAAAAAATACTTGCCAATTAAGTAGATTGGGCTTGCTCCCCAGGCATGGCACAAGCTTTTCCCATATGGCATATTATACATCTCCAGGTGCTGCCTTCCAGACTGGTTGGGGTCGTACTCTTCCCAGAAACTCGTCGCTCCCAGTGCAAGCATACCTCCCCAGTAGCTAAGCATTTCATCCAGAACAAATTGGTGTTCCCCCACTTCACATAGGGCTGCCAATTCAAAGAAACGCATATATGGTGTCTTGATTGCCTGCACTTCAGAATTTAACATTACATTATTCTTCACTTTGTCAATCTGCTGATCGTTAAAGTAACCAAATAGCAACGCAAACATGTTTGGGTATTTGGTAATTTCATCACTCAGGACTCCGTTGTAGCGGCTATGGACTAAACCACCTTTATTTTCATTCCAGAAAATACTCATTATTTTTTCCTTTAGTTCACTTGCCTGATCATGATAATTTTGAACGCTGTCCTTGTCTCCTACTAATTCAGCTACCAATGCCATCGTTTCCAGACTTCTGCATAAAAGGATTTGGATGGTGCTAACCTCTCCCTTGTTGTCGATATCAGCCCAATCGACAAATACCCAATCTTCTTCAATGCCTTCCATCATATCTTCCGCATTGCGTCTTCCTAAGCAAAAGTCCATTAAGGAAACCATGCTGTTATATTGAGACTTAACAAATTCTACATCACCGGTATAAAGATAATAATCGTAAATACCAGTAAACCAATATAGGCTATAATCCAATATAGTATTGATATGGGTAACAATCGGCTCTTTTCCTCTTAATGCAATAAGCGTTCTTTTGACAACGTCGTGATCAAAAAAGCTGTAATAGTTCATTAGGAAAGATTGGTGGGCATCTCCTGACCAAACCCAGCGGTCGCGTTTCATCCCATCAAAGAAAAATTCCCTTGTATTTAAATGAAATGTATAAACAGAAGTTTTCCATATATCATTAAGAAGATCGTTGGAACTCTGGAAGTTGCTTCGATATTCTACCGGCAGATACTCATACAGCATACTGATCGAATCTATTTGAAAATCCTCTGATTCTGGAACAACCTGAGCATAACGAAAAGCACGTGATGCTGGAAATGTATAATCTTCTGATTCCCCGTCAAGGAACACATTATCCAATAACACACAGTTTTCCCGGTCTTCAACCTCCTCCATGGATTCTCCGTAGTAAACTGTCAGCCTGCTTTTCCCATCGATCCCATTCACCTTCAGGTAGCCGACAGTTTCCTTTCCAAAATCAGCCATCCAGCCATCTTCTGTTTTTTCTATACTAGCCGGTTGATGTTCTTCCGTAGCTAATTTATATTGCGACGGGGCAAGAGAACTGGCATCCAATTGCTCTTTCCAGCTACCTACAGGAGACCATTTTTTATCATAGCAGGACACTTGCCACGTGTTATTTGTATATACATGTTCTCCTTCTATATGTAGGGCTGGAGGATTGACGTCATTGTAGACGGTAATAGAAAGTTCGTGCTTTCCTTCTGGCAACATCATCTTTTCCGCATTCGATCTTTGATTATCTTTTCCATCCAAATATGCAGCAAATCGGCCATCTGCAGTAATTGTTATTTCCTCAGGTTGAGTAAGATGGTAGGTATATGTATAAATAACAGAACTATAATGACGATCCAAACGCCAGTATGGAGGATACATTACTTCACGCCATTGCCGCTTGATGGATACTTGCTCATGCAACCAAACTTCCCAATCCCCTGGATACCAGATCCAATAGGCTTTTTTCTCATTCAAATCATTTTTCATAAAAACCACCCCGTATAATAAAATATAAAAAAATAACTATTACGTTATATAAGTTGAACTGATAATTTTTTACATATTAATATTCCACAAACAGCTACGCTTTCCAGCGGGCTTGCGCTGAACTAACTCGGGCTAAACGCCCGAGTGGATTTCAGCACTTCGCTATCCCGCGGGAGTCTTCGCTGTTTTGCTCCATATCTATTTCTAGAGCCTTAAATGAAAAAGTGGAAGGCGGCGACTCCTGCGGGAAAGCATGAGGTGAAGACCCCGCAGGAGCAAAGCGACGAGGAGGCTGAAGCCATGCCCGCGGAAAGCGTCCGCCTGGAGCGATTTCATTCATCAACTTAAATTTTAGAATTCTGTTGTTCAACTTATATTGATGAAAATCCAATAATCTTTTAAATCAGTAGTTTAATCCACTCATCACATTTCACCAGCATATATTTTTACAAAAAATGAATAATATTGTAAAACGCAGTAAAAATGAAGCTGCTCGTTGGATTACGATAAAAAGGGAGGAGTTCTAAACATTAAAACTTTAGAAAACCTCCGTCTCTTTATCCCAATTAATTAATCAATATTGTATTTTGTATAGTGGATTCAAAAACATATTCTCCCGAACCAATTTGTAAAATGGCTTTTCCGTCTTTGTGCCCGGTGATTGTTACCCCGTCTTGACTACCGGCCGGCTGTCCATCTACTTTTATTACATCCAGGTCAGAGGCAGGAAGCCAGACTGTCGCAGTTGTATTCGCAGGGATTGAAACATTGTAGTGAAACACAGCATCTTCAATCTTCCACTCACTTTTTATGGTTCCATAAACAGATCTATATTCTCCGTTTACCGAAGTGATTTGCCCTTTTTCATCTATGTTCGGCTGTAGATGAATATGTTTGAAACCAGGATTTGCTTCATCATTTGATATGCCGGCCATGTATTTATACATCCATTCGGCAATGGCTCCATAAGCATAATGATTGAAGGAATTCATCGCTACATCACCAAAACCGTCCTCAATAGAATATGAATTCCAGCGCTCCCAGACGGTAGTTGCACCATTTTTCACAGAATATAACCAGGAAGGCATCTGATCCTGCAACAGCAATGAATAAGCAAGGTCTGAATGACCTGTTTCTGAAAGAACCGGTGCAATCACATTAACCCCAAGGAACCCGACGGCCAACGTGTTTTCGGCATAATTCACCCGATTGCTGTCTGGGTGTAACCGTTTGTATTCCTCCTCATTTCTAATGTTTTCCACAAGCAAATCAATCATTTGATTTTTTTGGTCCTCATTTTCATACAATTCCAGCTTCAAGCTCCAGAGCAGCCCGGATTGGCTGTTATCTACCACATCGGCTGAAGAATAAAAATTGGGCATAGTAAAAGGCGATCCTTTAGAAGACTTTAACGTCAACTTTCCATTGGTATCTAACTCAATATAATTCTTAATAAATTCCCTTTTAATCTTTTCAAACAACCTACTATACTTTTCTGCCTCCTCTTGCTTGCCAATCGCTAATGACATTTTCTCCATCAGTTTCGCATCGTAAGCATAATAGGCATCGCTCATCAGTTCCTTAGCCGTTCCTTCGAAATTCAGCCAGTCACCGATACTGCCTGGCCCCCGGTAAGATTCCTTTGTCTGACTCCAAATCCAATCGATAAACTTGACCATAGCACTGTAGTTTTTCTCAATTATCGTTGTATCACCGGTCATCTGCCAAACCGTCCATGGAACAACGATACCTGCATCAGCCCAGCCACCATTTCCGACAACACCCATAAAATCCGAAAATCTTGCACTTGGTGAAGCGGAATGGAACGTTCCCTCTCCATAAGCTTCTTGAGAATCTTTTAACATTTCCATCCAATTCTCCAGAAAAATTCCAGCATCCATATTATATAAAGCGGTGTTGGCAAAAAGCTGCGTATCACCTGACCAGCCAATTCTTTCGTCCCTTTGCGGGCAATCTGTTGGAATCCATAAATAATTTCCTCGATGTCCCCATGAAATATTGGAAAACAGCTGATTAACATCGGGATGCGATGTAACGATTTTTCCTGTTTCTTCGAGAGCTGACATGGCTACTTTACCGATTAAACTTTTCATCTGAACACTGGTGTTTGGCGAGACTACTGTTACCTCTACATACCGGAACCCGTGAAAGGTAAAGACAGGCTGATAGGTTTCACCTTCCGCAGAACCTTTTAACGAATAGTAATCTGTAGCTTTTGCGGTTCGTAAATTTGCCGTATAGATGGATCCTTCAGGCCCGTCTGCACCTTCACTATCGTCATTCAGTATTTCTGCAAACCGCATTTTTACCTGGGTTCCTTTTTCGCCTTGAACTGTTATTCTTGGGACTCCAACCATATTTTGGCCGAGATCAAAAATCACATTATCTTTATCAGATATGGTGACGCTGCAATCTTTTTCTCCCTCGGCTTTAAAAACTGTCCGGGACGAATCAATATTGATCGTGCCTCTTCTATTTTTGCTGGACTCTTGATCGGTTATGTCTTGATAAAACGTAATCGATTGAGGTAATTGATCTAGGTCATCAATGATTTGTGCTGTATCCCAGTTAAAGGAAATGACTCTCGCATCTGGATAGAGTTTTCTATATGGATGCTCTTTTACTTTATTCCAACTGGAGTCATCAAACCCATTCTCATTCCAGCCTTGAATTTCCATTGTTGCATCATATGTTTCTCCATCGTAAATATCGTTTGTACGTATAGGGCCAGAATCCGTCGCTTTCCAGCCGGAGTCAAGGTCTGTTACCACTGTTTCAACAGAATCATCTTCGTAGGTGATTCGTAACTTAGCGAGTAAAGCAAGTTCATTTCCCTCACCTGAATAGTAGTTTGTTATGGCAGGCGATTCATCTTCCTCTGATATACGGCTGTTCCACCAGCCATTTCCAAGAACCGCTGCAAGTGTGACAGCTCCGTCTTTCATGTATGGAGTTACATCATAGGTCATATAATGAATTGTGGAATCATAATTTGTCCAACCCGGCGGCATGAATTCCATTTTCAATTTCTCGCCCTGATTAACAATTCCAAGCTTTTGTCCATTTAGATAGGCATCGTAGACCCCTAGCGCAGAAATATACAATCTGGCCTCTCTCACCACACCAGTCAACTTGCTTTCCTTTCTGAACAAGGGGGCACCATCACTGTTCACATCTTTTCCATCCATCGAAATCCATTTGGCACCACCCCAGTGTTTAGTGCCGTCCGTACTTTTAAGGCCTGTTTCAAAGTAAGCAGTTTCTTCAGCCTGAAACGGAATATCATCCTGGTTCCAAACAATAACAGTCCAGTAATACTTGGTCGATGGTTCAAGGGAAATGCCATGGTAAGTTATCGCTACCGAAATATCAGATGCCACCTTGCCACTGTTCCATATGTCAGCACTCTTTTCATCCAATTTTGAAGAGGTTGATGCAACAAGAATCTGGTAGGCATTCTGCTTTTGCCCACGTAAATCCGCTTCCATCATCCAACTGAACCGCGGCTTTTCTGCATCGACTCCCAAAGGATTATGTACGTTCTCGATTTTCAAATTATTAATTCTAACCTGGCTCTTTAAGTAATCCTGTTTTGTACTCAACTGGTTCCCTCCTCGCAAAACTTGCTTCCTTTTTTGTTTATGTTTTACCTAAAAAGTTATGATCTACCTAAAAAAGCAGTTGACCAGCCGGATGTGCTTCCCTTATGGTCAACCGCTTTCACCTGCAGATGGTGGTGTGTAACACCTATTTTTAAAATTTTTTTCAATATAGATAACAAGTGTTTTTTATAGAAAGACTTTAATTCACAATTCATTTTCCCAATTATCCTTTTATAGATCCAGCTGTCATACCGGATACAATTTTTTCACTAAAGATTAAAAATAAAATAAAAGGTGGAATTGTAATTAGTAACACGTTCGCAAATAATAAATTCCAGTCTGTGCTATACACACTCATAAAGTTGTATAGAGTCAGTTGAACCGTAGCATTCTGCGCCCCCGGGAAAAAATACAGCGGATGAACAAAATCATTAAAAATTGTAACTGCATTCAGAATGATTACTGTAGCGTGAATAGGCTTCAACATAGGGAAGATTATACTGAAAAATAAACGAAATGAACCACAACCATCAATAGCTGCTGCTTCGTCAATTTCTTTCGGGATTGTTGCTATAAAACCAGTGTATAAAAGAATCGAAAATGGAATCGAAATCGCAACCATTACGAGGATAATTCCTGGAAATGTCTTAAACAAATTAAATTGTTCCAAGACCCAGATTGTTGGTACAACAGCAGGCGGTATCATCAACCCAGCCACGAAAATTGTACCAAGTACAGTAATTGCCTTTCCTTTTCGACGATGGAGCGCAAAAGCCGCCATGGAACAAACAACCAGTAAAATCAAAATAGAAGAAACAGTAATAACGGTGCTGTTGAAGAAGGCCAGCAGAATCATATTGTCCTGTGCGGCCACAACTGCTTTTAAATTTTCAATAATATTAAACTCAGATGGCCATGATATCGAGCGCTCGGCGGCTGCCTGTCTGGTTTTCATCGCATTGACGATAATAAAGTAAAAAGGCACCAAAAAAATCAATGAAAAAATTACTACAATTGAAGATTCAAAAATGATTTGAATAGTATTTTTTTTCCGCTTTTCTTTTTTTGCTTTTGTTTTTTGTTGTTTCTCTTTCTGCGCTATCTCTCTTTGCTGATTTTCTTTCTCCATTTCTGTGTACTGAGTACTCATATGTCCACCTCTTTCCGATTCAGGAACTTAAAGATTGGAAATACAATTAACGCTACCATTAAGAACAAAATTACGTTTCCAGCAGTTGATAGACCATAAAAACCTGCTTGGTACTGTTTATAGATAATAGATGCAATCAAATCGGAGCTAAATCCTGGCCCTCCACCGGTCATTGCCCATACCAAATCAAAGGTCCGTAATCCTCCTATTAATGCTAAAATAATCACCGCATTAATAGCGGGACGTGACAGCGGTACAGTAATATGCCAAAAAGCATTTAATTTATTGCCCCCATCAACTTCATGTGCCTCATAGTAATCTTTTGGAATCGACATGATTCCGGCAATAAAAATAATGGTGGCAATTCCAACTCCTTTCCATACATCTACAATTGCAAGAGAATAGATCGCTAAAGCTGGATCTCCTAACCAATTGGGTCCATTTATCCCAAATAAACCAAGTGTCTGATTCAGCAAACCTTGCGAAGGGTGCATAAGTACAGTGAAGGCAATACCGACAGCAATGGTACTTACCAATGTGGGGAAAAATACAACAGATCGGATAAAACGTTTCGTTTTTAACTGTGATGTAAGTATTACGGCAAATAGTAAGCCGATGACGACTTTTAGCCCGGTTGTTAAGAACGCAAAAATAAATGTATTTTTAAATCCAATTAGTAAAGAGGATTCTTCAAAGAACATTTTGAAATTGGCAAGCCCAATCCATTCCCAGTCAGTTAGATTCCATCTGGTGAAACTGAAAAAGAAAGACATGACCGTAGGATATAGAAATAATAAGGCGTAGATTAATCCAGCGGGTATCAGTAAGCCGTAACTGTACATTTTGTTAATTTTCATTAATATCACCTCTTTAATAGTTAGAAAGGTCCTGTTATTGTCAATAACCAACAACAGGACCTTTCTATCCAAATTATCAGTTGTCTATCTTACCAACCTTCTAAACCTAACTGCTGTGCTTGTCTTTCTACATCGCGGTCGTATTTATCTGCGCCCTCTTTAGCTGGTACCATATCCAAACCTACTTCAACAGTAATTTGCTGTAGATTAGGTCCTTTGAGCGGTGATAGGAATTCAAGTGCTGGCGCAACTTTACCCGATTCAACATAATGTGTCATATCTTTAACCGCTTCATATGCATCATCCGGCAATTCTACACCTTCGACCACAGACGGTCCTATTGCCTTCGTCTTGGACATGAAGGTAGCAAGGCCTTCTTCAGACATAAAATATTCTAACCATGTTTTTGCCGCCTCAGCATTTTCTGATTCTTTGTTGATATAAATACCATTTGGCATCCAAAGTGTCATACCATGATTATCTGCGTCGTCACCTGGCTGGCCAAAAAATCCAACGTCATCCATTTCGTCAGGATGATTTTCCGCCATTTGAGTTAAAGCAAAGGTCAATATTGGGAAATGTGCAGCTTCTCCAGTTGCAACCATTCTCATCCCATCTTCATAAGTTGTAGATGTTTCTTCATCATTGTAATATCCAGCTTTTTGAAGTTCTTGAATTTTTTCAAAACCACGAAGTGCGAGTGGTGTATCAGCGAACTTCACTTCATTATTTGTGAATTTCTCTGCAAAATCCGGCATTTCAGAGTGGACATTGTAGTAATCCGCAAGCAAGACTACTTGTGATGTCCAAGTTTCTTCATAAGGTGCCACTGCCGGTATTTTTCCAGCCTCTTTAATAACTTTATTGTTTTCCATCAACTGCTCCCATGTATGGGGAACTTCCAAACCTAGCTCTTCATATACTTTTTTGTTATAAAGCCATCCACCAGCTAAAGCAGATTCAAATGGCACACCGTAAATCTCGTCATCAACTGAAACCGTTTCAAGAAAGCTTTCTTGAATTTTGTCTATATATGGCTCATCTGAAATATCTAAAAAATACTCTTCAGGACGTAATGATTTAAATAGGGATCCCGAATTATGATTTAATATGTCTGTCATTTCCCCAGTTGATAACCTGGTTTTGATAATGTTCTCTCCTTCACCCCCACTTGGAATAATTTCAAATTTCGTTGTAATGTTATGTTTCTCTTTAATTTCATCCGCTACTGCTTGTACACCTTCTAAGTTGACTTCATTATTAGTAAGGAAAGTCACCGTTGTTCCTTCTTCTCCGCTTCCAGCATTCGACTCTTGTTCTCCTCCACATGCTGTCGTAATAAATAATAGCGATGTAAGTAATCCAAATAACAAATTACGCTTGGTCTTTTTATTCATTTTAATGCCCCCTTTTTTTAGTACACTTTCATTATAGAAGCGCTTTCAAAATATAAAAACCTCCACATTTAACTAAATAAGGGTGCAATTTTAACTTTTCCGAAAATTTCACTTTTTCAGTTTATCAACTATAGGATAGTTTGTATTGTGTCGGTGAAACCCCTGTTACTTTTTGAAAAACTTTTCGGAAGTGTTTGGGATCGTGATAGCCAACTAATATTCCCACTTCAGCCGTGCTTTTCATGCCATTTTGAAATAGTTCCTGAGCCTTTTTAATCCTGTAATTAGCCAAATACTCTGTAAATGTCATGTTTGTTTGTTTTTTAAACTCCTGGGATAAGTAACTCAAACTTACATGATGTTCATCTGCAAATTGTTGAAAAGTAATGCTATTCGAATAAGAGTTTACAATCCAATCCTTTACTTTAGGAATCAGATGTTTAGGTGCAGTCTCTTTTTGAACATACTTATTTATAAGCAATCGTATAAGTTGGTTTAACCATTCCTTTAATTGATCAAAAGTTACTAAACTGTCCAATTCTGAAAATTTTTCGTCAATGTTATGTATACTTAGTTGGTTCGTACTTTGTTGCATGTTATAAGAAATAGCGTAATACATATCCAGTAAAAATTTATATAATTGTTTTTGAGTTAGTTCCAGTTGTTTAATTTGGCTAACCAAACTACTTATTTGTTCTGAAATGGAAGCAAGTTCCCCGTGTCGCATCTGTTTCTCTATCAATCGGACAGTAGTCCATAATGATTGAGCATCTTTTTCCCACTCTGTTTTTTGCTCTTCTATAAAGGAAGAATGCCCAAAAAGTTTTCCACACTCCATTAATTGATGCCCTTTTTGATAGACTTCTATTAAGTTTTGTTTTTCCTGTTTTACAAGATAACACAGGTGAACTTGTTTCTTTTCTTTTATAAAGTGATATATTTCTTTGGTTAATGGAGTGAATTCACTTTTGTATGGGACTAGTAAAATTTTTCTTTGGGTATCTAATGATAAAAGTCTACTATCTCTGGCTAATCCAATTTCTTCAAGGTATGCTTTTATGTTTATATCCCCTTCAAAAGGAGCCTGCCAATTTCCGCACAATAAATAAATAAAAAAGAACGACTGATTTTCAAGATCCGCTTTGTTTTTTTCGCTTTTTTCCAGTTGATTAAAAATTAACTGATTAATCGACCAAAGTTGTTTATCCTCCTCTTCTATTTCTGCTTGTTTGATTTCTTCTATCGTACAATCTAATACTTCATAGAGTACTTCTTTCTTTATAGGTTTTAATAAATAATCGACTACACCCAGTTGAATTCCTTTTTTGGCATAATCGAAAGTTTCATGAACTGTAAGAATGATACATCTAATCGCCGGATCTATATCTGCTGCTTTTTGTACCAATTCCAACCCATCCATACCAGGCATTGAAATGTCTGTGATAATCAGTTTTGGCTCATGAACGGAGATATTCTTAAATGCACTTTCTCCATCATCATAGAAATAAAGTGTATGTTCCGTTTGGTATTTCTTAAGCAATAGTTTCATCTCTTCAAGCGCCCAGTACTCATCTTCAACAATGAATATTTTCACATCTGTTCCCTCCTAATTCTGAAATCCTCCTAATTCACAAGGAAGTATAACCCGCACTGTAGTTCCTTTATCCACTTCACTTTCTATTTCGATTTTGTATTCGTAACCATATGTCAACTGGATCCGCTGTGCAATATTACGAAGGCCTATCCCTCCTTCTTTCGTTTCAATCATTCGTATATCTAAATTATTTTTCACTTCGTTCAGTGTTTCTTCAGACATTCCCGCTCCATTATCTTTAACTTCTATGATCAAGTAATCTCCTTGTTTATGCGCAAACAACTGAACGACTCCTCCCCTTTTCATGTAAGCTAATCCATGAACAACAGCATTTTCCACTAAGGGCTGAATAAGAAGTTTTGGAATTAAAGCTGTTTTTACTTTATCCGTAATGTTTTTCTCAAAGATAAAACGATTCATAAAGCGATATTGCTGAATGCGCATATAATTTTGAATATGCCCATACTCTTCCTGTAAGAACACCTTTTTGTCCAAATCTTTCATACTATACTTGAATAAGTGGGATAGTGATTCAGAAATTTCAGCAACTTCTTCCACCCCTTTCACTCGGCTGATTGCCTTCATTACATTTAATGTATTGTACAAAAAATGGGGATTGATTTGGGATTGCAAAGCAGAAATTTTTGCGTTTTTTTCAGCAATACTGGATTCATACACTTCTGCAATTAACTTGTTGACACTGTCTAGCATACTATTATAAACACGAACCAATAAATCAATTTCTCTGTTACCTGTCCATTCCATCCGCTCTGCCAAATGGCCATTCTCTACTTTTTCCATCTTTTTTGTCAGAGTGACAATCGGTCTAGTAATACTAGATGAAAGCAAATAGGAAATAACTGCAATAAGAATAGTAATTGCTAGTCCGCTAAGCACAATAAATGTTAAGGTCTGATTCCGTTCAGCAGTAATGAATTCATCATCAATTAAGGTGATTATCTCCCAGGTGGTAAAGTCTGAATAACTCTGTCCATGCAGAGGTGCCGCCTTGCCCAGTAAGATTCTTTTTTCTACTTCCAATAAATCTGATTTAGCCTGCTGTTCTCCGATCAACTCATCTCGGTCATCGAAAATAACACTGCCATCTTCAGATAACACCAAGACTCGTAAATGTTCCTCCAAACCCATTACATTTTCTACTTTCAGCATTTTTTCAAATGCTTCTATATCAATATCAATTTTTAATGAACCTATCTTTCGACGTCCTGGTATTTCGTAAATATGCCGCACCAGTGAAACTACCTCTTCTGTACTGCCATTTAACAAAGATACTTCTTCAGTCGGCAGCAATAGAAACGAGCTCTTTCCTATCTCATTAAGTGATTTCATCCAGTCTTTTTCAGTTGGTTCATAACTTACTTTCATCCCTCGACTTTTATCATAATCAAAAACTGTTCCAGTATTTGTATAAATCGTTATCCTTTTTACATCTGGACTCTGGTATGTCTGATTAAAAAGGATCGGGTATATATTATTTTTTATTAAAGCATCTTCATACAAACTCTGATTTTCATATTCTGATAGAGTTTTCTGCATTACTGGATTGGAGAAGATGGCGAGGGACAACTGGTTTACATCTCTGAAGTAAAGATCAATCGTTCTGGAAAACTGTGTTGATAATACTTCGGACATAGACTCCGATTGGGTTTTCATCTTGTTTGTGTTATCGACATAAACCACTATTCCAATAACGAGAACAAAAATAAAGGAAACGCTCGCAAAAGAAAGAAACATCTTTGTTTTAATGGGTAGGGAATGAAAAAATTGCTTCATAGTATCCTCCAGTTATACTCTTAATCGTAATCTCAACCATCTAGTTTCCGATACGCTTTAATAAGATTCTTAAAATCCTTTTAAATAGATCAGAAATACAATTCCTGCTTTTTATAAGTTAGTCTGCTTTTAAATTTAAAGCTGCAATATTTGTATAATTGCTCAATTCCTCGGTTGATATTTTCTTTATGAGCATATAATTTCATAATTTTCCCGGTAAATTCTCTGTTTTATTTTTTCGGAAAGTAAACCCACTCTTTTAAAGACTGTATCTCTTCTTTAGCTTTGCGGTCGATGAAAGCGTGATGTGGCTCTCCATTTCTCCATAAACTGGGTATTTAAATAGTATAGATGAAGCGAGTCAAAAGTAATACTTAAAGTTTTGAATATTCTTTTAGATTACTGGAAACGAGAAGCGAGAACGTCAATAATTATGTGGAAATACTTGAATCTTTTTCTTATATGTACTTCGTTTAGCCTATTTGAACATTTCAGCCAGCTCTGCACGAGCTTAATCGAATCCGATATGGCAGCGGGTGGAGAAGTTCTGATTATAGATTTCAAGTCGGTAAACCTGAAAGCAGTCCAAGGAATTTTCTTTTGGGGATGGCTCCTTGTGCTTGCTGTATTTCTTCACTTTCTTATTGAATAACTCAATGAAATTGAGTGACTAGATACTTTGCTAAATAGATTTGGGAAAATCGTAGAAGTTGATACATTTTCTCCTTTAAGAAAGAACGTCCGTAAAGTGGCTAAACACCTTACGAACGTTCTTTTATTTCCACAGACCTTCCGAACACACAGCATTTATCGGTTCCCATACGCATCCGAACTTTGCATGGAAAGCTTTAACAAGCCCATGACGGCACCAGTCTTTTCTCTAATCAGCGGTTCCGCTTGCGCCATCGCTTCTTCGACGGTGCATGGACCGGAAACGATCGAAAAAGCGGCCACAAGACCGATTTCGGCCACTTGTGCGCCAGACAGATTTTGTGAGCCGGCAAGTGCAACGACTGGCACGGCCGCTTTCCCCGCAGCTTTTGTGATGCCGGTGATGAGTTTGCCGTTAAATGTCTGCACGTCGAGCCGCCCTTCCCCGGTGATGATCAAGTCCGCCCCTTTTATCTTTTCAGCAAAGCCGATTCTTTCCATGACGAGATCAATGCCTGACTGCAGCTCCGCATCCAGAAACGCAATAAGCGAAGCGCCCATGCCGCCAGCTGCGCCGCCCCCCTCGAAAGTTCTCAAGTCCACGCCTTTTTGTGCTGACACGATATCTGCAAAATGGCCGAGTGCGGCATCCAGCTCATCAACCATTTCAGGAGTTGCCCCTTTTTGCGGGCCGAAAATGGCGGAAGCGCCGCGCGGGCCGCATAACCGGTTCCGGACATCGCTTGCCACCAGAAACGTCGATTCACCGATTCGCGAATCCAGGCCGGAATCATCAAAACGGGCAAGCCGGGCAAGCGCGGCTCCGCCTTCTTCCAACTCATTGCCCGCCTCGTCAAAAAACTTCATGCCGAGCGCCCGAAGCATCCCTGCTCCGGCATCGTTTGTCGCGCTGCCGCCGATTCCGATGATGAATTTGCGATAGCCGGCATCGAGCGCCGCGCGGATCAGCTCGCCCGTCCCAAAACTTGAAGCAACCAGCGGATTGCGTTCTTTTTCCTTCAAAAGCGGCAGTCCCGATGCCTGAGCCATCTCGATGACGGCTGTCTCGCCGTCGCCAAGAATTCCATATGCCGACTCGATTTTTCGGAGCAGCGGATCGAACGCTCGGGTATTGACGGTTTTTCCGCCGGTAGCGTACACCATGTTTTCCATGATTCCCTCACCGCCGTCTGCCAAGGGAAGTTCAATCACTTCAGCATCCGGAAACACAGCCTTAATTCCCTCTTTCACTGCTTTGCAGACGCCTTGCGCCGACAACGAACCTTTGAATGAATCCGGCGCCACAACAATTTTCATCCCTTTCCCTCCCTTGGTTTGTTCAGTCCCTGGTTCCACTATACCCATTGCTCACGCCCTAAAAAAGGAAAAGACAACTCCCGCAGTTGGCTTTTCCTTTTTGTAAAATGGGTTATAGATTGGCAGGCTGGTTTCTATTCGCTCTTTCGCTCCAGGTCCTGCTCCCGGATATTTGCCCGCCGTCAGTGTCGGTTATCCGGCCATAAAGATACGCTTTCGCCTTTTTCAGCTGATTCGTACAGCGCTTCGACAATCCGCTGGATAATGTAGCCTTGTTCGCTGTCCGCAATCATAACTTCTTTGCCTAGGCACCTGTCGATAAACGCTTCCATGCTTTTGCGCTGGCGGTCTGGATCTGCTTGTTTTTTCTGGTACAGGGTGACCAGCTCCCCGTGCTTGTCTGTATGGATATGCGCCGGGAACAATGTAGCGCCTGCCTTGTCCGCCATAAACGTGACGTCCATGACCGACTCTTCTATTATGTGGAGTGCGAATGAGGTTTCAATTTGAAGCAAGTTGCCTCCTTCCAGTTCGATAAAACCGAAAAGCGAATCCTCCACTTCGTATTTCTTTGGATCCCATTCACCGAATGAACCATGGGATTTTTTCTTGCCGATCTTTTGAAATTGCTTGGCCGTCACTCTTTTAACAGCCGGGAAGCCGAGCACGTACATGGCTGCATCGAGCATATGAACGCCGATATCGATCAGCGGCCCGCCGCCCTGCAATTCCTTGTTGGTGAAATACCCCCATGCCGGAACACCGCTTCGGCGCAGTGCCTGGACTTTCGTGACGTAGATGTCGCCAAGAAGCCCGGCGGCCGCTTTTTCCCGGACGATTTTCACGTCTTCAGCGAACCGGTTATGAAAATTATAGGCGAGCACCAGATTGCGGGCTTTCGCCGCTTGATGCATGTCCCACGCTTCATCCGCAGAGATGGCCGGCGGCTTTTCGCATAAGACATGACAACCATTTTCCAATGCTTTCATGACAGCCGGATAGTGGAAACTGTTCGGCGTGCAGACGCTGACTATATCGGGCTTTTCCGCCGCGTACATTTCATCCCCATCGGTATAAAAACGCGGAATGGCGTGCCTTTTTGCAAAAGCTTCTGCGCGCTCCGCATTCCGCCCCAAAACAGCCACCACTTCGAGCTCTTTCCGGTTCTGATAATGCGGAACATGAACCGTTCCCGCAATGTTTCCTCCGCCGATGATTACTACTTTCTTCTTCAAGGGCATTCTCCTTTACTTACGTTAGCGCTTTTTTCAAAAAAACGACTGAATCACGGTATTGCTGTTCCGGGTTTTCGCCTTTGACTCCGCATTCGAATGTTAAATAATTCCGGTAACCGTCGTTTCGTAAGCCTTCGAACAACCCTTTGAAATCGAGCGAGCCGCTGCCCGGCTGCAGCCGGTGGTTATCGGCCAAGTGGATATGCCCGATCACATCCCGGTGATCGTGAAGCGTTTTTGCGAGATCCCCTTCTTCGATGTTCATATGGTAAAAATCAGCGATGACCTGGACATGCTGGAATCCATTGTCTTCGATATAGCGCCTTGCCTCTGCAACTGTATTGATCATATGGTCTTCGTAGCGGTTCAGCGGCTCCAAGTAAACGACCGTTCCTGTTTCTTTCGCTGCGGCATCCAAATGGGCCAGCGAGTCGGTGACCGTTTCGCGGTCCCCTTCCTCGCTTCTTGGAGATGCTGCCGGCGGCAGATGGCGCGAGAATATGCCCCATGCAGCAGGAACGACAATCCCTGTTCCGCCCACTTGCTGCAAGGCTTCCAATATGGCTTTGATTTCCTTTAAGCCTTTTTGCCGTTTTTCCTCATCGAAATCACCGATCCAGCCTTCATAGCCACCGCACGCAGTGGCTACCGGAAGGCCTGTTTCCGCGATGGCTCTTTTCACCTCTTCGATATTGTCGACCAATAGCTTGCCATCGATCTCGAATCCGTCAAACCCCATTTCTTTGATAAAGCGGAATTTCTCTTGAATTGCATCCGGAAAGAACGTCTGGTTTTGAGTGCCAAGTTTCATCCTTGCTTCCTCCTGTCGTCTACTTTTTCGCCTTCTATTCTACGGCCATTTCACTCAGCATGTTATCAAGCACCGTATGGAGAATGCCGCCATTCCAGTAGTATTCCACTTCGACCAGACTGTCTAAACGGGTAATTGCGCTGAATCGGGTTTTTCGCCCTTCTTTTTCGACTAAAATCCCGACCTGCTGTTTCGGTGAAATTCCTGCATCCAGACCGGTGACCGTGAAAGTTTCCGTACCATCAAGATTCCATGTTTCCGCATTTTCCCCTGGCAGAAATTGCAGCGGAAGCACGCCCATCCCCACTAGATTGCTGCGGTGGATGCGCTCAAAGCTTTCAGCCAAAACTGCTTTTACGCCTAGAAGCAGCGTGCCTTTTGCAGCCCAATCCCTGGAACTTCCCGTTCCGTATTCCTTGCCGGCGATGATCAGCAAACTTTGTTTTGACCGTTTATATTTTTCTGCTGCGTCGAAAATGTTCATTATTTCCCCTGACGGCAAATGTTTCGTAAAGCCGCCTTCCATTCCTTCCGCAAGCTTGTTTCGGATTCGGATATTTCCAAAGGTTCCTCGTATCATCACATGGTGATTCCCTCTTCTGGCACCGTAATTATTGAAGTCCCTTACTGCCACCCCTTGTCCCGCGAGATACGTGCCAGCCGGGCTTTTCAGCGGAATATGCCCTGCCGGGGAGATGTGGTCGGTGGTGATGGAATCTTTCAATAAAAGCAATGTTTTCATGCTCTTCAAACCTTCTGCATTATGGCCGTTTGGTTTTGTTTCTTGAAAGTAAGGAGCTTCTTTTATATAGGTGGATCGGTCATCCCACTGGTACAGCAGCCCTTCGGAAACCGGAATCGAAGACCACGTGTCGTTATGGAAAATATTTTTGTATTCTTCGTCGTACAGTTCTTTTTTGATATGAGCAGAAATAAGGGCGTCAATCTCACTCGACGATGGCCAGATGTCTTTCAGATAGACGGCTTCGTCGTCCCGTGAAAAACCGAGCGGCTCGTTTACCAGGTCCTTTCTCACCGTCCCGGCCAATGCGTAAGCAACCACTAGCGGAGGAGAACCCAAATAGTTGGCCTTTATGAGCGGATGGATGCGCCCTTCAAAATTGCGGTTGCCACTCAAAACAGAGGAAACGATCAAATCCTCTTCTTTTATAGCTTGTTCCACTAAGGGATCCAGTGAACCGCTGTTGCCGCAGCAAGTCGCGCAGCCGTATCCATCGACAAAAAAGCCCAGTTCTTCAAGGCTTTCCAACAAACCCGCCGCCTCCAGGTATTTCGTAACGACACGAGAGCCAGGGGTCAAACTGGCTTTCACGAATGACGGCTTTTTCAACCCTTTTTCCACCGCTTTTTTCGCAAGAAGGCCAGCGGCGATCATAACGCCGGGATTCGAGGTGTTGGTGCAGCTGGTAATGGAAGCTAGCACCACTGATCCCACCTGAAGTTGTTCCATGTTGTCAAAAGGAACCCTCTGGTCCAGCTTCTGCTTTTCAAGTCCGTAACCGCGTTCGGCAACTGGCGCAGTAAAGGCTTTTTCAAACTCGGACTTCATTTCTGGCAGCAGGATGCTGTCCTGAGGCCGTTTAGGTCCTGCTAACAGCGGCGACACGGCAGCCAAATCCACTTCTATCACTTCCGTGAAGCCAGGGACTGGTGTACTGTCCGAACGATAGAGGCCTTGTGCCTGGTAGTAAGCTTTTGCTAAAGGAATCCCGTCGCCTCGTCCTGTTTCTTCGAAATAATCCAGCGCGATGCGGTCTATCGGAAAGTAGCTCATCGTGGCTCCGTATTCAGGAGCCATATTGGCAATGGTCGCCCGATCGGTTAGCGAAACGCCATCAAGGCCTTCTCCAAAGAATTCGATAAATTTTCCGACAACCCCTTTCGTTCTTAGGATATTGGTGATCGTCAAAGCCAAATCCGTAGCGCTGACGCCTTCCCGCAATGCGCCTTTCAGGTTCACACCAATAACTTCCGGCATAACGAAATACAGCGGTTGTCCGAGCATAACCGCTTCCGCTTCAATGCCGCCGACACCCCAGCCGATTATTCCCAGGCCATTTATCATCGGTGTATGCGAATCAGTCCCGACCAACGAATCCGGATAAACCAAAAAACGATTTTCCGATTCTTCGATTCTTACAGGACTCGCCAAATATTCCAGATTGACTTGGTGAACGATTCCGTTCGAAGGAGGAACCACTCTGAAATTCTCGAAACTGTTCTGCGCCCAACGGACAAACCGGTACCGTTCATCGTTCTGTTCATATTCCCTGCTAAGGTTGGCTTCAAAAGCCAGTTTGTCCCCTGAATGGTTGATGATCACTGAATGGTCAATAACAAGGTCGACAGGAATCTGCGGGTTGACCTCGGCCGCGTTGCCGCCTCTGCGGTCGACCGCTTCGCGCATAGCGGCCAAATCCACCAGTGCAGGAATTCCGGTAAAATCCTGGAAGATGATTCTGGCGGGCTTGAACGGCACTTCTTTTTCCTGCCATTGCCCTTGCTTCCAATTCGCTAACTGGCCGATGTGCTCATCGGTTATATAAGTTCCGTCGTACTGGCGGAGTGCCGATTCCAACAAAATCTTGATGCAAAATGGCAAAGAGGCGATAGTTCCATGGAACGACTGATTAGCCAATTCCAAGCTGACATAGGCATATTCTTTTCCGTCCAACGAGATCGAATCCAGCCATTTTTCTTCTATCCGTTCTTCTTTATCTCCCAAGTGGATTCCTCCTTCGCTCCATAGTAAAAGCCGGGATGATTTGCCATCCCGACTATTTTCCCTAGTATCCTTCCGGAACGTAAAGCAAACCCTTCATGATCAGACGCGCTGTCCGCTCAAGGCCTACCGACTCTACATCCCTTCCGTCTTCTGTTAATGCTGCCCTTACTAAAGCCACACCTTCCGGGTGTCCGATCCTGAACGTGCCGCTTTTTCCTTCAAAACTTTTCGAAGCCTGTTGGTGGGCGACCGTTCCGGGCAATAAAGCCGAAGCCGCCAGATTATATAAGCCGCTTCCGGCAAACGTTCGGTGAAACTTGCCCATCGAAACCATTTTTGCTACGATATCCACTTCTTCCGCACTGATCATACGGCCATCGGAAGTAAAATAATCGTGTGGCTGCAGAACAATCGCCACTTTCGGAATCGACGGGATTCTTTTAGCTTCTTGTTCGGTTCCAACCATTCCAGACCTAATTGAAGCTTGGATACGGATGGCTTCCAACTTATCCATCAACGGGCGATTTTCCGAAAGTTCTTTTGTAGTTTCGGGGCCACTCACCCCGACAGACCGGGCTTCTGCAAAGACAAATGGATTGACAATATCAGCAAATGACGTTTGGATCACGCTTCCAGCCGCGTCCATTTCCGTTACAGCACCTAACGGGAGGGTTTCCTCCGTCACCCCGCCACCAGGTGATAAAATATCCACCGTGAATTTAGCGCCCGGCTGGACTAACCCCGGCATTTGATAGTCTCCGGATACACGCGCTTTTCCACCGACCAGCGGCACAGTCAATTTGATCATCTTTCCGATATTCCGGTTGAACGCCAACACCACCGCATGTTCCTCAGTTGCCGCAGGCTTAATGAGGCCTTCATCAATCGCGTACGCTCCGACGGCTGCCATCAAGTTGCCGCAAGTGCCTTCGGCATCGACTACCGCTTCCCCTATGCCGATTTGATAAAACGTATAGTCCAGGTCCGCGCCTTCTACGGTCGGCTCCGAAATGACAATCACTTTGCTGGTGTGTGAAGTGCCGCTCCCCAGCCCGTTGACCTGGGAAGGGTTATAGGCATCGATTCCCGAAAGAAAGATTTGCTCACGCTGTTTTTCATCTGAAGGCAAGTTACTGTCATGGAAAAAAAGCCCGCGGCTCGTTCCGCCGCGATACACTGAACACGGAATCGCTGTTTGAGAAATGGGAAACACCTCCTGCTTTTATTCCGGTATGACCGTTTTAGCGATTTGCTTATCTAAATCCTCATACTCATGAAGCTTTATCGTTCCATAAAGCTCTTTTCTCGTTTGCATCTGATCAAGCACTTCTTTTTGTGTTCCTTTGTCGGCAATTTCCTTGAAGACCTTTTCGTACGCTTTGGCAGCGGCCCGCAGTGAAGTGACCGGGTAAATCACCATGGAATACCCGAACTCCCCGAATTGCTCAGCCGTATAATAATCGGTTCTTCCGAATTCCGTCATGTTCGCCAAAAGCGGCACATCGAATTCTTTGCTCACTCTCCTGAACTCTTCTTCGGTTGTGAGAGCTTCCGGGAAAATCGCGTCCGCTCCGGCTTCAACATATTGATGCAGCCGTTCGATCGCACTTTCCAATCCTTCTACCGACAAGGCGTCTGTCCGGGCAACAATCACCAAAGATGGCGCCACTTCTTTGATGGTCTTTATCTTCTGGACCATTTCCTCGGCCGAAACCAGTTTCTTGCCATTCAAATGCCCGCATTTCTTGGGCAGGTCCTGATCTTCGATCTGAATCGCCGCCACATTCGCCTCCACCATTTCCTTAGCGGTCCGCGCGACATTCAAGATTCCGCCGAATCCTGTATCAATATCCGCGAGCAGCGGCAGATTGGTTGCCCGGATAATATCACGCGCCCGTTCCGCCACTTCCTGTGAATGGAGAATTCCAAGATCCGGAAGCCCTCTGCTTGCCGTAAAAGCCGCCCCCGACAAATATAAAGCCTGAAAGCCCGTCTGCTTCGCGATCAAACCAGCCATTCCGTCGTGTGCGCCGATAATTTTCAGGACCGGCTTTTCGCTGATCCGCCGTATAAATTCTTCTGACAGTTCACTTTGCGTTTTTTGCTTTTCAATCAACCAAGTCATTGCATCCTTCTCCTTTTAAGTCAGATGATCATAATATTCCAGTAGTACAAGCCAGAGCCGAAAACAATGAGCAGATAGATGATCATAGCAAGACTGCCGATACGGAAGAGTTCCTTCTCGTTAAAGTATCCGTACCCATAGCTGATCAGATGAACCGGTGATTGCGTAATCAGCAGGAATCCAGGTATGCCGGTCAAAAACACAGCCATTGCTACCTCCAGAGAAGACAAGCCCTCGACCGTTTCACCAATTTTAATAGCGACTGGAATCATGATGGTCAAAAATCCAAGAACATTGACAAAGACGATCCGGATCAAGGCTGTTGCAATAATGATGAAGACCAATAACACCATCGGCGAATAGGCGGCAAACTGCTGCACTATCGTATTAGCGAACCAATCCACAGCACCGGTCTCTATCAGCATTTTTGCCACCATTAATGTTCCGGCAAAAAACAAGATCATGTCCCAGTCCACTTTCTTGCGTGCCGTTTCCCAATTCCAGACACCGATGGCCGGCAGAACTGTCAAGCTTGCCCCCATTAACGCGATCAAAGGCACGGAAAAGTGATGGATCCCTTCTGTCATCCATAAGAGCACCGTCACTCCGATGATGCTGATCACCTTGATTTCATTTACCGAAATCTTCCCGAGCTCTTCTACTTTCTCATCTATCAAACTTAAAACGACGGTTCTCTCAACGGCTTCCGGAGGATATATCCATAAAAACAACAGCCATAACAAAAAGATAAAAACGAAAATAGGCGGCCCGAAAAACAGCATCCAATTCAGGTAAGTCATTTGATCGGTTATTTCCGACAGCAGCCCGAATGCGTAAATCGTTGAACTGGCGCCCGTCGCTACGAAAGCGCCCGAAAGCGCGACAATATACGTCAGCCCAATAAACAGGGATTTTGATAAGTTGGGCACGGGGCTGATTTTGTTGAGATTTCTCACGATGCTGTCCAGCACTGAAGCGATCAAACTGCCCTTGCCGACATTCGATGGGATCAATACCGATAGCACAAACATAAGCAGAAACGAAATGAAAATCATTTTCCTTCCCGAGCCACTTGATAGCCTCAGCATTTTCAAGGAAATCCGGCTCGCCAAGCCTGTTTCAATAAAAGCGTGTGAAATGATGAACGTTGAAAAAAGCAGCCAAATGATGCCGGATCCAAAGTAGCTCATCGTCTCTTCAAAGGTGAAAAAATGAAAAGAGAGCATAACCATTAGCAAAATCGAGCTAAAAGCTAAGGGAAATACTCTGCCAATCCAAAGAATTTGTATAATGACCAACAGCACAATGGCCTGCACTTTCACATCCCAAGTAAAAACCGGTAATAAAAACCCTCCATAAAGGAGGGCGGAAAGGGACAGAAGAACCTTTTTCTTCATCAATGCTCACCCGCTCAGCTTTATTACTTAGGAAGATTATTTAGTTTTCTCTTTTTGAACCATCCCAAAATCATCGGATAGAAAAGAGATAACAAAGTCAGCAAAGTAAGGACGATTGTGATTGGCGACATCGTAATGATGCTCAAAGCACTGTCTGCTCCAACGATACTTTTACGGAAATTCTGCTCCATATCCGACCCGACAATAACCGCTAAGATCAACGGAGCAATCGGGAATGACAATAATTTCATCGCCAGACCAAGCAAACCGAAAATCAGCAAGAACGTAAAGTCGATCGGGCTGTAGCTCAATGTGTACGTTCCGATAAAGGCCAATACGAGTATCAGCGGATAAAGAATTTTCGCAGGCGTATCCAGGATTTTAACAAGCAAGCCAACCAAAAGGATATTCAAAATCACAAGAAAAATATTTCCGATAAACATACTGTTGATGAACGTCCAAACCAGTTCCGGATCATTTTCGAACAACAATGGACCCGGTTTGATCCCCAGCATGACTACCGCACCTAAAATAACTGCCGTAGTTCCTGACCCTGGAATACCCATGGTAAGCAGGGGAATAAAAGCACCTACCGACGCTGCGTTGTTCGAAGACTCAGGAGCAGCAAGCCCCTCGATGGCGCCTTTTCCAAACTCTTCAGGTTTCTTGGAAATTTGGCGTTCTGTCGTGTAACTGATCATGGAAGCGATGGCGCCGCCTGCTCCAGGCAAAACACCGATAAGAAAGCCTAAAGGCGCGCTTCTGATGATTGGCCATTTCGACCTTTTCCATTGATCTTTCGTGATCCAGATTTTCCCTACTTCTTTTTTCTTGCCCCGAGGCTTATCAATTCCGATGTAATTGAACATCACTTCCCCAACCGCGTAAATACCGATAATAACGATCAGGAAATCGATTCCTTCGCTCAGTTCAGGAAGATGGAACGTGAAGCGGTGGACGCCGGATTGCAAATCGATGCCCATCGTGCTGATCAATAGACCGATCGTCATCGAGATGAACCCTTTGACCATCGCCCCTTTAGACAAGGCGACAATCGCCGATAAGGTGAAAATCATAAGAAGAAAATATTCAGCTGGCCCGAAACGCAAAGCAAAACTTGCGAGCGGTTTCGCCAACATGATAAAACCGACAACGGCGATAAGCCCGCCGATCAACGAAGCGATTGCCGATATGGCAAGAGCCTGTCCAGCCTGCCCTTTTTGGGCCATCGGATAACCGTCAAAAGTTGCCGCGATTGCTGAGCCATCGCCCGGCGTATTCAACAAGATCGAACTTCTTGAACCGCCGTACATCGCACCATAATAGATGGCCGCCATCAGTACCAGGGCGCTGACCGGGTCCATCCCGAAAGTGATCGGTATCAACAATGCGATTGCGGTTGCCGGCCCAAGGCCCGGAAGCATGCCCACAACTGTTCCTAAAAATCCGCCAAGTGCGATCCAGAAAAGGTTCATGGGCTCTAATGCGGTCATTAAACCTTCTAGTATTACATCAAAATCTACTCCCATTGTTTCCTAACCTCCAATTTATGGCAGACTTACTTTCAATAGAACTGCAAAGGAATACCATGTGATGACTGAAAAACTTACGGCAACAATAATGTTTGTCATCCACTTTTTTCTGCCGTTTATGAGGAACAGCAATCCTCCGAGAAAGAAGATGGTTGAAATCAAGAACCCTACTCTTTCAAACAGGAACGCATAGATCAAACTGATGACGAGTGTAGAAATCAGCAGGAACGGGGTTCTTCCTTTCAGCAGAAGTTCCAATTCCGGAAATTTATCTCCTCGCTGTTTCCACTCTTCGATAAAATAAATGATGCTCAGCACAACAAGCAGCACGCCCAAAATAGCCGGGAAATAGATGGGACCGTAAGGATCTCCTAATCTGGCTTTAGGCAGATTGAATGTACTGATTAGAAAACCTGCGCCAAGCAGAAAAAATATTAACGGCAAAATTAATCGGTACATGTTCTCTCTCCATTCCTTTTATGTATTTTTTAAAAGAGCGAATGGACCTTATAAAAGGTCCATTCCTATTTTGCATTCATTTTAGTCGGTCAAGCCCGACTCGCTTAACAACGTGTCGTACATTTGTGTTTGCTCTTTCAAAAACTCGGCAGATTCCGCACTGTTTTTGTAGAAAAGCTCCCACTCGTTGTTCTTCATCAATTCTGTCCATGCTTCTGTTTCAACCATATCGCCAATCGCTTTGTCATAGTAAGCAATTTCTTCTTCTGTCATATCCGGCGGTCCAAGAATTCCTCTCCAGTGAGGGAAAACCATATCAACACCCTGCTCCTGCCAAGTCGGAACTTCTTCCAACCCTTCAAGACGCTCTGCGGAAGAAACAGAGATGACTTTGAACTTGCCAGCCAAATGCTGTTCTTTTGATTCTGAAATTGACATAGTCGCTACGTCAACGTGCCCGCCAAGAAGTGCTGTAACAACATCTCCGCCACTTTCGTAGATCAGGATGTTCAATTTTGATACATCAACGCCGTATTCTTTAGCAGCTTGAACAAATGACAAATGGTCGTTGTTGCCAAGGCCTGGAGCCAAAGCGATCTTAATGGAAGAAGGATCTTCCTTCAATTGCTCCATCAATTGTTTCGCATCTGCAAATGGAGAATCGTTCGCCACAGCAATGGAAATCCATTCTGTAGTCAGGACTGCCAAAGGCGTGAAATCTTCATAGCTTAATTCGCTTTGCCCCAATAAGTTATTGGTGATAAGCAAGCTCGAGTTGATTGCCAGCGAATGGGCATCTTTCCCTTTCAGGTATTGCCAGCCGACTTCCCCGCTTCCGCCCGGCTTATTGACAACATTGATGTTGCCTTCCACCAGTTCTTCATCCTTCAAGATTTTCTGGATGGCTCTTGCAGTAGCGTCCCAGCCGCCGCCAGGTGTTGCAGGTGCAACCAATTCGATCGGCTTTGTTGGAAACTGTTCTGCTTCAGCTCCCGATCCGCCTGAAGAACAACCGCCCAAAATCAACAAGGAACTCAATCCGATATACGTCAGTAATTTTTTCAACCATCCCACTCCCCTTAAAATTTTCTTAAAATTTACAATACATTACGTTTTCTATCTTGTAACCGTTTACAATTTTAAAAAATTTAAAAAATTTAAGGCCTTTTTGTTCATTAAAATTATTTTTTAGATCAAGTAGTATTTTCTTTCAGGCCTGCCCACAATGCCGTATTCCAGTTCAGCCCTTGCCTTGCCGGTTGAGACGAAGTATTCCAGGTATCTTCTAGCTGTCGTCCTTGAAGCTTTCATTTCGACTCCAACCTCTTCAGCAGTTACTCCGTTGCCCAGCGACTCCATGATTTCGCTTACTTTTTTCAACGTCAACGAGTTGATGCCTTTTGGCAAGTTGCTGTCTTCGGACAATTCCACTGGGGTGCTTTTCAAAAGCTGATCCACAAACTCCTGCGTTACAATTTCCTTGGAATTCAGCTTCTTCTCCTGATTTATGAAATTCGTGATCACTTCTGTAAACTTTTCCATCGTTACCGGCTTGATCAAGTAATAGAATATCCCGAGCCTCAGGTTCTCCTGCAGGAGCTCGATATTGTTGGCCGCGGTAATGACAATAAAGTTCAAGTTTGCGTATTTCGTTTTCAGTTCCCGTATCAGCTCAGTTCCCAGCTTATCCGGGAGGTAGATATCGACCAAAACCAAGTCCACACGAGTCTCTTCTATCATTTTTACAGCGTCTGCAGCATTGAAAGCTTTCCCCACTACAGTGACGCCTGGAATTTCATTTAAAAAATTTTCATGGATACTCGCGATCCGGAAATCGTCCTCAACAATTGCGATATTTAACATGCCTTCATCTCCTTTTAGCTATTCTTTGGAATAAATACGGTAAAAGTAGTCCCTGAACCGGTGCTGCTGACTTCAATTGAACCGTTCAGTTCCTCAATCGCATTTCGAACATTCGATAGGCCAAAGCCGCGACCTTTAGCGCTCTTAGTCGAAAAGCCTTTTCCGAATATCAGATTGATGGTTTCTTCCGGAATCCCGGCACCTGAATCGACAATCTCCATAACGATTTCCTCGCCATAATCGACCGCAAAAAAGACGACTTTTCTTTCGTCTCTGCCAACCACCGCTTCAAATGCGTTATCCAGCAGATTTCCGATGATGACGATGATTTTCGCCGGATTGATATGGGCTGGCAAGGCTTCCAAAGTGCTGCTTTCCTCAATTTCAAAATCGATCTTCTTCTCCGAGGCTTTGCCGATTTTCCCGAAAAGAAGCGCCTGGATTTTTACGTCCTTGATCTGATCAAAGATCAGTTTGTTGTTCTGCTCTACCGCCGACACTTCACTGCGGATCATGTTCAGCACTTCCTGGTAGTGCCCCAGCTGAAGCAACCCGGAAATAACGTAGAGCTTGTTTTGGAACTCGTGTGTCTGCGCCCGGAGGTCATCGGAAAACTTCTGCACTTCGGACAAGGTGTTGATCAGTTCCAGCATTTCCGTTTTGTCCCGGAAGGAGATGACCGTCCCGACTTTCTTTTCATCCTTCAGTATGGGAAGAATATTCAGTATCACCACATAGCCATTGATTTCGGTTTCAATGGAAGAACGCGGTTCGTCTTCAATGATTTTTAACAGCTCCGGTGTATGAAGGACTTCATAAATCAGTTTGTTTTCATATGCATTAGGCAAACCTAGTATGTTTTGCGCCGTCTCATTCATCAGCGTGATCCGTTTCGTGTTATCCATGGCAATGATCCCTTCATTGACCGACGACAGGATGGCGTTGCGGTCACGGTAAAGGGTGGCGATTTCCCTCGGTTCCAAATCCATGGTGTCTTTTCGGATGTTGCGGGCCAATAGTATACTCAAAACTACTCCCAAAAAGACGACAAAAACGGCAAAAACAACAATTCCCTTTAACCGGTTAAAAGTTGAATTATAGATCTCGTCTTCCAGATAGCCGACAGTCACCACTCCGACTATTTGTTTTTTTGCATTGAATATCGGGGATTTGCCGACAATCGAAGGGCCGACGTTCTGATCTGAGAGCAGCGAATAATAGCCGCCGAACACAATGGCTTTGTAATTTTCTTCAATATCATTATAGGTGTCTATTTTCTCCTCTGAAGGGTGGGCTAAAATCCGCCCTTCCCTGTCTTCAATGACGATGAAATTGGCATCGACCTGGCTGCTGATCCGAAGGGCCAAGGCCTTCAGTTCAGCATTGGAATCAGCTTCAGTTAACGCCTCTTCTACGGTATTCATATTGGCGATTGTCTTGGATGTCTGAAGGCCGATCCTGGTGGCGTTTTCTACCCCTTGTTCAATCTCGTAATAAATGAAAAAAGCCAATAGCGCAATGATTATTCCAAGCACCAGCGAAACGACAAGTCCCATGATTTTTGTTTGGAGCGATACGTTCAATAAACTTTTCATTTTTCACCTCTTCTATGTCCGCGGGAACCCAAAAAGGGCTCATTCCTCGTCGGCAATCGGGATCGAGCCCGCTGAAAGCCTGTTTTTCCATCAGTTGAAGTAAATTTTAGCACCCTTCCAGTTAAAAGAACATCGCCTCTTTGGATGCAAGCGGGCTTTAAGAAACCAAAAAAAGACGGCGCCTCAGCAAACCCGTTGCTAAAACACCGTCTTTCATGTTATTTATCTATGGACTTTACTCGAATAACGGACTTACTGATACATCGTTATAAACGCGCTCAATCGCATCAGCCAAAAGCGGCGCAATGGATAAAGTCGTGATTTTGGAAATGCGTTTTTCTTCCGGAAGTGCGATCGTGTTGGTGATGACCAATTCCTCAATCGCCGAGTCTTCGATACGGCTGATAGCAGGACCAGACAAGACTGGATGCGTGCAGCAAGCGAATACCGCTTTCGCGCCTTTTTCCTTCAGGGCATTGGCAGCGAGTGTAATCGTGCCGGCCGTATCGATCAAGTCGTCGATGATGATCGCGTTCTTGCCTTGGATGTCTCCGACGATGTTCATGATCTCCGCAACGTTCGGCTTTGGACGGCGCTTATCGATAAACGCAAGCGGCACATTCAAGCGGCCAGCCATTTTACGGGCTCTCACCAATCCGCCGTTGTCCGGTGCTACGATAACCAAGTCTTCCAGGTTTTTCGCCTCGAAATAATCGGACAAGATCGGAACGCCAAGCAGCTGATCTACCGGCATGTCAAAGAATCCTTGGATTTGCGGTGCGTGAAGGTCCATCGTGATGATGCGGTCAGCACCCGCTGTTTCCAGCAAGTTCGCAACCAGTTTCGCTGTGATCGGTTCACGTGAACGCGCTTTTCTGTCCTGGCGCGCATAGCCGTAATACGGAATGACGATGTTGATTGTTTTTGCAGACGCCCGTCTAAGCGCGTCGATCATGATCAGAAGTTCCATAATATGTTCATTTCCCGATTGGGAAGTTGATTGGATCAGGTATACTTCACTGCCTCGTACGCTTTCTTCAATGTTGATCTGGATTTCTCCATCACTGAATCGTGTAACAGAACTTTTGCCGATTTCGCAGCCTAAAATTTCAGCGACTTCTTTTGCTAATTCCGGGTTCGAATTCAATGTGAATAGTTTAAAATCTCCGTCTAATTGATAAGACAATGTGCTGGCCCCCAAGTTAAATCGTATTTATCGTAAACTGTTAAAAAAGTATCCTTATTGATAGTAAACCAAGTTCCTGTGGGGTGTCTACAGGAATAAGGCCTTTTTGTCCAATTGCAGCGCTAATTGTGTGGAATTTAAGAATTTTCCGCTCTTGTGCTAGACATGCCAACATGAAAGCGGGAATTTTTACAAGTGGCCGATGTTCATTTCGGCGGACGCTTTCCGCGGGCACGGCTTCAGCCACTTCCTTCGCGTTGCTCAGTCCAGGGTCTTCAGCTCGTGCTATCCCGCAGGAAGCGTAATGGGCGAAAGGAATTCGGCCATTACGTTTGCGACGAAGCTAGCGAAGCGATGCAACGCCCTTTCATGTTTCGAAGCTAGCGCAGCGATGCAGAAACAGGAGCAGACGGTTTTCCGCCGCCTGCATTTCCATCGGCTTGTTTAAGAGCAACGTTAAAAGCCTATGAAGAAAAAGCAATGCTTTTCTTCATAGGCTTTATTTTCAGCTCTGATTTGATCGGTCTGGCTTCCGCTTTAAATTACTCTAGGTTACTCAAACAAAGGGCTCACCGATTTTTCGTTGTGCACCCGTTCGATCGCTTCGGCAAGGAGCGCCGCGATGGATAGGACGGTAAGTTTTGGAATGCGCTTTTCCTCCGGCACTTCGATGGTGTTGGTGACCACGAGTTCTGCAATCGGAGCCTCGTCAATTTTTTGGACAGAAGATCCCGATAAAACCGGGTGAGTGCAGCAGGCATAGACCGCTTTCGCGCCGCCTTCCATCAGGACTCTGGCAGCGAGGTTGATCGTGGACGCAGTATCGATGATATCAACGATGATAATGGTATTTTTCCCTTTGATATCCCCGACAACTTTAATTTCTTCAGGCGCACCCGGTTCCGGCTGGCGCTTATCGAGGAACCCGAGCGGAACGTCCAGATGGCTTGCGAGTTTTCGGGCCCGTCCCAATCCGCCGTTGTCCGGAGCCACAACCACAGCGTCTTCCAATCCTTTATTGAGGAAATAGTCGGCCAGGATAGTTCCACCATATAATTGGTCCACCGGCATGTCGAAGAATCCTTGGATCTGCGGTGCGTGAAGATCTAATGTGATGATGCGGGTCGCTCCGGCCGTCTCCAGCATATTGGCGACGAGCTTCGCCGTGATTGGCTCGCGCGAACTTGCTTTCCGGTCCTGCCGGGCATAGCCGTAATACGGAATGACAACATTGATAGTCTTGGCCGATGCCCGCTTCAAAGCATCAATCATGATAAGAAGCTCCATAATGTGTTCATTGGCCGATTGGGATGTTGACTGGACCAGGTAGACTTCTGTTCCCCGTACGCTTTCTTCAATGTTGATCTGGATTTCCCCGTCACTGAAACGGGTGACCGAACTTTTCCCCAGCTTACAGCCCAGGATCTCCGCGATTTCCTTTGCAAGTTCCGGATTTGAATTCAACGAAAAAAACTTAAAGTTCCGACCTAATTGATAAGGCAATTTGCAGTCCCCCTGGTATCAACTTATTGGTAAAACCTTGCGGCGAATATCCTGACGAATAAACGAATCGGATGCGCGTCCAGCTTGCCTGGCATCTAACTGTTGGTTTTTATAATAACGCTTTCACGAAAAAAGAGTCAAACAGTTTGGATAACTTTTTTATTGCGGCTTGGTATTTTTGAAATAAGGAATGGTTGGACGATCCGATTTCTTAGCGCACAAAAACGCCAGCTGTCCATAAACAGCTGGCGTTCTCTATCGCATATGCAGTCTCATTTAGCACGAGCTTTTGTTTCACGAATCCTTAGAAAGCCGCTGTCCAGCCCGCATCTGCCGTAATGACGGTGCCGTTGACAAAGCTTGATTCGTCGGAGGCAAGAAACAGCGCAACTTGGGCAATTTCTTCCGACTGTCCAACGCGCGGCATTACGGCTTGCACCACTTGCGTGCGCCCAGCGCCAAACTGATTGATGTTCGTCATGGAAGAAGCGATGTTCGTTGCCACGCCGCCCGGTGCAATTGCATTGCAGCGGATGCCTTCTTTTGCATACATAAAACCGGTATTTTTCGTCAGGCCGACAACTGCATGTTTGGATGCTCCATAAGTGGCGCCGGCATGGGCTCCGTTCAAGCCGCCGGTGGACGCCGTATTGACGATGATGCCTTTTCCTTTTTCAAGGAAAATCGGAATCGCTTTGCGCATTGCACGCATCACGCCTTTTGTATTGACATCAAAAATCAAATCCCATTTTTCGTCCGTAATATCGCCTACCGGTTCAAACCCATCCATGATCCCCGCGTTGTTGACAAGGATATCCAGCGTACCATATTCGCTGACAGCTGTATCGATCATCGTGTCAATATCTTCTTGTTTGGCAACGTTCACTTTTACCGCTTTCGCCGTTCCGCCATTTGACGTGATGCCTTGTACGACGGATTCAGCGCCTTCAACATTAAGGTCAGCCACAATCACTTTTGCCCCTTCAGCCGCATACAATTCCGCAATCGCCTTGCCCATTCCTGATGCCGCACCTGTAACAACCGCAACTTTTCCGTCCAATCTCATCCTCATCAACCTCCAATTTTTATTGAACACTTGTATAATAAAAGTATATTCCTCCAAAGCAAGCGCTTTCAATAAGCAAAAAACTCAAGACTGTAGGATAAAGTACATTTTCCGAAAATTTGTTTAATAAGAGGTGAAAAAAAATGAAGAAAACCGATTTGCGCGTGGTCAAGACCAAAGAGGCGTTGAAAGAGGCCCTCGTTTTTCTGTTGAAAGAAAAATCCTTAAAGTCGATTTCGATCACGGAAATATGCAGCATCGCAAAAGTGAACCGCGGAACGTTCTACTCGCATTACGAACATGTAGAAGACCTTTTCGAAGATTACTACAAGGATATCATGAAGGATTTGACGGATTCCTATTTAGAGCCGTATAAACATGTGCAGATACTGGACACCGGCCAATTGAATCCAGCGACGATCCGCATTTTCCATCATATCGCCAAATACGAGAAGTTCTACAAGATCGTTTTTTCCAAAACCGCGCCGTTGTCGTATTATTATTTGCTGCTCGAACATATCCAGCAGTTGATGGAAAAGGATTTCGGCTCTCTCAGCCCGGCCGAGGAAGACCGGTCCATGCTGAGCGCTTACCAGGCCAACGCCATCATCGGCCTGGCGGTAGAATGGCACCGGCAGGACTTCCGCCAAAGCGCCGAAGAAATGAACCGAATACTGGTGCGCTTGTTGCGTTATACGACCGGTTAAAATGGAAAATTTACTTTTTATGGTATTATACAGATAGAAACTTGATGAGATATATAAGGAGGCGTCTATGGAATTTAAGGGACCGCGTGTTTACGATGAGGAAGAATTTCTATGGGCTTATTTGAAAAGAAGAAACAGGAAAGACAGTCCGAATAACGCAATTGAAACGCCGATCATCTACGAACTGCTTGGCGACTTTCAACATCAGGCGATTGTGGACTTGGGCTGCGGCGACGCTCTTTTCGGCAAAGAATTATTGGAACGCGGCGCGGCAAGTTACACAGGGGTTGAAGGTTCAGAGCAGATGCTGGAAATGGCAAAGAGGAATCTCTCGCATGTTAACGGAAGCGTCTCCCCTCACACGATGGAATCCTATCCATACCCGGAAGGAAAGTTCGACATTGTGACATCGCGTTTTGCCATCCATTACGTAGCGGACATCAACGGCCTATTTCAAAACGTCCATTCTACATTAAAGGAAGGCGGCAAATTTGTCTTCAGCGTCCAACACCCGATCACTACAGCCTCCTTCAGCAGCAAGAAAACGGGCGACCGCCGCGAAGATTGGATTGTGGACGATTATTTTTTGGACGGGGAAAGAAAAGAACCGTGGATCGAACAAATCGTGGTGAAATACCACCGGACCATCGAGCAGTATTTCAGCGCGCTTACGCGTTCCGGCTTTACTGTGACCGATCTGCGGGAAGGCACGCCTCAACGTGAAAACTTTTCCGACGGGAACGAATTTGAAAGAAGACGCCGAATTCCGGTTGTGCTGGCGTTTTCCTGTACGAAGAAATAAGGAATCACAGATTAGAAAAAAACCGGCTGCTTGGCAGCCGGTTTTTCTTTCGCCATTAACCCTTTTTCACTTCTTTCCATTTATATGATCAATATGCCGTATAATCGATTACCGTGGCAACCGGAGAAGCGGTCATACCAAGGAAAATAAAATCAGCACCATCATATAGAAGCCCCAAATCCAGATAAACAAAACAAAAAGATCACCCCCTCGAATTATAGTAATATTCTGATTTTATGACACAAAATTGAATACAAATGATATGATAATGACAGATAAAGACAATTTTTCCGACGCTATTTTTAACAGAGGCCATTACCGCCACCACATGTATTCGACTGCGATAATCCGAACGGCTGCTCTGAAAATAACTATTTGATAAAAATAGAAGTTTGGAGGGTCTTTTCATGGCTTTCGAAAGCTCCGATAACTACAAAGTAATAATAGGGGAAGGACAGCCCGTCAGGTATCTCATCCATACGTTTTCAGGTCCGTGGCTGAAGTGGCAGACTGGAAGGGAAGGTTCTTTTCAATTGGCCAGTACTGATCCGCTTGGAACTCCAGTGGACTATTCCATGCTGCCTACACCGGAAACTGCGGTTTTCGAACCTGAATCCAGAACGTTCTCTTGGACTCCCCGCAGCATCCATACCGGTGAAACGAAAAAATTTGAGTTCCAAGCAGCATCGGGTGACGCCACTTACAAGTTCCAAGTCCTCATCACCATAGAAGAAGTGCGGGATACCCCGACACGCCAGCAGCATGCTCAGGCCCTTACAAGATTCCTCATGGATAAAAGACTGCATTCCCCCCTGGTTATCGGTGTTTACAATGATTGGGGAGAAGGCAGATCGGCATTTTTGAATCTTATTGAAATCGAAATCACCAAAGCCAATAAAAACGTAGACACGCTCCACCCGCGGCAGTCCAAACGGTTTCATGTAGTCCGGTTTGACGCTTCGGAATACGACGACCAGGAAAAGATCTGGTTAGCGCTATTGAAGCAGCTTTTCAACAAATACCAGGAACAACACGGCAATAAAGCCAAACTGGCTTACTGGAAATACGTTTTACTCACCATAGTCCGGGAACGGAAAATTACCCTCTTGCTGGCGTTGTTGCTGTCGGCGCTCATTTTTCTTGCGATTCGGTTTGTCATCAACTTGCCGGTGACTGTAGCTCCGGGCACTGCTGTTACCGGGGGTGTACTGGCCAGTATTTTGTTGGGCTTAACGCCATTTGTCTACGCATTCATTACCATCGTCGCCTTTCCGGCTTTCAAAAGAACGAGCATCCTGTTCATCAAGCCAACATACGATGAGCTGAAAACGAAAATAAAATACCCCACTTACAGAGACCGCTTAGGCGCACGAGTGGAAGTGATCGAAAGCCTCAACGCTTTGATCAACGTATGGCTCAGTAAAACGTCTGACAAAGTCGTAGTGATGGTCGACCATATCGACAATTGTTCGGAAGAAAGCATCGTTGAGTTTTTTGAAGCGCTGGAGCTGTTCAATACGAATACCGACTACGAGCAGATCAATTTCATTATACCGATGAACCCGGCCCCGGTCCGCTTGGCTTTAGCTGCCAGAAACTTGCACAGGCTCGAAGTCGGACAGCCAGGCATACGGGATAAAATTGCCTTAGGACACGAGATATTGGAGTCGTGCGTAACTTTTCCCTATACCATGCCCCCGATTACGGACCATAGCGACACCATCCATAAATTCCTCCCCCCTTATGATAGCCATTGGACGGAGCGGGATAGAATGGATATAGGTGAAGACGCATTTTTGTATGATGAAAGGGACAAACTGGTTCTGACAGAACTGCTCAACACCCTTAACGTTTCCTACCGTCCGATCAAAACAGCGGAAGTAAAACGAATCGTGGAATTTCTCTTGCTGGCAAAAGAAAAATGGAAAACCGCAAAAGAATTGAATCGCTACGGAAACGTTGACTTATTGGAGTTCCGCCATGAATTCATCAGTTGGTTCTTTCTGGAATACTTTTTCCCGGATCACACAGAACACATCATCACTTATTTAAAACTGAATAAAGAGGATATGCTCAACAGCAGTTTCATGGAGTTAATAGCGATTGCCTATCCTATTCGGCCATCGGAAGAAAATTTCGACCTGGAAACGCTGTTTGTTTTTTTGAAGGATCTGCCATTGAATTTTAAGGCGCAGGAGTATATTCAGATATCCCATCGAATTTCAAAAAGCATCATTCCCCGAAACAGCGGGGGATGATGCTTTGACTGCCTATCATCTCTTAGATTGTTTCCATTAAAAAACGGACCGCCTTAAAAGGCAGTCCGTTTTCTTCCATTTTCAACGACGAGACTCTCTCGAATCGCTCTTAATGCTAGCAAGCCATACGACCAAGACTGTGATAAGCGGAAAAGCGGACAGACTGAGGAAAAGCAAAAATAACCGAAGTCCGATAACAACCGTTCCCCTGTCCATGCGAACCCGGCTCTTCCGCAGAACCAGTATCAGGATGAGCATGAAAGTGAAACCAGCAGCCGCCCAAAAGCAGACCAGTATCGCGATAAAACCGGCGCTGAAGCATCCGGCACTTACACCAAGACCAAGCACAAGAATCAGAACCGCCGCGCAACTAGAAACCATCCACGCTTTCTTCATCTAGTCCCTCGTCACTTTTTTCCAGTCATGCGGCCCTCTTACCCAGCCGCCGATCGCCGCGCCCATCGCTGCCATCGGCGACTCGAACTCGATGTCCTGCATAACGAGGAGCTGCCGGCCAAGCGGAACAACCAGCCCTTCGAGCAGCAGATGCTCGCGCAGTTTCACGTGCTTTTTCGGGCATTTCGGCGATGTCGAACCTGCAAATTTCGACCCTCTCGTTACGACAAACTTGTCGCCGCGGTAATAGCCTTTGGCATCCGCCCCGCGCTTCGAGCGGATTTCGAGAAGCTCCGGCTCCAAAGCCTCTACTTCCTGAAACAATCCGGTTTCGAAAGGGTTCACCGGCTCTTCCTGCCCTGTCTCCGGATCCAAGTACAAAAACTGGTAAAGCTCGCCTTCTGTGTTGTGCACCACTTTTCGGATGAAGATCTCTTTTTCCATCTTTTCCACCTCTCTTAAAGTATTCCTAGAAGCTTGTCATTCAACAGTTTTCTAGGGTTACTCTGTAGATAGAGAAAAGAGGCGGGAAAGGATACTTTCTTTAATAATAAAAGAAAAGGATCGAAAGAAAAGCTGCAATCCCGATTGGAAAAGTCACTAGGGTCACGACGTATTCTTTTGTTTCTTTTACATATTTCCACTGCAAATAAGCCTGAAAAAGATTTATAGCTAAAAGATAGACAACAAAAAACCAAAGCAGCCGCTCCATGTCTTCTGCACCCGCACTAAAAGGGATGGTACACAGTGCGAGGACCAGAATAACCCCTCGCCCCCAAAAGTCAATGCTTTTTGCCGGAGTGTCCCTTAGCTCCACTTTCTTGATATTCATCCTCTTTCTTATGAGTTTCTCCAAGAGGAAAAGCCCTAGAGCTATCAGGATTAACATGATTACTACTTCCATCGGGTTTCCTCCAATCGCCACCATTAACGGCTTGCTTCCGGTGATTCATAATAAACCGTTTAAATCACCAGATGTAAAAAGCAAAAGCAATCATGGCGGCTATGCTTACCGGAATTAGAGAAAGCGTCACCAAATGCTCTCTGGCATCGTGAGCATATTTCCATTGCATATAAGCCTGAAAAAAATTCTGCACAATAATACTTCCGATAAGAAACCATAGCAGCCAGACAGGCGTCTCGCTCATAATCACAAAAGGAAGACAGCACAGGGCAATAACAAAAATAACCCTTTCTCCCCGCCGATTGAGTTCTTTGGCAGGCGAGTCTTCAAACTTCACTTTTTCAGCCTTAAACCATTTTCTTAAAAGTTTATCTAAAATGAAAAACAGTAAAAAGATTGCAGCTATGAAAATGATAGTTTGCATCTTGCTCCCCTCCTTCTTCCTTTATATTCTTTTACGTTTGAATTGGATTAAAGTTCCAACTTTTCACTAATGACTAATCTGGAAAACTTTAAAGGAAATAATATAAACAGTAAAAATTATCAACAGAACTTAAACTTAACCTCAGTGTTTTTTATAAGTAAGATTTTTATTGATATAATAAATATACTCTTGGTTTTTAATGATTAATTACTAAATTAAAATTAATAGGATATTAAGGAGATGGATATGAAAAAACAAGGTCAATGGCTTGAAGAAATAATGTACTCTTTAGTTTCACTTGGCGGTAAAGGCACTCTTGAAGATATATACTTTACTATAGCAAAACGTAATATGATCGATCTTGATTCCTATGTTGACTGGAAATCGCAAGTAAGAAAGCATATTTACTTGCACTCCAGTGATTGCGATATTTTTAGGAGTTCTATCGGGGATGAGCATGATCTGTTCTATCCTGTAGAAGAAAAAGGTAAAGGTTATTGGGGAATTAGAAATTTCTATTATTAAATCACATAAAAAAACTTGAAAACCAGAGTTCAATTGAGTCTTCTGGCTTTCAAGTTTTTTATATTAAGTACTTTTAGGAAAATGAACAAACACAAGGAACGGTTTCATCTGGAATTTTCAAGAAATTCTCTACGCCTTCACGATCCATCCGCTCACGGTATTCACGTAAAGTGTAAGGTCCTCCATCTTTTTTAAGGATAGAAACGTTTTTCTCGAAATCCCTTCTGAAGTTTTCTTCCATTTCTTCTTGCAATGCATAACGGTCAGGCCATACATTGTAAAGTTGCGCATAGTGCTGGAAGCCTCCACGTACGCACCGACCTCCACAGTTTGCATGGGAGAAGCCCATCGCATACATTCTTGGAAGCTTGATGCCCCATTCTTCTTCAATAATAGATTTTACATCGATGTCTTCTCGGAAGGTCTCGATCATGGGAAACCGAGTCTCAATCGGCTCTAATGGACGATGAGCATAAAATTCTCTTAAATTATCAGATCGATGCGTTTCATGCGGCCCAATACCAAAATAAAGAACAGGCTCTAAATTATGAATATCTCTTAATTCTTCAAGAAACACAATAGTCTCCTGAATTTTTAACTCATAAGAACATTTAGCAAAACGTGAATTCCCTAAAAAGCGAAAGTCGTAAAAAGCTTCTTCAGGCGTTCGGCCATCTATTCGTTCAATTTTTTTATTCCAATGTAGTCTGTCACTTTATATATATAGCTATAATTGTCATCTTTATATACATCAATTTAAAAAGAAGTAGGCATTGATACAGATGACCTAAGACAAGAAAATATGTCTTGCATCTCCTATTCTCAATGTAATCAAAATAAACATTCAATCTTCATCATTTCTTCAATCGATTCTAATTCAGTATAGAAAAATAACTATATCCTTAAGTAAATGAATTTATGCTTTGTATAAAGCTATAGTATGGCTAATATTAAGACGAAAAAATATCACTTGCCTTTACCTTTAGCCTTTTCAATATCAAAAAAGTCTAGGAAGATATAAGAATTCCAAATTAAATACTAAAATCAATTAGTTTCCACTTTAATCTTTCATTATTTTTATGTTTAAGTAAGATGTAGGACTTTCTCCGTAATCATTATAAGAAATTAAACTAAATTCATAGTTCCGACTAGAAGTAAGACCAGATATTTTCAATCCTCCTTCCTTATGCACGCCGTTATAGATAACATTTCCATCTTTCATTATTTTATAATTAATAGGTAAAACTTCCTTTTTCCATTCTACCAAACCTGAATTACTATTTATTTGTTTATATTTCAACCCTATTGGAAAAGCTGGCACTAGTGAAGGTTTTAATTTCTTTTTTTCTATTTCATCCATATCATTTGAGATTAAATCCTTAAAGATTTTTAATGTCTTTTTATTACTTCCTTTTTTCAAAGCATCTAATTCAATATGATGTTTTTTACAAAGAAAACGAATCCTGTTATGTGCTTGATGCTTTAACAGGTATGACGTCATAGTTTTATAAACATCATATTTTATTAACTCTCCTTCTAATTCAACTATTGAATTTAATGCACTTTCTTTAAATATATCTTTTCTTTCTTTTGTTAAGTGTGCGGTTTCTAGACCATCTTTAACATTACAGTTCTTTAACTGACAAATTCCGACAAGATTTTTTCTGGATTTAAAAAAATTTTGAATTATATTTCTTGCTTCTCCATTAAAAACTTTATAAAATGCTTCTTCGTTTTGAGCTAATATAAAGGTTTCTTTATATTTCTCTATACTATGAGGACTTTCATTAGTTATAAGTGTGTCTATACCATGTAAATTAGGATTTTCAATCAATTTTTTTATTAATTCATTACACTGTTTCGGAGTATATAAAAATAATTTACCTTTATCAGCATCCTTTAGTGAATACTTTTTGATTATTTCAAAGGACTTCCAGCCTTTTGTTTTAAATCTATCGTGCTTCATGAGCGAGTCCATCTGATGCGTAGAAAATGATGATTTTAAAAAATGCAATAGAACCTTGTGATCACTTATCATGCTTCCCCACTCCCTTATTCATAAGAACTTAAATGTATCTAATTTAACATTATAATAATTAGAGAATTGCTATTGAAAAAGAAAAAATTTCCTAAGTTTTTGTATAAAATAGTTTTAATTTCATTAATTTATTTCTAAATCAAAAACTAGATTAAAAAAATGGTTTAATACTTATTTTTAAACTTTATAATAGTTATAATTATTTAAAAAGGAGGAATATTATGGTTGAAATATACGAAGATTATCTAGACACTTTGCTCAAAAAGAAAACATTTAATGAGGTTATGAAATCATATAAAGAAAAAATCAATATTGGATTTAATTTCAGAGGATATTAAGGCAAAATAGCAAATAGTGAGTTAATTCAAGTTCCAAAACAAGGTCTGTTTGATCTATACATATACACAACTAATAGATATATTGAACTTTTTAACAGTAAACAGCCGACTCATTACAATATGTTAAGAGATGTAACAATGCATTCTAGCCTTGAAAATTGCGAAATCATCTGGTTCGGAGATACTTGGCCTCACGAAATAACAGATAATAAGCAAGAAGAGGCAGCTCTAACCGTTCTCTCATTAATGATGTTTGAGCAAGAATTAAATTATGGAAATGAAGATTTTCAACAATTCACTCATTTCTCACCAGTAAACAGACGTCGCCCAAGGGATATGTTAATGGGTTTTGTAAGAATGTCTTTTAATACAAATATTGATGATTATCCTTATTGGGATAAAAATTCAAAAAGAAATCCGCGTTGCTATCCTGATTTTAATGGCAGTTACAATAATCTAGAAGAAGAAGAATATAAAAAATACTTTGATTATTATACACATGATATTGAAGACGTCCTCCCTCTTTTATGTTCTGAGAAAAGTAAAAAAAAATTACTAAATGATGCGGCTACTTCACCAATTAATAAAAATTTCCAACAAAAGTTAAGATAAGAAAAGTGTTAATGGGATTACTAAAAATCTTATACAGCTTTCAATAAAAAGAAAATATTTTGTTTTGAAAAATATGTAGTTTTCTAAATTTCTTATCGAAATTCCTTCAAGATAGTTCTCTTTCATTCACCCTAGAATATTTATGACTAGTTATATTGTTTTTTTCAATTTACAAAGGAGTTTTTGCAATGACAATGAATGCTATACAAGCTAAAACTTGGGCTTCTAGAAAATCCGGAGATTTAAAAATTGTCGAACAAGAATACTTTCGACACGCTAATGCTTTTTTAGATAATCACCCTTATATAAGAAAACAAATGGAAAATAGTCTCAATGTAACTTTGTTGAATCAAGATTTTTCGTCAAAAGAAAGGAAAACAAAAACAAGAAGTTATTATAAGAGACGTTTAAAAACACCCGCTCTTAATAAAGCTATTAGAAGAAGCTTAAAAACTTCTTTTACTGATATGAAATACGAACTAACGTTTGAAGAAGGAGTTTTCTACGATTCTTCAAAATCAGGAGGCTTTGATTTTGGATTGTATGATGTAAGTTATAACGTAACCAGTTTCTGGAATTATTGTTATGGACGCCGACCAATATTTGACGGGCCAGCAAGATGGAACAAAGAACTTGGAAAAAGAAATAGGAATGAATGGAAGCTTGCAGCCTATTCATTAAAACTTGATCCATCCAAGCTTTCTTCTGGAGAAAACCAAATACATAAAAAAAGTAAGCCTACGGTTATTGGAGAAATACAATTTGGAAATTGGGGATTAGTATACCGAGATATTCTAAAAACTATTAAAATAGAACACGCAGAGAATGTAGATTTACTGATATATGTAACCGCTGCAGGGAACTTAGCAACATATATTAGTAGTAGTACTGTGAATTTTAAATCGACAAAAAAAATTTTTGAAGATTTCCAAAATGTTTTAAGTACCCCAATTTGGCTTATTGGTGTAGATATTTGTTAATAATATAGGGCTTTTAATTTGCGTTCAAATGCACTGCAATCTTTTTGTAATGCTCTAATTATCCCTTAAGCATTTAGGCTTATTTAGGGCATTGCTCTTTTTAGAAATATCTCTTAATTTCCAATCGTCCCACTTCTAATTTCTCAAGTATATCTTTGTAGAACAACTAACAATAAAAAAATTTCTAACATTTGATAAGGAAGTACCTCCTCTTCATTACCTCTAGTGGCGCATGAGAGGCTATTTATACTCCATATAAATAGCTAAACAAACTAAACCATTTTATTTCTATGTCTTTTAACAAGTAAATTGAGCTGTGCACGTGGTCATTACACAAAACGTAAACACTTTAATTACTTATACTTCAATTAAAATCAATCAAAAGTTTAATTTGCATCCTCTTTTAGTAGCCTCCTGTAGAAAATTAACAATTATAATTAATCACGACATCATAGCCAACGGATTAATTCAATTATTCTATCTACTTCCTTCGGGAATCTTTCTCAATACGAGACAAGTCAAAAATGCCAATAAGTTCTTCAAGTGCTTCTTCGTTCATTTTTTCTTGATTATCTCCTTCTAATTTTTCATCTAATTTCTTTTTAGTTCAGCAATGTATTCTTTTAGAAAGTACGTGTCGACAATTCTTCCTTTTTTCGAATCACTTTTGTTATACAATTACGCATGAGTTTATGATAAACCCGAATTGCTGCTTACACATTTTTCTTTTTTTACTTTTTCTTCATTAATTGCACTGATGTTTTAATAGCATTATATCAACTTCTTTTCTTATATAAAGACGACATCTTGCCACTCATACCTGGATATCCATACATAGATTTGTAAAAATTGATAGAACTAAATTTCGTTAATTGTTTCTTAGCGTCTATAGTTGATATATACACCACCTTGTCCCTTACTACCGGTTCTCCAAAATACTCATAGTCAACTACATAAATAAAATCGGAATTTTTAATTTTCAATTCAGCAATCCACATTTTTGTATCAATTGTAACCCCTAGTATGACATCTGCTACCATTTGATTTCCCCTATCCCTCTTGAATTTTATATGTTTACTTTATAAATAATATACCTGAAAATGGATATCTGGTCTTCACTAAACTTTATACTTGTTGTTATAAAATACTTCTCAATATACGTTTTATATAAAAATGGTACACCAAACCGTCATTTTTAATTTAAGTTAAAACTAACTGGCCTATCACATAACCGGATGTTAATTGTACAAAGAGAAATTAAGTTCTCTTGTGGATTGATTCCTCCCTTCTTCCGATGTGTTGAGAGGGGTAATATTTAATATTCGAGTCTTTTGCTTCAATAACTTTTCACAACTGAGACTGCATTAATGCTTTCGTTAAATAAAGTTTATTTATTTATAGATAAAGGAAAATAAGTAGGTAAAAGAGGACTGATCCTTATGGCAGATATCATGTCTAAAGAGCAGCGCAGTAAAACAATGGGAGCTATAAGGGCCCAATCAAAGCTTGAAAATATATTTACTAAAAGCCTCTGGAGCCGCGGTCTAAGATTCAGGAAAAATGTGAGAAAACTGAGAGGAACACCTGACATTGTTATCCAAAAATATAAGATAGTAATCTTTGTCGATTCCTGCTTCTGGCATGGATGTCCCCTCCATTTTAAGCGCCCGAAAAGCAACCAGGAGTTTTGGGACAAAAAAATTGCCCGGAACAGGGAACGTGACAAGGAAGTGGATGAGTATTATATTGAAAAAGGTTGGAATCTGAAAAGGATATGGGAGCACGAAATCAAAGCAAACCTAGAGGCTACTGCCGATGAGACCATGGAGTTCATCAATCTCGTCAAACGGACTTCAAGGCCTTCTCAAGTCTCGGAAAAAAAGGAACCTTATTCTTAATAAAGATTTTATTTTACAAAGAAGTTGCAAATATATTACTATAGATGGTTGATCCTGCCGATGATTTTATGTATAATAGAGAAAAAGCCGAAAGGATGTTCGGTATATGGAATTTAACAATAAACTTCGCGTAGTCGAATTGTTTGCCGGAGTCGGCGGTTTTCGGCTAGGGCTACAAAAAGCAAACGAAAAACTTTTCGATATAGTTTGGGCGAATCAATGGGAGCCTTCAAGAAAAGCACAGGACGCTTTCGATTGCTATTCACGTAATTTCGATACAGGTATACATTCAAATGAAGATATAACCAAGGTGACAGATGAGACTTTCCATGACCTCCAACCGAATCTGCTTGTAGGTGGATTCCCTTGCCAGGACTATTCGGTTGCCCGGACCAAGGCTGGAGAACAAGGAATCCAAGGTAAAAAAGGTGTGCTGTTTTGGGAAATCAAGCGGGTGATTGAGCATACCCATCCAAAGTATGTCCTGTTGGAGAATGTAGATCGTCTATTGAAATCTCCTTCCTCCCAACGTGGAAGAGACTTCGCTGTAATGCTCGCTACATTCAGGGACTTGAATTACACGGTAGAGTGGCGTGTCATCAATGCCGCTGAATATGGGATGGCCCAAAGACGGCGTCGAGTGTTCATTTTTGCCTATAAGAATGGCATTTCCTTCGAGAAAAAACAATCGATACTTACTCCGGAGAATATCGTTTTCAACGAGGGATTCTTTGCGAAACCGTTCCCTGTCGAGCAGGAACCTTATAAGAATAGAGTATCTTCCGTACAATTGCCTGAAGACATCGTAAAATTATCTGATGAATTCTCTTACGGTTTCCACACTGCCGGATATATGAAACATGGGCAAGTCTTCACTTCCCACGTCACCCCTGTACTTGAAGAGCCGATTCCTTTAAAGGATATCCTCATCGACGAAGAAGCTGTACCTGAAAAGTTCTTTTTGACTGAAGCGAACATTGAAAAGTTCGCTTATCTACGCGGTCCTAAAAAGATTGAACGGACAACGGCCGATGGCCATGTCTATAATTTCTCCGAAGGTGGCATGTCCCCTACTGACGAGCTTGATAAACCGGGCAGAACCATGTTGACCAGTGAAGGATCCATCAACAGAAGCACACATATCGTCGAAGTGGAAGGAAAGAAACGATTTCTGACTCCTGTAGAGTGTGAACGATTGAATGGTTTCCCTGACAATTGGACAGCCGGCATGGCTGACCGGATGCGCTACTTCTGTATGGGCAACGCCTTGGTCGTCGATTTAATCCAACGCATGGGCGAACGCATCGAGGAAATTGAAAAGACCAATGAAATGTCCCAAGTCCAAATGGAATTATCTGTTTTTAGTTAAGCTGACACTCTAAGTGTCAGCTTTTTCTTTCCCCCTTAATTTGTTACCATAGGTTCAGTTGTAGAAAAAATTTCTTTATAATAAAAAAAATTGATTTTACTAAAATAAACTGTAAGTTCAAGAAGATTTAAAGAAAATAGAAAGGAAGTTTTTATGGAATTTGACGTCCATTCACATAGACATGGTTTGACCATTATGAAAAACGACACTGCTTGCACCTCTTTATGGAACGAGATAGAAGAAATAATAAAGAGCATAACTGAGGAAGATATAATTAAAATACATACACTTTCCTACCAACATAGAAATAAAAGCATTTCCTCTGCTTTGAACGTATTATTCAAGGAACGCTTCATTTTAAAAGGATGGGCTTCGGAAAGCTATATATTCAACGATTCAAAGTACATTAATAGAGCTTGGCGATTGGATTTCGCCAAAGAAAATGTTTCGTTGGAAGTGGGTTTTAACCACAGTGGAACTATCGCTTGGAATTTGATGAAACCAGTTATAGCTAGTGAGTTAAATCATGTTCAAAAAGCTATTCAGACTAAAATTGGGATAATCATCTCAGCCACTCAAGAACTTAAGATGGCTGGAGGTTTTGACAGCGCTATAGGTACATATGAACAATATATTGACCACTTGAACCCTTTGAGGGTCCAGCTTACAACTCCGCTGGTTATTATAGGACTTAGAAAACCTAAGGATTTTTTCATTAAATTATATAGGATAAAAGACAAAACTTTAGGGAAAGTACATATAAAACCGAGTAAACTTAAATTGAAACTTCACCTTAAAAATGGCTATCATCTAAAAAAATAAAGAACAGGAAGCCAAATGCTTCCCGTTCTTTATTTTTCTTTAAATATTTTCAGTTTGTATATTATAACTTAAATAGTGAAAGAATATCTTCTTCGTCGCTTCTCGGCTCTGGTGATAGAACATCACCTTCAATTGCCTCCAGCATTCGTTGTTCTTTTTCCTTTAAACGAGTATAAATTTTTTCATCAATTGTATTTCTTTGGTCGTGTCCACTTTCTAACATTAGATAGTAATACTGAGTATACTGATCACCTGTCAGGCCTAAGCGATGGATGCGGTCTCTTGATTGGAGCATATGAGTGAGATTAAAAGAGTATTCCAGATATATAGCATCGTGGCATGTTTTGTGCAGAGAAACGGATTCCGCAAGAGTATGCGGATTTGTAATCAATACTTCTATCTCTTCTCTTTTAAAGCTTTGAATAATCTCATCACGCTCTTGCTGAGGTGTACTTCCATAGATTACAGCAACACTTATTCCTCTTGCACTTAAATCACGATGCAGTTTATCAATAGTATTTACAAAAATACACCATATTATAGCTTGTTTACTATTATTGACTAAACTAGTCGCAAGCTCGACTGCTTGTTGATACTTATTTGTTGTTGAAACTTTTCGAATCAAATTAATTTCATCTTCCGAAAATCTTACAACATCTCCACCAAATTGGTTGTACCAATCCGAATCATCTTCTTCTCCATAAATCTCTATTGCATCTATCGATTTCATTAGTAACTCTGGATTTGTAGAAGCTTGTATAAGACGGATGTAAAGATGGAAAGGTGACCTTCCATATTTTTGATATAATAAATCAATTATCGCTTGTTCATTTTCGTTCATATTCAGTTTAATTATTCGGTCTGAATTGGCATCCGGTACTTGCAGCTGCTTTTTCGTCGTTCTCCAAAAGAATGGATATAACTTTTCATTTATCTCTTGAATTTCTGAAGAAGTTGGGTTCTTTAATGAATTCGGTTGAAAATTAAAGAACATTTTATATTCTTCGGCATAGAGTATATTTAAGAAATTGTAAATATCTTGATACGTGTTTGGTATAGGTGTCCCAGTTAGGACAAATTTGAAAGAGGGCTTTTCAGATATCCGCTTCGCCACTTCTGCACGTTTGCTTTTTAGTCCCTTAACTTTATGCACCTCATCAAACACTAATATTGTTCGATCATCTAAAATTTCTCTCAATGCCGATTCATATTTCGGTAAGGATTCATAATTGATAAGAATCAAATTCTTACTGGCACTATTTATCCTTAATTGCACTTCCGCCCCTTCCTCTTCATGGATATCAAGAACTTTTAAAGTTTTCTTGTCCCCAAAATTCTCTTGGAACTCCAATTTCCATGACAAAAAGGAATTTTTAGGGCCAATCATGATTATTTTATCTACACGGTTTATTTCAGAAGAATTGAGATATGCAAATAAGCCGTAAATCATGGAAGTTTTTCCAGAACCCGGTACTGAGAAGTTTGCACTTTTCTTCATTTGATGCATGTAAAAAGCGCTCCACATTTGCTGCTCTCTCAACGGACGTTTCAACTCTTGCATGACAATCGATTCAAACTTTTTGAAATCGCTTATAATCTTAGGGTCTTTGTTTTTTATGAATAACCCATAATGAGAGCGTTCTTCAATCCAGTACTGCTGCTTATCAATATAATCCAAAAGTTTTTTACTTACCACAAACCTGAAGCTTTTTTTTGCCGAATAATCATTGAAGATGGTAATAATTCTTCTAATGTCGATATAAGTTAAATCATTACGGAAATTTGGAAACCCGCCGTCAAAATAACTCTTTAATTTTTTTGCTATAGCAAAGTCTTTTGGATTTATTTCGTATGAGACCAAATTATCCTGAAGGACAAGATTGTCCTCTTCCAGAGTTAATATCAAGCAATCTTCTTCAAGCATCTCCACATCCAAAATAAGCCTCCCTTTGTCATATTGAATAATTTTTCGTTTTATGATTTCATCAATTTCTTTTATGAAAACATTTAAACCTTGAGCTTTATTATTCCATAATTTTTCAAATTCATCCTTAGCTTGAAATATCTTTTGCTGATCGAAGGCGGACGATAGCCATGAGGTAGTTAAATCAAATGATTCATAGTTGTGATTTATAGCAGCTTGGGTTTCGTTATTAGAACCAGTGAAGTAAATCAAATTCTGGTCAGCATCTTCACAGACTCCGAATTTGGAGTGGAATAAGCCTCCTTTCTTGAAGCCGATTTTAATATCTACATACCCAGTAGCAATAAGATGAGCTAAATTATAGAAGTTCTTCTTTTCTTCCGGCAAAAGTTCTTCATTTAGTTTTTTCGATAGATTGCTTATTAGCTTCTCACGTAAATCATATCCATTCTTGATTAGCTCAAAATCGCTTTCACTAATTTCTTCTGAAATGATAAGCCGAAAACGACCATTATTTTTCACAAGCCCCTCAAGACCCTTTGAATATGCAGCAAAAGCCTTCGAACTAAAATACCCACTTACCCGGTCATACTTCACCGCCATTGATAAAACTGGATTATAGAATTCTTCAGTAATATCGGAAGTCGTGGTGTAGTAAGTCGACTTCAAGAGAAGTTCATTAAACATTCAACTTCCGACCAAACATATTAATCGATTCCTCAATTTTATTCAAAACATCTTCAAATTCCTGTTTATTTTCTTCATCCATCCGTCCCACTATCTCTGCATCGATCGCATCCAAAGCAACTAATGCTTTATTCAACAGCTCCACTGGTTTGCTTCTGGCATTTTCTAATCTGTTGGCATCAATTTTCTTTTCAATTGTCTTGCTGCTTTTTTCTTTCAATTCCTTATTAGTTGAGATTTTTTCATTTATAGTTTTAAGTTCCACTTCTTCCTCTTCCTGAAAAGTCTCGTATACTTTTTCAACGATTTCTTCATACTCTTCTAAAAAATCGTCTATATTTCTAGTGTTTATAATATTCTTGCCGATATCCCGTATATAACGTGTCAGGTCTCCGCCTTGAGACGTCAGCAAAGCTGTAAATAGTGCGCTTTTTGTGTCTTCCCGCTTCTCTTCATCAACACGGTTCACAATAGCTAAAATCTCTTGTAATGGGCCGTCTAAATTCATTTCACGCGCAATATAGTATTTGCCACTTGCATCGATAAAATCCAAAAACTCAACCATCAAAGTGGCCTTCTTCAACAATTTCTCAATATCGTTTTTCTTTTCATTCACATTAGTTGCATATTCTTGTACGGTAAATGTTTTTTCAAGCACCAAATCTCTGTAAATGTCTACCAAATTGTCTATGGGATTGTAATCTACTGGTTGCTCTTCAGCGTGCTGCAGATTCAGTTCCAGCCTTTTTATATCTTTAGGGGATATACCACTGTCTGTATCCAGAATCACAGCTTCAAAATAGTAATCTCCACCTTCTTCAGCTAATTCACGTAAGCATGTAAAGCGACGATTGCCATCTATGATTCTTCCATTTTTCAATACAACTCCTGCTACACGTTGACCAAACAATTTAATATTTGCCTTTGTTTTTTTCAATGCATTTTCGTTCGAATCTTTTATGAAGTTGTGTAGAATTTCGTTGTAAGTTTCCTTGTCTTCAAGGTTTAAATCTTTATTTTCGGCAATATGCTTACTAATCCATGTCGCTATACGTCCGTTTTGATCATTATAAAATAGATAGTTTAACGGTATGCGGTATACCTCGTAATTTTTTGTCGCACCCTTAATTGTCAATTTTCTTGTACCAGTGGTTTTTGCTATATCCTTCCCAATCAAATCTAATAAATTTATTGTCATCTTAAAAGACCTCCTCGTAAAAATTCTCTTTGTTTAAATACAATTTCCTTAGTTCCTCGGAATAAAAGATGCCGGTTTCTCTAAGCAAGTATAGTAATTTATATTCTTCCATCTCAATGCCAAATTCATCTTTTAAATATTCCTGTAGTTTATCTACAGATATGACTTCCATCTTTTTGACTTGTTCTGCCAGGAACATCCTAAGAGTGATGATTTCATCGGTGAATTTAAAAATATATCCTGAAGCCGTTCTAATCGAATTAATGCCGTTAAAAGACCATACTATGCGTTCATAGAAAATCTCAGAGAAACCTAATTCTTCCAGGTAATGACTGAATCCAGCTTTCTTCAATGAATGTAAGGTAAAGTATGATTTTCCATTTATAAACTCTGACAAAAAGTCCCTAAAATTAAGGAAATCAGTTTTTGTTATTCCAGCTTCCGCTAATTTTTTTTCAGTGATATACATGTCCTCTTCTATCTTCACTAGCCTGAAATCCTTTTCAGCATCATATATTACTTTTTTGAAAACGGATGATTCGTAAATCGGTAGTTTTCTTTTAATGAAGTAGTCTAAAGAAGATATCATTTCAATAAAATATCTTTCAACGCTTCCATATTCACTTTTTAAAACATAGTTTCCTCTTAAGGAATATTCCACTTTGAACAAGTTCATGTTGTTCAGAAATTTCTCTCCAAAGTCTTTGTCAATCGACTGTCCAATTCTTTCCACTTCGTCTACAGTATAGATCGACTTTGCCATAAGTGATTTTAAACATTCCAACTCCTTAGAGCCTAAGAGCATATAGTCTACTTTCAGGACATTGTCATGAATGTATTCATTTAAGTTACTTATAATATAACTAGTCAAAGAATCTTGTCTTAAACCATATACCTCTTCGACGTATTCAGCGAAGTCTCGAATATGGATAGGAGCTTGTTCATGAATCAGTTTAAGTAAAAACTTACTTTTATCGATTTCTCCTATGGAGAACTCAGGCATTCTCGTATAAATAAGTTCGTCAGACTGAATTAACCGTCTGTAGAGATTATGTAGTTCATATTCTGTTTTTATATCTATCTCTACCATGATTTCAGGATTTTCTTTGAATAGTTTTCTCATACTATAAATCCCGTCCTCCAATGGAATGATACTCTTTAACGTTGACAAGACATTTTCATCGATCAAATCATAGTCATAGTAACGATAAGTATTACCCTTACCCTTTAGAAGCAACTGACATCTATCGCTTAACCCTCTTATTGATTCCGGATTCACCAAGAGAGGCAGGGGTAAATTATGTTCTTCTATATAAGCATTGTATTTAGGAAAAATTTCTGTATCTGTGACTGGATTTACTGCATATTCATATATGACTTCATTGAAAATTGTTGATTTTGAAATCCCCTCTACAACTCCTTCTTTATTCAAATAAGAGTCGTACTGTCTTAATATTAGTTTCTGTTGAGTTTTGTTGAAAATTGAAGCAGTGACATCCGATAGAACGGATTGATTGCCTTTTTGATATTTACAACTCAAATAATTATAAGTTTCGAGAGGCTCATTGAATAATTTGCAGAACAAATCCAAATCCATATTATATTTCTTAAAAATCATGGAATATCTTTTATCCTCTTCAAATTCCGGCATTTTTTTTATTACTCTAATTTCAATATTCCGAATTCCTTGTCTTGAGTAACCATATTCCACAGACAATTCATATAACGTTTTTCCTTCAAGTCTTCCCATAAATACTTCTTTATCTTTAAAGTCACCCTTTAGATAGTCACTCAGAGTAGGATATTTTTTACGGATTCCCGATTCGCACTGGTGTATCCATTCCACTTGCAAAAGCGCCTCGACAGTAGCCTTCAGTTCGTCTCCCTCTAATTTAAACTCTCTTTTTATAATCTCTTGAAGGTTTTCAAAAGAAATCAATTCGTCTATCGAGAACTTTGAAAGAAACTGATTCACATAATCCCTAATTTCCGAAAATGGCGTTCTTCCTTTATTTTTTTCTACTGTCTCATACGATTTCATAATTTTTTGAAACGTCTTTTCCCTATTTCCTTCCTTCATCTCAATGAATCTTTCAGCCGTAAGCCCACTTAAATCCTCATATGAAATATTCAAACCTATCATGTTTTGTATTACTCTTTCAGTTAAGCCTTCATGAGTAAGCTGATAAAGATTATTTTTTATTTCTTTTTCAGTTAATAGAGGAAGAATATTTTTTATATCATTTACTAATTTTGGTTTTCTATGTCCCAATATAATTACAGTATCGCTATAATTGAAAAAATCATTAAGACTAAATCCATCTCTATTCAAAATCCTTACAACATTTAGTGAGATTCCATGATTACAAAGAACATACAAGTCATACATGCTATCACCTTTTCTTATCTGCCATAAATATTAGTATAAAAAGTTTCTTTGTCCCTAAAGAGCCTCTCCATTTCATTCGAATAAAAATAATTTGAAGACTTCATTAGTTTAATCGCATGCTCATAATTCATTTTTATATTACACTTTGAAAAAACATTTGATATGAAGCTATCAACACTAATTACATCACGTCCTTCTAATATAAAAGATATGAAATCGTTTATATCTATACTTCGTTTCGACTTTGTAAAGACAACCGTATTAGCGATTTTTAAAAACTTTAGCCGTCCTGGGCGTTTTAATATCGCTTCATAGAAAATGTTATCAAAACCATACTCCTCTAAAACGTGCTCAAATCCTCCATTTGATAATGTAGTTAGAGTAAAGAAAGTATTTGGATTAACGAAATTTTCGACAGCTTCTTTGTAAGATAGAAGAGTATCCTTTTCTAACCCATCTCTTTCAAAATTTTTATTAGTGATATATATACTATCCTCCACTTTCAATAGTTTATAGGCATTTTCAAAGTTTTCGATTTTACGCTTAACATAGCCAGATTTAAAAATCATGTTGTCCGGCACTTTAAAGTAACTATCTTCAAAAATAAGATTATCTAGATAGGAGTCTATATTTTCAACTTCGTTAGACAGAATAAAAAGGCTCTCAATTGTAAATTGTATTTTCGAGAGGTTCTTCGTATTTATATGCGTTTCTTCAAAGCCAGATATGGTTTGTTTTGCTATCTCCAAAAATTCCTGAACTGTATATGCTTTTTGAGTCAGTTTGTTTCTTAAAAATTCAAGTTCTTCAATAGGTAGTTCTTTATAAGTACACCCTTTTTTCTTTTCCTTACGATTAAGTGCCGGCATATCTTTTAAAATTTCGCCAATATAACTACCGTTAATCCAATAAGCTTGCTTAGTGATCAAATGGCCTGATGGTAATTCAACTTTATCATTTGCATCTTTTGCTTTAGGACGAAGATGGACAATTCGATTATCTGATATACCTGGCAAATTATTCTTAATAACGCTTCCTTTACCAATTTTGACTTCTTCTATCTTTACGCCCTCATTCACTATACCTTTAGTCTTTTCCCACATTTCTTTCACTTCGGTATTAAGAGCGGCAACTGGCATCTTCCAAAACTTAGCACCTCTGAAAATAAGAATATTAGAGTTATCAGTTTGTTTTTGATATTGAAAAACTAGAAATAAAAAAAGCGTCTTATTCAATTTCTCCCTTAGAAAACTTGTTTCCCATTTTTCTGTTGAAAGTTTTAAAAAGTCTACTTGCTCAAAGGACATGGATTCTTTAGGTTTTCCACTTTCCTCTAAACGCACCGTTTTTATTGAAAATTTCATCGGCTTTACTACTTCTACTAAAGATGGCTTAGTTACTTCTACATGTTCTAACATTTTATTCAATAAGGTCACGATAGATAATTTTGAAGAGATTAGATCCGGGTTTATTCCAACTTCAAATGCTATTTCCTCAAAAGACATACCCATAAAATTATTCAATTTACTTTTAACTTCTAAAAGAAACTTTTCTTCTACCAGTTCCATAGATTCGTCTCCCCTCCAAAAAGTTTAAATAATCAGAATAATAACTTGAATCTAAAAAAACTATTAACTTTATATTATCAAAAGTACCTACCAAATGATATATTTAATAAGAAATATTTTCCACTGTCTAGTATTTTTTAATAAGTCTAAAGACGTAATAACAGTTATTAATCAATTTTATATTTTCACTCTTGAGCAGGCATATTTTTTTCTCTCTTCTTGATTTTTATATAATACTTAACTATTACTTTTGGTGACCTCCGATTAAATGTGTCCGTGCAATCGCCGTTCCCGCCTCAGTTCCGGACACTGCGCGGTAAACCGCCGAATAGCCGTACTTTTCCCGTATGGAATCCATGGCGGCGCCCACTTTCCGCTTCTCCCACTTCCGTGCCTCGAACAAGCTCAGCTGCATGCTCGACTCGTCCTCCAGGTTCGTGATGGAGAGGGAAACCTGCCGGACCGGCTTGTCCTGGTGGAACTTCTGGAAAAGTTCCTGGCAGACTTTATAGATTTTCATCGTCTCATTGGTCGCTTCGTCAATCGACTGGGAGCGGGAGAATCCGCCGCCGAAAGCGGTCTTGCTGTAGCCGATTGACAGGTGGATTGTCCGTCCGGCCTTCCGTGCCACACGGGCCCGCATGGCGACATCCTCACACATCTCGAGAATGATCGTCATGATTTCCGCCTCTTCGACGTAATCCCGGTAGAGGATCTGCCCTTTCCCGTAGCTGACCTGCCCCTCAAGCAGCAACGCGCCCAGTTGGGAGAAGTCGATACCGTGCGCGTGCTGGTAGAGCTGATGCCCCAGAATGCCGAACCGGTCCTCGAGTACGGACAGCTCCGCCTGTGCCAAGTCCCCCACCGAGAAGATGCCCATGCCGTTTAACGTCCGCTCCGTCCGTGAACCGATGCCCCACATCTTACTCAGCGGTGCCACTGGCCACAGTTTCTTAGGCACGTCCTCGTGCGTCCATTCGGCAAATCCTGTCTTCTTCGCCTCCAAGTCCAACGCCAGCTTCGCCAGCAACATATTCGGCCCCAAGCCGACAGCCGAAGGCAGGCCGAATTGCCAGATGAGCGCGTCCTGGATATGGCGGACGACCGTTTCCGGCTTCCCCCACAGCGCTTCGACATGCGTGAGGTCAATGAAGCTCTCGTCCACGCTGTAGACGTGCACTGACTCCTTCGGCACGAACTCCATGAGTAGCTCCGTGATTGCCAGCGACACCCGCAGAAAGAACCCCATCTTCGGTTCAACTAGGAGGATGCGCGAATCGTCCGGAATTTCGAACAGCCGGGTGCCGGTCTTCACGCTGAAATCCTTCTTCATGCGGGGCGAGGCCGCCAGCACGACGCTCCCCTTCCGGTCCTGGTTTCCAACGACGGCGATATATGCTTGCAGCGGATCAAGCCCCTTCTCCACCGCTGCACAGCTGGCATAGAAGCTGCGCATGTCGATGCAGGCAATGGTGCGGTTTGGCACGGTTTGAGTTCCCATCTTCACGCCCCCTTATACGAACATCAGTTCTTATTCTATACCTCAATTTTCAGCTGGACAATCCTTTTTTCCGATAAGAAAATTTCTATTGCTGTCTGCTTAGGCATCGCTTATGATGAAGTTGTTAAAAACTTACAGGAAAGAAGGAGAACCCTTGAAAAAACCCATCCATATCATTCTATCCCTGCTCCTCCTCATTACTGCCTTTGGATTCCCTGCCACTTCCATAGCTGCCACTAAGCCGATGAAGGTGCATTTCATCAACGTCGGCCAAGGCGACGCCACCTACATCAAGATGCCGGGCGGCGAAGATGTGTTGATTGACGGCGGCCGTCAAGGACAAGGCGATGAAATCGTCGCTTACTTGAAAAAGCAGAAAGTGGATGACATCGAGATTCTGATCTCCACGCATCCGGATGCCGATCATCTCGGCGGACTGGACGAAGTCCTGAAAGCCTTCAAAGTGGAGTCCGTCTACGCACCGAAAGTGGCGCATACAACGGATGCCTACAAGAATTTTCTGAATGCCGTCAAAGCGGAGAAATTGACCATCAAGTCGGCGAAAGCCGGCGTCAAGCTGCCCCTTAAAGGGGTTACGGCGAAATTCGTTGGGCCGACACGGGACTACGGCAAAAGCGACCTGAACAACTGGAGTGCGGTCCTGCATGTCACCTACAATCAGAACAAATTCCTGTTCACCGGGGATGCCGAGAAGGCTTCGGAATCCGATATGGTAAAAGCAAAACAGACGCTGCAGGCGGATGTCTTGAAAGTCGGCCATCACGGGGCAAAAACGTCTTCCAATACCGATTTCCTGAAGGTTGTGAAGCCGAAACATGCCGTCATCAGCGTCGGAAAGAATGCCTACGGCCACCCGACGAAGGACGTGCTGAACCGCTTCAAGACAGCGAAGGCGACCGTCTACCGCACGGATCAGAAGGGCAACATTGTCTTCACGTCAACGGGCACGAAAATTACTGTGGCGACATCCAGATGACCATGGAAAAGATAAGGGGAATCATCGACCGTTTTGAAGGGGAACTCGCCGTAGTGGAAATTGAAGGAGTTACCAAGGATTTCGACAAGAGCATCTTTCCTGAGTCCGCTGAACCTGGTGACTTTGTAGAAATTGAAGGGGATATTGTAACAATTTTAGAAGATGAAACCGAGAAGCGGAGAAAAGAAATCCAGGATTTAATGGATGAACTCTGGGAAGATTAACATCTTCATAGATTTTGATATTCAAGAACACATACTAAGAAAAAGATAGTAATTCTAAAACTGTATTCCGAGTGATGGGCACTTTTACAAAAGTGACTTCATTCGGTTTTTATTCTGTTTTAGTTCTCCTAATACTGAAAGATAACTGTTAGAACAGGAAATTTTACATGAAGTATATTTAATTTAATAATCATTAACTTAGACATTTTTAAAACTAATGTTAATACAATGGTAAGAGTAATACTGGCTGCCTTAGTCTTTACTGCCAAAAGCTTTCTACAGTTTTTTTACCATTCCCCAAAAACACAATTGTGTTCCCTCCCCTCATCCATTACACTTCTTCTTAAGCTAGATGCTAAACATTACAGAAACGAGTGATCTCCTTATGCCGTTGCAGCGCAGAATCTTCCTATACGGGGCACTTTTCATTTCCGCCATCATGGTGCTTGCAGGCCTTTCTTTTTATATGACCATATCGGGAGCGATCGAGAAACAAGTCGGGACACGCGCCTTGGACATTGCGGAAACCACGGCCGCACGCCAGGACATCCGGAAGGCGTTCGAATTGCCGAACCCTTCTGCCGCCCTTCAGCCGCTTGCGGAAAAAATCCGGATCCAGACCGGTGCGGAATATGTGGTCATCGGCAACAAAGACGGAATACGCTATGCCCATCCGCGGGAAGAGCAGATCGGCAAAAAGATGGTCGGGGATGACAACCAGCGAGCCCTGGTGAACGGTGAAGTCTATGTTTCTGAAGCAACCGGCACTCTCGGGCCTGCGCTCCGCGGCAAAGCGCCGATATACGACAGTGCCGGCAATATCATCGGCATTATTTCCGTCGGCTTTCTGAAAACGAGCATGACTTCAACGTTCCTTGACTATGCAGATTCAATTATCGGCATCGTCATTATTGCAATCGCAATCGGCACCATCGGTTCCATGGTTCTTGCCCGCAACATCAAAAAAACCTTGTTCGGCTTGGAACCGGCGGAAATCGCCAGTTTGTATACAGAGCGCAACGCGCTGATCGAATCCGTCCGGGAAGGCATCATCATGGTGAACAAGCAGGGCGAGATCACCATGGCCAACGCTTCGGCTTATGAAGCCCTGTCTTTTCCAGAAGATAAGCAGCTAGTTGGCAGATCCATCGAGGATATCGTGCCCAATACACAGCTGCCGCAGGTTTTGGAGACAGGCGAATCCCAGCTGGACCGCCCCATGACCATTCGGGGCAAAAAAACGATCGTCAACCGGATACCGATCCGCTATGAAGATCGAATCATCGGGGCTGTTTCCAGTTTCCGTCTTCAATCCGATATTGAAGGGCTGCGCAACGAGCTGTCGCAAGTGCGCCAGTATGCAGATGCGCTGCGGGCACAGACCCATGAACACAACAATCTGCTTTACACTATTTCCGGCCTCATCCAGCTTCAGTCCCTCGAAGAAGCGATGGAGCTTATCCATGATGAAACCGAAGAACAGCAGTCGCTCGTGCACTTTATCACGAAGCGGGTGCATGATCCGCTTATTGGCGGCATCATCATCGGGCTCTTCAACCGGGCCCGCGAATTGAAAGTGAAATTTTTGCTCGACGGGGAAAGCTTGCTGGAGCAGCTTCCTCCCCATTTCGAAAAAAGCCTGTTTATCTCCATACTCGGCAACCTGGTGACAAATGCGTTCGAAGCGGTTGAGCACCTGCCTGAAGACCAGCGCATGGTCCGGCTGCTTCTTTCCAATAACGGCTATGAACTGTTGATCGAAGTCGAAGATTCGGGGGAAGGCCTGGATCCCGCCATTTTTGCGCATCTTTTCAAAGAACGGGTATCGACTAAAGAAGGCGGAGACCGGGGATACGGCTTGATCAAAGTAGATGAAAATGTCCGGGAACTGAACGGCAGCATCGCCATGGAATCAGGCGACCTGGGCGGAGCGTTATTTATCATTTCCATTACGATTGGAGGAAACGAACATGATTGAAGTTCTTATTATTGAAGACGATAAGCGGATTGCCGATATTCACAAGCGCTTTATAGAAAAAATCGAAGGATTTCAAGTGGTGGGTTCCGCGAACACCGGAGCGGAGGCACAGGACTGGATTCAAACCTTGAAGCCTCAGCTGATCTTGCTGGATGTTTATCTGCCGGATGTCAAAGGGACGGAATTGCTTTCTTATATCCAACAGGAAAGCCCGGACTCCGATATTATTTTCATCACGGCTGCTTCAGAAACGGATATTGTCAAAAAAGCCTTTAAAGGAGGCGTCATCGATTACATCCTGAAGCCTTTGACATTCGACCGCTTCAGGGAGAGCCTTCTGTCGTACCGGCAAAAGAGGAATTCTCTGGACACCCAAGGTTCTTTGACCGAGGAATCCATCCAGCTGCTGTGGAACAAGAACCGGCCGACCGCCTCCACAGAACCGATTCTGACGCCAAAAGGAATCGATCCCAGCACGATGGCAAGAATAAAGGAAAAATTGGCCGACTGCGGCACCGGCATGACGGCCGAGGAGATGGGAGCGGCGTGCGGGATGAGCCGGTCCACGGCCCGGCGCTATCTGGAACACCTCGTTACCGAACAGCTCGCTTCCGCTGAACTGCTTTACGGGACAATCGGCCGGCCGGAAAGGCGTTATTTTTCCCGCCCGTGAACTTTATGAACAATATTAATAGTTTGGACATTATCCCCCTTATGCCCAGAAACATTGAAATGAATAAAAGTTCTGATAAATTAAAGGCAGCAGATGAAAGCGCTGTCTTTTTATCATTTTAAAGGGGGATGAATTGTATGTTAAAAAAGTTGATTTCTGTCTCATTGGCTGGATTTTTGGCTGTTGGCCTTGCTGCTTGTTCATCGGAAAATAGTTCGAGTGCAAATAATGAAAAATATCCTGAACGCGGCATAACGGTTGTAGCTCCTTCAGGGGCTGGCGGCGGCTGGGACTTAACAGCACGCTCAATCGCTAAAACCATGAACGGCACAAAATTGATTGAACAACCGATCACGGTCGAAAACAAACCCGGCGGCGGCGGTGCAGTGTATATGGCTGAATACGCTACAAAAGAAGTGGCGAACGATTACATGCTGATGGTCAAATCCCCGCCGATTCTGATCAACAACAACAAAGCTGAAGGAAATAGCCCTTACGGCTATAAGGATACTACCCCACTTGCGCAGCTGACGCGCGATTACGGTGCGATTGTTGTCCGGGAAGATTCCGAATACAAGACGCTGACGGATGTATTGGACGCGATCAAAGCGGACCCGACAGCCGTGACACTTGCAGGAGGATCTGCTCCAGGTTCAATGGATCACTTGGTCGGCATCTTGCCTGCCTTTGAATACGGCATCGATCCGAAAGCCGTAAAGTACGTATCTTATGACGGCGGCGGCGAAGCTGTTGCTGCACTGCTGGGCGACAATGCGGATGTTATCGCAACCGATGCTTCAACCATTACTGAATATGTGAAATCAGGCGATGTCCGCGTGCTTGCCGTCAGTTCTTCAGAACGTCTTGAAGGCGAACTGAGCGAAGTTCCGACATTCAAAGAAGAAGGCATTGATGCAGAATTCACGATCTGGCGCGGAATTTTCGGACCGAAAAACATGTCGGACACAGCCCGTGATTACTGGTCAACAAAATTGGAAGAAATGTCTAAAACGGATGAATGGAACAAAGAGCTGGAGCAAAACGGCTGGCAAAGTGAATACAAAAACGGACAAGATTTCGAAGAATACTTGAAAGCCCAAGAAAAAGTGATTGTTGAACTTCTAACAGCACTTGGCATGCAAAAATAATGCGGAAGCGGCTTCGGCCGCTTTCTTACTTTTAAAGGAGTGAAAGACAATGAGTAAAACGTTCGATCGCTTTGCTGGAATCGCTTTTTTACTGATTGGCCTTCTGTTTGTCTTTGAGAGCCTGCGGATATCCGAGAGCTCATACGGTTCAGCGGTCGGTCCAAATATTTTCCCTATCGGCCTTGGTGCGATTCTAATCTTGCTGAGCTTGCGCCTTCTGCATGAAACGTTCCGCTACCGGACAGGGGCTGGAAACGGGGAAGCTGTTCAATACAAAAAATTCATCATCATCCTAGTCAGCGCTCTCCTGTATGTAGCTTTGCTGGAGCCGCTCGGATATGTGATTACAACTTTCGTGTTCCTTCTCGTCGCTTTCCAGACGATGGAACGGGGCAAATGGTTAAAATCCTTCCTGATTGCCGGTGCCTTTTCATTTGGCGTTTATTACTTTTTCGCCGAATTCCTCGGCGGTTCGTTGCCGGGCTTTCCGGTATTTTAATATGAGAGGCGGAGTACTATGAGTACCTTACAATTTCTGATGGACGGCTTCAGTGTTGCATTCCAATGGCAGAACATCCTGTTCGCATTTGTCGGCGTGCTGATCGGGACCGCAGTCGGCGTATTGCCGGGCATTGGCCCGATGAGCGGTGTCGCCCTCCTGATCCCGGTAACAGCAACCTTGACGGCTGGCCTGCCGACAGAAGCGGCAGCAGCAAGTTCAATCATTCTTTTGGCCGGTGTTTACTACGGCGCCATGTACGGAGGATCCACCACTTCTATCCTGCTTAATACGCCGGGGGAATCTTCCTCTGTTGTCACTACGCTCGACGGTTATCAGATGGCGAAGAATGGCCGCGCCGGCTCTGCTTTATCCATTGCGGCCATCGGTTCGTTCACGGCGGGAATCGTCTCGCTGCTCGGCCTTGTCTTGCTGGCGAAGCCTTTATCGAATGTAGCGCTGCAATTCGGCCCTGCTGAATATTTTTCCCTTATGCTTTTGGGGCTTGCTGCAGTAAGCGGACTTGCCGGAAAATCGATGACCAAAGCTTTGATGATGACCGTATTCGGTTTGATGCTCGGCACGATCGGCATCGACGCCGTTTCCGGGATTGCCCGGTTTACGTACGATATTCCTGTACTGTATTCCGGCCTTGAATTCTTGACCATCGCAGTCGGACTTTTCGCTTTAGGAGAAGTTTTCAAAACGGTTTTGGAGCGGGATCACGAAGATGGCACGATGGCAAAAATCGGCCGCATCCTTCCGACAAAACAGGATATGAAAGATAGCACAGCACCTATTTTACGCGGTTCGTTTCTAGGGTTCTTCATCGGTGTTTTGCCTGGAGCCGGAGCTACTCTCGCTTCATTCTTCTCCTATATTGCAGAGAAGAAAATCAGCAAAACCCCTGAAAAATTCGGAACCGGCCAAATCGCCGGCGTTGCCGGTCCGGAGTCTGCCAATAATGCGGCTTCCGGAGGAGCCATGATCCCTCTTTTAACTCTCGGGATTCCTGGATCCGGAACTACTGCCATTCTTATGGGCGCTTTCATCATGTACAATATCCAGCCAGGCCCACTGTTATTCGAAGATCACCCGCAAGTGGCTTGGGGATTGATCGCAAGTATGTTCGTCGGCAACTTGATGCTGTTGGTTCTAAATATGCCGCTTGTAAAAGTTTTTGCGAAGATTATTCAAACGCCTAAAAAATATTTGCTGCCAATTATCATCGCCATTTCGTTTTTCGGCGTCTATGCCGTCCAGTACACAACATTCGACCTTTACCTGCTTCTGGCGTGTGGTGTGCTTGGCTATTTGCTGACGAAGAACGATTTCCCGGTTGCACCGCTTGTCTTGGCATTGGTGCTTGGCCCGATGCTTGAAAACAATATGCGCCGCGCGCTTACCATTTCAAACGGCGATTTTTCAACTTTTATCACCAACCCGATTTCACTGGCGCTTTTAATCGTAGCGGGTGCATGGCTTCTTGTTCCGCTCCTGCTGAAAATGAAAGGCCGTTCTGTTGTATTGAATGAAGAAGGATGATAGGTAAAGCTAGAAGCAATTTAATGGAGTAACGTAAAACGTCCTGAAAAAGGGCGTTTTTTCTATTTAGAAAGGAACCTGGATTAAATAGGTGTAAGAAGATGAAGCCGCAAATAAGGAGCAGAGCTTAGTACCAATTAACGTGTACTGTAACGTTCTCATGTATTTACCGTCTAAATAGCAAGGAGGTTATACTGATGAATTTTAGATTTTTATTCTTGGCTTTAATTCTTATAGGTCTTTCACTAATAATGGGTTGTTCTGAAATAAGTGATACAAGTGAAAAAGCTGATAATGATAGTGAGATTAAGGAGGTTAGTAATCTGGATGCTTCTTTAAAAGATGCTATTCCCAAGCCGCCAAGTTTAACCGTTTTTGTTGGAGAAAAGACTATTAGACCATCACTTGGCACTTATAGTTGGAGTGTAGACTATGGAGACGGAACCGCAAGCGGAATAGAAGCAGATTCTTTTGCACCACCCGAATTGGTTAAAGGAAGTCGTTCAATGCAGGTAACGGCAGATACCCCTATTGAATTGGTTTTCGGAGAACAGCCAGAAAGCTATATCGTGAGAATATGGGATAACGATAATAATGTTGTAAACAGTTCCAAAGAGGGTGTTCTTTCTGGTAAAGGAAAAACTGTTTACGAGGTGTTGGCTCATTGGGAACAAGGCACTGCAAGTTATGTCTTTTCTTTGGATGTTGAATAGCTTCATTATTACGCTACTGGATAGCTTTTTTTATTTGAGCTTGATCCGCTGAAAATACAAAAGGCCACCTATTCGGTTGAATCGGTGGCCAAAAAAATTTAGATGAATTTCCGGTATCCTGCTCTCAAATACACACTGTCAATTTCACTCGTATAGTTTTGCGTGTTCAATATCCTTTTGCCGATCAATCTGTTGACGATCATTTCGGTTTCTTTAAAATCCAGTTCTATCGCTTTGGCTGCTTTTTTCGTTTCGACAACAACCAAGTCGTCCAGATTCCTGTTCTCTTCTTTTGCCTTCCGGTTTTCCTCCACCACAAATGCCAGAACTTTTGCCTCTTCATCGGTTACCTTGCCTGCCGCTAGAAGCTCTTCGATCCAGTTGCGGCCGTTTACCGCGTCTTTCAGCGTTTTTGCTGCCTTGAACTGGGGTGCTTTGGAAGACGGGATCGTGATTTCTTCGCCGGTCTGCGGATTGCGGCCTTTGCGTTCGTTTTTTTCAGTTACTTGGAACGCGCCGAAATCGTTGATTTTCACTTCTTCGCCGTTTTGGAGTGCATGGGTTATGCTGGCCATGATTTCATTGACGGCTTTTGTTGCTTGGTCTTTTGATAACTTGGTTTTATTGGAGATTTCTTTGATAAGTTCGGTCTTGTTCATCCATTTTTTCCTCCTGTATAAAAAGCGGATTCTTCCCCGCGATCAATTTATTCGTTTAACGTTCATATACTCTATTATACAGCTTTCCGGCAATTCGGTAATTTTCTCTTCTGTTCAAAAAAAATTACGTAAAACTGTTGTTACTTCCAATTAAAAAGAAGAGAAAAGGAAATTGTAAATAAATTGTAAGAAAAATGAATCTATTTACAGCTTTATTCGTATTGTTACTATACACGCATTTGCAGGATTAAAGATTAGAGGTTTGTACAAACTTATGAGGAGGCGATTTTATGTGGTTTTTTAAGAAAAACGAGAATGCTTCTATAAAAAAAATTCGTAGTATCCTCTTTTTGATTTTCGCTAGTTTATTGATTGCAGGTTGTTCAGCTAATAGTGCCATAGAAGAAAATGGAACAGAAGCGGAAGAGACGGTTGATAAAAGTGAACAAGCGATTCGGGCTGTGATCGAAAAGGAATTTAATGGGCCGGATGAGAAGTACAATGAATTATGGGATGCAATGGAGGAAGCTCAGGTTTCAGACCAATATAATGACGATTATGAAGCTTTTCTGGAATCACCTGAATCTCAAAACCTAGTGAACTATGTAAAAGAAACCTACGCACCCTATTTTACAGAGAATGGCTATGAGAACTTCGTAAATACTTCTGCCTTTATGTATTCTGGTTTTGACCACGATTATAAATTGAACCCTTCTACCATTGAAATTAGCCAAAATGAAAAAGAAACAACTCTGTACAATATCGCTTTTCAAGTAAATTATACAGATGAAAACGGTGAATCGGATCAATTCAATTTCAAGGGGAAAGCCATTGCTCCGGAAGAAGGAAAAATTGGGAAGATCGAATATTTGGATGGCTTCGAGGACGGACTGCTACAAGAGCTTCAAAACAATGAATAAATCAGTCTAACTGAACGCTGCCTTCGGGTGGTGTTTTTTCGTTTTAGGTTATAGGAGGTAAAACTAATTTATAAGAAAAGATAGCCCTATCTGTTATGATTACCGCCAATTCGGTAATTTCTCCTATATTTATTCCCGCTTAATATTTTAAAATAGTGTTAAAATAGAAGCTGTTGCCATGTGCATCCATTCTATTTAAAAGGGACTTAAACTATGATACAAATTTTCTGGTACATCTATGCAGCTTTCTTAGCCACTTCATCCATCGCCTTTTTGATTCACGGCGGTTATAAGAACCGTGTTTTCCTTATCGACTTGATCGTTTCCGCCATAACATGGACAGGGCTTTTCGGTTTTGTTACCCACCGTGAAATCTTCACGCCTTTCGTCTGGCAGATCGTCTTTTTCGGTGCGCTAGTATGGGATATCTTCTTTTATCTCTTCTTGAAAAACAAACTAGTGGAATCGGAAACAGACGGCGACGACATCCGGATGATGAATATTTTCACCACTGTCTTTATGATTCTTTTGCTTGGCCCTTTGTATTACGCACTGTTCCAGTATGCTTTCTAAGATGGTTTGGTGATGTTTATAGCGGTACAGGAGTGCTTCTGCTTGAAACTTTTAAGTTGCAGCCACGTAAACATTTTATCCATCTAATTAGTAGGAAGTGAAAACCAATGTATTATATTTTGCTCGGGTTTGGAGTTTTCTTCATTCTTATGGCGGTTTGTTTATGTATTATCATGTACTTTGGACATGAGGTTACACTGAAAAATATAGCTATAGCCGTTTCTAGCTTGTTATTTGGCGGATTTTTTTTAATGATAACTCTCCCAAGCCTAAAATACATGTTGCTGAAGGAGTACGATGTGGTCAAAGGCAATTGCACGATTGAAGTTTCTTCATCTGGCCGTTCTGCTGACGCGACATTCAGGATGCCTGATACAGATGATGTATTTTCTTTTAATGACATCCCTGAACTGGATGCCTACGGCAAGGCAATTCCTTACTATTGTGAAGTAACAGTATCGGAAGACCATATGTTTGAGGTCGATTACAAAATTTTTGATGTAGAAACGCGCGAACTGCTGCAATCGAGCGAATAATCTCTGCACTGCCCAGGAACTATTCATACAGTGAATTTGAAAAAAAATGGTTGAGGTAATCTGATGCATACATTCCAACAGGAATCGGAAACCGAACGGAAAAAACGGAAGTTCTACTTGTCCGCATTTATTCTTATAGTAGCAATCTATACATTCATAGACTTTTTCGACTTAGGCAGTGAAAAGGTTCCTGGATTCCGCATCATGGTCAGCCTCTTATTTAATGCCGTCATTTTCTATTTGGCTTTACGCAGGAAGTTTTGGGCGGAGGTTATGGTCAAAGTTGTGGTCTGGCTGAATATCTTTCTGCTTTTGCTCATCATAATCATTACAAGTCTCGGATTAAAGTAAAAAGTAAATAAGAGGACCCCGGCACCTTTGCCGGGGTCCTCTTTGTGTTTATTATAGAACCGCACCGTTCGTCTCGATCAGTTTCTGATACCAATAGAAGCTTTTCTTCGGAATGCGGCGCAGGTCTTTCAAGTCGAATTCCTCCCGGTTCACATAGACGAAGCCGTAGCGTTTGCTTGAGCCTTGGTGGGTGCTCACAAGATCAATCGCCGACCACGGGCAAAAACCGAAAACATCCACGCCGTCGCTTACCGCCAATTGAATCTGTTCGATGTGCTTTTTGTAGAATTCGATTCTGTACGAATCATCTACCGTGCCGTCCGGCTCAAGTTTGTCGAAAGCGCCTAAGCCGTTCTCTGTAACGATCAGCGGCAAATTGTACCGTGAATAGATTTGGCGCAAAGTGGTCCTGAAGCCGACCGGGTCAATTTCCCAGCCGAATTCCGTTTTTTGCAGGCCGGGATTGACCGAGCCGCGGTACGCTCCGGGCTCTCCGACCAGTTCGTGCTGGTCGCCGGTATGCGAGATGTCGTTGCCGTCGTTCAGGCTCTCGCCGACGGTCTGGGACGTGTAATAGTTGAAGGCGATAAAATCCGGTTTGCCTTTTGCCAACACTTCCATGTCTCCTTCTTCGATCACCGGCTCGTAGCCGTTCTCCACAAGATAGCTCCACGCAACGTTGTTGTATTTGCCGAATACCGCCATGTCCAGGTAAAGCCAGTTGCGGATTGCTGCGTACGTATCCGCCGCAAGGACGTCTTCCGGTTTCGAGCTTGCCGGATAGATGGTGCCGATATTCGGCGCCGGCCCGATTTTCGCATCTGGAAGCAGCCGGTGGCACAAGTCCATCACTTTCGCCTGCGCAACCAGCATATGGTGGTTCTCCTGGTAAAGCGATTTCTTTGGGTTTTCAACCGTCTCATCCAAAGTCCCGAGAGAGCCCGGATGCAGGATCATCATGTTCTGTTCGTTGATCGTCAGCCAGTATTTGACCCTGTCGCCGTAATGCTCGAACAAGGTTTTGGCGTAGCGTTCGAAAGCGTCGATCGTTTGCCGGTTCCGCCAGCCGTCTTTCAATTCCAGTGCATATGGCAAGTCAAAATGGTACATCGTCACGATCGGCTCGATGCCGTGCTTCAATAACTCATTGATCAAGTTGTTGTAGAAGGCGAGGCCTTTCGGATTGGCCTCTCCCGTTCCTTCCGGATAGATGCGCGACCAGGCGATCGAGAACCGGTATGCTTTCAGCCCCATCTTGGCCATCATCGCGACATCTTCTTTGTACATGTAATAGTGGTTGCTTGTCACCGAGAAATCGGTGACGCCTTCGGGATGGTTGCCCATGTCGATCACTGATGGGCCTTTGCCTTCTTCGTTCGACGCCCCTTCAAACTGATAGGCGGAAGTGGAAGCCCCCCATAAAAAGTGTTCAGGAAATGATTTCAGATCAGTATATATCATTTTTTAACCTCCGGTATTCTTATATTAGCGTCAGCAAGACATCATTTTTTCCAACTGATTTTACTTCTCTTTCAAACACGTCAACTTCTTTATTGGACATCGTAATGATCATCGGCGTGATTGTTTCATAGCCGGCTTCTTTGATTTTTTCCAAATCGAACTCCAGGATTTTGTCGCCTTTTCGGACCGCATCGCCTTCTTTGACGAGTGGTGTAAAGTATTTTCCTTTCAAGGACACGGTATCGATTCCGACATGGATCAAAATATCGGTGCCGTTAGTTGTCGTCACGCCGATTGCGTGGCCAGTCGGGAAGACCGCCGCCACTTTGCCGTCGACCGGGGAATAGACTTCGCCGACCGACGGATCGATGGCGATTCCTTTGCCCATGGCGCCCGAAGCGAACACTTCGTCTTTCACGTCCTTCAGTGCGACGATTTTTCCGATCAGCGGGCTGTAGATGCTTTCTGTCTTCAAATCTGTCGGCTGTGGTGCAAGTGCATCTGTATCTTCACGTTCTTCATCAACCGCTGTCTTGTTCTTCGTCTCATAGCCGAAAATGTATGTAAGGGCCAATGCGAGTATGAAGGTCAGCGTCACCGAAATCACGAAAATGTGCATCGGCTTTTCAATTGGGAAAGAAAAAATATTATGGAATACATAGGCCGTGTATTTGACGCCAAAGTGACCATTGATCGCCCCTCCGACCGCACTCGAAATCATGAGGATCGGAATCAAACGCTTAAAGCGGAGGATCAACCCGTAAATGATCGGCTCGGTTACACCAGCGAGCAACCCTGTTAACGTCGAAGAAGACGCGAGCGCTCTCAGTTCTTTGTCGTGCTTTGCGCGAAGGTAAATGCCTACTGCAATACCACACTGAGCAAAAATGGTGGCTGCCGCCATCGCTTCGATCGGGTCACCGCCCATCTTGATGTTTTCAAGCGTGATCGGTGCGAGTCCCCAGTGGAGACCGAAAACGACCAGGAACGTGTAGCCGGCACCAATAATGATTCCCGATAAAATCCCGCTTACGCCGATCAGCCAGCTGATGCCTGTAGCAATCCAAGTTCCTGCATATGTGCCGATCGGGCCGAAAACGATTGCTGTAAGCGGCACCATAATCATTAAGGCGACCATTGGAACAAGAAACAGCTGGACTTCTCTATGAATGATTTTGTTAAGCAGTTTTTCCAAAAAGTAATAAATGCCGATAGCTATGAAAATCGGGAAGACGCTCGTTGCGTAATCCACAAGGACAATCGGAACGCCCATAAAGGCGGCTTCCGATCCCTCGGCCATCAACCCAGTAAAGTTGGGTTCCATCAACGCTGCCCCTATAGCTCCCGCTACGTAAGGATTGACCTTTAGCTTATATCCAAGCGTGATTCCAAGTAGGATCGGGAAAAAGTAGAAGACCGAATTGCCTGCAGCAGCCAAAACTTTGAACGTGCTGCTGTCTTCCGCGAGCCAGCCGAGCATCGGCAAAACCGTCAGAAGAACTTTGATCATCCCCGCTCCCGCCATGACCGGGATCAATGGAGAGAATGCCCCTGAGATGATCTCCAGCACTTTGGACATGACAGACGCGTTTTTATCGTCTTGGCCCTGTGTTTCTTTGGAAAAATCAAATGAATTCGCTTTCATGATTTCCTTGTAGACATCGGATACGTGGCTCCCGATCACCACTTGGAACTGTCCGCCGCTATGGACGACCGTCAAAACGCCAGGGTGTTTTTCCAGCGCTTCTCTTTCCGCTTTTTTCGAGTCTTTCAGATTGAACCGCAGCCTTGTCGCACAGTGGACCAAGTCATTAATATTGTCTGGCCCTCCGACCAGATCCACAATTTCCGCCGCTAACTTTTTGTTATCCATGAACACCTCTCCTTTTCCCCTGGATAGTTCTGGAAACAAAAAAATACCTAAACAAGCGCAGCGTGACCGGTTCTTAGTCACCTTGCGTTTGTTTAGGTATCGCCTGCATTACCAGTAACAATCCTATATGTTAGATTGTGACTAACTATAAATCAAAAATGAAATTCCTGCAAGCCCTTTCATAAAAAATTATTTGCTTCTTGTGGTCAGACGCTCGATATGGACCGTCAGGAAAACCTTCTCGTCTATCGTCATGGCACTCTCGTATTCTTCTTCCAAATAGCTGTTGATCCTATTGGTGCATTCGAAAGCCTTGGGATACTTCACCTTCACTTGGTCGTATAAAAACACGTCTCCGCTTGTGTTCCGTTCCTGCTCGCCGTTTAACAAGCGATAGCCGAAATACTGCAGATGGGTAATGAACCTGGAGTAATTGAACGAATCCTCATCAAGCGACAAGCTGAAATAATTGCTCACGATGCCTACTGTATCGTCAATCAGCTTCGCCACTTCCAGCGAGTTCTTCATGCCGCCTTTGTCCTGCTGGGCATTGACGAAATGCATGGCGATAAAGCCTGCTTCATGGGCATCCATCTCGACATTGAACTGCTCCTTGATCATGCCCAACGCTTTCAGTCCGATCATGAATTCCTGCGGATAGAATTTTTTGATCTGCCACAACAGAGCATTCTTTAAGCCCATCGATTTTTTCATGCGCGCAACCGCAAAGTGGATATGGTCCATCAGCGTTATGTAAATATTATCGTCGAATATGTTTCCCATTTCTTCTTTCGCGAGTTTGATGATCCGGTCCGCCAACGCATAGGAATCCACGGACGTCTCCCCGATCAGTTCAATCAGTTTCTGCGGCACTTTTTCAGGCCGATGCATGAACGTTTTCTCGATTTTTTCCTGGTCTACAGGCTGTCCCGGCTTGCGTTTAAAGCCCAAGCCGTTGCCGATGACCACATACTCACGGCCAACTTGGTCCTCTACGCGTATCACATTGTTATTGAAAATCTGCCGAATGATCATAAGCACAACCCCCTATGCGAAAATATAATGCTATTACGGGAAAATAACAACAATTATTTTCTTATGGGTCGGCAAGTCAAGTTATCTTTTATTTTTAAAAGTGCATCATTTATTGTGAGTGAGAGTTTCTACGAAATGATAATTATATGCTTTCCCTTCATTTTTATACCCAGATTTTCTAATATTCTGAATTCCATAATTTTCTCAAGTTTTTCTTTGCTATACTCAAGAAAATAACTGCTTTGGAGCTAAAAAAAGTACCTGATTTCCATTATCTACTTTGATTAAGCCGGATTATCTGTGATTAGTTTATGCCGTTGATTCCCCTGCTGGTATTCCTCAAAAAATGAAGAGTTTGCTTCTTTTTAATCTTCAGCCATTGCTGGTGAAAATGGCCGTAAGCAATATAATGCAGAAAGGGGTGCAAGCTTTTGAAAAAATCGGAAGTGTATCGGTTGTCAATGACAACAATAACTGTTTTTACATTGTTTGGAATTTTATTTTTTTCGTTAATGCTAATGAGTCTGGATGAATTTTTTGAAGGGAGTTTGCTGGAATCTATTCTGGCCGCAATTTCAGGAATCTTCTTTTCAATCCTCTTTACAGGGTATGGCATATACCTATGGAAAAAAAGGAAACAAGGCTACGGTTTTTGGTGGGATGATGAAGGCGTTGTCATCGACTTGAACGGCACCAAAGTTTATTGGAATGAAATAGAGAACATCACACTTTCTAGAGGCTATCCCAACAATCTTTTAATAGCCACTGTTATTTATCCGCACTATACGCATCACGAAAAAATCAGGATGCGGCGCAAAAAATGGATGCCGACACCTGCCCATTCCATCACCTGGTACATGATTGAAAAGCCACAGGAATTCCATGACCTGCTTATGAACGTTTGGGCAGGAAAACGCCATTCGTATTAAGCGAAGCTAGATTTTGGCCTGCATCGTTCACATCACATTATCGGCAATCAGCTGGACGATCAGCAGTGCTGTGACCACCCGCAGGATCGGCTTGACGTAGTCGGGTCTCAGCTTTTCCGCGATACGGACGCCAAGCTGCGCACCTGTAACGGACCCGGCCATCAATGCCAGCGTCAACGGCCAGATGATGGCGCCTGACAGGATATAGCTGATGGCAGCGCCAAAACAGCTGGAGAAAGTGGCGAGCCGAACCAATCCGACCGATTTTACATATGCGATGTTCAGATAGCTGAACAGGTACAGCATCAATGTTCCCTGCCCCGGACCGAAGAGACCGTCATATATTCCGATGCCAAACAAACCGGGGCCACTGACAGGTGTTAGTTTCAGCGGCTCTGTCCCGCTAAAGCCGCCTTTGCCGATAAAGGAAGTACCGAAGGCGAAAGCAAGCAAGATGACGGCGACAATATACAGGCTTTCCGACGACAATTGGGCAGCGATCACCCCGCCAGTCACGCCTCCTCCTAAACTGAACGGCACAAGCCAGAACGATTCCTTCAGCGTAATTTGTTTCCGTCTGAACAGCGTAAAGAAGCTGGAAAAAGAACTGACCATGTTGGACACTTTGTTCGCGCCGATTGCTGAATGGATCGGCATCCCGAGCATTAGCATGGCGGGCAGGCTAATCAATCCCCCACCTCCTGCGAGCGTCCCGATGGTTGTAGCCGTAACTCCGATGCAAAACAGTACCAAATAATCCATTCTGTTCACCTGTCTTTCCGGCTCGCACTTTCGTGCAGCCATCTGGTTACATACCGTCAAACCGTCTTTTGTGTTCATTGTACTCAGGTTCTTTCCATAAGAAAATTTCACTGATATTATACATTCCCATAAACTAAACTTATGACCACAATAAAATTTATAGTAAGATAATAAAATCAAGCTAAAGGCAGATTGGATTTTATGGATTGTAGCAGAAGGTTTTAGCTGAAGCTCCGTATAGAGTATTCTATTCGTTTAGTAAGTGGCATTATTGTTTTATATCATGTTCTTTGCTGGAATTTCTAAAACTCTGATAGGGGTTCTGCTCATTATTTTTATGATTGTTGAGAAAAAATATGAATTTCTAAATTTCGGCAAGGCCGCCTTAAATTTGACTTCACCAATTAAAAGGATGGATAAAATGAAACAACCCATGAAAACCTTTATGATCATGATCGAATATACGACCGCAATAATAATTGGCTTATTTAGCGGTGTCTCGCCATTTATGGGAAGTACTACTTTAGATACCAAAAAAATTGATGGCAATATAGAAAAATTAAGACAGCTTTCCTGGTTCAATAAGTTATATCAGGATGATAAATTTCATCGTTTATTCTTCACACATAGGAAAGTCAGAAGCTATCTGCAAAGTTCATTTCGTGTAAACAGAATAATGAAGAGCAAACATGCTCAAGAAAAATTTACATCTTTCCTCCAAAAACAAGTGCAGCTTCCTACCAAAGATTAAGAGTGGAATGTTCATAATTTCAGAAGCAAAAAAGGGCTCTCCACTGATGGAGAGCCCTTTCCCTATCTTCTTATTTCTGCAGCCGCTCAACAAATTCGTTCAAGCGGTCGAGTGAATTGATGTTGCTGTTGCAGGTGTCGCTGTTCTGGCAGATGTAGTTGCCGCGTTTTGTGTAGTTGTCCTGTCCGGAGCTTTTTGTCTTGGCGGTGAACAAGCCGACCTCACTATGGCGGTTGCAGATTGAGCAGATGCCTTTTTTGTGGCTGCGCGTCAATGTGCCTTGGACACCGTGCAGCGTTCCGTCTTTTTCCGTGACCAAGTACATGAGCGTTGAGCTTTCGACCCAACCAATATACGACAGTTTCTTGAAATCGAGTGCTTCAAGCTTCGGTCCTTTCAGCTTTTTCGCTTTCGGGAACAGCTTCTTCAGGCTTTGGTCTGTCACGGCTTTGAACGGAATGACGTATGGTCGGAGTTGTTCCAGGAATGCTTCGGCGTCAGCCGTTTCCTTTACTTGCGCCAGCGGATTGAGCACCGCTTTCTGTTCCTGCGTCAAATTCGGGAACAGTTTAAAAACTTTCTCGTGCGCCAGATGGCGGAGGACATTCAGCACTTCGGCGTCGTTGCCGGTGGCTTGTCCCGTAACCAGGATCCGAGTCTGGTCCTTGATGAAATTGAATTGGTCGTTCCGGATGAACGCTTCAGGAAGGCCCCCTGCGTTTCCGGTTCTATCTGCTGTTTCTTTTACATGTATCATTTGCCCACTCCTTACGTAGTTTGAATAGATGGAAATAAGGAAGAAAGCCGTGTACGCAAAACAGCGGATGGTCAGGCGATCAGTTCTTGCTTGCCCCATACAAAGTATCGCCGTTTGGACTACCAGGCTTTGCATGAGTTTTCAGTGACGCTGACAATTGAAGTTCCATTGCCATCTGATATGCACCTCCTTTAAAGGCAGGTTATTTCTTATGAGTTTATCATACTTGAATCATCTTGCAATTTCCATTTGAAGGAGCCGTATAAGTGCTTCGTTCAGTCGTTCTAGTGCTGCAGAAACCCAGATCTCCAGTTGCCATCCAGGATATGGTAAGCGATAATAGTAATTAAGAACTAATTAAGAATCGTTCATTTTAAGGAGCTTTTACATGAAAAAAACTTTGGCAACTGCATTTATTAGCTTTGGTATCATTGCGCTATTAGCTGTTGGAGGCTACTTGTTCATTCAGCACTTAGGATCCAATGACGAAGAGCCGACTGGCGCAACAGAATATGGGGATTCCAAAGAAGAGCCAGAAGTTCTTGAGACGGTTTCCGCCAGCTTGCCTGAAGACATGAACGAAGCCCGGCTGCAATTTTATCTTCATGAGATGACCCACAGCAAAGTGTATGCAGAAGACAAGTGGGGAGCCGTAAGGCCGATGTCCGAGGAAAACATTGAGGAGCTGTTGGCAATTGTCGAGGCAAGTAAATTTGAAAAGAAAGCCTATTACCGCAACACACTTGAAGCTTGGCAAAAAGGCGACTTTTCCAACGCAGTCGATGTCCATAATACGATTTGGCATTGGCACAATGGTAGTGTCGGCAAAGCTACACGGCTGATGACCGATGAGGAAGAGCAGGCTTATATGGAAGAGAACTTTTAACGTACTTCTCTTCTGCCTCCTTATCCCAATAAAAATTATAGGCAGCCCCCGTTGAAACGGGGGCTGCCTTTTAGCTTGCTATTTTTTCCCACGGTAATCACATACCATATACGCGACCGCTTTCGCTGCCACGAGAACTTCCGCCGTGACATCGGCATCGTTGCAAAGCGGCGGATAATCGGCCAAATACGTAAAGTCGCACGTTACGTCAAACTGAACTTCGATACCTTTTACAAGGCAGTGTATTTCCCGGGCAATAAGGTCTTGTGTTTCTCCGTTCATATAACGGACATCGCATTCGATTTCGATGCTGTCCTTATTAGATGAATTTCATCTCTCCCCAATTCCCGCTGTCCCGCAGCATCGCTTCAAGCAGCTTGAAGCCGGCCTCGAAGTCAGCTAAGTTCGCCATTTCCACCGGCGAATGCGAATAGCGGCGCGGGAACGTGATGGCGGCTCCGTGAATGCCTTCCTTCACCAAATGGATCGAAGAAAGGTCCGTCGTCCCTTTCGACATGACCGACAGCTGATACGGGATACCTTGCTTGTCAGCATAGGACGTGATGAGAGTTTTCATCTGCGGCGACATGATGTTGCCCATCGCGCTTCCAGATAAGAGCGGCAGCACCGGCCCTTTTCCGATGGCGATCGGGTAATAGTTGCCATCCGGCGTGTCTGCGCAGGCGATCGTATCGAGCACGATGGCAAAGTCCGGGTCAATCTTATAGCCGGCGATCTGCGCCCCGCGTAGCCCAACTTCTTCCTGTACGGCTACCACACCGACAATCTTGCCGCTGAAGTTTTTGTCTTGCAGCGCCTTGAACAGCTCTACCAACAGCACGCAGCAACTCCGGTTGTCGATCGCTTTGCCACAGATCAGGTCCTGGTTCGTGAAGCGGTCGAGGTCGCTTATATAGGTGATCGAGTCGCCGATGTTGATGCCCATCTCGAGCACTTCTTCCTTTGATGCGGCGCCGACGTCAACGTACATGTCCTCGATCGGCAGGACCTTCGTCTTTTCGGCCGCCGTCTGCAGGTGGCCCGCTTTCACGCCGATAACGCCGAAATGGTTGTTGACGTTGACTTTGCGGCCGACGAGCAGCGCATCCATCATGCCGCCCGTCCGCTCCATCCGAAGAAACCCGCCAGCGTCAATTGCGCTGACCATGCAGCCGATTTCATCCGAATGGCTCGAAACCATGACGGTTGGTCCGGGTTTATTCCCTTCCAGAACCGCGTAGACATTCCCCATGTGATCCACTTCCACTTCCGCATAAGGCTCTAACAGTTCCACCATGCGTTTGACGACGCTATGCTCCCTTCCCGGGCTTCCGGGAAGTGCCGCCAGTTCTTTCAGACTTTGATAAAATTCTTCTTTAAACATAAGTTCCTCCTTCGGCTATGTACGCTTAAAACATAGAACCATTTTACTGAAAAGTATGACTACGATATATCCCAGTTTATTATACTATAAATTCCTCTCCGCTTTAGCTTGTTCCATCTTGAAGTGTGATTCAATTTCTTTTTTATTAAAATTCTATCGCTCTTCAAAAGATGGAATGTTCTGTTATTATGGATTTATGCTCTAGCTAAAAGGAGAGATGGCCTTGAAAAATGTCTGGCTTCAGGAAAACAAATGGCAGGACGTCGAAGGATACCTCAAAACAAAGAAAACCATCCTTGTGCCGTTTGGCAGCGTCGAGCAGCATGCGCACCATTTGCCGCTCGGTACAGATTCGTTCTTGGCGCAAAAAGTCGCGGAAGATGTTGGAAGAAGTACGAACACGCTGGTTGCCCCTCCTGTCTGGACTGGGTGGGCGCCGCATCACATGGCGTATCCTGGAACCATCACGCTGCGTCCGGAAACTTTGACGGCTGTAGCAGAGGATACTCTTCAAAGCTTGATTTACCACGGTTTCGAAAAAATTCTTATTGTAAACGGACACCGGGAAGCCAATTTGCCTCCTCTGAAAATTGCCATGACCCGGCTCCGAAACAAGACAGGCGCCTTTATCGCCATCGTCGACGCTTTTTATTTCAACGCGGAAGCCGGAAAAAGATTGCGGAAATCCGCTCCCGGCGGAATCGGGCATGCCGAAGAACTCGAAGCGTCCCATATGTTCTACTTGTATCCCGAACTGTGCGATCCGGCAAAGACAGCGACGAACATCGCGGATAAGCATCCATTCCTGCAACACGATCCTTACGCTGAAGGCGATCGGGTGCTTACCGCAAGCGATGTTGCGGGCTACCGCGAAGCGACAAACGGCATTGGCTTGATGGGCGATGCTGCTCCATCGGATGCTGTGACAGGCGAAGCTTACCATAAAGCGTTCTTGGAAAACTTAACGGAACTGATCCGCTATTGCGAGGAAGAAGTCAAAGTCAATGTGCGCAAGCCCGACATTCCGTTATAGGACAGAACAAGAGCCCGTCTCTATGGGAGACAGGCTCTTTTCCTTACCGGTTCACTTCTTCTTCCGGCACCAATGAGCTGTTTTTCACTTCTTCCGACAGCACTTCGATGCACGTAATGATGCCTTTTTTCAGGTCGTCATGTGAAAAGCTCGGAATGTTGCCGTGCTGGATCGCCAGCTCGTGCGAAGCCGGAATATGGATGAAACCCGATGGAATCGACGGATGATGCGAATTCGCGTAATGCAGCCCTTCGTACATGACATTGTTGCACAAATACGTCCCGGCCGTGTTCGATACTTCGGCAGGCAAGCCCACTTCAATAAGACGGTCGACCATCTTGCGGATCGGCAACGTCGACAAGTATCCCGGTTCCCCGTCCGGCTGGATCGGTTCGTCCACCGGCAAGTTGCCTTTATTGTCTTTAACACCATCCTTGAAGTTGATGGCAATGCGCTCCGGAGTAATTTTGTATCTTCCCCCTGCCAGCCCAAGCGAAATTACCGCATCCGGCTGGTTTTCTTCAATGTGCGTAAGCAGTTGCTGGCCCGACGAGTTAAAGTCGACCGTCATAATTTTACCGACGATCTCGTAGTCACCGATGGTCTGGCCGTTCAGTTCCTCCACGATTTTCATCGTCGGGTTCACGGTAAAATCAAGAAATGGTTCAAATCCGGTCAATAATAATTTCGGCATTTGGTTTTCCTCCTAAAATTTGAATTGCATCGGGCGCTCACGGTATTTGGTTAGGCCTGAACCAAGAGGCGTGGTTTGCTGTTTCTGCAGCAGCTCCAGCACTCCCAGATTGAACAGGATGTGCGCCTCGATGCAGCTTTCCAGGCTTTCGCCGTATACCACTTCATCGGCCGCTTCAGATATGATGTCCGCCGCCACCCAGTCCGGATAGCGAAGAATGCTGACGGTCGGGTATCCCGGCGTTACGGTCTGCTGGCGGTAGAAATTGAGATGCGGCGCTTCCTCGATTGGAAACACGTCCGGCAGCCACTCGTGGCCGTACTTGGTGAAGCGCTGTTTCCAGTAGTCGTTTTGTTCCGCGATCGGGGTACCCGCTATTTGTGAACTGATTGACTGCACCAGCGCCTCAAGGTTTCTTTGGTGGAGCTCCTTGTTGGCTCCGCTTGACACTTGGCCGATGCCATAGATTTTCGCGCTCGGCAGGAAATACGACACCGGGAACCGTGGCGGGCTGTTGTAGCCGGCAAACGGCTGCACCCACTCGTGCGCAGGGATGCCATGGTCATCCACGACAATGTCGGGTGCCCATTTTTTCATGACGAGCGGCAGCACATTCGCTTCCCCGAAAATTGTCGGCTTGTAACGGACATGAGCAAACTCCAACCCTACGGCATTGTAGCGGGCGGCGTGGTGCTTCCATTCCGGATGCTCGTCCGTCATCTTTTGGAGCAGCGCGAAACCGTCCGGATTGGAATTCGGAATAACGACGATGTTCAGATCCTGCGTATACCGATCGGCGTTTTCCAGAAGCTGCAGAATCGCCGGTGTGCTCGAAACTTCGTTGGCGTGGTGGCCCGTTTCGATGACGACTGTCTTTTTGAACAGCGTCAGCTTGATCGGAGAATCAAAAGTTTCACCGGACTTTATGTAGTATTCGAGCACCGGTATCGGCAAACCTTTGTAAGAATGATCGGCTATTACGGAATGTCCGAGGCTTGTGCCTTCGCCAGGCAGCCCGATTTCCTGTTTGCGGACCGGCATCGTCGCTTCATTGCCGTCTCCTGAAATCGTCGCCGATATAAACTCCCCCGACTCCCCGAAGTGAATGCGGACCGTTTTCGGTTGAAGAGGCTTGCGGTCGTCCCACTGATAGACCCGGATGGCCGCTGCTGGATGGGCACCTTCATGGATATGCATGAACGGATGGATGCCTCCCGGCGCATCGAACGGCACTCCGCTTTCCTCCACACCCCAGTTCGCAAAAAAGTCCAGCGTATTGAAATACAGATCTTCGTAAAGCGCTTCTAGCGAGGACGTGCGCTCTTCGTCCACAAACAGCTTTTCTTCTTCTTCACTCATTGTAACCTCAATTTCAATGCGGTCAAAGAACGGACGGTCATAACCTTGTCCGGAATTAAAATCAGCAAGCTTTTTCTGCAGGTCTGGCAGAAATTCCTGCAGATAATGGAGGTAAAAGCGTTCCCGGTCCGTAGCCACCGGCATTTCCCGCACCAGCTCCTGGTCCTGATAAAGCCTGACCGCACCGGTACTTGGGTAGGCAAATTGGTGCCGGGTGATGTAAGGAATTTTCGCAATCGGCACTTCCAAGGCGCCGATTTCTTTTCTCCGTCCATCCGCGAACAGCGCTTCCACCCTGTATGTTGACTCCTGCCCATTGTGCAGCGAGAACGTCACCGCATCCGCCTTTAGGTGAGTTTCTTTTTCCGCGATGCTGTCAATCGGGTACAATTCCTGTATCCAGCGGATTGGCAGCTCGAGCCCGCCTTTGTTTGCTTCCTTACGGACCGAAATATGCAGTCCAGTGCAGTCCGGATCGAGATTCGGGAGCAATTCTTCGCGGATCCAGTGGAATCCCGCCTTGAATGCCGAACGGACGACCGCCGTCTCCACGTCGGGAAATTCGCTGAGCAAGTCCTTTTCGAAACTTTTGCGGGCCGTCAGCGGCTCGGATAGAAAAACTTCCAGGCGGTTGCCCGGCAGCTGCCCCGTATCTTCAATCGCTGCAAGGACCAGCTCCCGTTCAGAACGGTCTTCCCACTCCGCTTCATACCAAAGTTCCGCTTCGGTTTTATCATTAACGATCATCTCTTGTTCCCAGTAGCCGAATTCCCCTTGCTGGCTCCAGTGTTTGGAGTTGTTCAGCGTCTGAAGCGCCCATGGGCAGCTGTCGACTGATCCCGTCAATTCAAAGCGGTTTTCCTCAACCAACTGGAGTTCCGTTTCTTCTCCTTGCGTAATGCAGAAAGAGATGCGCGCTTCTTCGTTTTTTGTAACCGGCAGATTCAATGAAGTGCTATACAACGCGCACCGGGCCGCAAAATGGCACAGCTCCTTGAACAGTCCCTGCGTCTGCAAAGCGCTTTCCACCTCAATGTTCAGGCTCAGTTCATGGTGTGGCGTTGCCTCATCAAAGGAACCGAAACCTGAAAAGCTCCAGATATCGGACAAGCTCCGAATAGAGTTTTTTGGTTCATCCGCGATTTCCCGCTCTTCCTGTCCGCCTGCTGCAAGCTGGGCAAGCAGTTGTGACAGTTCCTCTTCGCTTTCGTAAAAGCAGGTCAAGCGCCCGTCTTCGAAGCGGGCCTCCGTGGCATCTGATGGTTCAAATTTCATTACTGCCTGCTGGCCGCTGTTTTCAAAAAAATCATAGGACAAGGCGGTTGTTTCCAGCCCCATCCGCGCAAAAAAGTCCAATAATCCAAGCGGCATCAATGTTTCCGGCAAATCAACAAAAATGGAGACGCCGTCGATCACGCCATCGCCATTTTTGTCCCTCAGTAATCCTTCTGTTGACCAAAGAATTTTTTCCAATGTCATCCCTTTATCACCTACACTTTTAGATTTGGATCGTAACGGTCACGCAGCCAGTCACCCAGCAAATTGAAGCCCAACACAGTCAGCATGATGGCGACTCCCGGAAATACCGCAGTCCACCAGGCAGAAGTGATGTAGTTCCGGCTGTCGGCCAGCATGCCGCCCCATGATGGAATGGTCGGATCAACCCCGAGCCCAAGGAATGTCAGCGATGCTTCCAGCAGGATAAATTCCGCAATGTACATCGTTCCAAGAACAAAGATAGATGACAGGACATTTGGCAGAATATGCTTGCGGATAATTGTGAAATTGGTTCCGCCGATTGCTTTCGCCGCATGGATAAACTCCTGTTCTTTCAAGGAAATGACCTGGCCCCTGATCAAGCGGGCAAATCCGACCCAATAGGTGATTCCAAGAATGATGATGATTTTCCAGACCCCTGTCCCGAGTACGCTCATAACCACAATTGCGAAAAGGATGAACGGGAATGCCAATTGGACATCGGCCGCCCGCATGATGAAATCGTCCATCCACTTGCCGAAATATCCTGAAATTAGCCCAAGAATCGTTCCGAGGACCAATGAAATCAAAACCCCGAAAAGGCCGACCATCAAGGAAATGCGGGCACCGTAAATAATACGGCTCAGCAGGTCGCGCCCCAGCTGGTCACCTCCAAGAAAGTATTGTGACTCTCCCGTAGTGTCTTGCCAGGTCGGGGCATCCAAGCGGGCGGTCAAGCTGGCATCGGTCGGCCCAAAAGGCACGATCCAAGGAGCCAATAAGGCACTGCCAACACTGAGTGCTACAAGAAGCAGGCCGAGAACACCGATGGGGTTATTGCGGATGAACGCAAAAAACTTCACAGCTCCCGACTTTTTTTTCTGCTTTTCAACTACCGGCGTCGATTGCACGTTAGCCATTGTTACGCCTCCTTCCCTGTTTTTATGCGTGGATCGATCAATGTGTAACTCAAATCAACCAGCAAGTTGACGACCACCATGATGATCGCCAGGAATATCACGCCGCCTTGGATCACCGGGTAATCACGCTGGTTAATGGCATCGATGATCAGCGTCCCGATTCCGGGCCATGAAAAGACCTGTTCCACGATGACCGTTCCGCCGAGCAGTGAACCGAACTGCAGCCCCAAGAAAGTGACTGTCGGCAGCAAGGCATTTCTGAAGCCGTGCTTCATGATGACCGACCATTCGCTGATGCCTTTTGATTTGGCCGTCGAAATGTATTGCTGGTTCAGCACCTCGAGCATCGACGAACGGACAAGCCGAGCGAGAATTCCGGACAAAATCATTCCAAGTGTGATGGACGGCAAGATCAGGTGCTGAAAACTGTCGAATCCTGAAGCTGGCAGCCATTGCAAATAGACGGCAAATACCAAGATCAGCATGATGCCAAGCCAGAAGTTCGGAAATGAGATGCCGACCAATGAAAAAATCCGCCCGAAAAAGTCCACTCCCGAGCCGCGTTTGACCGCGGACAGGATTCCGACAGGAAAAGCGATCAAAATGGCGACTACTATGCCCCCGAGCGCCAGGGAAAGCGTCGCCCATGCCCGCTCCATGATCAATGTGGTCACCGGCATTCCGCTGCGGAATGACTCCCCAAAATCAAATGTCAGCAAGCCTTTTATGAAAATCGCGTACTGGACCGGCAAAGGCTTATCCAAGCCTAAATTGGCGCGTACTGCTTCAATCGCTTCTTTCGATGCTTCCCCAGTGGAAAACATAACTGACACCGGATCACCCGTCAGGCGGATCGAGAAGAAGATGATCAACGAAATAACAAAAACAACGAGCAGCATATGCAACATTCTTCTGACTATATAAGCGAACATAAACTGTCCCTCCGTCCCCATTTATAAAGAAAGAGATAGTATGAAGACCATACTATCTCGATTTGCTAACTTATTCGACAGTGACTTCTTCCAGGCGCAACCGGTCTTCATGAGGCGGCTGGAAGTTCTTTACGCGGTTATTGACCGCGTACAAGTCAACGGCTTGATACAGGTTGACTTCCGGAGCAAGCTCATACAATACCTCAGTCAATTCCTTGAATATGGCTTCGCGCTCGTCCTGGTCCACTGTATTTCGCTGGGCAGCCAGCAGTTCTTCCACTTTTTCGTCTTTGAATGACGGGTTCCACTGTTCGCCTTCGTGGTACATCAAGTACGCCGTATTATCGAAATCGAGCGTCCATCCGCCCCAGCCCATGCGGTACATATGGCCGGCTTCTGCGTTCGGGATCAAGTCCGAAATCAACGTAGTTTGGTCCACGCTGTTGATGTTCATCTTCAGACCGGCTTCCTCCAAATAGAAGGCGACCGCCTGGGCGATTTCCTTGAAGTTGCCGTCGTCACCCGGGATGTAGACATCAAGCGCCGTGCCTTCAGCAACTCCCGCTTCTTTCAATAGTTGTTTTGCTTTTTCCGGATCATACGGATATGGCTCTAAATCCGGGTTGTTTCCGAATGACAGCTCGCTTTGGAATGTGCTGATCGGCATGCCGTAGCCGCCCATAATTTCCTCTAGGATGGCAGTTTTATCGATGGCATAATTGATTGCCTGGCGGACACGGACATCGTCCACCGGTGCTTTAGCGGTATCAAAACGCAGTGCATAAACCGTCGGCGTACCTACTTCCTTCAACTCCAAAAAGCCGCTGTCTTTCACGGAATCCGCCTGTGCCACTTCAACGCGTTTCATAATGTCGATTTTGCCTGTCTGAAGCTCCGCCAGACGCGTAGAAGCTTCAGGGACGACTTTAAATGTCACCTTGTCTAGTTTCGGCAGCCCTTCCTGCCAGTAGTTTTCGTTTTTCTCCAGAACAATCGTCTGATCGCGCTTGTATTCCGTCATTTTGAACGGTCCTGTTCCGACAGGGTTGTTGTTGAAATTCTCGTCCCCTTCTTCTTGAACATACTTCGGAGGAACAATCACTGCGCCGTATCCGGCAAGCTTCGTCAATAAAACCGGATCCGGCGTATTCAATTTGAATTGGACAGTAAAGTCGTCAATCACTTCAACCGAATCGATCGATGTGTAGTTGGAATATTGCGGGCCTTTCTGGCCTTCCTCGCCCAATAGGCGGTCAAACGAGAACTTCACGGCTTCCGCGTTGAACGGCTCACCGTTGTGGAATTCGATTCCTTCGCGAAGCTTGAATTCCAGCGTCGTGTCATCCAGATACTCATAACTCTCAGCAAGACCCGGTTTCAGCTCCAGGTCGAGTGTCCGTTCCATCAATCCCTCGAAAACGGAGTTCGCTACGGTGCTCCAGTCCAGCAGGAACGTATCGATCGGATCCCAGTTTTGCGGTTCGGCAGTTACGCCGATGACAATTTCATTTCCGCGGTCGGTCACCGGATTGCTTTCGTTTTTCTTCGTATTCCCTTGCCCTTGCTCACTCCCGCCGCCTGAGCACGCTGCCAGAAACATAACAAGAACCATCAGCAATGAAACCGTTCTTAATTTCAGCTTCTTCATTACTCCATCCCCTTAATGTTGTTTTTTATGAGTCGAGGGCCATACGGGTATGGACCTAAAAATCCTATTTTGGCAGAAACTTGAGACGCAACATTCCATAAAGACTCGATATATTGGGGCAAATTATCTTTTGGGAGCGATGATTCGAAACCGGCGATGCTGATGGAGAATTCCACATCGCCTTTGCGGTTGAATATCGGCACGGCAATCGACACGGTGCCTTCTACAAGTTCCGAGGCGCTGTAGGCGAAACCGTCCTGCCTGGTTTGGCGGATGTGCCGCCAGACGTCCTCTTTTGTCTTTGGCGTATTGCTGGCATAGATCTCCAGCGGATTTTTCAGCACTTCTTCAATTTCTGCATCGTCCAAAAACGATAACAAGATACGCGTACATGCCCCGGCATATAAAGGGGCGCTGCGGCCGACCCGCGTATATAGCCGGACCGGGCTCTTGCTCTCCACTTTTTCGATATAGACACCGGAATGGCCATTCCGTTCCACCAATTGAACGGCTTCGCTGAAATTCAGCTGCAGCATTTTCATGAACGGCAAGGCAATTTGGCGGATTTCCATGTTGTTGGCGACCAGTTCGCCGAGCTGAAGAAATTTGATGCCCAGCGTATAGATGGTGTCTTCGACCAGCTCCCCGTTCCGCTCCACGGTCGCCCGCTGGATATACCCATATTCCATAAAGCTGTGAAGCAGCCGGAGAACGGTCGCCTTCGGAATATTTGTGTAGCTTGAAATTTCCTCAAGCCGCCATGCAGGCTTCTCTTCCGTGAACAAGTTCAAAAGATGCAAGCCCTTCTCGATTGTTTTGCTCATCCGGTCCTCGTTTCCGTTTCCTGGTACAGCAGACAGGAGACTCGGTGATCGCTTTCAGCTTCTAAGAGCAGCGGTTCTATGGTGCTGCACACTTCCATGCGGGCAGGGCATCTTGTATGGAAAGAACAGCCCGATGGCGGATGGACCGGGCTTGGCACATCCCCTGTTAGAATAATGCGCTCTTTTTTCTGCAACGGGTGCGAACTTGGCAGAGCCGACAGAAGCGCCTGAGAATACGGATGAAGCGGGCGATCGTAAAGCTTTTCTTTCCCGGTGATCTCCACCATTTTCCCGAGGTACATGACGCCGATCCGATCGCAAAAATGCTTCACGACACTCAAGTCATGGGAAATAAAAATGTACGTCAAACCGAATTCCTTTTGAAGATCCTTCATCAAGTTCAACACCTGGGACTGGATGGATACATCCAAGGCAGAAACCGGTTCATCCGCAATGATCAGCTTCGGTTTTGATATAAGGGCCCGTGCGATGCCGATCCGCTGCCGCTGGCCACCGGAGAATTCATGCGGCAATCGTTTCAGCTGCGCCAATGTCAGCCCTACCTGGTCGGCAACTTCCTCGACGCGCCGTCTTCTTTCCTTGGCATCTTTCACCCCGAAATTGATAAGCGGCTCTTCAACGATATCGAAAACGCGCATACGCGGATTCAAAGAGGCAAAAGGATCCTGGAAGATGATCTGGATATCCTTTCTCATTTTCCGCATTTCCGTTTTGTTCAAGCCCACCAAATCTTTGCCTTCAAAATAGATATGGCCATCTGTCGGTTCAATCATGCGCAGAATCGCCCGGCCGGCTGTGCTTTTTCCGCAGCCCGACTCGCCGACAATTCCGAATGTTTCTCCGCGCTTTACATCAAACGAAATGCCGTCAACCGCCTTTACATGCTGCACCGTCTTTTTCCCTGTAATTCCTCCTTTGATAGGAAAGTGCTTTTTCAGGTCTTCCACCCTGAGCAGTTCATCCGTGTTCAGCATCATAAAACCGCCTCCTTTTTAACGCTTGCTTCCTCGTACAGCCAGCATTTCACCTTTGTCCCTTCAGGAGTGTCGAACAACGGCGGATTGACTGAGCACCTGTCATGGACAAAGGGGCACCGGGGTGAAAACTTGCATCCGATCGGCATATTTCCCGGTGCCGGGACAATCCCCGGAATCGACGACAAATATTCCATCTGTTTATTGATGTCAGGAAGTGATTCCAGCAACCCTTGCGTATAGGGATGCTTTGGCGAATCAAACAAATCCACCACTTTGGCTTTTTCCACAATTTCTCCGGCATACATGACCATCACGCGGTCGCACATTTCAGCGACTACGCCTAAATCATGAGTGATCAAAACGATCGACATATGCAATTTTTCTTGTATTTCTTTCATCAGTTCCAGAATTTGGGCCTGTATCGTTACGTCCAGCGCGGTTGTCGGTTCATCTGCGATCAAAATTTCAGGATTGCACGCCAAAGCGATGGCGATCATGATCCGCTGCCTCATCCCTCCGGACAATTGATGAGGGTATTCATCCAAAACTTGTTCAGGGCGCGGTATGCCGACAAGCTTCAGCATTTCCAAAGCCCGCACACGCGCCTGCCTTTTCGAGACGTTTTCATGGTTCAGCACAATTTCCATGATCTGATCAGCGACCGTATAAACCGGGTTCAACGAACTCATCGGCTCCTGGAAAATCATCGAAATCTTTTTGCCTCTCACCGACCGCCAGTCCTTGTTCTTGAAATTTTTGAAGTGCATGTCTTCAAGGATAATGTCCCCGCTCTGCCAGTCTACTCCCGGAGGCAGCAAGCCCATCAAAGCAAGGGAAGTCATACTCTTGCCGCAGCCCGACTCGCCGACGATTCCCAACGTCTCCCCTTTGTTCAGATGAAAGCTGATGCCGTTAACGATCGGGATTTCCTTATTATCTTGATTGACGCCCACCTTCAAATTAACGACTTCCAAAAGTTTTATATCCATCGAAACTCCTCCCTCCATTTCAATATTTGAAACAAAGTTTCATTTCTTGTAATGCCAGTGTAAAGAGTTTTCTGAATTATCGCAATACAATTTTATTAATAATTTCATCATTTTATTGCCACGAGCGCTTTTTGAAAATCCCCACAAAAAAACCATGAACCTCAGGTCCATGGTTAATCAATTCAAATGCTTCTTCGTGTTTCAATAATCCGAAATAGAGATGCCCGATGGCTGATCAGCTACAATCCGCTCCGGATGCGTATACAAGTTGAACGACCCGCCGCGGATAAAGCCGACAGCCGTGATGCCAAGTTCTTCGGCAAGCTCTAGTGCAAGTTGGGTCGGTGCCGATTTCGACAGGATGACTTCACAGCCGATCTTCGCGACTTTCAGCAAAATTTCAGACGAGATGCGGCCGCTGAAGACGATGACTTTGTCGCGGACCGGAATATCGTTCCGCAGGCAGTGCCCGTAAATTTTGTCAAGCGCGTTATGGCGGCCGATGTCGACACGCGACAGGAAAAAACCGTCTGTACTGCAAAGCGCCGCATTGTGGACACCGCCTGTCTTGCGGAACGTCTCGGCACCATCGTCCATCTTCCGCATGAGTGCAAAACAGTCCTCAGGCGTCAGTTTGACCCGCGCCTCCTTCATCGTCTTCGCGGTGATGGCGTCGTGGGCAAAGACGAAGCCTTGCCGGCTCATGCCGCAGCAGGACGACACGAAGCGCTTGTTCTGCAGCTGTTCATAAAACGGATAGACCTTGTCCGCCGTAATGTGGACAACGCCCGCTTTCTCATCGATCCTGATGTTTTTAATGTCCTGATGGTTCGGAATGATGCCTTCTGATGCCAGGAATCCTACCGCCATGTCCTCGATCCATTCCGGCGAACAGACGATAGTGATGAATTCACGGCCGTTGATGTGGATGGTGATGGGCTCTTCTACAACGACCTGATCCTCTTTCTCAGTGAATGACCCGTCTGAATAGCGTATCACGGTACGTCTGTTATGCTGTTCCACTAGCAAATTCACGCTCCTTCAGAAAATTTTTCAGTTTTTTAATTATTCCGTAAATAGATGGCAGACTTTTCTTAAATTGATTATACTATTACCAAACAATGGGGTATACCACAAGTGTTAGCCGCCTTGTTGGCGGATATCCCTATAATCACGACATTAAAAGGAGGTACTGGCATGCCGATTATCATCAATGGTTCAGCTTTTGACTTTGAACCCGGACAAACGATTCTCCAAGTCGTCAACGCAAATAAAATCACCCATCCGCAAATCTGCTATATGCCTGAAGTAGATCCGATCCAGACCTGCGATACGTGCATCGCGGAAGTGGACGGCCAATTGGTGCGCACCTGTTCGACGATGGCCTTGGACGGAATGAGCGTGCAGCTCGGTTCCACCCGTGCAAAAGCGGCGCAGACCGAAGCGATGGACCGAATACTCGAGAACCATCTGCTTTACTGTACGGTGTGCGACAACAACAACGGCAACTGCAAAGTACATAACACTGTTGAGATGATGGAAATCGAACATCAGAAATACCCGTTCGAACCAAAATGCTCGACCGATGCAGTTGACTTCACCAACCCGTTCTACCGCTATGACCCCAACCAGTGCATCGCCTGCGGCCAGTGCGTGGAAGCCTGCCAGAACCTGCAGGTCAATGAAACCTTGACGATGGACTGGGAACGCGACCGGCCGATTGTGCTATGGGACGGCGGCGCGAAGATTAACGACTCATCATGCGTCAGCTGCGGCCACTGTGTCACGGTCTGCCCGTGCAATGCCCTCATGGAAAACACCATGCTCGGCGAAGCCGGTTTTATGACCAGCCTGAAACCGGAAATCCTGAATCCGATGATCGACCTTGTGAAAGACGTTGAACCGGGCTATAGCGGGATACTCGCGATTTCCGATGCGGAAGCGGCGATGCGCCATACCCGTATGAAAAAGACCAAGACTGTCTGCACATTCTGCGGCGTCGGCTGTTCGTTCGAAGTCTGGACGAAAGATCGCGAGATCCTGAAGATCCAGCCGGTTTCGGAAGCTCCAGCGAACGCTATCTCCACCTGCGTCAAAGGAAAATTCGGTTGGGATTTCATCAACAGCGACAAGCGCATCACCACGCCGCTTATCCGGCGCGGCGATGAATTTGTCGAGGCCTCATGGGAAGAAGCGCTCGACCTTGTCGCTGCCAAACTCGGCGGCTACAAGCGTGACTACGGGAAAGATGCCATCGGCGTCATTTCCTCATCGAAAATCACCAATGAAGACAATTATGTGCTCCAGAAAATCGCACGCCAAGTGTTCGAGACGAACAACATCGACAACTGCTCGCGCTACTGCCAGTCCCCGGCAACGGACGGCCTGTTCCGGACGGTCGGCATGGGCGGAGACGCCGGTTCGATCAAGGACATCGCCAAAGCTGGCCTGGTCATGATCATTGGAGCCAATCCGGCGGAAGGGCACCCGGTGCTCGCGACCCGCATCAAACGCGCGCACAAGCTGCACGGCCAAAAACTCATCGTCGCCGATTTGCGCCGTAATGAAATGGCGGAGCGCTCGGATCTTTTCATCAGCCCGAAACAAGGGACCGATCAGGTATGGCTAATGGCCGTGACGAAATACATGATCGACAACGATCTGCACGACGAGGCGTTCATCCGTGAAAACGTCAACTTCTATGAGGAGTTCAAAGAAGTGCTTGAGAGATACACGCTTGACTATGCCGAAAGAGAAACCGGCATTCCGCAGGAAACCTTGATTCAGATTGCGCATGCGATTCATGAAGCGGACGGCACCTGCATCCTGTGGGGCATGGGCGTCACGCAGAACACCGGCGGTTCGGATACTTCCGCCGCGATATCCAACTTGCTGCTGGTTACTGGCAACTACCGCCGACCTGGCGCAGGCGCTTACCCGCTCCGCGGCCACAACAACGTGCAAGGCGCTTGCGACATGGGCTCACTTCCTGGATGGCTTCCTGGCTATCAGCACGTTACGGACGACGCAGCCCGCGAAAAGTTCGAGCGCGCGTACGGTGTGAAGATCGACTCCAAACCGGGCTTCGACAACGTCACCATGCTCCGCGCGATCGATGCCGGCAAGATGAAGGCGATGTACCTGGTCGGCGAAGACATGGCACTCGTCGATTCCAACTCCAACCACGTCGACGAAGTACTATCGAAGCTGGACTTCTTTGTTGTCCAAGACGTCTTCTTCTCGCGGACGGCCCAGTATGCCGATGTAATTTTGCCAGCTGCCCCGTCACTTGAAAAAGACGGCACGTTCACCAACACCGAGCGCCGCGTCCAGCGTTTGTACAAGGCGCTGCCGGAACTCGGCAACTCGAAGCCGGACTGGTGGATCACCCAGGAAATCGCCAACCGCTTGGGCGCCGGCTGGAACTATAGCCATCCGAGCGATATCTTCGATGAGATGGCAAGTTTGGCGCCGCTCTTCTCCCAGGCAAACTATGACGTATTGGAAGGATGGAACAGTTTCCAATGGGGCAGCCTTGATGGCTCGCACACGCCGGTCCTTTACCTTGATGGCTTTAACTTTGAAGACAAGAAAGCGCGCTTCTCCCTGTTTGAATGGGTTCAGCCGGTGGTGTTCCCAGCCGAGTACGACTTGCACATCAACAACGGACGGCTGCTTGAACAGTTCCACGAAGGCAATCTGTCCGATAAATCGGGCGGCATCCATCAAAAAATGCCGCAAACCTTCGTCGAAGTGTCGCCGGAACTGGCGAAAGCGCGCGGCGTCGAGGACGGCTCGCTTGTGCGGTTGGTCTCTCCTTACGGCGCACTGAAAGTGCCGGCATTTGTCACTGACCGCGTGAAGGGCAATGAGCTGTTCTTGCCGATGCACTCGACCAACAAGGAAACGGCCATCAACTTTCTGACGGGCCCTGCCGTTGACCGGGTAACCAACACACCGGCCTTTAAGCAGACGAAAGTGCGCCTTGAACTGCTCGAGAAAAAAGGCAAAAGCCCGATATCAAAATCAAATCCGCGCGGCAAAAAGCGCACGCCGACACGGGGCATTGAAGTTGAACGGAAATGGCAACGCCCTGGTTACGTGCCGCTGACCGATCAATAAGAAAGGAATGTGATGTGTCATGGCAACACCGATCACGCAGATCACCAAGCGACAGCTGACGCCGGAAGAAGAAAAAGAAAAGAAACTGGGCGAACTTGAAACCCTGCTCGTCCAGCAGGATCAGGCGCTCAATAAAATACTGGAAATTACCGGAGAACTGAACGACGCCGGCATCTTGGACGCAGTACGGGCAATGGTGAAAGCACGCGAAAACTTGACCGGCATTGCAGTGCATCAAGCTTCCCGTGAACCCGTTACCAACCTTATCAACAATGCGATGAAAGCGGCGGCGGTTGTCACGACCATCGATCCGAACACGACAGGACGTGTCATGGACAGCGTTAAAAGCGGGCTTGACGAAGCCGAACTTCACCGGGACACCCCGAAAAAAGTCGGCATCTTCGGCCTAGTTAAAGCGTTGCGCGATCCGGACGTCAACCGCTCGATCCGGTTCGGCATCAATTTTCTGAAAGGCATGGGACGCGAGCTTGGCCGGAAATAAGTTCATAGCCATTACAAACAAAGCCGCTTCTACTCCGGTAGAAGCGGCTTTGTTTGTTTGTTAAGGATCTGACTAGAATCCAGCTTCCTCTGTTTCATTATCGCTTGAAAAAATTTTTTCGGAACAGTGAATCCATAGCAGGTCTATTGACGTATACTGTATATAGAAAAAGGGGGATATGTACATGTATTCACATTATGAATTAGAAAAAGAGATGCCGAACAACGAAATGCTGAAAAGCGTTTTGAGCTTCTTTTCGTTGCTATGGGTGGTCTCAGGCATCGGTGTTATTGCGGGTCAATTTGTGCCGCCCGCACTTATGCTTCCATTGATGATTGTTGAAGTGATTCTTTTGATCTCCATGATCTTTATCCGAAAAGCAAGAAAAGCGGGCAGAACGTTCGCAATGGTATTCGCCTTGATCAGCGGTGTGACGCTTTATCCTGTACTGACCTACTATGTGGGCAGCCTTGGCGGAGAAGTTGTCCTCGCGGTATTCGTTTCGACTGCAGTTGTCTTTGCAGCCTACGGACTGATCGGCTACCGGATGAACAAAAACCTGGTCGGCTGGTCGAGCTACCTGTTTGTCGCGCTGATTGCCTTTTTCGTGATTTCACTTTTCGGATTCTTCGTTCCGTTCTCAAGCGGCTTTGCGATGATGCTGTCAATGGGAGGCGTACTCCTGTTCTCGCTCTACACTATCTATGATTTCAACCGCATCCGCCACCAGCCGATGACGGATCAGGATGTGCCTTTCGTGGCCATCGGCTTGTATCTGGATTTCCTGAACCTGTTCTTGAATATCCTTCGCCTTACATCGTTCTTATCAAGAGACTGATAGATTGCTCCACACGAAAAAGCCCCTTTTTAGAGGCTGTTTTTATAGAATGAAGGAGGACTTACATTGCATTTGGTATTATCAATTGTTCTATCAACTATATTAGGATATCTACTACTTATAATGGGACCGTTGGTCGGCGGTTTAATTGCTTTTGGCATAATTGCAGGCACCTTGTTTAGGGGATTGTATCTTTTAAGTGAGGTCCATAAGATGCTGCTGAAAGAGAAACCAAAGCTGAATAAAGCGCAACAGGCTAGAGAAAACTATTTGAAACAGAGAGATGAGCTGGGCTAGAAGCAGGAAATTGTCTTTATTCGTTTTCGTGAATATTGGGGTTTCCCTATAAACATTAAAGGTTGAATCTATTAAATTAGAATCAATCTTTTTTTGCGGAATATAATATTCTGAGCCTGAAAGGTATTAAAATCAAGCACTGCAGCTTTAGATTGTAAATTCAATATTTCCAATACATATTAACCCTTTATTCCCTCACTTATTTTCATCTGTTGAGAGTTTTTCAAATACATATGTCTTGTAATCATGTAAAATATCTACTTCGATAGTTTATGGGATTATTCGACGTTATTGCTGACACTCCACTTGTTTACCGCTCTATAATTTTTGATATCCCACTCTAAATTAACCTATTGATATTATGTACATTAAAAAGGATCCATCTTCAAAGGAGTTTTATTCATCTATGACAACGAAGAAAAATGAAACACTCTACATCGGTACTATTCTAACGGTCATCGCCTCTTTTTTAATGGGGTTTATCGACGCCTATACATTTTTGCTGCAAGACGAGGTTTTTGCCAGTGCACAGACTGGAAACCTGGTTAGCTTAAGTGCGAAACTTTTCTTGGGCGAATGGAGAGAAACGATGAGTCATGTCTGGGCGTTTTTCGGATTTGTGATTGGAGCATTTGCAGGTGAAGCTGTGATTGACAGATACCAAGACAGAGGAATGAAAAAGTATAGCTATTATTTGCTGATTCAGACAACCCTTCTTTTTGCTCTTGCCTTATTTCAACAACAACTTACTAGCGCGGTCATGTTGTTCTCGCTTGGAACACTTGCAGGATACGAACTTACAATCTTTCGGAAATTCCGGGATACGTCAGTCAACAACGGAATCATGACCGGGAATACAAGAAATTTGATGGGCTACCTGTATCAGGTCATATTCAATAAAGATTCGAACGCTAAAGCACATTTGACTAATTTAGCGGCTACCGTCTTGATTTTCATGTTAGGTGTAGGTGCGGGAACACTCACTATCCAAATTAACGCCAGTTACAACTTATGGGCTGCATTCAGTATCTCCCTACTCGCATTCGCATGGACAACTTCCCATCCAGCCCGTTCACCATAGGACTAAAAAGTCACCCTTTTTTGTGTTTTAAATTTATTGATGACATATTCTATCATGTTCCACTGGTCATTTTAGGTTGGTGAAATCCATAATCCGATGGCGCTCACTTTAGTTCTTCTTTAATAATCGAGACAAGCTTGCAAACTATCTATTAAGTGGGATACGTGTTAAGCTTGCACAGTTGCATCACATGGATTCTTAATGACTTTTCTTAGTCACTTTCCATAGTCGGAAAGGAAGTCTATGCCATGAAAATTGAAAGTATCAAACTCTTTTTAGAAACGATTTGCGAATATAATAACTCCAGAATCACTCAGACGTTTGTCTCTGATGAAGAGCGTGTTCTATCTGTCCGTTGTTTGCCAGGCACCAGAACTTTTGAAATTTCAGAGCCTGCTGCCGAAAAAGTTTGGCATAATGATTCGATCGAGAATACCGCAGCGTTTATCGTCAGTTTTCTTGAATCCAAAGATTTCACTACTAACTCCTGATTGTTCAGGAGTTTTTTTAATAGCTTTTAAGCAATTAGCCGTATGAACTTTTGCAGGTCACACAGATTCCATAGATTTACTTCGAAATCTCAATCCTTCGATAACATAAAAGATCCCCTCATCATTAAGGGTTCAGGGATTCTACAGACTTTTTCTTAATCCCTTTCCATTCACAGAAAAGGAGAAGTTTAAATGAATTCCAAAGAAATAATTGAATTACTGTCCGTTTTGCGCAATTCTTTAGGGACTGAGACTTCACAGTCTTATATGGATAAGGAGGAAATCAAAAGCTTAAAAGTTTCCTTTCTCAAGGCTACCGACACTTTTCATATTTCGGACACGGCGACTGATTTTCACTGGCAGTTCGAGTCTATTGAAGAAGCCGCACTTTTTATCAAGAATTACCTGACACCAGACACTAATAAGTATGTAAGTTTCACAATCAAAGCCAGGAAGTGATGTTCCGTTCCTGTATACCGGCTCCAGGTCGTGCTGTCAATCCAAAGAATACGCAAGCTACGGGTTGGAGAAAGTGGATTTACGTAATAAACTTTTCCCGGAAAGATTCTTGATGAAAAGGCGTCACGTAATAAAGTTCCTTTGGACAGCTCTTTGACAGTCGATAAAGATCCCGAAAGACTTTTTCTGAGATTTTGTAGTACTTCATGCAATTAGGCAAACTCTTCATTTTCTCGCTTGCTTCTTCCATTTTGGTATCTTCTATATCCACCCAGAATGTTTCTATTTTTTTATATGTATCGAAGCCATCCTCCCAAGTGAGTTCTCTTGTTAGACGGGCAAACAATGTAATAACTGTCGAATCATTTTCTACATTTATATCTTTTGATCTGTTGAAATAATAAGCAGTTGAATTTTGAAGTGCAGATTGATTTTTCAGCATTTCCGTTGCCCCTTTTTGATATTGGATTTATCACTTCTTTTTTAAAAAACAGCAGATGGCTGGATTGCTAGTAATATTTAATCTGTCATTTTCATGTTCAGTTTCTATATGCTATATTTTAATTGCCCTTTATTTATAATTATTTAATTCTTAGCTTTTTATCGTACTGACGCTTTTTCACACTCCAAAGTTTCTTCTTTCCGAGCTTCATACTGATTCTTTTTGTAGAAGCCTTGTAAAATCAGTAATTACCTTTACCTATTTGCATATAGTATATATTTACCAGTGTATTTCCTTTTAAACCTTATATAACTATTTTTATAATAGTTAAATTATTATTTAATTTTCCAATCTTCACCTTTTCTCAGTTTATTTCTATGAACTTTTATAAAAGCAATGGCTTTTACTGACATTCTTACATTAGTCAAAAACAAAAAAGAGCACCGGTTGATTTTTAACCGATGCTCTTTTTATGTTTGAAGGGATTTATGTTTTTCAACATCTCTTAGCAGTACCTACCGGTAAAGCGATTATATATAAACTACTATTGAATCAGATTTGTTTTCTTCAGTTGATGGTGTCTTGTGATTTGGATGATGGCAAAAGTCGCCATGTTTTAGTAAAACTTTTGAACACGTAATAACCTAAAATAGCACCGATCGTATTTAGAATGATATCATCCACATCAAATTGGCCGACTCGAAGGAAGAATTGGGCAAGTTCAATTGAGACCGTTATTATGAATCCAAGCATTGCTACTTTTGAAGCGCTGTGAAAGCGTTTAAACAACATAACCAGAAAGATTCCCAAAGGAACAAAAACTACTATATTTCCCAGGATGTTATGAAGAACAATATCTAAATTGAAATTCTGTGATTCTGTTATATAAAGATATGTATTTTTAAACGGAACAATATTGGAATTCAAACTCCATGTTTCTGCGCTGAAGAAACCTTCTTCATTGTATATCCGGAAATAACTGTTAAATGAATCCCGATTTACTATACGATCGATAAGTCTAAATATAAGCAGCTGCCAAAGAACAACGGCTGAATAAATCCCGAAAAACAGCCAACCCGCCTTATGGAAGAAGTTTTTCTTGGGCAAGATGGAAGCTTGCAGCCCTTCTTTTATGGTTTCCGCTTCTCCAAACTCCCGTATCGCCCAAGAAATCGCTTTTTCCTGATCAAATCCTTTTTCTTTATACTCTTGTACCAGCAGTTGTAAATGATCAGTTAACTCTTCAGCCAATTCCTGCTTGTCTTTGGAACTGCATTCCAACTCGCTTGTTATTCGTTCAATATAGGCTTTAATGGTTTTTTCCATTTTTCCCCCTCCGAACATCTGGTAATCAGCTGGCTGACTTTGTTCCATTCTTTTAACTTTCGGACCAGCTCTTTTTTTCCATCTTTGGTGATTCTGTAATATTTTCTTCTGGCTCCTGTATCAGATTCTTCCCAGTAGGATTCAAGAAACAGTTTTGTTTCCAGCCTTTTTAATGCTGGATAAAGGGTCCCTTCGCTCATACTATAAAGATCTTCACTATTTTCCTTTAATTCTTTTACCATCTCATAGCCATACATGTCTCGTTGGTCCATAAGGGACAGCAATAAAATATCGATGCTCCCTTTCATAATCTCCTTATCCATAAACCCACCCCTTTGTTAATCACTTAAGTACATCGTATAACAATGTACATCGTTATACAACTATCTTTTTTGAAGTTACTGTTCATTTACTCTTTATAATAGCCAATTACTTCCCCTTGGACTTCTGTTATTTTTAAGGTATGCTGGCTGCCCCTAAACCAGTCATCACCTGCAACAAAAATTTCATCGTCAGCTAAACGGAATTTGGCCGTATTTCGGGAAAAGATCTCTTTCATAGAATCCACATTTTGAACGGCTCCATTTTCTTTTAAAATCCGGTTGTATTCCTCATTGGAGCTTATCCCCATTCGATGTGCCCGGCCATAAAAAGTGTCCAACTGCTGATCGTTGATATAGATTTGCCCTTCAACAATTTCAATGGCCTCACCGGATAAACCAATTACCCTTCCGATTGTCCGTTGCTTCCCGCCAAAGAACTCAGCTTCATAGACAACCACATCTCCTCTGGCAATGTCCTGTCCTTTATACGCAAGCGGATCGATCAATAACGGATAAGCGGAATATTCATGGTTTCCCCTATCCATCGCATCAGCTTTGAAATCGAATACCTCCAGCGGCTCTTCGTAGTCTGGTAATATTTCAATTTCTGCCACTGTATCCCTATCCGTCAGAACTGGCTTTTCTTCTGGCGAAGCGGCGGGAGTCTGCGTTTCTTGTCCATTCTCATTAAGGGTCAGGATGAGAAATGACGTGGCTACTGCCAGGAGGATGGCAAAAATGGCTGCATATCTAAAAGCGCCAATCCCTTTTCCCGCTGATTTTTTCGATTTATTTTCTTCTTTTATGTTCAGGACAATTCGTTCTTTCAAGGGTTCATTGAAACGGGGACTTTTTCCGATAAACTTATCCATATCCCGCTTAAATCTGTTCATCCGGTAACCCCTCCCATTCTCTCGGGTCTACTTGATCTCTTAACAACGCTTTCGCTCTTTTCAATCGGGTTTTCACGGTGTTTTCCGGGCAATCCAGCAGCTGGCTGATTTCTTTGCTGGTGAACTCCTGATAATAAAAAAGAAGGAGGACTTCGCGGTATTTGGTCGGCAGCTCCAATACTTCACGCATCAGGCTCGTTTGCCCCATTTGCTGTTCAACTGCTTCTTCAGGCGATTTGGAGCTGGATATTAAATTGCCGATTGCCTCTGAAAATAAAGACCGTTTGTTTTTCCAGCTTCTTAAGTAATCATGGCACTTATTAATAGTTATCTTCGTTAGATAAGTTTTGAGGGAGGAACGCTGTTCAAACTGATCCGCTTTTTGGTAGTAAGTAAGAAAGACTTCCTGGAGGATGTCTTCAGCGGCCGGCCAATCCTTTACATACAGATAAGCCAACCGGAGGAGGTATTCGCCGTGATGATCCATTACGTGCTTGAGTTGTTCTTCGTTCAAGCTTTTTTCTATATGATTCCTCACCGCAGAACACACCGCCCTTTCCCGTACACTCGATAGACGCAAGATTTCTGACAATGGTTTCAAAATTTGAAGGATCAGTGAAATTAATTTTCGAGATATGTTTCTTAGTGGAATTTTAAATACAGTGATTTGAAAGTAACTTCCTTCACTTTTAATTATATATAAAAGACTAGAACTAAATTTTTTAAATTCCTCTTTTTCGAAAAAATACAATTTAATTGGAAATTATTTGGTACAATTATGACAGACGGGTTTAAACAAAGATAGATACTATCGGAACATCAACATAAAATAAGGCATTATTATTTCATCTTTAGTTTTTAGAACAGCCTCATCTGCATTGTTCTTATTGGTATTCTTTACAAAAGAGGGCTTTGTTAAGGTTTGCTGTTAGCTTTCTTACTGCACCAACGGGCAAGTACGTTCGAAAAACTAGAGGAAGGGAGAATTATTTAATGGAACATACATTAAGAAAATCAGGCGCCTATGGATTATTACTAGGAATAGCTCTCTCTATTTTGTTTGTCGATTATAAATCCGTTACACCGTTAGATAATGGCTCTTCAGTAACCACTTATAAATCTGGTTTTGAATACATCGTTACGATTCTACGATTCGGCATCATCGGAATGTTTATTGGCTTATTTATTTCTTGGAAGGATTTTGAAAAGAAAAACAATACAGAAAAGAAAAAGTCGTACTATCTTGAATTCTTTATTGCTTTCTTTCTAACTTCTATATTTATAATGTTTGCTTTGAATTGGTAACTTTGAAGGTCGATTCTTTATATTCAGAATGCATAATACATATTCTCATTTTAAAGAGAGCTTGATCCGTTAGAGGTCGATGCTCTCTTTTGCTTTGCAGAAATGCATGTTTTGCTTTGCAGAAATGCATGAATTGCCCTTTCACAGAGAATGTAACTTTAAAGAGATAGCTTGCGTCTAAATGGAATATTTATGTAATACGAAATGGAGTTGTAATAAATGAAGAACATTGCCTTGCTATTATATCTGGCTTTGTCGTCTGCTTTTCTTTTTAGCTGCCAATACGAGACTAAGCGTGTTGAAGCAGAAGAAGAAAAGAGCGAAGTTGAAGTACTTAGAAGTGAGCAGTTGTTACCAAAAAGGGAAATCTCAAAAGTGGAAGTTTCTAAAACAAATGGAATCGACCCAGCGGTTTATGAAGAAAGGGATGTTCTTGTTACGTTTAGTGATGTATTTTCAAGCGCAACGAGAGAATCGGGTATAGCAAATGTGACAAACCCGGATTATCGTTTGAAAGTGACCAATGCAGATGGAGGCAGCCAGAAGTTGTATTTATGGCTTGGTGCTTATGAAGAACAAAGCATGCTGATGAACCCTCATGATACGCATACGATTTACACTATGACACCAGAGCTGACAGCTAAACTAAATGAACTGATCAAATAAGAAAAGTAAATAAAGGACATGAAAAAAGCTATCCAACAAATAATTGAGGCCACTGAAAAACCCTAAGAAAAAGCATCGAATTTCTGATTTTAGAAATTTGGTGCTTTTTTTGTTGTATACTGGTTCTAACTTCAAGGAGGGATAACCATGATGCCAGACAGACCGTCCATGAAACCCAGTCCTTATGCCGCCCTTTATGATCTTGTCATCCCCCACGACCA
>NZ_PYAT01000006.1 GCF_003014655.1 Planomicrobium soli | reverse complement strand
AAGGGCAAAAAAAGAGTCGGAAGACAGGAAATCCTGCCTTCCAACTCTTTTTTTAGTCTCCCATTGATTTAAAGGAAGGGTTTTTCAGTGGCCTCCAAATAATTTGGATAGCTTTTTTCATCATCTATAAACTAAATCAGGAGCATACGGTCGGTAAGTATGGAAAAACCTCAAAAACCACCGGTCCGTAGGTTTCTAATGATTTTCAAGTCTATCTTTCTCTCTTTTCTTGATAAACGATATGAAGGCTGCCGTCTTCCATAATTTGAACCGGTTGATAGCTATTCATAAACTCTATCCCAACATATCCAGTAGAATTCAGCTCCGTTATCCCTTTAACATAAGCTTCTTCGTTTATGATTAACCGATAGTAGAAACAAACTCCTTTATCGCTGTCTATAGACTCTTCAAATACGAACTTCTCTCCATACTTCTCTTCAAAATAATTTCTCGCTCCTTCATGACTTTTAAATAGTGGTAATCCGGCTTCTTCCTGTGGGCTAATCCTATGCATTTCTTTCATTTTTTCACCTCTATATGTTGAGTTTATTTTATGGATTTACTTGAAGCTTCAAAACGCTTAATCGTTTTTCTTCATATTCTTCTCATAGTTTATCTTAATTGTTAAATCAAATCACTTCAGATCGCATTCCTGTATTTATCTAGATTAAAAGAAGAAGAGATTTATGGAATCAAGTATTTTCTCTTTTGTATTAGCCTGATTTGCAATAATTTTTGATGCATCATTTAGTAAACTGCCCTAAATTTTATATTAGCTTACATTTTTCAACTAGTTCAAACTATATAAGAAAAGTTAAAATAGTAAATTTATTAGTTTTAAAAATTAATTTGCTAATAATTTTAGATTTTAGTTATAAAAAGGTTTTAAAAAGGGAAATTAAGACCGTTTTATATATCGATAAATAGTATATAATTTTTAATCAACTGTTTTTTTGTGAAGCTGAAAAGTAAGCTAAGGTCTTTTTCATTCTAAATCAATAAATAAAATTTCTTCTATAGTTTACTTGCGGTTCTCATGAAAGCCAGAAAAAAATTTACCTTAAAATTATTTCAGAATAATTAAAAAGTGGTTTTTAGTACCTTTTATTTTATACAAAAAGCTATAAGTGGCAGCTCTAAAATTACCTTATCAATTATTTAGGTTTAACTGTGAAAGGAAGTAGAAACTTTGATTCAGGAAAATGAGCAAATTCAAGAGTGGATGAATACAATTGATGAGTTTTTAATTGTTGTTGATGGCAATGGAACCATTGTACGAGTGAACCAGTCGTGGATTGATTTTTGTATGGAGAATAACGTAGGAGAACCTATGTGGAAAACAGGCCATAATTATTTCGATCAATTAAGGGATTGTGAAAAACATAATGAAATACAAGCTATTCAAAGCGTAATAAATTGTGATTTATCCGAACACAAGCAATTGTATCCTCTCTTATTAAAAAATGGAGAAACACAATGGCTTTCAGTAAAAGTTCGGGCCATCAAATTGTTGTCGACCGGTACTTGTGGAGCCATCATCTATCAAAAGCCAGTCAGTCTCCACGACATCGAGCCCTTGACTGCCGAAAGTATATTGGAAAGTATGACAGACGGCTTTGTCTTATTGAATGACCAATTCCAGTTTTACTATGTTAATGAGATTGCGGAAGTGATGTTTCGAATAAAGCGAGAGAGTATCGTCGGCATCGGTCTTTTTGATGCTTTTCCTGAAGCAGTTGGCACACCTTTCCATCAAACTTATGAAAAGGCCATGAAAGAACAGATCACCATCGAGTTTATGGATTATTATGAGCCGCTCAATACATGGTTACAGGTTAAAGTCTGTCCATTAAAGAACGGTGGACTGGCATTGTATTTCCAAGACGTCAGCAAACTCAAAAAAATAGAAGCAAAATTGTCGGACTCTGTTAACTATGATTACTTGACCGGCCTTCCAAATCGTCGTCACCTTTCAATCAAAGCCAACTCTTTCATAGCACAAACCAAGAAGTTTTCAATTTTTTATTTGAACATCGATAATTTGAAACTTGTGAATGCGGTATATAACCATGATGCCGGAGACACTATGCTGAAAAATATTGCTGAAAAGTTAAAAGTATTAACATCTAACAAATGTGAAGTTGTTCGTCTGGACGGGAATGAATTCGCCATCATGTATGAACCCGAAATCGGGGAACGTCTGGCCTACTTTGCAGAGACAATCATCGAGATTTTCAAACAGCCTTTTACGTTGAATAATTTCCACACCATCTCGATTAATGTCAGCATTGGAATTTCCTGTTTTCCATTTGATGCACAACAGTTCAGTGAAGTCATTTCCTATGCAGAAACAGCAATGCAAGAAGCGAAAAAGATCCGCGGCTCTTCCTATGTGTTTTTCCGTCCGGCTATGCACAATATTCGCAGCCGGAAAGCTCTCATCGAGGAAAGCCTGGAACGGAATTTAACCAGTGGCGGACTTTATTACTGTCTTCAGCCACAGATTAATGGAAATTCCGGAGAAATTGTTGGCGTCGAAGTTTTGGCTCGCTGGAATCATCCGGAATTAGGGGAAATTTCGCCGTTGGAATTTATTGAAGTCGCTGAAGAAACTGGCGCAATTGTTCCCTTAACACTTTATTTAACAGAAAGTATGTTTGCTCAGTTAAAAGAGTGGAAGATTCGTTTTGGCAGAAGTCTTCCTGTAGCCATTAATATGACGCCTTCTCTTCTTGCAAATCCCAAGTTCTTTGACAGTTTTTTCGAACTGATTGAGAAGTATGAGATACAGCCGCAACTGATAGAAATTGAAATTACTGAACAGGCGGAACTAACTTATTCTCATGGAATATTGGAAAATTTACTCTTATGCAAGTCGAAAGGCGTCTCCATCGCCATCGATGATTTTGGAACCGGATTTTCTATGATTTCATACTTAACTCACTTTCCTATTACTACAATCAAAATAGACAAGTCTTTTATCCAGAAAATTGGACAAGATAAAAAGTCGGAAGCTGTGCTCAAGTCCCTGATTCATTTGGCGAAAAGCATTGAATGCGACCTGGTTGCAGAAGGGGTTGAACGCCTTGAAGAAGTTGAATTCCTCAAATCAAATGACTGTATCATTTATCAAGGATACCTTTACGATAAACCTTTAAAAGTCCATGATTTCGAAATGAAATATTTACTGCGAAATTATAGATTTGCTTAAAGCAAGTAGCCTCATAAAAAAACTATATGGCAGACCTGAAATATTTTTGAAGAAGAACCCTGCCTATTCGTTCCTGATCTACTAATAAGAAATTTACTAATCACTTAATCCTGACTCACCAAGGAGACAAAAATCATGAAGTACTTTTCAGAAACAGTAGCATTAGACGTTCTAACATCCACAGCTCTTTTTGATTTGATCCAAGACTTGGTTTTTTTAATGGAGGAAGAGCATGAGACGTTTCGCTATATTTATGCAAATCCAGCTGCCTTTAATATTTTGCAGCTTCAGGAAAACATTGTCGGAAGCCCGATAGAAAATGTGATGTCACCTGAGCAGGCCGAGATACTGATTGAGCATTACCGCGAAGTTCAATCCACAAAAAAATCGGTTGAATTTATCCAAAGGATAGAAACAGAAAACGGAGAAATTGTAGGAGAAACCGTACTCAATCCTATCGTGACAGAAGAGGGCCAGTGTAAATACATTTTGGCCATCGTACGAGATGTTACAGAGAGAGAACGGGCAAAAAGAGCTTTGATTGAAACAAAGGAAAAACTTGAAGTCTTTTGGGAAAATGCCACAGACCCTGTATTTTTTATTAACACTGAAGGGGAAATTTTAAAAGTAAATTCTGCCTTTGAAGAAACATTTGAGTATAGCGAAAAAGAGGTACTCTCCAGAAAAGGCTCTATCGTTCCGCAGAACATGAAAGCTGCTGCCTCAACTCTGGTAAAAAAAATCATGGAAGGCGAAACCGTAAATTCGCACGAGACCATCCGGTTGACGAAGAGCGGAAACCCGTTGAATATCATTTCTTCCTATACTCCGGTGCGGAATGCCAACCGGGACATCATCGGGGCGACCATCTTCTACAAAAACGTGACGGAACTGAAAAAAGCTGAAAAGGATCTGCAGAAAAGCCAGGAGAAATACAAGCTCATCACGGAAAGCGCGTTTGACATCATCACGTTGATCGATCCCGCAGGCTTGATCGAATACGTGTCGCCTTCCAACGAAAAGATCCTGGGCTATCCGGATTCCGCGTATATCGGGAACCCGTTCACCACCAACGTGCATCCGGAGGATGCCTTCGGCCTGATCGAAACGGTTACGTCCCTGATGGAGGGCGACAAGCCGGCCACCATCGAAGTGCGCTTTCAGCACCAGGACGGCCAGTGGATCTGGATGGAAGTCTCCCCTACGCCGGTCCTGACGGACGGAAACGTGACGCAGGTCCTGACCATTGCGCGCGACATCACCGAGCGGAAGCGGCTGCAGGACAAGATCGCCAAAATGGCCTTCTTCGACCATTTGTCGGGCATCCCCAACCGCCGCACCTTTGACAACCGGCTGCAGGCGGCCATCCAGCAAGCAGACCGGTCCGGCAAAAAAGTCGCGGTCCTCCTGATGGACGGGCGCAAGTTCAAACAGATCAACGATCGGTTCGGCCACGATACAGGAGACGCGGTCATCAAGGAAATGGCGATCCGGCTCCAAGCCGCGGTTCGGCCGGTCGATACGGCCGCCCGCCTGGGCGGCGATGAGATGGGAGTGGTCCTGCCCGAACTGGATTCACTGGACCTTGCCGAAGAGACAGCCAAGCGCATTCTGGCGTCCTATGAAGAGCCGTTCACGTTCAATGGCTACGACATCAAGATGGGCGCCGGCATCGGCATTTCCCTGTATCCGGACCATACAGCCAATGAAAAGCAGCTGATAAAATTTGCGGATCTGGCGCTGTACGAAGCGAAAAAAGTCGACCGGGACGAGTATATAATCTATAACAGAACTTGAAGCATCAGAGGAGTTCAGCACCAGTTATATCAGTGTAAACTTTTGAAATGGAAATAAAAAAAGCCTGAAGGAAAACGTTAAAACAGTTTTTCTTCAGGCTTTTATAATTAAAGCTTTTTACTATCAGAAATTTTGCGGTAAAGTTCAGAAATCTCTGCGTTTTGCATGTCCCAATCAGGATTTCTATGCATAGGCATATCGTAAGACGCTTCCATTTCACTCATAAGGTTAGCTAGCATTAATTTTTTTCGATTTGCAGGATAGGTCCCCTGCGTTATTACTTCATAGCGTTTAGTGTAATACTTCAACATCATTCGACATTCTCCCTAAAGTGAAAAGTTGGTCGTGCTATCCTCTATTTCTCCGTTCGAAATTCCGATGTGCCGCAACGTTATTTCTTGAATCGAATGATTGAATATCATCAGCAATTAAAAATATTTTCATTTTGCCTGCATGACCGTTTCCTGCATGTTACGCAGATCAATTCTTTTAAATAAATCCATCATTTTGACTTTCGTAATTAAGCTTTTGAGTTTCTTATACTACTAAATCATATCTTTATATCAAATATATTAACAGAACTAAAGAAAGCTCGCTAATTATGTAAGCTAAAGTTTTTGTAAAAATGTACTTTTAGCGACAAAAAAGAAAGAAGCTGTGCTTTGAACAGCCCAGCCTCTTCTCTTTCTTTGTGTTTAAGTAGTTTGATTTGGAACCGCTCCACCAGCATGTCGCCATAGTTCTTTTAAACAAAAGTCTTCAAGGTCAACCATTTATCAAGAGCTGCCATTTTCGGCTCATACAGGACCAAAATCAAATTCGCCCAGTTCTGGCCTACCTGAAATTAAAGCACTCAAAGCCCTCCTGCCAATTCAATCCCTCAACTCCAAGACCCTGAAATTGATGCCTTAATTAGCAAGCAGAGATGCCCCTTGAAGGCCACTTAAACCTCCCCTCTATTATTACTGGACTTTTCATACGTTTTCCTCTTTTCAACACCATGCAAAATAAATTAACGTAAGAAGTACCATCACACTCCAAGAAAGTACTATAGTATCAAGCTAGCTAAAAATATATGTAAAAATAACATTTTTTTACTTTTTTGTTTTTTTGATTTAAATGAAGTTATAATAAAAGGAAATTACAATATTTCATAGCGTTGGTTAAAGCAATTAGATTCTTATACAATAATATAAAATTGATCTGTCTTGCTTTTATTGAACATTAATCCTCCGTTTGCCAAGACTGGCCATGGCTTTGTTTAATGCTCTCGGAGAGCTTAAAATCCATAATTTTTTAAATGCGCAATTATGTGGAGGTAATTTGAATGGAAATTAATAACAGCAACAAAGTTCCTGCCAATTTTAAAGAGGTCGAAATTCAATCGAATACTCCCTTCTCTAAAGAAATAGTTGATGTAATGATACAAAACGCGCCTATCAGTATGTATCTTTTAGAAGATTCGTCCTACTCTAATGTCAATGCTCACTTTTGCCATCTTGTCGGCTACACGAAAGAGGAATTACTACTTGATAATTTTATGGCCGATACGCTCTTTCATCCGGATGACTTGTTGATTGTGCAAGAAAATGCCAGAAGGAGCACTGAAGATCTGAAGACGAATTCAAGTTCTCGGGTAGAATTACTTAAAAAAGATGGAAGTCTGATTCATGTTGAAATTCATGAAACAAAAGCCACTATGGATGGAAAAGCAGTAACAATTGGCACCGTATTGGATGTAACAGAAGAAGTGAAAGCGACTCTGCAGCTCAAGGAAAACCAGGAACGTTTCAAATCCCTTTTTGATAACAACCCGGATGCGGTCTTCACGTTTGACCTAGAAGGAAATTTCATCAATGCAAATGCAGAATGTGAAACTTTATCCGGATATACCCGTGCTGAATTGCTTGATCTATCTTTTATTCCGCTTATCGCTTCTGAGGACCTGGCGGTTGCCTTGAAAAACTTTGAGAATGCAAAATGTGGAAGTGTCGCTACATACGAAATTACGCTTACCCGAAAAGATGGAAAGCAAAGAAACCTGGAAGTAACGAACTTTCCGATGAAATCGATTGGGGAAATCGTTGGAGTCTATGGCATCGCCAAGGACATTACAGATAAACTTAAACATCAGAAATTGCTGGAAGACCTTGTCTTCTACGATACCTTAACAAAATTGCCGAATCGGAAATTATTTGAAGACCGGTTATGCCAGGTTTTTAAACTCTCGGATAGCCGCAAAAATCAGCCGGTCGTCCTGTTTTTGGATTTGGATCGCTTTAAGTTTATCAACGATTCTCTGGGGCACCATGTCGGAGATGAATTCTTAAAAATTGTAGCAGAAAGATTACTTCAGAATGTTCGCCATACGGATACGGTGGGACGGTTTGCGGGAGACGAATTCGCCATTTTGCTGCCCACTTCGAATAAGAAAGAAGCAATAGTCCTGGCGGAACGGTTGAACCTGGCATTAGCGGAACCATTTGAAGTCATGGGCCACTCCTTAACGGTTTCTACGAGCATAGGAATCGCGTTCAGCAGCGGCACTGAAGATAGCGTAGAGGAAATAATGAAAAAAGCGGATACCGCCATGTACTATACGAAAAAATATGGAAGAAACAACTACACCATTTACACAGAAGAATTGGACCAGAAAACAACTTACAAATTGACGATAGAACAAGATTTAAAATCGGCCAGCCAAAACCAGGAATTCGTCCTTCATTATCAGCCGATTACTAATTTGAAAACGGGTGAACTCAGCGCCATGGAAGCCTTGGTCCGATGGAATCATCCGGAACTTGGAATTGTGCCTCCTGATCATTTCATTCCGATTTTAGAAGAAAGCGGACAGATTGTGTCACTTGGAAAATGGGTATTGGAGACAGCATGTGCCCAAAATAAAACCTGGCAAGATGAGGGTGCCCCTCCTTTTAAAATATGTGTGAATATCTCACCCATTCAATTGCAGCATCCCAATTTTATCCCTATGGTAAAATCGGTTCTGGAAACAACAGGACTCGATGCAAAATGGCTGGAACTTGAAGTGACAGAAAGCATTCTAATAGAGGATATGAAACGGTTGAAAGAATGTTTGACGAACCTGAAGGAACTAGGTCTGTCGATGTCTATTGACGATTTTGGCACTGGATATACTTCTCTCAGTTATTTGCAGCAATTTTCGTTCGACCGCGTGAAAATTGATCGGAGCTTTATACAGGGCATCAACACTGATTCAAATAGTACAGCTATAACTTCCACCATCATTTCGTTAGCCCATAAATTGAAGATGGAAGTTGTAGCTGAAGGAATTGAAGATGAAACACAACTCGCCTACTTGCAAGAGGAAAACTGCGATGAGGGACAAGGCTATTATTTCAGCCGCCCTCTGCCTGCAGAATTGCATGCATTTCCTCTTTCGCACAATACGGCGAATGGATTAAAGAAGAATAAGAAACCACCTTTGGCCTAAGAATTCGTCTCACAATACACAGCTTGTTCGGCTATGTATATAAGGGGCCATTGAACAAAACATCCGGATGCGATTGTTGACTGTTAAGTAGGTAGTCAATTCAAAAAGTGCCCTTCTCCAGTAACAAGGAGAAGGGCACTTCCGTAATTTCCATCTTAACTAAAAGAATATCTCACTTAAGGCATTGTCGGTTCTACTGTTATAGGCGGAGCCGCTTCAATCTCAATGGAAGCCAACAAAGCTTGTGCTGACGAAACAGCTTCGAGTGAAGTGGAGATTGCCGTTTTCGCATTTATAAGTTTAGCCGCCGATATAAGACATACCAATTTTCTTGCGGTTCTTGGCTGTCTGTTCCGTGCGTTCGTCAGAATAACGGTCCGCGCGCCCTTCCCAAACGCCGCTGATCGCCCGCAACAGTTCATCGTCGTTCAAGCCGCCGCGCAGCAGCCCGCGGATATCGAAGCCGTTTGTCGCAAACAGGCATGTATAGAACTTGCCGTCCGATGACAGCCGCGCGCGCGTACAGCTTGAGCAGAATGATTCCGACACCGAGGTGATAAAGCCGACCTGCGCTTCGCTTCCCTTAAAGCGGTAACGCTTCGCGACTTCCCCAAAATAATCTTCATCCACCGGTTCCAGTTCGTACACCGTCTGGAGTTTTTCGAGAATTTGTTTTTTTGTCACCACTTTTTCAAAGCTCCAGCCGTTGTCATTTCCAACATCCATGAATTCGATAAAGCGCAATGTGATGCCGCGCTCTTTGAAATAGGCAGCCATCGGCAAGATTTCATCTTCGTTGACGCCTTTTTGGACGACCATGTTGACTTTGATGTCGAAGCCGACTGACTTTGCAAAGTCGATTTGCTGGAGAATGCGCGACGACTCGACACCGCGGCCATTCAATTTGCCGAACAGTTCCGGCTCCAGCGCATCCAGGCTGATGTTCAAACGGCGAAGCCCTGCATCAAAAAGCGGCTGCGCGTGCTGGCCAAGAAGCAAGCCGTTTGTTGTGAGGCCGATATCTTCCACACCCTCAACAGACAAGATTTTCCCGACAAGTTCCGGGAGTCCGCGCCGCATGAGCGGTTCACCGCCGGTCAGCCGGATTTTTTTGACGCCCATCGAGACAAAGAGCTTTGTCAGCCGATGGATTTCTTCAAACGTCAGCAACTCCTGTCTTGGCAAGAAAGCGTAGTCGTCGCCGAATACTTCTTTTGGCATGCAGTAGGAGCAGCGGAAATTGCAGCGGTCTGTCACCGAAATCCGAAGATCGCGGATCGGCCGTCCGAGTTTGTCTTGTAGCGGATTTGCATTCATAACGGTGCACCTCCCTTTCTATTGATCCGGTCTGTTGATGTTGCGGAAAACAGTTGTATCTTCATTGATCTTAGCAGAATCCAGCCAAGCAGTGCCGGCTTTTTCCATGAATACCATGACTTTTCTTTGCCCATTCGCGAGCTCCGCTTCGAGCGCTTCTTGCAGTCCCGTTTTCCATACACTGAACAGTGGCACTCTTTCCTCCGGCGTTTGGACGGCGGTGATGTTTTTCGTGCCATCCATCTGTTCGATGAGTTTCTTGGCTTCTTGAGAGGAAATGAACGGCATATCGCACGGCAGGACGACGTACTGGTCGCCCGGCCTTTGGGTCATTGCCGTCAATATGCCGGTAAGCGGCCCTTGTCCCGCCACAGCCGGAAGATCCGTAATAACATCCAGATGGTCTGGAAAACGGGATTGCAGTTCAGGGTGCGCCACGATGACGACTTTATCACATACTGCAGCCAGTGCTTTGTACGTTCTCTCATAAAACAGTTCGCCGTCGATTTCCGCGAACGCTTTCGGTGAACCGAAGCGCCGCGACTCGCCTCCGGCAAGCAAAATGCCGATCCGTTTGGTCATCCGCCGCTCACTGGCGGAATGAATGCCGCATTGTCCCCGTCTTCCAGGACGTCTGTCGGCAAAGCGTATTCTTCGTTGATGGCAACACGCGCAGAACCTTGTTGGAGTCCCGGATACTTATCTGCTGCCCACTCTATCAAGTCATCAACTGTCTTGCCTGCAAGATCCGCCTGTTCCTGAGACTTGCCCGTCAGTTCGCGGAGTCCGGCAAAATAATGCAACGTAATCATCCTTTTTCCCCCTCCGGCTTTTTCTTTTGGTCGCCAATCCATTCTTCGCCGTCTTCCCAAATTTCTTTTTTCCAGATCGGCACGATTTCCTTAATCCGTTCAATCGCGTATTCGTTCGCCTCATACGCCGCTTTGCGGTGCGGCGATGATACGGCGATGACTACTGCAATGTCACTGATCTGCAGTTCGCCAATGCGGTGAGCAATCGCCACTTTTGCGCCCGGCCACTTTTCTTCGATTTCGCGGCCGATCTGTTCCAATTTCTTCTCGGCCATCGGCACGTACGCTTCATAAGCAAGATACAACGTCCGGACCCCTTTTGTCCATTCCCGGACATGGCCTGTAAATAAGGTTACTGCACCCGCTTCCGGGCGCAGGACAAAATCGGCGTACACTTGCGGATTTATCGGTTGGGACACCACTTCAAATGCTTTCATCTTCTTCACCTTCCATCCATTCCAAAAACCATTTTTTTATCGCTTCTTCATTGTTTCGCTCCATTGTTTCAACTCCGGCTAAACAGAAGTCTTCCAAAACGACAACAAGGATTATTCTCTTGAGGTGCTGCAGTTCTTCCCAGTCTTCTGCCGACCGTATAAGGACAATTTTGTCATAATCCGCTTTTTTTAAACCCTCTACGAGCACGAGGTCCGGCGCTGCCAAAGACGCCACTTCGATCAAGCTGTCTAAGCCGGCCCTTTCCTCGCGCTGATGCAGTTGGATGACCCCGCCGCCATAAACAAGCGAACTGGCCGCGCCATTACCGAAAAATCGCGAGCTATCAGTCGTCCCGGGCGGCATTTCAGGAATGCCGCCATGTCCGTGATGCTTAATGGTCGAGACGGTCTTGCCTTTTTCATTCGCTATGCCTAAAAGCCGGCTCATCAATTCGGTTTTCCCGCTATTTTTAAAACCGACGACCTGCAGCACTTTCACAGTGTCCACCGGGCTGTTCCTTCTTCTACACCCAGGAGCAGGACATCGACCAGTGCGCCTTCCTGATAGCCCCTTGTTCCGCCGGGCAATACGATCAACGCATTGCCGCGTGCGATTGACGACACCGCGTTTGACATATTGAATCCTGCCGGGCGGACAGACAGACCGTCATAGCTTGCCCGGATAAAACGGGTGAACGGATTGGGTTTTGCGAAATCTTCCGCAAGCACCGCCTGTGTCCGTGGCAGATATAACTTTTCCGCTCCCATCATTTTCAGGATTGCCGGACGGACAAACAATTCGAATCCTGTAAAGCACGCGGACGGATTGCCGGACAGACCAAACAGGTACTTACCATCTGCTACCGCCACTGTCGTGACGCTTCCCGGGCGCATGGCAACTTTATTGAACAGTATTTCGGCGCCTAAGCGCTCGTAGATAGCCGGCAAAAAGTCGAAATCTCCGACCGAGACACCGCCTGTTGTAATAAGGATATCCGTTTCTTCCGCTGCCGCTTTCACGACATTGAAGCTTTCGTCCAGATCGTCCACTGACATGCCATACGTTTTGCAACTGATGCCCATGCGCGCAAGCTGTGCTTCGATCATCGGGCCATTGCTGTTGCGGATTTTGCCCGGCTGAAGCGGTTCGCTGACATCCAGGAGTTCGGTTCCGGTTGCCAGGATGCCGACCACGGGCCGCTTTGCCACTTGAACCTCTGCGTAACCGAACGTTGCAAGCACTGCCACGGTTCCAGGGTGGATAAAACTGCCGCTATCAATGATGGCGGCTCCTCTTTTCATGTCTTCACCTTGCAGCGAGACATTCTCAAGCGCTTCGAACGGCTTCCGGATGGTGATCGAAGATCCGGAATCGATTGTCTGCTCGAACATGACGACCGCGTCGGTCCCTGCTGGCAGCGGTGCGCCCGTCATGATGCGCACGGCCTGCCCCTCTTGTACTACTTTTTCGGAAACGGCGCCGGCGCCGATATGGTCGATCACTTCGAACCGTTTGCGGTTTTCGCCGGATGCCCCCATTGAATCCTTCGAGCGGATGGCAAAGCCGTCATAAGGCGACCGGTTGAATGGCGGCACATCGTGCGACGCCTTAAGCGGCTCCGCCAAGATTCGGCCGTAGCTGTCGCCAAGCGCCACTTGCTGGGTTCCAAGCGCCTGCGCTTTTTTAATCACCCGTTCCACGGCTTCCGCCACTGGAATCGGTTTTCGGTGTTCCACCACTGCTCTCAACTCCTCCGCCAGTTCTGCTATACTGGACATAATCTATTTTGAAAGGATGATTCCGTTGTCTGAACTGACTCATTTCAACGAACAAGGACGCGCCAAGATGGTCGACGTCTCTGAAAAACAAGACACGGCCCGCACCGCGCGCGCTCAAACGTCCGTGGTAATAAATGAAGCCATATACCGCCAAATCAAGGACGGGACGAATAAAAAAGGCGACGTTTTCGCAGTGGCCCAAGTGGCCGGAATCATGGCCGCCAAAAACACGGCACAAATCATCCCGATGTGCCACCCGCTTGCGTTGAGCGGTGTCGATATCCGGTTTGACTGGAACGTCGACCAAGCGAATGGTCATTACGAAGTGGTTTTATTCGCTACCGTAAAAACAAAAGGGCCGACCGGCGTCGAAATGGAAGCTCTTACTGCCGCATCGGCTGCGGCGCTGACGATTTACGATATGTGCAAGGCGGCCGGCAAGGAAATGGTCATTGGGCCGACCATGCTGCTGGAGAAAACAGGCGGCAAGTCGGGCGACTATTCCCGCGGCTGACGGTGTTTTGTCAGTTCAAAAACAATATGCCGGATTTCCGGCAAGATGAGCCGCTTCATCGCCAGCCTTACAGCTCCGCGGGATCCCGGCAGGACAAAAATGGCTTTGTCTTCTGCCACACCTGCCGCCGCGCGGCTCAGAAGCGCTTTCGTTCCAACATCTTCCGCGAAACTGACGTAACGGAACAGTTCTCCGAAACCGTCCAGCTCTTTCTCAAACAAGGGCTTTACGGCCTCAAGCGTTACGTCGCGCCTCGCGATTCCCGTTCCTCCGGTCGTGATGACCGCGTCCACCCTGTCCTCTTCCAACCAAGCTTTCACTGCTAGCCGGATAGTTTCTGTGTTATCCGGTACGATTTTATAGGCTGCAATTTCCAGCCCTTTTTCTTTCGCAAGTTCCTGTACGAGCTTTCCTCCCGTGTCGGTCGCTTCGGTCCGCGTATCGCTGACCGTCAGAACCGCCAGGCGGATTTGTTTGTCGAGTTGAAATATTTCAGACATCGCGTTTCTTCCTTTCCCGTCTAACCGAACAATTGGTGATACAGTTTCCGGCCTTCCGATACATTGCGGATGCCGTGAATCAGAAGCCGGCCGTTGCCGAACAAAACCATCCGGTGGCCAAAAGCATGCAGTTCGACAAAATAAGGTGTACGTTTTATTTCCAGATTCAGCTTCTGCCCCGCTTTTTCTGCGTCTTCAAGTGTAATCGGCCGTACGGGATCTGGCAGCACCTGCACGGCGTCCCTGCCGCAAAGGACTGCATATGTCCGCTCTGCCGCTTTTTCCAGCGACGGATAAGTCGGGTGTTCGCCGCATGTTTCGCAGGCCGCATTTTTGATGCGGGAAATCCCGATATCCAGCTGTGTGTTATCCCATAGGTTGAAATGATGGACTTTCTTCCGCATCGCTTCCCGGTTGCCGGTCAGCCACTTCATCGCTTCAGCGCACTGCAAAGCCGCCGTCATTTGGACAGCCGGCGAAATGATGCCGACAGTATCGCACGTTTCATTAACTGCTGGCAAAACAGGAAGCAGGCAGCGGAAGCAGCCTGTTTCGCCCGGAACGAACGGAAAGACGACACCGGAACTGCCGACGCAAGCGCCATATATCCACGGCACTCCATATTTTATAGAAGCATCGTTGATAAGCAGGCGGGTTTCAAAATTATCCGTCGCGTCCATGACAAGTGCGCTGCCCGCAATAAGCTTTTCCATCAACACCGCATCGAGATTGTCGAGGTAGGTGAAAAGCCGAAGATCGCTGCGGATCGCCTTTAGCCGCTTCTCAGCCGCAGCCACTTTCGGCAGCATCTCTCTAGCGTCGCTTTCCGTAAACAGCTGCTGGCGCTGCAGGTTCGACAGTTCCACATAGTCGCGGTCGACAAGATGAATTTCTCCCACGCCTGCGCGCGTCAATGTTTCAGCAATCGCCGACCCAAGGGCTCCGCAGCCTATAATCGTAACAGTGGCGGCTCCCAGCTGTTCCTGGCCGCTGTGCCCTATGGGTTTGAATAATGTCTGTCTGGAATAGCGTTCATCCACTGCCGGTTCCCCCCTTTCCTAAAATTCGATTTCTATAGCTTAAGCTTACCACGGGTGCGGCGCTTGCTGAACTTCTATGATTTGCTTGCAAAAAAGCTTTCCCATTTTCGGGAAAGCTCATTTACAATTGTTCGGTCATATGCCCTTTTTCAATTCGGACAACCCGGTCCGCCAATCGTTCCGCATCCGCTTTCCGGTGGGTCACGAAGATCACCGGAATCTTCCAGTGTTCATGAATGCGAAACAATTCATCCTGGCAGCGCCTCGTGTTGTCATCGTCCAGTGCTGAAAACGGCTCATCGAGCAACAAGACATCGGGCTTGGCGGCCAGTGCACGCGTCAATGCCACACGCTGCTTTTCCCCGCCGGAAATCTGGTGCGGATATTTCGTCAGCAATCTCCGGATGCCAAGTATGTTCGTCAGTTCGGTGACATGCGACAAATCAGAACCGCGCGGTGTGCCATATAAAATGTTTTCTTCTATTGAGAGATGCGGAAACAATGCATAGTCCTGAAACAGGTAGCCCACTTTCCGCTGCTGGATTTTCATCGGTTTTCTTCCTTCTTTGAAAAACTCCCGGCCGTTCAATGTGATTTGACCGCCGTCCGGATGGACAATGCCAGCGATGCAATTGAGCAGCGTTGTTTTGCCGGACCCCGAGGATCCGACAAGCGCCATGATTTCGTCATCGAGCTGGAACTGGCAAGCCAGTTTAAAATGCTCCAAACTTTTTTGAAAATCCACAGTCAGCATGCGCCTCACTCCCTTCCTATGCGGATTGCCGTTTTTTTGCGCCAGTAGTTGACCCAGGTGATGGCCGCGACACCGACCGCCGAAATGACAATGACCCAGAACGCCGCCTTTTCCATATTACCTGCTTCGTAAGCGAAATAGATGGCTAGCGGCACCGTTTCCGTTACATTCGGAATATAGCCGGCGATCATCAACGTCGCCCCGAATTCGCCGATTCCCCGGGCAAATGCCATGATGAGTCCTGCGAGAATCCCGGGCCAGGCAAGCGGAAATGTGATGGTCCGGAATACCCGCCATTCGGAGACGCCCATTGTCCGGGCAACATTTTCCCAGCGCGGATCCACTTTTTCAAAAGCTGCCATGACACTTTGATACATGAGCGGCAGCGAGACAACGAAAGACGCAATTGCCGCTCCGACCCATGTAAAGACGACGCGAAAACCGAACCAGTCTTCGAGCAGGCTGCCGATCGGGCCGTTTGCTCCGAACAGCACGATGAGCCCGAAGCCGATGACCGTCGGCGGCAGTACAAGCGGCAGCAAAATAATCGCATCTATGAGGCTCTTGCCGACAAATTCGCGGCGGCTCATCAGGCGCGCCAAAGCGATGCTGACGAAAAAGACAAAAAATGTGGAGATTGCAGCGACTTTTAGCGACAGGAAAAGCGGAGACATATCGTATGGCATTAGGACCCGTCCTCTTCTGCTGGAATAAAACCGGATTCCTTAAGAAGTTCTTGGCCTTCAGTTCCTGCCAGAAACTCAAGGAACGCTTTTGCGGCTTCCTGGTTTTTGCTGCCCGCTGCAATCCCTCCAGGATAAATGACCGGCTCCATCGCTTCCGGAAATTCCTTAATGCCCGTTATCTTCTCTGATGTTGCTGCATCGGATAAATAGACAATTCCCAGTTCAGCATTTCCGCTTTCCACGTAAGTCAAGACTTGGCGTGCATCTTTCGCATAAACAAGCTTGCCATCGAGCGATTCCCATAATTTGAGACGTTCTAGCGCTTCTTTTGTATAGCGGCCAAGCGGCACGCTTTCCGGTTCCCCTACTGCGACGGTTTCAGCATCGGCCGTCAAAAGCGCTTTGAAATCGGCACTTTCTTCAAAACTGTTCCGCGAAGCCAGAACAAGCCTGTTTTTCGCGAACGGTACCACGCTGTCGTCTGAAATCAGCCCTTTGTCCGTCAACAAATTCATGTCGGCTTCGCTCGCTGACAAAAAGAGATCAACCGGCGCACCTTGTTCGATTTGGCTTCTCAGTTTGCTTGAAGAGCCGTAGTTGAAAGAAAGCTCAATGTCCGGTTCGATTTTCCGAAATTCCGCTTCCGCTTTTTCCATGACGCCTGTCAAACTTGCCGCTGTGGAGACGAGTAATTTATCGTTATTTCCGGTGCCGGATTGTCCGCATGCACTAAGCAAAAAACCTGTAATTGTTAATAGGAATGCTAACTTTTTCATTAATCTAACTCCTCTATCCTCAAACCTAAAGGACCGACATTTTAATGTCAACCTTTTGTCCCCAAAGCCTCAGCTGCTGCTTTTCATTAAAATAATTTGATTCTTTCATTGTAACAGCTCCTTTTATTCGTTAAAATAAATCTTGTTAGAAAATTATATAAATTACAGATCCTTATCAAGAGAGGCAGAGGGAATGGCCCGATGACGCCCGGCAACCGCTATTTTTAGTATGGTGCCAAATCCAGCAGGACGGTTTGTCCTGAAAGATGAGGAAGAGTGCCAAGTTGCGAAAGCCAAAACTCTTCCTCCACACAGGAAAGAGTTTTTTATATTTATGAAGGAGTGATCCAATGAAATTATCTAAAGCAGACCGCATCAAACGCACGCGCGTTCCAACTGTAGACCCAGCTTTGGCCAAGCGCCTTCCGCCAGGCCAAGTGTTGACCGAGCGTTTTCCGGTTCTCCACGAAGGGGAAGTGCCTGTCTACGATATGAACGAATGGACATTGAAAATTTTCGGCTTTACGGACCGGGAAGTTGTCTTGTCTTATGACGATATTTTGCGCATGCCGCAGACGACGGTTACACGCGATATCCATTGCGTCACCCGTTGGTCCCGCTTCGACAACACGTTCACCGGCGTCCGTTTCCAGGATCTCATGAAAGAACTTGGCATTACGCCAAAAAGCCAGTATGTCATGCTCCATGGCGACTATGATTACACGACAAATGTTCTGCTTAGTGATTTGGACCGGGAAGATGTACTGCTCGCCCATTCCCTGGACGGCGAGCCGTTGACGGCCAAGCACGGCTATCCGCTCCGCTTTGTTGTGCCGCATCTTTATTTTTGGAAAAGCGTCAAATGGGTGCGCGGCATCGAGTTTATTGATGAAAATCAGCCAGGCTTCTGGGAACAGAATGGCTTCCATTTGAACGGGGATCCGTTCAAAGAGGAACGTTTTTCGGGCGAAGACCTGGACATTCCAGAAGATGAATGGGAAAAGAAGGACTTTGACTGATTCTAAAGCATAAATAATTTTTTCTTCAAACAAAAAAAGTCCGGTCGAAAAACTTCGACCGGACTTTTTATCGTTCACGCTAAGTTGTCAATTCCTCTTCGTCTCTTTGGTATTCCAGAATATCGCCAGGCTGGCAATCGAGCGCTTTGCAAATCGCTTCCAACGTGGAAAGCCGGACTGCCTTCGCCTTGCCGTTTTTCAGAATAGACAAGTTCGCCATCGTGATGCCAACTCGCTCTGAAAGTTCGGTGACGCTCATTTTCCGCTTTGCCAACATCACGTCAACATTAATAATAATTGCCATAGTTTCACCTCAGATCAGACTATTAGGTCGTTTTCCGCTTTTATCCGGACGGCGTCCTGCAAAAGCCTTTGAAGAACCGCCGCAAAAACAGCAACCACCATCGAAGCAAAAATCACGACCAGTCCGATTAATATGCCTGGTGCGTCATCCACTTTTGTCAGTAGGTATAAGAAAGGCATTTCTAAAACATACATGATACTGATGGCAATTGCACAGTATTTTATATTTCTCAACGCTTTTACAGCCAGTTCCGAGAACGCTTCGTTCTTATCGATGTAAGTCAACAGCTTCAACGTCTGAACGAGCGCAATGAAGAACGGAATCATCGCCAGATACATCCCGATCAATATAGGATATTGAAGGTTTTCCAATTCCGGCAATGCCCAGTACGGAGAATCAGGATGAAGCCTCGAAAACCCGAATATACACACGGCAAGAACAGGAACTCCGATAAGAAAAATGGCAGCCTTCAAAAAGAGTGTTGAACCTCGGTCCATAAAAGCACCCCATTACATTATTTTTTCTCACGTTAGGCAGGATTGTCAATCCGTTAAAATTAATAAACAAATTAACTTCAGGAAAATACTTTATAGTGTTTGGGTTTCTTCATCCCTCTGGTATTCCAGAATATCACCGGGTTGGCAGTCCAACGCTTTGCAGATTGCCTCTAGCGTAGAGAGCCTCACCGCCTTCGCCTTGCCATTTTTTAGAATGGACAGGTTTGCCATTGTAATGCCAACGTGTTCCGACAGTTCAGTAACGCTCATCTTGCGCTTGGCCAGCATTACATCAATATTGATAATAATCGCCATAATCTCACCTCAGACCGTTAAATCATTTTCAGATTTTATATCAATGGCATTCTGCAGCAGCTTTTGAAGAACCGCCGCAAAGACAGCAATGACAATTGCACCGAACGTAATGATCATACCAAGTCCGCCCAGTCCCGGAGCGTCATCCACTTGCGCCACATACAGGATGATCGGCAGGCACAGAATGTAGAGGGCTGTGATAGTAATCGCGCAATACTTGATGTTCTTTAACGCCTTTACCGATCGTTCTGAGAAAGCGATGTTCCTGTCAATGTAACCCAAAAGCTTCAATGCCTGATACAGCGCTAAAAAATACGCAATTGCCGTTGCATACATGGCGATTAAAAAGACATACTGTAAAAACGCCCATTCCGGTATGATTTCCGCTACAAAAGAAGAGAGCGGCGGCACTACAAAAATGCATACTGCAAGCACCGGAATTGCCATAAGAATAATGACGACCTTCAAAAAGAGTGTTTCCCGTTTCATTTAAAGCACCTCACTTAATCGTTGATTAAATTGATTCTAACAAAATATTTATCGTTTTTCAATAAATAAATATTGAATTACTTCTATTTTTTTTTATTTAAGTTACTCTCTCTGCATTTCCCATATCATATTTCGCACAAATTTTTATGTACCCTTTTAAATTTTATCATCTGAAAGGCCAGTGTCTGTTTTATAGCATTCGAAAAGCCCAACAAATTGAATGGCAATTTGTCGGGCTTTTTTACTGCAGTTTCTATATTCACCAGCTATGAAGCTCAGAGTTTATACTGAATCATCTTTAAACTTCTTCTGAACGGTCGGTTGCCGGAGGCGGTGTAATAGACAGCTCGGAAATTTCTTGGCGCCATTCCGGCGTCATATTAATTGTTAATGCAGCAAGCGACGGTTCCAGCTGCTCGAGGTTGCGTGCGCCGATGATTGGCGCGGTCACGCTTGGATGGGACATGACCCATGACACGGCAAGCGACGCCGGATGCAAGTCCCGCTCTAAAGCATATTGAGCAAAACGGTCCGCTGTCTCAAAATAGAGGTCTTCTCCGTACCGCTTTTTGTAATTCTCCTGTGTCGTGAGCCGTCCTTCTTCAGGTTTTTTGCCGCCAGCATATTTGCCGGTCAACAATCCTCCGCCAAGCGGGCTGTATGAAATGACGCCCATGTTTTCCGCCGATGCCAGCGGCAAAATTTCCACTTCTGCCTGCCGTTTCACAAGATTATACATCGGCTGGGTGCATTCAAAGCGGGCAAGGCTTTCTTTCGCCGATATCCCAAGAGCTGTCGCAATCTGCCAAGCGGCCCAGTTGCTTACCGCCGGATAAAGGATTTTGCCCTGGCGCTGCAGATCGTCAAGCACCTGTAATGTTTCTTCAATAGGTGTCAGCGGATCAAAGGAATGAACAAAATAAATGTCGATACGGTCTGTTTTTAATCGTCTTAAGCTGTTTTCCACTTCCAACACGATGTGGCGCCGCGACAAGCCTTTCTGGTTAACGGCAGGGCCTGTCGGAAAATTGACTTTCGTCGTTAAAACAATATCATTTCTGCAGTCTTCAATGCAGCGGCCCAGAATTTCTTCAGCCACTCCTTTATTGTAGACATTGGCACAGTCAAAAAAGTTGATGCCTTCTTCCCGGCATCGATTGAACATAGCACGTGACGTTTCTTCGTCCGCATTTCCTCCGAATGACATTGTTCCAAAACACAATTTTGATACTTGTACCCCTGTTTTTCCAAGCGTTCGATATTCCATAGCAATTCCTCCTAGAGTAAAATCTCCTATGTGCTCCGCTTGATGTCCTCTCATTATTGCGAAATGGCATCAAATCGTCAAAGGATTCAAATAGAGCATTTTTGGTTAATATAAATATAAATAGCTTGTCCGGTTTGTTAACATAGGAAGTATAAAAATGACTGCTAATGTCAGAAAGAAGGGAGACGGAATGAAAAACTCGCTTAAAGTATTGCCGCTCATTTTATCAAGCATTATTGTTTTGTTAGGGATAGTCTTGGTCGGCGGGAGCATTTTTTTAAGCAAGTTCTTAGAGGAAAAGACGCAAGAAGAGTTAACGTATTTCCAGTCTATTAAGATGCTCATCAATACAAACTTCGACAGCGCAGCAGAAAGGCAGTTGAAAAAGACGAATTTGCGCGAAGATCACCACCATGTTTCCATCTATTACGAAAGCGGTTTCTCAGACCTTCTTCCTCTTACAAAAGAAACATTGGACTGGGCGATCGAACGGAACGAAGAACTGTTCGGAGAACTGGATGAGCGGAATGTGGACATTATCGTTTTTGAAAACGAAGAAGATATGAGGCAGCTTTCCGACCTCAAAAACATATCCGGGTTTTATTCGGAGTTTGAGCGGTTGCTTGGCATCATTTACTATAATAAAGAACCGATCCTGCAAGAGGACGAACTGGCCGTATACCGTTTTCAAAAAAATATTCTGCACGAGTACACTCATTATGCGCTGGAACGGAAAATTGACAAGACGAAAGCGGACGACTCCACCCTCTATCCCGTTTGGTTTCATGAAGGAATCGCAGAGTATGTCGGCAATGACAAAGTCCGGATTGAGCATTCCTATTTTCAGGGCGTGCCGCTGCAGGAACTGACCACCCACGACCAATGGCAAAAAGCCCGTTTTATCGACAAGGCAAATGTCTATGAACAAAGCTTTTTTGCCGTTAAGTATCTGGTCGATCAGTATGGCGAGGAATCGCTTAACGAACTGATCGAATCGGTTGGGATAACAAGAGATTTTGAAGAAAGCTTTGTAGAGTTAACAGGAATGACAATTCGTGAGTTTGAACACGAGTTGCATTTGTATTATATGGGTAATTAGCAGGAAATGGTCTGGTTCTAGCTGCATTTCGCAGTGGAATTGGACCGTTTTTTATTTTGCGGCCGGAAATGCATGTTAGATGTGGCGGAGTCCATGTAGGTGCCGGAAAACTTCATGTAAGAATCGGCGAAGCTCATGTGGAACATTAAATACTTCATGAAGGAAATACTGGAAGCCTGTTTTTGCGTCGATTTGCCAGAGGTTTTCAAACCCACTATGATTAAAATAATTGAACGTTAGGGGGATGAGATATTGCGTACATTTAAACAGCTATCAACTATTCATGAGGTGTTAGTAAACTAAAACATTTAAGGAGATCAACATGACAACCATTATTTCTAATCTGTTCCACGGCGAACGCGTAAAGCTTGCTATACCACGGGAAGAGGATGTCGGCATTATGCTGAAATGGGGGGAAGACACCGACTATCTGCGGAATGTGGATACGGATATGGCCATGCCCCGCAACAGCGAACAATTGATGAAAGAAGGCTCTCCGGAAGCGAATGAAGTGTATTTCCGGTTGAGAACGATCGATGAGGACCGCTTGGTGGGCTTCGTAACCATTTACGGCATCGAATGGAACAACCGGACCGGCGTACTGGCCATTGGCATCGGCGACGCCGCTGATCGCAGCAAAGGCTTCGGGACGGACGCACTCCGCCTGATCCTCCGTTACGCATTCTATGAACTGAACCTGGACCGGGTAGGCTTGGAGGTCATCGAGTACAACAAGGGAGGCATCAAGGCTTACGAAAGAGTCGGCTTTCAGGTGGAAGGACGCAAGCGCTCGATGGTGTACCGCGACGGCAAGCGCTTCGATATTATCGTGATGGGGATTTTGCGCCCCGAATGGGAAGCACTCCATGGAACAGAGTAATCAAATAAAAAGTTTTCCTTCACTCGAAGGAAAACTTTTTATTCGGTTTTAGAATTCTTTGGTTCTTTTTCCTCTTCAATCTACAGTTTAAACAACGTCCACACTGTTGTAAAAGCAGTGGTCGCAATATGGACACACGCGTGGGAAATCATGGCGATCTCCAGTCCTTTGCGCCAGTATAGCCATCCGAATACAATTCCCGCGATGCCGTTAAGAAGAAGCATGCGCGTCCATACGGCAGCAGTAAGCGGCGCCACTAAAGCAGTTGCTCCTAAATGACCGACTGCAAACAGTAGTGCGCTTGCCAGGATGCTGATCCAGAAAATTGCCGCAGACGGTTCTTTCCGCGAACGCTGGAACAGTTTCCAGAGAGCCCATGCAACAAGCGACAACATGCCCCATCGAAGGAGCAGCTCTTCCGTAATTCCTCCGTAGAAAATTCCCCCAAGTGTTTCCATTACCCCCCTGGAGCCGGCACTTATCTGAAGCGCTTTAGGCAAGTATGGCTGAAGAGCGAGTTCCAAAAGAAAAAGAGTGGCAGCAAGTGCTATCCCGGAAAAAATACCGATCGGGATGGCTTTTTTTAATGACCCAGCGTCTTCTTTTGTCCATCGTCCATTGATCCATGAGTAAAGATAGGAAACCAGGCCAATTTTCGGCGCGGTTACTAAGCCGATCAGTATGGCCACTGCCAGCAAGATCAGCGGATTGATCAATGACAGCAATACGAGCAGTGCGAGCGGAATATCCGGTGGATTCGGTATGCTTTGAAGCTGCTCATCAATAAGGAGGATTAAAGAAGGGACAAAAGATATAATGCCGATCAATCCAAAAATGAATAGCACTAAAAATGATTTTCCGAAGCTTTTTCTTTTCACTTGTTTCACTCCTTTTGAGTCTTCTTTGCCTTAGTTTTCGAACTGGGTGCAAGACAACAGGTTTTGATCCGTTCATCGAATGCCTCTTTTTATTATCATTATTACTGCTAACAAAAGACAAGAAAAAAACCGGCTGATTTTTAATTTTTTAGCTGTTTTCCAGTATTTTTTGCACTTGTACGCTAAAGAGAAAACACTTAAAGTTTGAAGAAAACAGGAGGTTGATCCGATGAATGGCACTACACGTTCTGTTTTCATTGATGCCGATCCTGAAACGGTATGGAACTCCATTGTTAAAGATGGACGCTTTTCCACCTGGTACGCTCCCGGTTCGAGCTGGCAAATACCGAAAGTGGCAGTCGGGGAAAAAGCGCTTTTCACTTTGATGCCAAGCAATCACAACTCACTTGAAGAAGGCGAAAGCATTTCAATGAGTTTCACCATTACCGAGGTTCTGCCGCTTGAACGGTTCTCCTACTCTTCCGATTCGGACAGAACGCTTTTCACGTTTGATTTGTTTCGGGAGCAGAACGGAACCCGGGTAACGGTGAATGCAGACGGTTTTGGTCTTAGCTTGGAAAATTTAAAGGCTTTTGCGGAAGGAAAAAATCTTCCCCATATATAAACCTAAAAAACCACTGTTCTCTGGAGCAGTGGTTTTTTAGGATCTTAATGCATTCCCGCTTTATTACTCGAACTAAAGAATCTATACAATTCTTCACACTGCCTTAATAGTGACTCAATAAACTTCAGAGATACTAAGGAAGAACAAGAGACGAAGGGAGAATGAAAAGACTATGAGAATTGCAGTTATTGGTGACTTGCATTACCCTGAATTGACTCTGGACAACTATCTAATTGCGGACGCACGACAAGGATTTTATGAAACGTTTATGGAACGTTTTTTTTCGATACCGGCAGACTTGTATGTATCTGTAGGAGATTTGACAAACTACGGCACGGCAGAAGAATTGGAGGACATCTATTCGATCATCCGCCGCCACGGGAAACGATTTGTCCACGTACTTGGCAACCATGATGTTTATGGGCTAAAGCGTAAGGAAGTATTGGAAATCACGCAGCAGCAGCGCTTCCATTTGCTTGAAACGGATTCTGCAATGTTTGCTTTCCTTGACACTGCAAGAGAACAGGACCTCAACGATTGCGGCGGCGTCCTAGATCCTATCCAACAGGAATGGCTCGAATCAGTAGTTGAATATTCCGGGGAAACACCGCTTCTCGTATTCGGCCATCACCCTATTTATGCAACTACCGCTAAGTCGCATGAGCCGATGCACTATATTCACCCACACGTACAAATACAGGAAATTCTGCAGAAAAAGCAGGGACCAGGCTTGTACGTCAACGGACACAATCACTATAATTCAATTGCTCTGCGAAAGCGCTGGACGTTCCTGCAAATTGCCGCTGTATTGGATGAACAGGCCGCACGCATCATTGATATAACAGATTCGCTGATTTCCATCGATACTGTCAATCTATCCGATCCGCTTCTCGAAGAACAAGGGAAAATCATCGGAGAAGCCATCCATCATTTCCGCCTGAGAGAAGAGCCGCTTGGGACAGACGCTGACTTGAAACATTTGATCCCTCTGCTTCCGGCCGCAAGAAAATCTGCAGCCAAACCTGTTAAAGTGACTGGCGTATAACCTTTCCTGCCTACCATAATTTAATAAAGCGGACACAAAAACACCCTTCTTTTCAGAAAAGGTGTTTTATTTTGTCGATATTTCAGCTTCTTATCGGTTCTTTCATGCGCAAGCAGCAAAACGCTACTGCCACTTACCGCTCAATCAGGCCCTTCAGTTCCCGTACAACATCAGGCGGCACTTTTCCGGTCACGCCGGCGACCAAGTTCTCCGCCGCTCTCATCGCCATATCGAATCTCGTATCATGGGTAGCTGATCCGATATGGGGCAGTGTGACGACATTGTCCATCTTAAGCAGCGGATTGTCCTGCTCTACCGGCTCCACTTCAAATACATCCAGTCCCGCTCCGCGTATTTTTTTCTGCTGAAGCGCCTGGACCAACGCTTTTTCATCTACAACCTGCCCTCTTGCGCAATTGATGAAGATGGAATCCGGCTTCATAAGATTAAATTGCTCTTCTCCGATATAATGATGCGTCTCCTGGTTCAATGGAAGCATCACTACTACGAAATCAGATGCTCCAAGCAACGCATCGACGTCGCTGTACTGAGCGCCGTATTTTTCTTCTGCTTCCGGTTTTCTTGAGTGGCTATTGTACAGGACGTTCATTTCAAATCCAAGTGCCGCTCTTCTGGCAATTTTTTCTCCGATTCTGCCCATGCCGATGATGCCAAGTGTCGTGTGGTGAACGTCCACCCCGAAATTCCGTTCCGAGCTCTTTTCTTTGCCCCACTGTCCCTCTTTTACCCAGCGGTCAAGTTCGGGCAGTCTTCGGGCCGCCGACAGAATCAATCCGAAAACGAGATCTGCAACCGTTTCGTCCAAAACAAACGGCGTGTGGGTGCCCAGCACGTTTTTTTCCTTCATTGCATCCGTGTCAAAAGAGTCGTAGCCGACGGATATGGTGCTGACCACTTTCAATTGGGGAGCTTTTTCCAAAAACGCCTTGTCTATTGCTCCTTTCTTGGTCATTAACCCTTCTACGTCCGCCACTTCCTTGGCTAGTATTTCAGATGGAATTGCTTCTTTTTTGTTCCATATTCGATAATCGCAATACTGCCCGATATAGTCTTCCACTTCTTTCGGAATGGGTGCAGAGATAAACACTTTTGGTTTCATCAGCTTTTCTTCATCTCCCTTTTATGTATGGCCGCACTATTACAGCAGAAAAGGGCCTCAATCGGCCCTCCCATTACCTGCTCGGCAAAAAGCAGCCATCTGGTCCGCAGACCAGCCCTTCGTTGCGGCGGCGCTCTTCTTCCGCTTTTTCTATTTCAAGCTGCCCTTGCTGCCATTCGACTTCAATCACCGGTGTGAATTTTTCCGGAAAACGAATAAACCAGCGTTGCTTTCGGATCGTGAAATTATCCGGGTCCAGCAAACAGGCATCGTCAAGTTCTTTTAACGCTTCGTCGTTGCGTCCTTGCTTGGCGTATTCCATGCCCAGTTTGTATTTTGTCTGAGCCAATTGCTGCTCCAAGTCCGGTTGGCCGCTCTTTGGGCTGCTGCCTTCAAATTCAACTTTTTCCACTTCTTTGCGGATCAGTTTTTCGACCGCCTCGATATTTTCAGGATTGTCCAACTTGAATCCTTCTTTGATCATCCGTATTGTTCCTTCTTCGTCCAGGAAAATGCCATTCGGCACCATCTTGAAGCCGAACATATTGATCAGCACATTGTTTTCGTCGACCACTGTTGTAAAAGTGGTCTCTTTTGTATACGGTTTAACGACTTCCGGCCCTTGGCCATCTGCGGCAACCGATAGAATTTCGAAATTCATATCTTTGTATTTATCGTATACCTGCTGCCACCCGGGCAGCTGTGCACGACAGCGTCACCAGGACGCCCACATGAAAATCAGCGTATTCTTTCCGCGGAAATCGCTGATCGAAACTTTCTTGCCGTTCAAATCAGTTAATTGTACATTTTGCATTTGTGTTAATAACATAACCAGTCCTCCTTCTTTTTTAAAAATACGAGATAAAGATTCTCTTGTTGGCTTACTTCCATACTTCATGCTGAAAATCCTGTTTATGAAGCCAAATGATTGAGTTTATTTACCAGATTAGACGATTTCCAAAAAACTTTTTACGATAATCGGCAGTTCGTCTTGGTCGATCGTCCGGAAATCTATGCATACTTGGTCGTCTTGAATCCGCGAAATGACAGCTGGACGGCAACTGCGGAGTTTGTCTGCCAGCTCTTGTGCCGAAAACGTACTATGCGCAACTGCTGCCATGTACGTAGGAAGTTCCACACCCGGCATTGTTCCGCCGCCTATTTGGGATGTGCTCTTCTTCAGTTCCATGCTATATTCTTCTGTTTTCCCGCTTAATTGATGTATAAAAGCTTCCGCTTGCTGTTTGATTTCTTCAGGTGGACGGATGACATCCCTAATCGTCGGCAGCTCCATGATCGCATCTTCTCCTGAAAGATATGTCTTCAACGTTTCTTCAAGCGCCGCAAACGTCAGTTTATCCACTCTAAGCACGCGTGCCAATTGATGTTTTTTCAGCCTGTCGATAATCGCCTTTTTTCCGGCAATAATGCCAGCCTGTGGGCCGCCGAGCAATTTGTCTCCACTAAATGATACAATGTCAGCGCCGGACTCGATCACTTCGCGGACAACCGGTTCGTCGCCGATGCCGTGCTTTCTGAAGTCAAATAAAGCCCCGCTGCCTAAGTCTTCATAAAACACTACCCCATTGTTAGTGTTCTTCAGTTCAACCAGTTCTTCGGTTCCCACCGTTTTAGTAAAGCCCATCATCAAGAAATTGCTGGTATGGACTTTCATGATCATCGCTGTTTCTTCGGTTAACGCCTTTTCATAATCAAACAAATGCGTTTTATTGGTCGTTCCGACTTCTACTAAACGGGCGCCGCTTTCTTCCATGATGGAAGAGACCCGGAAAGAGCCACCGATTTCAACCAGTTGGCCACGGGAAACGATAACTTCCTTATTTTTTGCTAATGCACTCAATACAAGAAACACTGCCGCCGCGTTATTGTTGACGACCATTGCCGCTTCTGCTCCGGTTGCCTCTTTCAGCAGATCTTCAATAATGTCGTGGCGCGAACCGCGTTTTCCTTCCGCAACCTGGTATTCAAGGTTCGAATAATTGCGCGCTGCTTTGGCTACATGATCCACTGCCCGGTCACTCAACCTCGCTCTGCCTAAATTGGTATGTAAAACCGTCCCGGTTCCATTAATCACTTGCATTAGACGGTCTTCCTTCCATTTCCCAGCTTTTTTCTCGATGTTGCTGAAAATCAGTGCTGCAAAGTTCGAATGGGCTGGAGAACCAGCCCATTGCCCTTGCAACAGCCGCTGACGCATTTCATTGATCTCCTGCTGAACGAACTTTGTCGCCTGCAGGTGAGTGAGTCCGAACCCTGTTGCTATCTCTTCGAAGCGGCTGTCTTTCTGCAGCTCGTGTACAGGCGGAATCTGGCGCAAATACTCTTTCATCCTATCCCCTCCTATTCTTAGCGATCCGGCTGAAAAGTTATCTTCCATCCTTCTCGGCCCATCGCCGTTTGTCCTGAGCACGCGTAGTCACGCCTAATTGATCGAGCAATTCCAGAAACGGAATCAAGTATTTTCTGGAAAGGTCGAGCGTGTCCTTCGCTTCTTTTAAACCGAATTCCACTTCCGTTTCCGCCTGCAGTTTAGCAACTGCGGCTTCAACTGCGGAACGGTGGACCAGCGTATCCTCCATAAAGCGGTACGCTTGTTTCGTATGAAGCAGATACGCAGTCATTTCGGAGATGTCCGCTTTTGGTATTGGCGTGCCACCTGTATACTCTTCCCATTTTTTCACTTGCACGCCGTCTTTTTCGATCGCTGTAATGATGCCTTCCATCCGCGTCTTCCACTGCTTCGGCAAATGCGGCTCGAAGTTTCCGAGCGCCATATACTGCTCCGCTTTTCTAACTTCGTTCAATTCCGCCAATTTATCGAGCGTATATTCAATAAACGGTTTAGGGTAAGCGCTGCTGAATGTTTGAACAAGTTCTGCTTTGCTCATTCCGATGCGCATCGGAAATTCTTCATGATAGGCATGCAGCCGTTCCAGAACTTCATCTTTTAGTTTGATGAATGTTTTCGATAAGCTGTACTTGCCAGCGGAAACTTCCACTATTCTCTCTTCTGTGATGCCTTTCGCAACGGTCTCCCGGAGCAGCCCTTCATCGAGCGATGTTTGCTGGATCAATTGTTTAACATCCAGCAAGATCTGCTTCGCCAGTACGTCTTCTACTAAATCATCCGGTGTGCCTTCTTTCATCTCCTGGAGCATCGTGATGGTTTCTTCGCCGAACCGGTATTTGCCGCCTCTTGGCTGAATCACCCAACCGCCGCCCAGCGTTTCAACAGGCGTTGGACGCCGCAAAATAAAACGGTCACCGCGGCGGACCACCACCTCTTCATCCAAACGGATCTGGCACAGCACTTCCTCATTTGTCTGCTCCAATTCGTTGCGGTCGAAAAAGACAATTTTGCCCATCACTTCAGACGTCCCGACATGCACCTTAACCGGAGCACGCTGTTTGATAGGGGAAAAGGTTTCATTGATCAGCTGTAGAGCAACATCGATTGTATCGGTGACCAAGAAATGGTCGGACGCCACGAGCACATCCCCCCGGCTGATTTCGTCCTTATCTACCCCACCAAGGTTGATGGCGGTCCGCTGTCCGGCCCTTGCTTGTTCCTGTTCCTCGTGATGGACTTGAAGCTGGCGGGCTTTTACTTTGTGCCCTTTCGGCAACAGCGTCAGTTGGCTGCCTTTTTGGACGACTCCTTCATAGATAGTCCCTCTAACGACTGTACCTTGCCCTTGAACGGTAAACACCTGGTCGATCGGCAAACGGAACGAGCCGTAGGCATCACGAAATTTCACATTTTTCAATTGGTTAAAAATCGTTTTCTTCAGTTCTTCGATGCCTTTGCCCGATACACTGTCAACGAGGACGTACGGTGCCCCGTCGAAAATCGTCCCTTCCAGCCGTTCCCGGATATCTTCTGTCACTAGTTCCAGCATCACTTCATCGACCCGGTCGATTTTTGTGATGGCAACGATGCATTGCTCAATGCCAAGAAATTGCAGAATCTCCAAGTGTTCCTCGGTTTGCGGCATGACGCCTTCGTCAGCAGCGACCACTAGTACGACAAGATCGATACCGGCTACACCGGCAATCATCTGACGGATAAAGCGTTCATGGCCCGGTACGTCAACAATTGAGACATGCGCCCCGTTTTCCGTCTTCAGTGGCGCGTATCCGAGTTCAATGGAGATACCGCGTTCTTTTTCTTCTTTCAGGCGGTCTGTATCCACGTTCGTCAGCGCTTTTGTCAGCGTTGTTTTGCCGTGGTCAATATGCCCCGCCATGCCAATCGTAAAATAAGTATCGGTCATTTTCTCACATGCTTTCTTTGAGTGTTGGTATCTTTACTTTAATCTTCGCGACGAGCGGTTTCAAGCGCTTTGCCCTTGCGCTTGAGCAAAGCGCTTGCGGTTCTATTTTTTTCAGTATAAACTTATCTTTGCTAGATTATGGGGTTGGTTGGGTGACTGGTGTCCTCCTGGGTCTTCAAAACCCTGAGGGGCCTGCGTGCCAGGCTCGGTGGGTTCGATTCCCACACAGTCCCGCCATACATAGAAAATCGATGGCCGTCATTTTGACGGCCTTTTTTCATTTTCCAAGCGCTATTTTTCTTTTCCTATATACAGGCAAGATAAGTGACAAATTAGACTAATTTCATGATAATTAATAGAGGAAATCCGTTTTACATATACCTTATTGGAATTTCTAACAAACTGCGTCACTAAAGGATTGAAATCTTATGAAGATTGTATTGGTTTCGCCGAATTATCCACAGCCGCGCGGCAATACTGTTACTGTCGAACGGATTGCGGCGAACTTAAGAAAGTTAGGCGTTCAAACTGAAATTATTTCTTCAACCGACGAGCCGTTTCCATCCCGATTGCCGGACGCCGATTTGGTTCATGGATTCCACGCCCATCGATTTCACAAATTTGTCGAGCAACTGGCTGAGCCGCCCTTTCGCTATGTTGTGACAATAACCGGCACCGATTTGAATGTCGATTTGTTTGAGCCGGACAAACGTGAAGATGTACTTGCTTGTTTGAAAAGGGCGGCGGCTATCCATGTGTTTGATAGAAAGGCAAAAGCGGTATTGGTTCAGGAAGCGCCGGAATTGCAAGATAAAATTTTCCCGATTGCCCAAGGAAACAGTGAATTTTCAACTGCCGATTCTTTTGCCGAAAAAGAGCCGGGCACCTTTTTGTTTGTATTGCCCGCGGGCATCCGCAAAATTAAAAATGTTCCCGCTGCTATCACCATGCTTGAGAAATTGCACGTTGGCTATCCGGATCTTCGCCTTTGGCTGGCCGGACCGGTTCTGGAAGAAGCCGAAGGAGAGCTTGTTGACAGCTTGATTGAGCAGCACAAAGACTGGGTCCGCTATTTAGGAGCTGTACCCCATCCGCTTATGGGTCCACTTTACAGACAAGCTGACGCGGTTCTGAACACTTCCCTCTCGGAAGGGCAGCCGGCCGCCATATTAGAAGCGATGGGATATGGATGCCCTGTTCTCGTCTCCGATATTCCCGGAAACAGCAGCATTGTCTCTAATGAAGAAAACGGCTTTCTCTACAACGATGAAACCGAATTTCTTGCTTATGCCGAATCACTGATGAATAATTACGAAGTGAGAGAAAAAATGGGGCTCAAGGCAAAAGAACACATTGCCGAGAATCATTCAAGCACTAAAGAGGCCGAGGCATTGCTCGCTATATATAGAAGCATCTTGTATTAAGCCCGGTTTTGGTTGCATAAAGACAAATTGAACAAAAAAGGAGAGAATACAAATGGCAGAAAAAGAAATGGTTCGCTTAACTTCTTTATCTACTAAAGGCGGTTGAGGCTGCAAAATTGGTCCTGAGGACCTGGCGCAGGTTCTGCGCCATTTACCGAGAAATGTAGAAGACCCTAATCTGCTTGTGGGACTGGATACAGCCGATGATGCAGGTGTTTACAAAATCAGCGACGAGGTTGCACTCGTCCAGACCTTGGATTTCTTTACCCCGATCGTCGACGATCCTTACATGTTCGGCCAGATCGGTGCTGCCAACTCATTAAGCGATGTATACGCGATGGGCGGTAAGCCGCTGACGGTTATGAATATTGTTGCTTTCCCAATTAACACATTAGATAAAAACATTCTTGCTGAAATTTTGGCGGGTGCGTCGGATAAAGTGAAAGAGTCCGGTGCCACATTAGTTGGTGGACATTCAATCGACGATCAGGAGCCGAAATTCGGCTTATCGGTTACCGGAACGATCCATCCGGATAAAATCCGCTCCAACGCTGGTGCAAAACCGGGCGACCGCCTGATTTTGACCAAACCGATCGGTGTCGGCATCTTGACGACAGCAATCAAACAAGGCATTTTGCCGGAGGAAGACTTGAACGAAGTAATGACGGTCATGGCGACGTTGAACAAAACAGCAGCCGAAGTCATGGCGAACTACTCAGTCAACGCATGTACTGATGTGACCGGTTTCGGACTTCTTGGCCATACGATGGAAGTTGCAAAAGGCGGAAACGTCGGCGTGACTGTATCCAGCAAAGATGTTCCTGTCCTTTCAAAAGCCAAAGAGCTTGCGGAACAAAATGTCATTCCAGGCGGAACACGCAAAAATCTGAAATGGCTGGCCGGCGACATCGATTATGCTGATAGCGTCAGCGAAATCGACCGTCTCATCCTTTGTGATGCGGTCACTTCAGGCGGATTGCTCATTTCCGTTCCAGAGGCCGAAGCCGAAGCGCTTCAACGCGACTTGCTTGAAAGAAACGTTCATTCAGCGATCGTCGGAACCGTTACAAGCGAAAATGCTGGACGGATTCAGGTGATTTAATCACAAGGGCTCCCTAAAGAGCCCTTGTTTTACCATTGTGGCGGAAAGCACAAGAAAGAAAAAATTGAAAAAGAGGTTTTAACATGAAAAAATGGAGTATTTTATTTGCTTTAACGCTCGTCCTGTCAATATTCTTAGCCGCATGCGGCAGTTCGGAGAACGGCAGCGGAGAGCAAGAAACAGAAGAAAAAGAGGTATTCACAATCGGAGTCATCCCTGCCCAAACGGAAGGCGAGATGGATACTGCTATGAAGAAACTGCAGGATTTGTTGAGCAAAGAATTAGATCGCGAAGTATCGATCAAAGTTTATCCTGATTACAACGGCGTAGTCGAAGCGATGAACTACGACCAAATCAACATGGCGTATCTTGGGCCGTTGACTTATGTTATCGCTGAAGCAAACAGCAATGCAAAAGCAATCATCACACAATTGATTGACGGCAAGCCTTATTATCATTCTTATATCATCACGCACAAAGACAATCCGTGGAATACGATTGAAGAGATGCTTGCAGACTCCAAAGAAGTCGACTTTGCATTCGGTGATCCGAACTCGACTTCCGGCTCGTTGATTCCTTCTATTGAATTGCAGGAGCGCGGCGTCTACAAATCAGAAGACGACAATGAGTTTGCTACTGTGCGCTTTACCGGTTCGCATGATGCAACAGCACTTGCTATCCAAAACAAGCAAGTGGACGCTGGAGCTATCGACAGCGCCATCTATGACCAATTGGTTGAATCCGGGAAGATTGAAGGCGAACAATTCAAGACCATTTGGGAATCTGAAGAATTATTCCAATACCCTTGGGCTGTTCTTGAAAGCACAGACGATGCAACTGTGAAAAAATTGCAGGAAACATTCCTTGCGATTGAAGATCCGGAAATTCTGGATGCGTTTGGAGCTTCCGGCTTTACCGAAGCCACTAACGAAGATTACGAAAGCATCAAACAAGCAGCGATCAAGCAGGGAATCATTAAAGAATAGAGTTGATCATGGTGTGGTTTAAAAAAAGCAACATTATCACGGTAGTTATACTCCTTATATTTATCTATTTGAGTATGAGGCTGACAGAATTTGATCTGACAAAATTCAAAGATTTCCGCAACATGATCGATTTCTTGTCGAAGTGGTTCCCGATGGACTTTTCACTGTTGCCGGCAATGGTCCAAGATACGTTAGAGACACTGTCTATGGCATTTTTAGGAAGTGTGCTGGGGCTTATCATCGCGTTGCCGATCAGTTTTCTGGCAGCGCGCAATACAGCTCCATCCAAGGCGCTTTTTCAATTCACCCGAGTCGTGCTTAGTTTTGTCCGGTCGATTCCTGAAATTGTCTTCGGACTGATCTTGCTGACCACGCTTGGACTTGGGCCATTTCCCGCAGTGCTGGCCATCATGTTCCACAATGTCGGCGTATTTGGAAAATTGATTTCGGAATTGATTGAAGCGGCTGATCCCGGTCCTCAAGAAGCGATGAAAGCGGTAGGAGCGAAAAAATGGATTGCCTATCTATTCAGCATCATGCCACAAATTTGGCCGAATGTTTTATCGCAGTTTTTCTACCGCTTTGAAGTCGCCATCCGGACCTCGCTGATCCTTGGATTCATCGGCGGAGGCGGTATCGGACAGCGGTTGTTCAATGACTTTAAAACATTCCAATACTCAGCCGTTTCGCTCGATGTACTGATTATTATGGTTATGGTTATCCTCATTGACTTTTTAGCCAGCTATGTCCGGAATCGGATCATATGAAGGAGGCGCCTTACATGATTGAAGTAAAAAACTTGTCTGTCCAATACCCTGGAAGCGAAGTTGAAGCCCTTACTAATCTGAATCTGACACTGAACAAAGGCGATTTCGTCTGTGTACTCGGAAAAAGCGGTGCCGGAAAATCGACGTTCATCCGCTGCATCAACGGCTTGCAAATACCGACGAGCGGTGAAGTTTGCCTAGATGGCCGAGTGTGTTTGGATCCGGATTATGTATCACGTGCCAAGGAAGAAAAATTGCGGAAAGTGCGCCGGGAGATGGGAATGATTTTCCAACATTTCAACTTGGTCCCCCGCCTCAGTGTATTGCAAAATGTCTTAACTGGAACATTCGGCTATCGGTCGTCTTTCAAAAATTTAATCGGTTGGTTTTCCCAGGAAGAGCTCGCGCTTGCCCGGAAAATCATCGCAGAAGTCGGATTATCAGAAATGGCCGACCGCCGGGTAGAGAACTTGAGCGGCGGCCAAAAGCAGCGCGTCGGAATCGCACGTGCCCTTGTCCAGCAGCCCCGGGTGCTGCTTGGAGATGAACCGGTAGCAAGCCTTGACCCTGGCACTTCGAACCGCATCTTCACTTTGCTGAAAGAAATGCATGAACGGCTCGGGCTGCTTACAGTCATTAATGTCCATGACGTCGATTTGGCCAAGCGTTACGCCACCCGGATTATCGCCTTGCGAAACGGGGAAGTGATTTTTGACGGGCTGCCGGAACAATTTACGGAAGAAACGTATCACGCTACGTACGGCTCTAAATCTGAGAATTCCTTTTTTGGTGCTGGAATCTAATCGCATAAGGGGATGAATCTAATGATGAAAAATCCTTGAGCAGTCGACAATACTCGAGTCGTGTACGACTCCACTAATGAAAATGTCGTGACCAAAATCGGAAGCTCCGGAGAAAAATTTGTTGTCTTGACCTTCGATGATGGGCCAAGCCGCCTCTTGCCCCAATTCCTTGATGTGCTGAAGCAGGAAAACGTTCCGGCCGTCTTTTTTTGGCAGACGCGCCTGCTGCATCCAAAACGTCCATGGCAGCGGGTACTGGATGAAGGGCATTTGATCGGCTCCCATACCGTCAAACACCGGAACCTGGTTGAGCTGACCAAAGAAGAACAATTTAAGGATATCAGCAACAGCATCAATGCCATCGAACAAATCACCGGTAGTTCCGTCCGCTATTTCCGGCCGCCTTATGGCCGATTTGATGCCGATACGCTTCAAGTGACCGAGCAATTGGACACAACACTGGTCATGTGGAAAATTGCTTCAATGGACTGGGAGCTGAAAAAAGATCCAGACCAAATAATTGCTAATGTTACCGAAAACTTGGAAGACGGGGCAGTGATCCTGCTGCATGAACTGCCGCAAACGTTAAAAGTTCTACCTGAATTGATTGCGTCCATTAAAGAACGGGGCTATGGATTTACACTCCTGTAGATGATACAGAAAAGGTGCCTTGAAGCGGGCTTCACAAAAACTGTGAACCCGCCTTCAAGGCACCTTTTTCTTAATTGAGAGTTTGCTCTTTTTTAAGACTGCGCAAATTCCTTCACCGGTTCTTCCGGAATAAAACCGACCGAGCGTTTTACTTCTTGGCCGTTTTTAATCAGAATCAAGGTCGGAATGCTTTGTACGCCGAATTTCTGAGCCAGATCTGGAGCTTCGTCCACATCCACTTTGTAAAAATCAACTGAATCAAGTTGTTCAGCTACGCTTGAGACCACCGGCCCCAAATGAACGCAGCTTGGTCACCAATCTGCTGTGAAATCGAGGACAAACGGTTTTTCCTGGTTTTCAGTTAGCGCAAAAAAATCTTCAGACTTAATCGTCTTTACCATGTTTATACCTCCCCATAAAAAATTCTATCGTACTATTAAAGTATAAACTTTTTCCGGCTCATTCTTAACTATTCTGCTCGAAGAGCGGAAGCAACCGGATTATTCTTCATCAAACATCACTTCAATAATTTTCTTCACATGAATTTCAGTCGTGTTCAATTGAGGAATGGCCAAATCTTCCGGTTTAAAGATCAGCGGCAGCTCAGTACAGCCTAAAATTAGCCCCTCGATGCCGTCCCGTTCAATCATCTTGGCAACAAGACCCAAGAATGCCTTTTTCGTCTTTTCATCTACAATGCCCTTCTCCAGTTCACTGACGATCTTTTCATGAAAAAATTGCTGCTCATTGGATGCCGGTACAATAATGGTTTTATCACCAGCAAGAAACGGCTTTTGGAAAAAATCATTTTCCATTGTGAACTTTGTCCCAAGGAGCCCGATCTTCTCCAAACCCAGCTCTTCAGTACGTTTATAGGTTTCCTCGACAATGCTGATCATCGGCACACTGACTTGCTGCTGCACTTGCTCAAATACAATATGGGAAGTATTGGCCGTCAATACAACAAAATCAGCTCCCGCTTTTTCAAGCGTCTTGACAGACTCCGTCAAATAATCGGCCAGCTCTTTGGTTTGTCCATTTTCCAGCAGCGTGAAAATTTTATACATATTGATGCTATTGATCAAAAGCTCAGGCAAATCTTCTTTGTTGCCGGCCTTCTCCTGGTATTTCGAAATGATCGACTGGTAGTAATCCACCGTCGATTCCGGTCCCGTCCCTCCAACAATTCCAAGCTTCCGCATTCAGCTCTCCTCCAATAACTCTATTCGAAATAAAACCATTTTTTCTTTTCCTGTCTTATTTACCCACCCAGCCACTCTTTCTAATCCAAGCGGCAAAAGAGCCTTATTCCTCTTCTTCTTCAGGCACATTCAAAAACTTTATCGTTTTAAATCCGGGAATTACTTTATAGTTAAGCCCCCAATTGTTATTGATTACTTCAAACTCCGACTCTTTAACAGTAAAATGCATCACTACGTCACTGTCCTGATCTAGGACAACATAACCGTTATCATTTGAGAACAGCTTGAATGTTTTATGCGCGATTAATGTCCATCCACATTTTAAGCCATGGCTTTTATTTCCCATTTCAGCACCCCCTTCTCGGATTATAGCCGATTTTCAAGCACTGGGTCATTGTTTTTTGAATATTTCTATTTATCCGCCTTCGATATAGCTGTATTATTAAATTAATGGAAAATAAATGAAGAGGTGCACTTTAAATGGACAAAATAACGTTTGGAGAGAAAACAGAGGGCTTGGATTACCTGCTGCGAAAAGGAGCTTATGCTGTTATCTTGAATGCTGCCAAAGATAAAGCTGCAATCGTCAGAACGAACCATGACCGTTATTTTCTTCCTGGAGGCGGCATTGAAGAGCAAGAGCTTCCTGAAGAATGTTTGCACCGGGAATTGCTTGAAGAAACAGGACACGAGATAAAAATCGGACCTTTTATCGGTACCGCCATGCGGTTCTTCCATTCCTCCCAGAATGAGCCGATGCTCAATGACGGTTATTTCTACTTGGCGGAATTGGGAGAGAAAATTCAGGACCCTACAGAAGTGGATCATTTTTTGACATGGGTGCCTATTGGGCAGCTGAAGGAACTTCTTGTCCATGAGCATCATTATTGGGCTGTCATGGAAGGACTAAAAAAAATATAAATAAAAGCGAAAAAGACTTTTCAAGAGGAAAAGTCCTTTTTGCATACTAGCAGTGAATAATGGATTATTGAGCCGTATATCCGTCATCAATCATTAATGTTGTCGCTGTTACAAAATCATTTTCACAAAGAAACACGATAGCATGCGCTACTTCTTGTGGACGGCCCAAACGGCCGATTGGGTGTTTCGCAACTAACCCATCATAAAACTCCGGACCCAGCGCATCTCTATTGACCATTCCGATTCAATATATCCAGGTTCGACAGCATTGACACGAATATTTCTATCTGCATATTGAAGAGCCAAAGATTTGGTCATGAGATTTACCGCACCTTTTGAAGCATTGTAAGCAAAAGCATTCGGCTCGCCTACACTTCCCAATATAGAGGTCATATTCACGTCAGCAATTACTACTTTTGCACCTTTTTCCATAAATGCCCGGGCAGCTGCCAACCCAATTCCGGAAGCACCACCAGTCACAACCGCAACTTTACCTGCTAAATCCATTCACTATTCCTCCTCATAGTAAAAATTTCCTTCGTTTTCTATTGCAACAATAGTATTCTGAATTTTCACGTATATAAATAGTGACCTATAAGTTCATCCTCGATCCTTTTTCTAGTTATTCAATTTACATAAAGCTCTCCATCCACTTGCTCAAGTCCTTCTAAAGCGGCTGACAGCCGTTGCGCAAAGTGTTCCGGCGGTTCTTTGGATGTCATGCGAAAGCAGAGGATGCTCGGTCCTGCAGATACATGCTGCTTGTAATGGATTGGCAATGGAAGCGGGTAGTGTATCAGGTTGAATTCAAATTTCTGCAGCTCTTCTGGCAGCAGGTATATAGAGGCTTCGTTCAGAGCAGATCCATCTTCTTTGAATTTTGTAAATGAGATGTTGAGATCCAGTGTACAAGATATATATGTGCCGCTTTCAGGAATCACCAAAGACCGTTGCTTGTGAACTAGGCATTCTTGTCCCAGCAGTTCGCATTCCGCTTTCATCAGTATTCCCACTTTTTCAGCCATTCGTTCCAATCGATCCATTTTAACCATTCCTCCCGGAGTATTAACCGAAATCTTTCATTCTTTTTCTTTCCAATTAAAAAACGCCGAAAAGAATTAGAAAATTCTTTTCGGCGTTGTATACAGCACTATTGTCTGTTACATCCAGCCAAATTATATAAAGTTAGTTTTCTATTCCCCTAATTTTTTACTTTAAAACTTTCGGATAGCTCTATTGGCTGATGATTAAGCCTATTTATCGCTGTTTGCTGGATGCACGATTAAAATAAGCGGTACACAATGTATCGGCAGCAAACAGCAAAAAAAGACAAAGCCGCTGATAACAGCGGCCTGCCTTTCTTATTATCAAACCGTTAGTTCTCCGAACCTGTTTAATTTTCGTCTGATTCGTTCTCATCCGGTTCATTTTCATCTTGTTCGTTCTCATCCGGTTCATTTTCATCCTGTTCGTTCTCATCAGGCTCATTTTCGTCCTGTTCGTTCTCATTAGACTCATTTTCGTCCTGTTCGTTCTCATTAGACTCATTTTCGTCCTGTTCGTTCTCATTAGACTCATTTTCATTCATCTCTGTATTACTTTCATTTTCCGAATCGTTATTCTCGCTTTGGCCGCAAGCAGCCAACATGCCAATCGATAAAAATGTGGCAGTCCCAGCTTTTATCCATTTTTTCGTAACCATTAGTTCCCCTCCTCGTACAGTAACTTGTTCAACCTTCCTTTACCCATGGAAGAAGAGCAGAAACATGGAAAAATATATAGCTAACCAGTTTGCGTGCCAACATGGTTAGTTATAAACAAGAAAAAACGGTGGCTTATAAAGACCACCGTTCAAGTTTATTTTAGGTTTTTCAGCCATAATTCCGCTTCTTTTTTTATGCCATCCCAGTCATTTGCTTCTATTAATTCTTTTTTCAGCAACGCGCCGCCCGCTCCTATCGCTACTGCTCCAGCATCGAGATAGCCTTTTGCTGTCTCTTTCGTGATTCCGCCTGTAGTGATGATATCGATATGGCCGAGGGGACCTTTTACATCTTTTATAAAACTTGGCCCAAGAACAGAAGCAGGGAATAGTTTGACCATTAAAGCTCCTGCTTTATCTGCACGGAGCATTTCACTCGGTGTGAAAACCCCTGGAATAACAGGTACTCCCGAATTGACGGCGTAAGCCACCACTTCTTCGTCAAATGCAGGAGAAACAATAAATTGTGCACCTGCTTCAATTGCTCTCTTGCAGTCATCAATTGATAATACTGTTCCCGCTCCTACAAGCATTTTCTCCCCATACTTTTCAAAAGTCTCCCGGATCATTGATTCTGCTCCAACTGATTCCATTGTGATTTCAACAGCACGGATTCCTCCATCGAAAAGTGCTTGCACAATTTCTTCACTTTTTTCATACGGTATTTTTCTTAAAACCGGAATAATGGGCAGTGATTTCAATTGATCGATATTCATATCTGCATATCTCCTTTATCGATTCGTGTAATGCTAACGTTTCTTATCTTTCGATCATTTCACGTTCTCCCATATACTCTTCGACTTCTTCGAGGTACGGAAGCCCTTCATTGTCTCCGGGCACTTGAACCACTAAAGCGCCTATAGTATTAGCAAATCGCATCGTCTTATTGAGGTCCCATTTTTTAATGGTTCCATATAAGAACCCCGCATTAAAGCCATCACCGGCTCCAACCGTATCGACCACTTTTGAAACTTTAACCCCTGGAAAATGAGTCCAATTATCCTTCTCCAAGAAATAACAACCATTTTCTCCATCTTTGATCACCACTTGCTCAATAGAGAACTCCTGCAATTTTTCGATCAGCTTTGCATCATGATTTGTTTCAAACAATAATTCCAATTCGTCTCTTCCAGCTAGTAAGTAATCGACATATGGAAGGTAAGTTAATATGGTAGCCCGCGCTTTTTCTTTCGACCATAGTTTCAATCGGATATTGGGATCAAAAGAGATTTTTACATTATTCGCTTTTGCTACTTGAAGAGCTTTAAGAATTACAGCACTGTTTACATCGTCAATCGCGGGGAAAACACCAGTAACATGAAGCACTTTAGCTTTTTTTATATAATCCTCAGGCAATAAGTCTGGAGTAAGTGTTTCGGTTGGGGAATGCTTCCGGTAATAAAACGTCTTTCCAGATCCCGATTCTTGTACTTCTTTGAAGTTTAAAGAAGTTGCATACCCTTCCATCAGTTCGACTTCAGAAACATCGATGCCTTCTCCTCTAACCGTATTGAGGATATGGCGACCAAACTCATCTTTTCCAAGTCTGCTGATCCAGCCCGTTTTGATGCCGAGCCTTGCGCATCCTATTATGACGTTTAGTTCTGCCCCGCCAATTTTCCGTTCGAATTGGTTAACAAAACGAAGGGGTCCTTTTGATTTTGGATCGAACGTAATCATTCCATCCCCGATAGTGATTATATCCATAGAGGCACTCCTTTTGTGATATCCGTTATTTATCTTCCCATCCATCCGCCGTCAACTACCAAGACATGTCCATTTACATAATCTGAGGCTCTCGAAGCCAAGAAAACCGCCGTTCCCGCTAAGTCGTCCGCTTCTCCCCAGCGTGCTGCTGGAATCCGGTCCAAAATGGATTGGTTTCTTTTTTCATCTTTTCGAATTGCTTCTGTATTGTTTGTTTCAATATAACCAGGTGCAATTGCATTTACTTGAACGCCTTTGCTCGCCCATTCATTTGCCAATGCTTTAGTTAAACCGGCCACAGCGTGTTTGCTGGCAGTATAAGCCGGTACGAACAATCCGCCTTGGAAAGAAAGCAGTGAAGCAATATTGATAATTTTTCCGGATCCTCTTGCCACCATAGTTTTACCAATTTCTTGGGCCAGAACAAATACGGAATTGATATTAACATCCATTACGCGCATCCACTCGTCTTCTTTGAATTCTGCAGCGGGTTCTCTGTGAATAACACCAGCATTATTTACAAGAATATCAATTTCGTATTTATTCAAAATAGGTGCTAATTTTTCGCGAATAGAAGAAACATCGCTTAAGTCTATTAAAACCGTGTCATACGTTCCTCCGATTTTCTCTATCTTTTCTTTTGTTTCATCTAAATTATCTCTATGGCCTAACAATAAAACGTGTGCGCCCGCAGCAGCCAATCCAACTGATATCGCCTGTCCAATTCCTGTTCGTGCTCCAGTGACCAGGGCGGTTTTACCTTTTAATGAAAAAAAATCAAACGAAAATGACATGGTATTGCCTCCTTATTTATAATGCGCTTAGCCTTAACACTTTCAGGGTCCTAACAAGTCTCTTGAATTATTACTGGTTTATCTTCCTAACCATCCGCCGTCTACAGGAATCGTAATGCCGTGTACATAATCTGATGCACGGGATGCCAGAAATATCGCTGCTCCTTGCATATCGCTTGCCTGCCCCCATCTTGCCGCAGGAATGCGATCAAGAATTTGCCGGTTTCTATTCTCATCTGCAAGTAAAGCCGTATTCATTTCTGTATCCATATAACCAGGAGCTATTGCATTGACATTAACTCCTCTATTAGCCCATTCATTAGAAAGTGCTTTGGTGAATTGCATGACCGCACCTTTACTTGCTGCGTATGCCGGCACTCGTAAACCACCCTGGAAGGAAAGGAGAGAAGCTAGATTGATAATTTTTCCATAGCCTTGTTCTAGCATGTGCTTGCCAAAAGTCTGGCAAAGAAAAAAAGAAGCGTTGGCATTTACATCCATAACAAAATCCCAATCTTCTTTAGGAAAATCTACAGCGTTGTGCCTTTTTTGCACGCCAGCATTATTGACCAAAATATCGATTTTTCCCATCTTAGAAACAATTTGATCGCACAGTTTGCTGTACTGATCGAAGTTCAATAAATCAAAATTGATTCCTATAGCTTTTACACCGTGCTTTTCCAAATCCGATATGACATCTTCTTCTATCTTTCTTGCAACGACGACTATATTTGCTCCAGCATTAGCAAGGCCAAGGGCTATTTCTTTTCCTAAGCCCCGGTTTCCACCTGTTACAACTGCCACTTTACCTGTTAGATCAAATAAATCTTTCATCTAGGAACCACTTCCTTACCCATTGAACTCGTACATCACCTTGACCGCATCCGTTTTCTGAGTCAGAAGATCGAAACCTTGTTTTGCTTCTTCAGCCGGCAACACATGAGTAATTATTTTTTCAAACATACTATTTTCTTGCAGTAATTCAGCTGCCAGAACAAAATCTTTCTGCGTGTAAACCCGGATAAAATTCATCGATAGTTCTTTGAACATTCCTTGCAGCAAATCGACTTCCGCCGGTTTTTTATAGGCGGCTACCATCACAATTGTTCCTCTGACTTTCGCAACGCCAGTTACATGTGGCAATACGGATGGATGGCCTGCACAGTCAAATACAAAATCCGCTCCTACACCACCGGTTTTCTCCAGAATTTCCTTTTTTACATCTTGCTGTAACGGATTGACCGTTGAAAAGCCTAATTCTTTTGCTTTTTCCAAACGGAGTTCGTTCGTTTCTACAATCGTTACGTTTTTTGCCCCATAACTTTTCAGAACCAGTCCTACGCAAAAACCAATGGTTCCGGCGCCAAAGACTACTGCATTATCACCCGGAATATAATTCCCTTGTCTTACTGCATGAACGGCTACTGCCACCGGTTCAACCAAAGCACCTAATGCCAACGACAAACCTTCGGGCAACTTAACTACGTTTTCAATCGGAACTTTGACAAACTCCGCCATCCCGCCATCGCAATCAATACCGATAAGCCGCAAATTTTCACATACATGGCTTTGCCCATTTCTGCATGAAGAGCATTTGCCGCAGCTCAACAAAGGATTTACCGTTACTGGAGTGCCTTCTTCAATAGTTGGATGCCCTTTTGCCATTGTCCCTGAAAATTCATGCCCCAATACTAAAGGGGCTTGCGCACGCGGATGTGCACCTGAAAAAATGTTCAAGTCACTTCCGCATATTCCAGCATGAGAAGATTTGATCAAAGCCCAGCCTTCTGTTAATTCCGGTATTTCCATTTCTTTAAATGAAACAGTCTGGGGACCTTCATATACGATTGTCTTCATCAATTTCACTTCCTAGTAGAGAAATAAGTATTTGGTCAATACGCTTCTTTAATCTGTTTAACGTCATTTAGGTGTAACTAAATCAAAAAGCTCTGGTAATTTCATAGATAATTCAGGTATATAAGTGATGAACATTAGCACTACAATCGTCGCGATAAAGAAGGGCATCAATGGCCGAATTACATTTTCAATTCGCAAATTCGCGATTTTTGTACCGACGAATAACACTGGCCCTACTGGTGGAGTAATAGTCCCGATACTAAGATTGAAGACAACGATAATTCCGAAATGAACAGGGTCAATTCCGAAACTTAATGCAATCGGCAAAAAGATAGGTGTAAAAATCAAAACAGCTGGTGTCGGATCCATAAATGTTCCCACAATCAACAGCACGATGTTCATGATCAACAGTATGACAATCATGTTATCTGTGAATCCTAATAACAAATCAGCGATGATTCCAGGAATATTGGTAAACGACATAACCCATGACATAACCGAAGATACGCCTATTAAAAAGATTACAATTGATGTAGTTTTTGTTGATTCCAATAAAATTCTCGGCAAGTCTTTTACTTTTATCGTTCGGTAAACAAAAGAAAGTAACAGGGAGTACACAACAGCTATCGCCGATCCTTCAGTTGCAGTGAAAACCCCGCCTATGATGCCGCCTATTACAATTACTATCAATAACAGACTCGGGATTGCATCCAAAAACACAAGCAACGCCTGTTTAAAAGTGACGCGTGCTTCGCTTTTATAGCCCATTTTCCGTGCGTACAAGAAAGCCACTATCATGCAAGACAGCCCCCATAAAATGCCTGGGATATATCCTGCCATAAATAAAGCTGAGATCGAGGTCCCTCCACTGATCAACGAATAAACAATCAATGTATTGCTCGGCGGAATAAGCATTCCTGCAGGAGCTGAAGCAATATTGACGGCTGCACTAAAGTGCTTATCATATCCATCCTTTTCTTGCAGAGGAGTCATGGTTCCGCCTACCGCTGCTGCGGCTGCAACACCCGAACCGCTAATTGAACCAAAGAGCATATTTGCCACTACGTTCGTATGAGCTAATGATCCTGGCAATCTCCCACTCAATACTTTTGCACAATTCACAAGCCTTATGGCTATGCCGCCATTATTCATAATGACTCCGGCCAATATGAAAAACGGAATCGCCAGCAAAGTGAAAGAGTTCATTCCGGTGAACATTCTTTGCGCAGATGTCAATGCCCCGTTGTCCATTTCTAAAAGTGTAAACATCGCCAAAGCTGACGCTACTCCTACACTGATACTAATTGGAGCACCGATAATTAAAAGAAAAGCTACACCGATAAAAAGAATCAGTGCGGCTTGAACAGCAACGTCCATTTGATACACTCCTCTAACCTTAGAGTTGAATCTCTTCTAAAGGTTTTTTCTTTTGAAATATCAATGAAATGTTATATATGCAGTAGAAGATAATGCAGACTCCACTTGTCGGCATAGCTGCATATAGATAGCCAACCGGTATTTGCAAGGAAGCTGAAAGCTGGGTCCAAGCAAGTTCAGTTACAGCGTATCCTCCCTTAATGAGAATCAAAGCCGCAAAAGCAATGATTACAAGTTCAATGAATACTTCAACCGCCATTTTTAGCTTGTCAGGAAATTTTTCGCGGATAAATTCGATGGACATATGCCCATTTTCGCCAAAAACATAGGCCGATCCAAACAATACCAGCCAAACAAAACAATACTTAGCAAGCTCTTCTGAGAAAACACTCGGCTCATTAAAAACGAACCGAGTGATCACTTGCCATGTTACAAGTAAAACCAGAAAGGCGAACAAGATGATGCAGAAAATCCCTAGAACTTTATCTAAACCTCTTTTTAAGAACTCCATATAATCACTCCGTTGCTCACTTACTTATTTAACTGCTGCGCGTACTTTTTCATACAACTCTTTTGCTGTATCAGTTATAAGTTTTTCTTCAACTACAGGTTGAACTGCTTCTTGGAAGACTGTTGTGTCCACTTCATTGAATTTCGCGCCAGCATCTTCTGCAACTTTGATGGCAGCTTGTGTATCTTCTTCCCAAAGTTCTACTTCAAGATCGACAGCAGCAGAAAGTTCTTCTTCGAAAATTGCTTTGTGTTCTTCAGACATTCCATCTACTATTTTTGTGCCGATTACAACATAGTCAGGAAGCATTAAATGTTTTGTATACGAATAATATGGAGCAATTTCAACATGTTTTAAATTCGCATAAATTAATTCGTTATTTTCTCCTCCATCCAATACGCCTGATTGAATGGCTGTATATACTTCACCTTGGCCAAGTGGCGTACCGACTCCGCCCATAGCATTCATCATTTTAAGATTTGTATCACTTTCGATAATGCGGATTTTCTGTCCAGCTAAATCTTCAGGTGTTTCAATGGGCTTTGTTTTGTTATAGACATTTCTGACTCCACCATGAAATGCGCCTAGTACTGTTAAGCCCTGATCTTCGATTGAAGTATAAAGATCTCCTACAATTTCAGGATCATTCAATACCGACATTTGATGTTCTTTTGAGTCGAATACATATGGAAGATTGAAAACGGAAAAATCTTCATTGAAGCTTTCCAGCAAACTGCCGGCAACTATCGACATTCCGATTGTTCCAGATTGGACAAGTTCAATAGTTTCGCGTTGAGCACCAAGAAGTTCGTTTGGATAAAGTTCAATTTCATATGCACCATTTGTTTTTTCTTTTAACTTCTCTCCGAAATCTTCCATCGCTTTGTATTGCGGATGGTTTTCTGGCTGGTTAAAAGCCACTTTCAAAACTTGAGTCTCGACATTGCCTTCAGAAGTTGCGCTGCCGCTGCCGGAATCCGAAGAATTCCCACATGCTCCAAGAACCGTCATTGATGCAAAAGCTGTAACAAGAGCGAACATTTTAAACTGTTTTTTCATTTCTTCCATCCCCTTTTTCATAATTGGTTTATTGGGTATTTCACTTGTTCACTTGTTAAAAAGCGAACCGCTTCTTCAGCAACTTTTCTTTTCAGTTCAACTGCCGATTGTTCTGAATACCATGCCATATGAGGTGTACACAAAAGATTATCGTGTTGCAAAAGAGGTGAATCCTTCCCCAAAGGCTCTTTTGCAGCTACATCCAGTGCCGCTCCAGCAATTTTTTTAGCTTTTAAACAGTGGTCCAGATCGTCTTCGTTAATAATTCCACCGCGCGAAACATTTATTAAATAGGCTGTGGATTTCATTTTTTCCAACGCTTCCTTATCAATCAGATTTCTGGCGGTCTCTAATGGACAATGAATAGAAATCACATCTGATTGCGTTAAAAGCATTTCCAAGTCAACCATTTCTACAAACTCCGGAACATATTTGTTTTCCAGATTTGTTTTCTTGGGATCGTAGGCAATTACCCGGCACCCTAATCCATGGACCTTGTGGGCGAAAGCGGTTCCTATTCTTCCTAAACCTATAATTCCGACTACTTGTTGGCTGTGCCTAAAAATGGGAATCGCATATTGGTAGTCCCAGTTCCCCTTTTTCACCTGGTCATTCATAAGCGACACTTTACGAGTAAGCGCTAACATTAAAGCTAATGCATGATCCGCCACTTCATGCATCCCATAGTCGGGAACGTTGCAGACCTGGATGCCCAGGTCAGTTGCCGCTTCCACATCCACATTGTTTACTCCAACTCCATAGCGGATAACCATTTTCAGTTCTGGCAGGTTTTCCATCACTCGTCTCGTAATGGGCGCATATTGATTAAGAAAAACTGCTGCCTCTTGGCAGTTATCGATAACATCTTGCTCAGTTATACATGTTTTTAGCGCAAAAGAAATCTGTGAATCATCGAATATCGCTTTTTCGATATTAATATTTTCATGGTCGCAATCGGTAATTATCACTTGCAGACTCATGTTCTCTCTCCCCTTTCAAAACAGCAGCTCCAAAAGTTAACGAAGGTCTTTCATTGCAACATGATCCATGTCGTCAAAATCCAGGTTTTCTCCGCACATTCCCCAAATAAACGTGTAATTGCTTGTTCCTGTCCCTGAATGGATTGACCAGCTAGGAGATAGGATTGCTTGTTCATTGCTCATCACAATGTGGCGCGTTTCAGTAGGCTGTCCCATCAAATGGAATACTCGCGTATCTTCTTCCATGTCGAAGTAAAAGTAGACTTCCATTCTTCTTTCGTGTGTATGGCAAGGCATTGTGTTCCAGCCACTGCCTTCCTCCAAAACGGTTACTCCCATGCTCAATTGGCATGATTCCAGTACATCCGGATGAATTAACTGATAGATTGTCCGTTTATTCATTGAAGCATCTTGTCCCATAGGACGGGCTATGGCTTGGTCCAAACCTACCTTCACGGTTGGGTACTTTTTATGGGCTGGACAAGAGTTTATGTAAAACTTTGCTGGCGTTTCAGGATTATCAGATTCAAAGGAAATTTCTTTAGTGCCACGTCCGATATAGATGGCATCTTTATTGCCTAAAGCGTATTCTTCATTGTCTAATACAATTTTTCCTGGACCTCCGATGTTAATGACGCCCATCTCCCGGCGCTCCAAGAAATATTCTGCTGCCAACTCTTTTCCTGCATCCAGTGTTAAAGCCTTTTCAACAGGCATAGCTCCACCATAGATAATGCGGTCAACGTGGCTGTATGTCAGTTCCACCTGATCTGCAAGGAATACTGTTCCCATCAAAAATTGATCTCTTATTTTTTCTGTTGTATACGTTTTAAAATCTTCTGGATGATGTGCATAAAGAACTTTCATTTTATCTCTCCTCTTTGAATTGTTTAGAAACTCATTATATAAAGCGCTTTCAATGTTAAATAAAAAAATAATTTGTTGCTCACTTTGTTCTTTATTTTCCTGTAAAAGATATGTTACACTTTGTTCCGTATTGTAGAACACTGTTCCATAAATTAATTATACATCCTCGGTTGGTTATTTCAACAATAATTTGAAATAAATTTATTATTTATCAAATATGGATAAAGTAAGATTTTATAAAACTCAAGATTCTACAGGAATTCTCAAACATCTGTTATATTAATAGAACCTTAAAGATTTATAAGAAAGAAAGGGATACATTATGTCGAATGTACAATCATTAGAACGAGCATTTAATCTTTTGGATACTTTGTCAGAATATCCTGATGGACTCCAAATTACGCGTCTGTCCGAAAAAGTAGGGTTATCTAAAAGCACTGTACATCGCCTCTTAGCTACGCTTATTACAATGAATTACGTGTATAAAGATCCCGAATCAGAAAAATACCGGATTGGATATCGCCTCCTTTACTTGACTCGGAATATCTTGAACAATATTGATGTTATAAGTATCGCAAAGCCATTTTTAGAAGCACTGTCAGCAGATGTAAACGAAACCATCCACCTATGCATTGAAGATATGGGAGAGGTTCTATACGTAGACAAGATAGAGAGCAATCAGACAATCCGCATGTTTTCCCGAGTGGGCAGCAGAGCGCCGATGTATTGTACGGGTGTTGGAAAAATGCTTCTTTCCGGTATGGAGCAAACAAAATACAATAATGTTGTCGATAGGATTTCTTTTGTCAGCAAAACAGAGAACACAATAAAAAGCAAAGATCAGTTGGCCACGGAACTTCAGGTTATTAAAGAGCAAGGCTACGCGCTTGATAACGTGGAAAATGAGGAAGGAATTCGTTGTATAGCTGCTCCCATAATTGATTCGAAGGGAGACATTATCGCCAGCTTCAGCATTTCCGGGCCAAGCAACCGAATTACCATGGATCGAGTTAATGAAGAACTTGTCCACAAAATCACCCAAACTTCCGCCAAGATCTCTCGTCATTTAGGGTATGAAATGCAAAGCCCTCCTAAAAGTTCTTGAGAGCAAAGAATGACTACTGTTTCCCCTGCAAAATCAATGTAAAAAGGCAATTTTTCAAGCTGTCGCTTTCTACTTATGCAAATAAAAAAAGCTCCTCAATCTAATTGAGGAGCTTTTTTTATCATTCATTTAACTTTTTTAGTACCGATTCTGTAAACTTTTCACACCTTATATAATCTTTTTCCTGAGGAGCTAATTCAATCTTCAACGTTGCCGCCAGATCTGTGTGAACAAAAAGCATATCTCGGAAACGATTAACCGCTCCGCAGAATTCAGCGAAAAAGCTGTCGCCGGTACCGAATACCGCTGTCACTAATTCTTTTCGGTCCAGCCTTTCGAAAGCTTCGAACAGCGACCGCATTTCTCTCGGCAGTTCCCCGCTTCCCCACGTATAAGTGCCTATTAAAACAGCATCATAATGGGGTAGTTCTGCTAACGAAAACTCTTCAACTTTCCATACGCTCACTTCTAACAGTTTTTCCTGGGCAATGGCCCTTAAAATTCCTGCTACAGCTTCTGTATTTCCGGTCACAGACGCGTAAACAATGGCAACTTTCCTTTTACAGTTCGTCAAACCCATTCGACTGTGACACTTTTGAATAAGTTCTGGATTTCTGCTCAAAAAAGTCCGATTTCGTATCGTTCATCATGTCGTCGCCGAATACCTGAATCCAAGGCATCGGGTTGTTGCGCTCTTCGTAAAGGTTGTCTAATCCGAGCTGGCGCAGCCGTTTGTTTGCCAGATACTCTACATAGTCACCGAATTCTTCTAGGTCAATCCCTTGGATGTCTGCCAATATATATTGTGCCCATTCTTTTTCAAGCTGAACTGCCTGATTGATGGCACCATATACATATTGAATATTCTCTTCCGTATTAAGCTCTGGGTTTTCAGTAAGCATAATGCGGATAAATTGCGCGATAAAATATGCGTGTTGCATTTCGTCACGCTGGATATAGCTGATCATCGTACTCGTCTTCAGCATTTTCTGTTGGCGTGCCAGATGGTAGAAAAAGGCAAAGCCCGCATAGAAATAAATGCCTTCCAAGTTAATTGAATTTACGCTCAAGCGGAACAAGGTTTGCGGCGTTGGATTTTGCCGGAACTCCTCATAGGCGTCCAAGATTAAGTTGTTCCGTCTTTGGACAATCGGATCGCTCTTCGCCTGGTTGAAGCGGGCGTTTTGTTCACTAATCGAAACGAGTGAGCTTAGGATATAGGAATACGATTCGTTATGCACCGCTTCCTGTTGCGAAACGACCGCAAAAATCGCTTTAAAGCTCGAATCGGTGACGTAATCCATTGCTTGGCTCATTGTTGGGGTTTGCAGGCTATCGAGTGATGCGAGTTGCGTATTGATGCGCAAGAACACGTCTTTCTCCACATCCGTTAAAGAATCCCATTGCTTGATGTCGTCCTGCATGTTGATTTCCTGAGCTTTCCAGAAGTTCGACAACAGCGTTTGGTACAGGTCGTACATTTGCGGATAAGCAATATCGTTCCAATTCAAAAGCCCGGAAGATTCTCCGTTCAGGATACCTGTAGATTTATTTGGCTGCTCCGGGTTGAGCAGTTTGATTTTTTTTAATGGTGCGTGTATCGACATTCGTCTTCCTCCTTTAGCTTTGGCAAGCTTCGCATTCTTCAATTTCAGCCTGCGAGGTGCTCCGTACGTAATAAGTTGTTTTCAAGCCCTGCTCCCAAGCTTCAAAGTGCAAAGTCAATAAGTCTTTCGCTTTGATGGTATGCGGCACGTAGAAGTTAAAGCTTATCGCCTGGTCGATATGGCGCTGGCGTGCAGCATTCTGGCGGATGCTCCAGTTCTGGTCAAGCACGTGGCGCGCACGGCGGTAATAGTCGTATGTGTTATGGTCAAGATCCGGCGCAGTCACCTTGAATTTAAAGTTTTTCTTTTCCTCTGCAAATTCCACCGCGTACAACGGATCAATGCCGTCCGTTGAGCCGCCGATTTTTGCAGTTGACGAGTTTGGCGCTACTGCCATCATCCAGCCGTTGCGCACGCCTTTTGCTGCAACTTCTTCCTTTAATGCTGTCCAGCGCTCGCTGTTGTAGCCTTTACGTTCAAAATATTCTCCGGTAGCCCATTCAGAACCTTCGAATTTCTTGTAAGCGCCTTTTTCTTCCGCCAACTCCATTGAAGAACGGATAGTATGGTAGGCAATTTCTTCATACAGCTTGTCCGCAAACTCCACAGCTTTTTCAGTTTCCCAGTGGATGCCTTCAAGCGCCAATAAATGATGCCATCCAAATGTTCCAAGCCCTACGGCACGATATTTTTTGTTTGTAGCGTCTGCTTGTCCAACGGAAATCGTATTCAAGTCAATAACATTATCAAGCATGCGCATTTGGATCGGAATCAATCGATCCAATACATCCGCTTTTACTGCACGCGGCAAGTTGACTGAAGAAAGATTGCAGACAACAAAATCGCCCGGCTTGCGGATCATTACAAGGTTACCTTCTTCATCGGTATACTCTTTTGTAATGGTTGTGGCTGACATGTTTTGCATGATTTCGGTACACAAGTTGCTGCAGAAAATTGACGTACGGCCTTTACCGTTTAAATGTTTGTTCGGATTTTGGCGGTTGACTTCATCGCGATAGAACATGTACGGGGTGCCCGTTTCAAGCTGCGACACCATAATGCGTGCCATGATATCCATTGCCCGGTAAGTTTTTCTCGGCAATAACGGATGATTTGCCGCTTCTTCGTACTTCTCCGTAAAGTGCTTGACGTCGCGCTCGTCATAAAAGTCTTCCAACCCTAACGCTACGCCATTCTCATCTTTCCATTCCATGATCGTTTTAACTTGATGCGGACAGAACGTATGCCATTCTCCGATACTGCGGCCATTTTCATCTGTTTCGCGCAGCTTCTCCATAAACAAGTCAGGCAGAGAGACACCGGTGAAAATATCGTGCGCTTTGCGGCGCTCGTCGCCGTTATTGGTCTTCAGGTCCAGGAAGCCGTTCATGATGTCTTTGTGGAAGACATCCAAGTAAATGGCGACTGCTCCTTGGCGCTGTCCAAGCTGATCGACACTGACGGCCGTATCGTTGACAAGACGGATCCAAGGGATGACACCGGATGAATTGCCTTTGAATTTTTTAATATCAGATCCAAGCGCCCGAACTTTTCCATAATAGACACCGATGCCGCCGCCATCTTTGCTGAGGCGCGCGATATCCCAGTTGTTCAAATAAATGCCGTCAAGGGAATCATCCACTGTATCGATAAAGCACGAAGAAAGTTGGCCGAAGCTTTTGCCTGCGTTCGATAAAGTCGGTGTTGCCACCGTCATGTATAAATTGCTCATTGCCCAATATGCTTCTTTAACAAGAGCAAGACGCTGTTCTTGTGGCTCTTTTTGCATGAGCGTCATCGCAATGACAAGAAAACGTTCCTGTGGCAATTCGAACAAATTGCCTTCGTAATCTTTTGCTAAATAGCGGTCTGCCAGCAAGAACAGGCCGATATAATTGAACAGCAAGTCACGGTCAGGGTTGATTTCAGCGCCAAGCGCCTCAATTTCTTCTTTCGAATATGCCGTAAGCAATTCTTTTGAATAAATGCCGATACGTGAGAGTTCTTCAATCAGCCCGAAAAAGTCACCGTATTTTTGGGAAGCATCAAAGTTTCGGCTCTTTGCCGCTTTTTGGTACAAACCAGCCAAATAAAGTTCTGCGGCAACGAATGTCCAGTTTGGCTCCGCCATTGAAATTTGGTTTAACGCATAAAGCATGGATCGTTCTGTTTTCGTCGAATGGTCCAATCCTTCAATTTGAGTGCGCAATGGCGCTATATCCAATTTATGTATTTCAGCTGCCCGGTCGAGCGCTTTTATTACCGTATCCATTTCTGTCTCTGTTTTGATGTTCATGTCAGACCAGCTCCTTCACAAATTCATTAATTTTCATCAGGTATTCGTTGCGCTCTTGGGCGCTTCTACAAGTATTTTCTGTGTTCCGCATTGAAGGTCCTGCAACTGAAAAGCCGCCATTACTCCTGTCTTGCCCAAATAAAACACCCTTATCCTCCCGCGGGAAGATAAGGGTGTAAACGCAGAATAATCTAACGGAGACAGTTTAAACCGACTGCTCCACAAAAATTACCTTCGTTATACTTCCCAGCTCCCGGAGAAGATCGTTAACAGATAAAAATGGCAGGTCTCCTGGCTCGTGCGTCTTCCGCTGCTATCTCCTTCCCGCCTTTTGGACAGTGGATTTTGATAGCTTGTCAGCACTTACAGTTGCGGGTACAGCTCCGTTTTTCGACGGATTCCCTATTAGGCCTTGTCAGGCACCATTTTTATTGGCTTCACTATATATGGTGTTTATACTTATACAATTAACTAAATACTGTATTTCTAAACTATAAACTAGATCTTTTTCTTTTACAAGCCGACTGGTTAAAATCAAAAATTCAAAAAACCCCGAAAGCTTTCGGGGCCAGTGTTAAACGCGCTAAAAAGTTTATAAGAGAGGGCCGATCAACCCAATCGCTTTGAAAACGGCAAAGACAAAGATTATGGATAACCTGATAACTTGAAGCATATCATATAGAAGCCAGTTTAATCTCATCAAAAAAACCTGATTTACTCATCTAGAGAATCAGGTTTTCACAGGGGTATCGCCCCCTTTATCCAGCTGCTGCATTTCTGCTTTAAATTAAATCGTTAACGGGCTGGAATCAGAATTTTAAGCGCATGTTTAACTGTCGCCATGGTCGTGAGCGACGCGATATTCGGACAGACTTCCACTGCTTTTTTCGCAAGTTCCGGCCGGAGTCCGGTAAAAACAGGTGAAATTCCAAGCATTTTCAGCACTGCATTGATCTTATAAAGATAGTCGATAATCACTCCATCAATTGTGTAGATTCCTGAAATATCGATGATCAGAAACTGCAACTCTTGCCCTTGGACTTTCGTTGGAATAATATCCAACAATCGCTTGCAGCGGTCTCCATCTAAAGAGCCAACCACTGGAAGTACCGCAATCCCTTCGTGGACAGGTACAATTGGCGTTGCGATTTCATTTTTCAATTCCATCAAATCCTGTTCCAGCTTCTTTTGGCCGGTGATGTCCCGGATGATTGAATGAATGGCTTCGGTTTCTCCGAACAGGGCTGGATGGCTATATAAATTCACATCAGCGACTGTTCCGTCAAACCGGCGGACAACCGTTTCTATCAGTTCTCCGATCTTTCGCTCTTCGGTTCCTGCCCGTATACGCTCAGTGATCAATCCGCGGTATTCTTCTGTGAAAATCTCCACGACGCTGGCTCCAATGATGGATTTCTTGTCTGTCTTGAAAAACTCAGCACCTGATTGGTTTATGTAAAGCACTTTGTAGTTTGAATGGACGATAATCGGTTCCAAGGAATACTCGACAATCTGCTGGTATATGGTTTCTTTCTCCATGGTGGTTAAACTTTTACTGGATGAAGGTTGCATGACTGATCCCGCTCCTTTTGCACCACTATTTCTTACACAATACTATATCTTTCCATAAAAATATACAGCTTTTCCAAAGGAATAAAGATAGATTTTTAATAGTTTCTCCGGAATACTGAAACAACTTCATTTCATTCGGCCAGGACCAGTTTCCAGTTTAAAATTTAGAGGTGCGCAGTTGCACTTTTGAATAAGTGCCCCTCTAAAATTGAAAAAGACTCAGCCGCTTACGACCAAGTCTCTTTTGGCTATTTTTCAAGTTTGATAAGTCAGCGATATCGGTTTCTATCGTCTACAGCGTTTGCCATCAGCTTTATCTTCTTGGCTGGCATCCTATTTAACGCTTCACTCTGCACTCAGACAGTTAAGTCATTTTCGGATTTTATATCTATTGCCGCTTTCAAAAGCTTTTGAAGAACAGCCGCAAAAGTGGCAATAACGCTTGAAGCAAAAGTGCAGAGCAGGCATAAGGTTATCATTCCCGCTATGTCTCCTTTAATAAGTAAAATCAAAATGAATAATCCAGCTACAAAAAAGCAGCTGATTGCGCTTGCACAGTACTTAATGTATTTTAGTGCGTTGATCGACAACTCCGAAAAAGCTTCGTTTCGGTCGATGTAGTTTAGCAGCTTATAAGTTTGATGCAATGCTATAAAAAATGTACTGAACAATATATATGAACAAATCAGAAAAGGATATTGCAAATATGCGGTAACCGGATGAGCTGCGGCGTCTCTGCTGGCCATCACAGGTAATCCGAAAATACAAAATGCAAGAGCCAACAATATGATAAAAAGAAGAACCGCCTTCAAGAAAATAATTGAGCCTTGTTTACGTGTCATACAAATCACCTCATTTGTACTTTATTGAGATGATTTTAACATCATGTTTATTGATAATCAATAAATGTTTATTATATATTAACAATTAATTGTTGTATCGGTTTTTTCTTATCTTGTTAAAACAGGAATTTCCCCTGCAACAAAAATACACCTGGCAAACCGGATTTCATTTGCCAGGCGTCTCCTATTGAATGGGCTTTTCTTATAAAATTGGCAGACCATCGCAAAACGGGCGTTCTTTCTGCTAGAGGGACTGCAGTTTCGTTACCAGCTCTTTTGTAGTCAGCACTTCGGCAAACTCTTCATGCAAGGTTGCAAGGGAAACGGCATGGATCGTTTCCGGGTCATAATAGCGCCCCTTTTCATCATTCATCCCAAAGGCAGCTGTAGCATCTGAAACAAGATAGGTAGAGAAACCTAAATTTCCGCTCATACGGGTCGTGGTTGAAATGCAATGCGGCGTAGTCAATCCTACAATTACGATTGTTTTAATGTTGTCCTTTGTTAATCGATTCTCCAAATCCGTATCGATAAATGCACTGTTCACTCTCTTCGTAATCACCGCTTCCCCTTCGATCGGCTTTGCTTCTTCTTTTATGGCAAAACCTCTGTTTGAAGGATGGAACAGCGAATCGGGATTGTTGGATAAGTGCTGGATATGGATAAACCGTTTTCCATGTTCTCGCCAAACGGCCAGCAGCTCCTCTATGTTCTTTTCGGCTTGCGGATTGTTCCGCAAGCCCCATTTCTTATCTTCAAATGCTTTCTGCACATCTACAACCAGCAATGCCGCACGTTCTTGATTCATTTATTGTTCCTCCTGACAGTGGTGTATTCGATTTATCCTATATCATTGCGATTTCGAAAGAAAAAACCCTTTCAAGGGGTACATAAACGAATAAAAAAGAGCTTATGGTAAGTTTAACTTTCCATAAGCTCAGTAGAGCAAAGCAAGCAGCGTCAACTTTTGAGTCTGCCCGCTTTTTCTTCTTTTTGTCTCTCAGAAGCAGTTTCAATCCTTCGTTTCCACCAGTCCTCCATTGTTCCAGATCCGAATAGCACGCCCCCGACAATGAGCAAAAGCCCTACCAAATGATTTTGGTTGATGCTTTCCCCCAAGAACATCACGGACCCCAAAAGGGCAAATAACGTATTCAGGTTCATAAAAATGGCTGCTTTGGGCGGCCCCACTTCTCCTACTGAATAGTTATAACTCATATGCCCTATTCCTGTTGCCAAAATACCGGAAGCAAAGATCAACAACCAGAATAGCGTGTTCATCTCGCCGAACATTTTCCACTGTCCCGGTTCCATAAACAAGCCAATCACAAATAATCCGATTGAGCCAAGCAGAAGCATATAGGCAGTCAACAAACGCGGATCCAGTGTTTTAGCGGCTTTTGTAATGATGACAAAACTTAACACCTGACTAATAATCGCCAATAGGACATAACCATCTCCTATTGAGATATCGCTTAGCCCGTTGCCGCCGGCTAAGATGGTCGCAAATACACCTAAAACACCCAGTACAAATCCTAGCCATTGCCACTTTGATGGAGTTAACTTTAGTAGCAGTAAACTGAATACAGCGGTCATAATCGGTCCCGTTCCAAGAATCAGGCTCGCATTTGTCCCTGAAGTGATTGCCAGCCCAAGAGAAATGAGGGAATGGTGAATAATTACATTCAACAAAGACCCTCCAGCTATGTAAACCCATTCTTTCTTTGATGGTTTTCTAACAAGGCCCATTATACGGAGAATAACGAACACTGTAATACCTGCAAGAAAGATTCGAAGTGATGTCATGGTTACCGGCCCCATTTGAACGGTTAAGTATTTCAGGGCAGGAAGATTCATCCCCCATATAAACATTACCATCACCAAAATCATGTAAAGCCTGAGATGGTTCATCCTATCCCTCCTCTTTTGCCAGATCATCGCCCATTATAATAAGCGTAGCAGCACTCTATGACAAAATGCTGATACGCTCTGCTCTTCAATCTTTTCAATCCATGAGTTTACAATACCACCATAAGAAAATACCAAACCCGGAAGGCATATGAACACAAATCAACAAATTTCCATTGATTTTGTCCCAGCTTTTGCTTGTGCTACATCATTTGCGTGCAGCAGTTAATCAGATATCAAATCAATTCCATAATAGTTTATGGCCTCACGGAAGTAAATAGACCAAGCGCACTTCCTTCTTCCGAAAAGAAAAAGCATTTCAGCCTGCTTCAGGTAGAAATGCTCTATCGATACAATTATTCGCTATTTAGCCATCGATCCATTCAGTGGCTTTATCTTTGGCAGTCTCCTTGCCATTCGGCTCTTCTTGCCGTTTAGTTCCTTTACTCGTATAAGGTTTGGCGCTCTTGGCTTTGTTGGCGCCAGCTTTCCACCGGTTCCAGCCTTTTTTGCCTGTTCCTTGCCCTATTCCGCTTTTCTTTTTTTTCGCCATTTCTATCACTCCGATACTTTCTTGACTTGCCCGCATGAAAATCTACTTTATCACAACCCGCTCCTTTATAGGTAAAGAACTTATAGATGACAAATTTTATTCGCAGCAAAAAGCCATTCCATGAAAAGAATGGCTTTTTCTATTTTTATCACAAGCCGGCAGGCCCTCTTTTTCTAATCTCATCAGTATCGCTTCCAAGGCTAGTATCTTTTCCGGTTCCATGGCGATCGTTCTCAAGAAGGGTATCCGGACCGGTTGAATCCCGATCATTTCCTCCGAACAAACCGCTGCCTCCCGAGTTGCGGTCACGTCCGCCAAACAACCCTGTACCTGTCACATCCCGTTCATTGTCACCGTGTGCGTCCTTGTGAAATTCATCGCGGTCATTTCGGTCTGGAATAGAGCTTCTGTGTTCTTCCACCATCACCAAAATTCGCCCTTCATCAAAATGCCGGCCATATTCTTCCGCTTCGTCATCCGGGACTCCCATACCGATCAACGCCCCAGCAAGGCCTCCGGCACCAGCTCCAGCTGCTGCTCCCATCAAACCAGCGGCTATTGGCCCAGCAGCGACTATCGGACCGATTCCAGGAATCGCAAGAGCTCCCATGCCGGCCAAAACGCCGCCTAATCCACCAAGCGCGCCTCCGGCAGTAGCCCCTGTTGCAGCCCCTTCTACAAAATTAGTATTTGTTTCGCCTGCTACGTTTTCGGTTTCTTGTTTGTCTTTGCTAAGAACCGAGATGTTTTCTGAGTCATATCCCTGTCTCTTCAAGTCTTCTATGGCATTGATCGCTTCGTTCTCGGTATTAAAGGAACCCACTACTCTTTTTTGTGACAACCTTAACGCCTCCTCAGCTTTAATATTATTCCAATGCACAGTTCGTTCTCTTTTTACCCCGTATGTTACATTTTAAACTTTGGTCGATCCCTATTAAAAATATTTCACACTTGTTAATTCTTTTGAATTAATCACTATTTTCGTTATGTTTAAATAATACTTAAGTAACATAAAATCCTTATCCATAAGCATTTATTACCCTAAATCATTTTCGTTGAATCTAAAATGATATGTAATTGTAATAAAAGTAAACATTTAAGCTGTTATAATACTACTTGTGGCTTTTAAACGAATTAAGTTTTTTAATAAAGTTTTTACAAGCGTTTTTAGAAGAAGAGGGATTCTTCTCGTAAATCGTTTCTCCATATTACACATATTTTATTTCTCTTATCAGATAGAGAGAATACATACATTATTAATGAGCAAGTAGATTTGAAAGGGGAACATGAAATTGAAATTGAAATCAAAATGGCTATTATCCGGTATTTCTTCTGTATTGGCATTAACTATTTTCATGCCAACGGCAGCAAATGCGGATAAATTAGGTGACCTGCAACAACAACAGCAAGAAGCAAAACAGCAACAAGGTGAATTGAATTCCGGCATCAGCGACAAAACAGAAAAAATGACCGAAAACGCATCAAAATTAGAAACTCTTTCTAAAAAAATTGATGAATTAAACAAGAAAATTCAAGATACCGAAACAAAAATCAATGATGTTCAAAGTAAGATTGATCAAACTAAAACTGAAATCGAAGAATTAAGAAAATCGATTGAGGAATTAGAACGCAAAATTGCAGAACGTGAAGAATTGCTGAAAGAACGTGCCCGCGCTATCCAATTAAGCGGCGGATCAGTTGACTACATCGATGTGCTTCTTGGCGCAAACGATTTTGTCGATTTTATCGATCGCATGTCAGCTGTTAACACGTTAATCGAAGCGGACCGCGACATCATGCGTGAACAAGCGGCAGATAAAAAACTTCTGGCAGAACAAAAAGAGCAAGTGGAAACGAAGCTTGCCCAACAAGAAGAGCGACGCGCAGAGCTCGTTGGACTCAAAACATCATTGGATGCTCAGAAAAAAGAGCAAGCTGGCCTTGTTAAAGAGTTGAAAGCCGAACAACAACGCTTGGAAAAAGAAAAAGCTTCTCTAGTACAACAGCGCAACGAATCAATTGAAGTCAGCTCACAACTTGAAAAAGAAATTGCACAGGAACAAGAACGCCTTGCGGAAATCGCTCGCAAAGCAGAAGAAGAACGCCAGCGCAAATTGGCAGCTGAAAGAAAAGCAGCTCAGGAAAGAGCGGCAGCTGCACGTGTTGCGGCTGAAAAACAAGCTGCGGCTGAATTAGCAGCAGCAAGAAACGCAGCTGAAAGAAAAGCAGCTGCAGAACGCGCTGCAGCAGCTAAAAAGAAAGCTTCTGCTTCTGCGGCTGCAGTCCGTACTACAACACCTGCGAGCAATTCAGTAGCTGCTTACTCTGCGCCTGCACCCGCAGCAACAGTAAAAAGCAGCTCAGGATTCATCAGACCGGCAGCTGGACGCTTTACATCCAGATTCGGATGGCGCGATATCGGTGCTGGACAAGAGTTCCACCAAGGAGTAGATATCGCTAATGGCACCGGTACAGCTATTGTTGCCTCTGCCGGCGGCTATGTATCCTTTGCAGGATCTATGGGTGGATACGGAAACGTCATTATTCTTACTCACTCTATTAACGGACAAACGCACGCAACAGTTTACGCACACTTGAGCTCTATCGGCGTATCAAAAGGCCAAGCCGTTTCCCAAGGACAGCGAATTGGCGGAATGGGCAACACAGGCCGTTCGTTCGGTACTCACTTACACTTTGAAATTCACGTGGGCCCATGGAACGGATCTCGTTCTAATGCAGTTAACCCGGCAGCATACGTTTCCCTATAATAATTACCAAACGGCATCTTCCAAGATGCCGTTTTTTACTTCTTCCAATAACTGTCCGAAAACTATTTTCTGTACTTTTTTTGTAAAAGTGATTAAAATAAACTTAATTAAAAAATGGCTGTTAAAAGCCGCTCCATATTTCTTAGGTTAAGTGTTGCAGACCATAGCGCTGTTAACAAAGCCGGAAAGAATCCCAACGCTAGGGTCTCTTTTCGGCTTTTTGTCTCTTCAAAAAACAATAAAACTTTCATCATCCAATAATCTGGTCCTTTGCCTCAGGCTTCTTTGTGATTTAAAACAGTACTCAATCATGGGAAAAGAGGAATGCACTATGCTATTTAGATACAAGAAATCTTGTGAAAAAATCGCGATGGGAATGTTAGCATTTATGCCTGAAGAGCGCGATTTAAAAAAATTGCGGAAAACGATGCAAGTTTATCAAGAAAATCCGAATTGGCAGCTTTTTCTTTGGAAAGAAGAAGAAGATTTTGTCGGATTGATCGGCGCAGAAGTCACAGACGATCATTTTACGGTTCATCATTTGTCCCTGTGCCCTTCCTTCCGGGGTGAAGGAATCGGCCATCAAATGGTCTATAAACTTCAAAAAATCCTGCAGCCGCGCGAAATTCGCGGCACACAGGAAACCCAAAGATTCTTAGATAAATGTTTCAACAACCCACCAGTTTCCAATGAAGTTTACCCGTCCACCAATAAACATATATCATAGAAAAAAGGCGAATCCATTCGATGGATTCGCTTTTTTCTCGTTTATAGGGTGAATATACAACTTTAAATTAATTTTGAAAAAGAAATCTGCTAAAATAAAAGTCCTTTTAATATCACAAAAATATTTATGTGGATACCGCCTTTTGATAATAGACTAACGTTGCCCACATAGTTAGTTTTTTATTTACTCCTATTTTGACGTATCCCATTTTTTCGTATAAATAGCAATTGCCCTGTTCCTCAAGCAAAGTGGAAAGTTCCCATAACTCAGCTTCTGAAAATATCAATTCTGTCAGTCGAATCGTTTCTTGGGCAATGCCGAGCCCCTGGAATTCCGGGAGAACAAAAAGCGGACTGATCCGGAAGCGCTTATCCCCTTTTCTTTCTACACATATTCCGCCTGCAAGCATGCCATCTGCCAAAATTTTAAAAAAATCATTTTGGCGGCTGGATATTTTCGAATAGAACCGCTCTATTGGTTCAGTAGCAGGGCTCGTCTCATAATCCTGATACTTTTCAAGCAAAGGCAGAAATGCCCTCCTTTGCATATCGAAAAGAGACAGCGTATCCTCTTCGTATGCTTTTTCCAATGTTACTTTCATCTCCCGGTTCACTCCTTGTTATTTCTCGGAACTTGTAAAAAAGAAAATAAAGCAGATACACGCTTCTGGAAACAAGAGTATTAATGCTGACCATTTTTAATCGTCACAAAATGAGAATTGGGAACTTTTCCTTTAATCTTTTCATAAAAAGCTTTGTTCGATAAAAGGAATCTTTTGCTGATAAGTGTCCCTTCCCCTGCTTCATCTGTGCCGCAATCCATGTAAATTCGATTCATTTTTGATAGATCGGCGTTTTCTGCCAGTTTTTCCATTTCTTCTTGATTCGCGTAAAAAGCAGATGACAAAATAGCAATGTCTTTAAAGACATTAGGATACTGGAGAGCAGCATACGCAGATATTAGTCCGCCCATCGAAATTCCTGCCATCGCCGTTTGATCTTCCATTGTCCGATATGTTTTATCAATGTACGGTTTCAGTTGATTAACAATAAATTCGATGTACTGCTTTCCTTTTCCGCCAAATGAAACGGTTGGATCCGCTAAGAATTTAGTACTGTATTCTCCATTTGGCCATGGACAATATTCATTTTTTCGTTCAGTACTGTTTTGATTGACCGCTACAACAATCACCCTTAAGGCTTTCTCTTCTAGATACCGTTCAAGGTTAAGAGATACTCCGTCAATAGCCGTCTCATCTCTAAAGACATTTTGACCATCATGCATATACAACACCGGGTAACGTTCAGCACTATTTTTGTAGCTTTCCGGCAAGTAAATCCTTATTAAACGTTCGTCCTCTAACGAATCTATACGGAGAGAAAAGGACTCAATCATTCTTTCCACATTTAATCAGCGCTATAGGGTCCGCAAATCCTTTCTCCATTTCCCGCCATTCCTGTTCAAGCACGCTGTACAGCAAAGAATCTCTCCAGCCGTCTTTCATGAGCAGGTCTTCGCGCATCAAGCCTTCCTTCACCATTCCGATTTTCTCAAGGATTTTTTGGGAAGCAATGTTCCTTGGATCGCAGGTAGCGTATATACGATGGAGACCCAACTCGCTGAATCCGAACTCCACCAGCCTTCTAGCTGTTTCCGTAGCAATGCCTTGGCCCCAGTATGCCGGATTGACGATATATCCAATCTCCCCAACTCTATTCGCTATACTTTGCACGTTGAATTCTCCGGCGCCAATCAGTTTTTCTGATTCGCTCAACACAATGGCGAAGACAAAACGGCTTCTCGGCTCCTTGCTTGCATCCAGCAGAACCGTATCTACAAATGCCCGGGATTCTTCCTCGGAATTCGGTCCCCACGGTTGGTAGCGTGAGACGATTTCCAGCGAAGCGTACTCATGGACAGCTTGCCAATCGTCTTCTGCCAATTCCCGCAAATACAAGCGGGTGCTTTCTAAATGATTTTCCATATCAACTCCTACTTTCTGCTATGCAGCAATCTGCGCTTAATGGCCCGGATTTGGCCGCGGTGGCTGATTTCGTCTTCAAGCACATGAAACCACAAGAAATAATTATTGAAAGGTGTCCCGTTTGGCCAGCAATCGCCTTCATAAAGCCAACCGTCCGTACGCAAGTGCAATTGCTTCATTATCTCTTCCCTAACATCCGCAAGCTGCCGAATGTAAAAATCGATACTTTTTCCTTTGATTGTATTTCGGGCGTGTTCCTCCAGGTCAATGGCCGGCACCCATTTTGCGTATTCCTCAGCGTTAAAATCCCTTTTCTCAAACGAAATCACTTGATGGACTTTTTCAATCGCTGCTATATGAAGCAACAGTGCCCCAATGGAGTTATCATCAGCATGCTCCAAATAATCCAAATCAGCTTGGCTCAGATTCTTAATTTCATCTAATGTAACCGCTCTTGCATGTTCCAGTAAAAAGACCAGCTCCCCTATCTTCTCCCCAAACCCTTCAAGTGCCGTTACTTCATAATTGATCACTTTAACCCCTCCTGTCCCGTTCTTTTAACCCTAACAATAAATTCCAAAAAATAAAAGATTGAAATTTCAGGAAGTCAACGGTCTAACTTAGTCAACAAAAAAGAGGAATCCATATAGAATCCTCTTTTGGTCTGCGGTTACTCTTCTTCCGGTGTGCTGACCTCAATCAGCATTGCCGTAAAGACGATAAAGATAACCATTAATGAAAGCAGTGTAACGAACATCTCACTCAACTCCTACCATGTTTTAAGTCCTTCTGATCCTGGAGGCGAATGCTGAATCATGTCACTAAGCGGAATCGCATAGGCAATAAAAATAAGGGCGAAGGCAATCCCGATCCAAATCCACCAGTTTTCGAGAAATTTTGGTGTAGAGGCTTTGCCGCTCTCTGCCATCGGGAATTCGACCATATCTTTTTCCTTTACTGCCTTAGGAGACAAGAACATCGTCATGACCACAATATAAATCAGCAACATCGCCGATAAGAATAGGATACTTCCCCCAATAGCCATCGTCACATGGCTGGAAATAATGCCGTCAAACCAATCGAGCGTCGACGCATGGTTGTTGTAACTGGAAAAAGCTGTACGCCGTGGTGCGCCCAGAAGTCCCAGTACGTGCTGTGCGGTAGACATTAAAAGCATGCCGATTGACCAAGTGATGATTTGGACAAATCCAAGCTTTTGCATGGATTTTGTAAATTTCCGGCCTGTTAAATACGGCACTAGCCAAAACGTCAGTCCCATGAACGTCATCGCAACCGGAGTTCCAACCGTAATATGGAAATGGCCGACAATCCATAACGTGTTGTGCACCACTTCGTTCAATTGGAAACTCGCATTAATAATGCCCCCCGCTCCGCCCGGAATAAAGAATGCCATTGCGATGAAAATTGAAGTAAAGCGGACATCTTTCCAAGGAAGTTTTGTGAACCAGCCAAAGAGCCCTTTCCCGCCGTTCTTGCGGCCAACAGTCTCAAATGTAGCGAACATTGAGAATGCCGTCATCAAGGACGGGATGATGACCATGAATGTCAGGACTACCTGAAGGAATTTCCAAAAGTTCGAAATGCCGGGTTCTGTCAACTGATGATGGAATCCAACCGGAATGGAAAAAAGGATAAATAAGACGAACGATAAGCGAGCCAGCGAATCGCTGAATACGGTTGTACCAAGCAGTTTCGGAACGATTACATACCAAGCCATATAGGCAGGCAATAACCAGAAATACACCAACGGGTGACCGAAATACCAGAACAGCGAGCGGCTCAATTCTACATTGATTGTATCCACCCAGCCAAATGCCCAAGGGATGTATTGGAATAACACGGTAGCTACCACACCAAGACAAGCGATGAGCCACATGATGATTGTTGTAATGGTCATGAATGCGAATAAAGGACTTAACTGGTCTTTGTTGTTTTTGCGCCACACCATATAATGGCCGACAAGCGCGAAACTGCTGATCCACGTTCCTACTACAAACAAAGCCAATCCGACATAGTACCACCCGCTAGCTTTTAGTGGCGCATAAAATGTATAAAGGACAGATGCTTCACCGGAAACAATCATGGCAGTAGCCAAAACTGTGCCGATTACTGTTACCCAAAAACCGAGCCAGGAAGTAAGGCGTACTTTCGGACCAAAATCGCCTAAGCTTTTGCTCATTCCGGTAGCAAAAAATCCAAATATGAAAAATGTCGTAAATATAAGAGCAAGAAGCACACCATGTGCTGTTAGAATTTGATAATAATCCAGCCATGCCGGCAATTGAATGGCGTCATTCCGAATAAATACCTGAAGCAATCCGCACAAAGTGCCGATTAAAAATGCTGTATAGGCGACTGCGATATTCGCTAAAGCGAGCTTACGGTCTTGTGCAGCAATCATTTTAGTACACCTCGATTTCATTGAACATCATGTGGTGACCCGTACCGCAATATTCGTTGCAAAGAATCAAGTACTTGCCAGGTTTTTCAAACGTGTAAGATTTTGTAGTAATTTGCCCTGGCACTACCATCATATTGACTTTTGTGTTATCAATCGTAAAACTGTGAACTACGTCCGTGGCTGTTACATGAAAGATAATTTCTTTCCCGGCCGGCACCCTAAGATCCGGTGCATTATAACCGAATGCCATGGCAACGATGGCCACTTGGTACGTATCATCATCCAGTTGCGTCACGCCCGGCTCATCAAACGGGGCTGTTTCATTGACCTTTTTCGGATCAATCGTGTGCATGCCGCCAGCCGGTGTATGATCGTGGGAAAAAGCGCTTACCCCAACAACTCCTAAAAAGATGGCGAGTGCCACCACTCCAAAAACGAGCCAAATTTTTTCGTATTTATGAAGATGCATGTTCATCTACTCCTCTTTCAGTTTTATCTTGCCATGTACATTGCGTAAACAGCGACCCACATTGCGATGATTACAATTCCTACGAAAAAGACACTGATCAGTGTTCCTTTTAAATCAACGTCTGGCGTTTCATTATTCTTCGCCATTTCTTTTCACCTCTTCTATTGTTCTTCTTGTCTTTAGCGTAAATTATTGCTGCCTTAGGCATTGTGATAAATATCACACTTGCGTTCTTTTTTAGGGAGGTGTCAATTTTTAGACATAAAAAAACAAGCTTGCTTAGTTAGCAAGCTCGTCTAATCGATTTTACATACTGAAATCGGACAATTTTCACAATTGATTTCAACCTTCAAGTGGTTAACGTCGTGGATCGTCAATTTGCCTTCCTGCATTGAAAGAACTTCTTGTTTTTTCAATTCGCTCAGCATCCGGTTGACCACTTCGCGTGTCATGCCGCAAAAGTTGGCAAGTTCCTGGTTGGTCAAGTGCAAATCTATTAGTATTCCGTTCTTCTTTCGAACTCCGTAACTATTGCTTAAACGGATCAACGTAGAATACAGCGCCCCTTTTTTGCCATGCAACAAAAGATCGCGGAACTTGGTCTGTGTTTTCTGCTGATCGATGCCCATCCATTTCATGAAAATTGCCGCAAGTTTTGCATTGTGAAGAAGCGCTTCTTCCAAATCGTTGATGGTAATTTTTGCGCAAACTACATCTTCTATCGCTTTAGCATCCAGCATATACTTGGCATCTGTAGAAAAAACGGTCACTTCTCCGACCATCTGGCTGGGTCCGCAAATTTTAAGCGTCAGTTCCCTGCCGTCCGGCGTCACTTTACCGATTTGGACTTTTCCTTTATAGATAATATAAATTCCTTTAATGGCATCGCCGTCTTGAAACAAGTACGTGTCTTTTTTAAATTCTTTTATCGAGTGGTGAATGGAAAGCAGTTCTTTTATTTCCGAACTAAGTTCCGCACTCATTGTTTCATCATTCAAAGCAAGACCACCTTTCTTATCCGACTTGCTGCCAGTTTTTCTATTTAAAGAGTATCATATACTATTTTTCGCTGTTTGCTAATCATTAATTTGGGTGCCAAGAGCCGCCATTCAAATTTTCCATACAAGCAGGAATTGGAAAGAGTTTATCGAATTTTTTATACAAGAAAGATAAGGAGGAATACATTATGACTTTAAAGTATTCACAAATTATCGTAGCAGTGGATGGGTCGGACCAAGCCGCTCTTGCTTTTAAAAAGGCAGTTGATATTGCGGTGCGGAATCAGGCAACATTAAACTTGGTAAGCATTGTCGACAACCGCTCTTTTGGATCTATTGAAGCCTATGGCCAAGCTTTTGCCAAAGGGGCAAAAAAGGCAGCGGAAGGGTTATTGATCACGTATAAAGAAGTTGCAGCAGAAGCAGGAGTGCCAGAAGTAAACTGTATTGTAGAGTACGGTTCACCTAAATCTATGATACCTGTGGAAATGGTCAAGCGGTTAAATGCTGATTTAATCATTTGCGGCGCCACTGGATTAAATTCAGCTGAACGCTTCCTTATGGGGAGTGTTTCAGAACGCATTGTCCGCTCAGCGAAATGCGATGTGCTGATTGTCCGCACTCCCGCAGTAGAAACAGCCGAAAAACCGGTAAAGTAAGCGACCATAAAACCGTTTCCTTCTCAAACCGGAAACGGCTTTTTTATTTTTACTGATCAGAAAAATTTGAAATCTCTCCATAAGCTTGTAGAACCCAAAGGGGAAGTCCATAATTAACGTTGATAAAAATTATGGGAGTCCTTAACTATGACATTAGCTAATACCATCTCCAAAAAAATCACGCCGGATTACGATCCGTGGGAAGCTTATATGGATATTGAAGAACACGGAAAACTGACGCTTTCCAGTATTGAATTTACCACCACTTATTTATGCAATATGCGCTGCGAACATTGTGCTGTTGGCTATATGCTGGCCCAGAAAGACCCAGAGGCCTTGCCGATTAGCTTGATCTTATCCCGGCTAGATGAAATTCCGCACCTGCGTACCATCAGTTTGACCGGCGGCGAACCGATGTTTTCAAAAAAATCGGTCGAGCGCTATGTATTGCCTTTATTGAAGTACGCCCATGCCCGCGGCGTGCGGACGCAGATGAATTCCAACTTAACTATGCCGCTTGAGCGGTATATGCTCATCGCGCCTTATCTGGACGTTTTGCACATTTCCCACAACTGGGGAACCGTCGATGATTTTGTTACTGGCGGATTCGCCAATATGGAGCGCAAGCCTTCAGAAGAGCGCCACGCTGAACAATTCCAGCGGATGATCGATAATAGCCGGGCGCTTTCAGAAGCCGGTGTCATGGTGTCTGCGGAAACAATGCTCAACAAACGGACATTGCCGCATCTCGCCAGCATACATAAGCAAATTATTGAGGAAATGAAATGCACGCGGCACGAGGTGCACCCCATGTACCCTAGCGATTTCGCTTCCCAGCTGAAAGTCCTGACATTGGATGAAACCCGAAAAGCGATCCATGAGCTTTTGGATCAGCGTGATGAAAACGTTTGGATGCTGTTCGGCACGCTGCCATTTTATCCATGCAGCCCGAACGAAGAAGACATAGCCTTGCTCCAACGCATCGGTTCCAGCAAAAACGTCACGGTCCGAAACGATCCGGACGGCCGTTCGCGCCTGAACGTCAACATCTTTACGGGTGATGTTATTGTTACAGACTTCGGCGACACTCCGCCGATGGGCAATATCCAGGCCGATTCGCTCCCCGCTATGCTCGACAATTGGCTGGAGCGCCCGCTCGCGAAAACCATCGGCTGCCATTGTGCAGCTGTTTCATGCCTAGGACCAAACTTGCTGGTGAAAGACGCTTACTATCCAGAGATGGACTTTACGAAAAGAAAAGCAAAGCTTTCACTTTAGATCAAAAAGCCTTTCCCTAGTATTCGGGAAAGGCTTATCCTATTTTCCTATCTATTTTTTACTGCATTCCAAATCAAGATTCCGGCACCTGCAACAGCGACCTCTTTCAGCATGGAACGTTTTGTCTCCTAGACATACTAGCCTGGAAGGATCAGGAAAAACAAGTGATGTACATTAAAACAATTGTATATTTCCCGGGAAATAACAAAAAACAGCCGTATATCATTCATTATGGTCCTACTTTAACGAAAGGAGCAGGTTTTATCATTCGTATTTCTGCAACAAAATGATGCCTTTGTTGCCATTCCTTCCTCGCCTTTTCAAGCAACTCACATCAGTGAGCACCTAAAAATGTAGTAGGAAGTTCGGTTTCCTTTACTTGTCCATCAAAAGAAACCTGATAAGCTCGGGCATTTGGACGTGAACTGACAATTTTCGATATCTCCTCACCCACATAATGAACCGCTACTCCGTCATCTGCTGCAACACCAGCCTGCAATGTTTGAGAACCGATAAGCTGACGATACGTCGGCCTTCTGTTTTCTTCTCCGTCATAATGTGGACAGTTGCTGCCTTTTAGGAAGCCCAGAGCTTTGAGTGGTTCAAGCCCATCCCCGAACGAATCAGTCACGCCTTCTTCAAACCAGCAAATCGACCCTGCGCTGATTCCTGAAAGTACAATGCCTTGTTCCCAGGCTTTCCTCAGGATGCTGTCCAGCCCCCAATCTTTCCATAAGGCCAGCAAGTTTTTAGTGTTCCCGCCTCCAACATAAATAATGTCTTTATCCAATATAAATCCCTCAATATCCCTTGTAGGCGGTTTAAATAAAGAAAGGTGGGATGGCTGGCAATTTTGCTTGGAAAAAAATTCATAGAACTTCAATGTTGCACTCTCCGAATCGCCGCTCGCTGTTGGAATAAAACAAATTTTTGGTTTCTCTTTTTTCGATTGCTCTAATATGTATATATCCAATAACGGATTTTGCGGCTCCATCAAGAAACCGCCTCCGCCAAGTGCGATAATTTGTTTCATATTCCTTCCTCCTCTTTAAAGCGTTACCTTACTATTTCTTTAAACGTTGAAAAAATCCTTCTCCGGTTCTGGCTCTTCCTGCGAAGTTGGAACTCATTAGTGTTAAGTTGGAACTCGGCAGCCATTTGTTGCAACTCACTTGCAAAAGGTTGCAACTCACTCGCCACTCCACAAAAAAGAGCAGAAAGCTCCTCGCCTCCTGCCTTTCTACAATCAAACCTTCAAATAAGCTCCCGTATATGATTCTTTATTTGCAGCTACTTGTTCCGGCGTCCCTTCAGCTACCAGGTAACCCCCTGCTTCTCCGCCCTCCGGGCCCAAGTCGATGACCCAATCGGAAGCGCGAATGATATCGGTATTGTGCTCAACGACAATCACAGTATTTCCAGCATCCACTAATTTATTGATCAACAAGAGCAGCGTCTTCACATCGTTTGGGTGCAAGCCTGTTGACGGTTCATCTAAGATATAAAGCGCATGTCCTTTCGCCGGTTTGCTCAGTTCTCTTGCCAGTTTCAAACGCTGGCCCTCGCCCCCTGACAAAGTTGTCAGCGTTTGCCCCCATTTCAAATAGCCAAGTCCCACTTCGCACAGCAAACCAATGATCGCTGTGATTTTCTTCTGCCCTTCAAACAATGGCAAGCTTTCCTCGATACTTAAATCCAGAATATCGGAAATTGAACGGTCTTGATAAGTGACAGCCAATACTTCCTCTTTGAACCGCTTGCCGTGGCATAACGGACACTCTACTTCAATGTCAGGAAGAAAATACATTTTTGCCAGCACATACCCAAGCCCTTGGCAGTTTTCACAACGTCCACCTTCTGTATTAAAAGAAAAGTGTTTGGCGGTCAATCCGGTATCGACTGCAGCCGGCAGCTTCGAGAATAAATTCCGCAGCAGAGTGAAAACTTCCGTATACGTTGCCACATTCGACCGCTGCATGCGACTTAGTGCGGATTGATCGACCGTTACCATCTTGTCGACCTTTTCGAGTCCTGTAATCTGATCATAACCGCTCTTATCCTCTTCGCCTAAGCCGCTTGCCGCAAGGATATCAAACAGCAATGACGATTTTCCCGACCCTGAAACTCCGGTCACTGTCACAAAGCAGCCAATAGGAAAAGAAACCGTGATATTTTTCAGATTGTTTTTATAAGCATTTTTCACAGATAAGTGCTGACCCGTTCCTGCCCTTCTTATTGCAGGCGGCGCATACGGCTCTTTTACAAATGCACCAGTTACAGACCTCGGCTGCTTTTGCAGTTCAAGCAGCGTTCCTTCCCCTACAATTTCGCCGCCCAAAGTTCCTGCTCCCGGACCTAAGTCAATAATATGGTCCGCCTGCTCCATAACTGAGACATCGTGTTCGATGACCAGTACAGTGTTGCCAATATCCCGCAGCTGCTTGATGATTTTGACCAGCCCTTGCGTATCCCTTGGATGCAAACCTGCTGTCGGTTCATCTAAAATGTAAAGAACGCCCGTCAGCCCAGACCCTAGAATCGTCGCCAAACGAAGCCGCTGTGATTCCCCTCCCGATAAGGTGACGGCTTCGCGGTCCAACGACAAATAAGAAAGCCCTACGTTGACGATCCGAGTGATTTTGGCTGCTAAATCTTCCAATATCATAGCCGTTAAAGAATCTTTTGCTTCTTGCGCTTGCCGGTTCAGTCCGTTGATCCACTCTAATACTTCTTCCAGTGTCCATTTGGATACTTCTGTGATTGGAAAGCCGCCAATTTGGGCGAGACGGCTTTCTTTCTTCAACTTTTCGCCTCCGCATTCCGGGCACGTATGGGTATAAAAGAACTTGTTCTCTACCGAATTCCCCCCATTTTCTTTATATCTTCTCCATAAGCCCGTAAGCACCCCTTCAAACCGCCCCCGCGACACTGTTTTCGGCGGTTGCTTATCGGGAAAATAATGTTTGAATTCTTCGCTTTCCGCTCCATAATATAAAAAATTGCGTTGTACATCGCTATATTCTTTCAACGGCAACTCCATTTCAAGGTTAAATCCGTAATGCTTGGCTCCAGTTTCTACGATTTTGCCGTAATATTCCCGCACAGTCGGAAACCAGAAGGTCACTGCTCCATCTTTCAAGCTCAAATCTTGATTGAATACTTGATCTATCCGAATGTCGACGGTTTTTCCTATTCCCGAACAGGACGGGCAGGCGCCTTCAAGCGTATTAAAAGAAAAATGAGCCCTTGTCAGGTTTTCTAATTCATGTCCGCAATTTCTGCAGGCAATAGTCTCGCTTAGTTCATCCCTTGCCATCGATTGATTGACGATGGCCTGGCAATTCGGGCAATTACGCTCGCCCATCTTTTCATAAATCACCCGCAAGTACGTATACATGTCGGTTACCGTGCCGACAGTCGAACGCGGATTTCGGTTCGTAACTTGCTGGCCGACGCCAATAGACGGAGAAAGGCCGATCACTGATGCTACTTTCGGCTTGTTGATCAAACTTGATATGATGCCATTCGCTTCCATGTACTGGCGTTGGCTTTCCCGTTGCAGAATGTCGAGTGCCAATGTGGATTTCCCTGAACCTGAAGGGCCGGTAATGACAACAAACTGGTTTTTCGGAATGTCGACCGATACATTTTTCAGATTGTTTTCTGTTGCATTGGTGATTCGGATAAATTGATTCATCTTTAACACCTCCATGCCCTCATCTTACAACATTTATACAGTGACTAAACTAAAGATTTTGTATCTTTTTTCTGCTGTTTAAGCGGAAAAGAATACAGCTGAGCAGTCAAAAGACTATATTCTATCCCCACTTTCGATACAACAAAAATTCCCTTTTGCATGCAAAAGGGAATTGAATTATCTCTATTTAAACGCTTTTTTCTTTCATCAATCTTTTAAGCATATAAACTGCTTCAGAACTTCTTTACTCTTTCTGTTCAAAGTGAGCATTTAAAGCTTCAACGATTTCACTCATCAATTCACTGGTCGATAAAGGTTTGTTTGGCACCAAAGACAGAAGGTGTTTAGAAGGTCCTTGAGCTGGAGGATGTTCAATTAGAAGCACTTGATCTGTGGCATTGGGCTGATTTTCTAGTGAAACAAGGTATACCGAATAAAGCCCGGTTTCCATGATAGTTTTTTGAATGCTATAACCAACGTCTGATCCGTCTATGTCTATAATTTGCGTGATACCTACTTTGCTTTTTATGGTATCCATTGTTATATTTCCCCTTCTTTCTTTTTCCTTATATAAATGTAATTTCCCTACTCTTTACCGCTTAATCCTTTTTTTGAATCAAAAGACTTAATAAACTATACAAAAATTGAAAAATCAAATAATCAGTATTAAGTTTTTAATATCACTAATATCTTTTTTATTTTTAAAAAAAGGATTGAAATCCCAAAAGCAGGGTATTTCATAATAGTGAAGACAAATTCTAACTGAGGAGGAAATAATATGAATCATGTTAAAGCTCTTATTATGAAATTCATTATGATTCTTGTTGTACTCTCTATTATCTTAACAGGAATTTATGATGTAGAGTTCAGTGACACGCTATTAATAAGCGTCGTGCTGACTGTAGTTGCTTATGTTTTAGGAGATCTAATGATTTTCAGAAAAACCGGCGACCGCACAGCCAATACTCATACGGCTGATCACAGCAATGCGGCAGACCATAAGAAACGAAATACGATGGCCACTATTGGCGATATCGTAACTTCTTTCTTAGTAATTTGGTTAATGGGCCAAGCACTGTTTGCCAACACGGAAGATATTATTGCTGCATCGCTTATTTCCGCTCTTGTAATTGGCGGCGGGGAATGGTTCTTCCATAAATACTTGGATAAGAACGTTTTCCCTGAAAAAGATGGTCATGCTGCGACTGGAAATACTCGTCATTAATCTATCCGCTATCAAGCAGTAAACTGCCTTTTCTTTAGTATTAACACTAAAGAAAAGGCAGTTTTTTGTATTTTAAAAGACTGCAACACCTGCATCTTTTATTCAATAATAAAGGAGCTAAGCACTTAACCCTGCTCAGCTCCGTTTTTTATTGCCTCAACTATTGTACCGTTACGATTTGCCTCCGTAAAGTTGCTGCAATTCATCTTCTTTCATGGTGAATCGGTGCTCTTCACTTGGGAAGGCTCCTGATTTCACTTCAGCGACGTAATCACTTAGCCCAGCTCTCATCAGCGTCCCTGTTTCCGCATAGGAACGGACAAATTTAGGCAAGTGGTGCGAGCCGTATTTCAGTGTATCGTGATAGACAAGCACTTGGCCGTCCGTTTCACTGCCAGCCCCAATTCCGATGACAGGTATGGATACGGCAGCGGTCACCTCACGCGCCAATTGGTACGGAATGCATTCAAGTACCAGCATAAAAGCACCTGCAGCTTCGCAAGCTTTGGCGTCTTCGATTAATTTCTTGGCTGCGTTCGCTGTTTTCCCTTGGACTTTGTAGCCGCCAAGAACTCCAGCGCTTTGTGGAAGCAGACCCAGGTGAGATACGACCGGAATGCCAGTACGGGTAAGCATACGTGTGACTTCTACGACTTCGTCCGCCCCTTCAAGCTTCAACGCCTCCGCCCCAGTTTCCTGGAAAATCCGGACCGCATTTTCATGGGATCTTTCCAAACTTCCATGGAAAGAACCAAACGGCATGTCCACCACTAAAAATGTATCCGGCGCTCCGCGGCGCGCTGCTTTGCCATGATGGATCATGTCTTCAACTGTGACTTTTACGGTTGAATCATAACCGAGCACCACCATGCCAAGCGAATCGCCTACTAAAATAATATCCATACCCGCTTCTTCAGCAAGTTTCGCTGACGGATAATCATAAGCCGTCAACATGGCGATTTTTTCTCCTTCTGCTTTCATCTTTAGAAATGATACTGTGTTCTTCATTTTTGCTCCTCCTTCTGGGAAGAAAACCGAACGAAAAGCCCTTCTGTTCATGAACCGGACAGAAGGGCAGAATGTTAAGTGGAAGGTTTTCTCCGTCCCTGTCGCTTTAAGATCAAGGCAGAACTATTCATTTGAAATTTTCAAGTCCTTGCTGGTGCAGTTCCGTCCGGATACTGCCCTTACTCACACTATAGCAGAAGCGGAAATAGAGTGGCAATCATCTGTTCATGGCTGCATAGCCCGAACTTTCTTTCGTTCTATCAATGATCACTGCTCTTTACTCCTCTTTCTCCTCCCACTCTGTCTTCAATAGCGAAAACACCAGAGCATCATGCGACCGGTGCCGTTGGTATAAATAGCCGCGCAAACGCCCTTCCTCCGTGAAACCGAGCTTCTTCAACAAACCGCTTGAAACCGTGTTTTCGGGAAACGTGACGGCTCCTATCCGGAAAAGGCCCAGTTCCGTAAATGCGTATTGCAATACTGCCCTATTGGCTTCGCGAACAATTCCTTGGCCCCAGTAATCCGGATGCAGTTCATAACCGACTTCCGCTTTTTTACCCCGGAGGTTTAGGTTATTCAGGCCGATTGTTCCAGCAAAATGGCCGCTCTGTTTTACAATGATGCCCCAGCGAATTCCTCGGCTCCCTTCAAAACTTGTCTGGAAGGATTCAATGATTTGCGCCGCCTCTTCGAAGCTTGCCAAGCTGTCCATTCCATAGTATCGGGTTACTTCGTCCCGTGACATGATGTCAAAAAGTTGTTCTGTATATTGCTGGCTGATTTTCACCAGTTCGAGCCGTTCTGTTTCAAGTGTTGGAAACTCCATTCTACTTCCCCTTTGCATTTGAATATACATAGATGGTTCTGCCAGCCAATACTATTTCTTTTTCAAGTTCCATGCCAATCCGCTCCGCGACTTTTCTTGAAGCTGTGTTGGCTGGCTGAATCAAGGAGACGAACCGCTTTCTGCCAAGTTGTCGGCTGCCATATTCTTTCAGGGCTGATGCGGCTTCTGTAGCGTAGCCTTGGCCCCAATGCTCGCGGGCAATCCAATAGCCGATTTCCAACTCTTCAAAGCCGTTCACCGTTTGAGGAACAAGACCGGCATGACCGATGAGTTTTCCGTCATCTTTCCGAACCAAAACACGCAGTCCCAATTTCGGATTGGTTTTATAGGACCGGTAAACCCAATACAAAAATTCCATAGCGCCGTCTTTGCTGCGTGTTTGCCCATTTCCAACAAAACGGACCACTTCCGGATCAGAAAAAAGAGAACAGAGAAACTCAAAATCTTCATCTTGATAGGGCCGCATTACCAGTCGGGCTGTTTGTATCGTCATCGCTATTCTCCTTTCTGCCTGATCCTTTTTTCGATCATCTGATCGTTATTTTTTCGCCATCGCCTTGTTGCTCTCCTTCTTTTAAGCATAAAAAAAGACCCGGCACAAATGCCGGGTCTTTCACATGCTTTAAATAAATCGGGTAACGTCTTCAATTGGCAGGCGAGATGTCCCGAATGCCGGAGCTGCCGCTTTCCCAATGGCAATTAAGACGATAGGAAAAAGGTTTTCCGGGAGGCCAAATCTTTCAGCAAACTTCACTTTGTCGAAACCGCCCATTGGAATGGTGTCATAGCCGCGTTCTTTGGCGATCAGCATCAATTGCATGGAAGCAAGGCCTGCATCATATGATGCAATATTCATCCGTGCTTCTACTGGCGCATTTGGATAAACTTTGTACGTGTTGGCAACCGACCGTTCTTTGACCGATTCATCCATATATCCTTCTTCAACGTTTTGCGTATAAATTTTCTCAACGTTTTTATAGGCATCAATATTTCCAAGAACTGCTATGATTGCAGAAGATGTTTCTACTTGCGCCTGATTGTTCGCAATCGCGCGCAATTCTTTTTTCACTTCCTGATCTTGGATAACGATAAAGTTCCAAGCTTGCAAGTTGCTTGATGAAGGTGCTGTAGTAGCAAGTTTCAACATTTCCTCAAGTTCTTCTTTGGAAATCTTGAAGTTCGGGTCATATGCCCGAACTGATTTTCTTTCAGTCATCACTTTCTGCAAGGGTGATTCTGTTTTTATTGACATTGGATTTCCTCCTCGAATGCACTTACTAATGGTAAGCTAATAAAAATAACTTACCATTAGTAAGTTGGAGAGTCAATAAAGACGAATCAAGCGGATGAGAGAGAAAAAAGAAGGGCGTGCTGGAACTTGTATGTGCCTTTTTAAAAAAACAATAATGCTAAACTGCAATAATTCATTGAAAAAAGCATCCTGGCATTATGCTGCCGGATGGCATAATCCGGTTCTCTAAAAGAAATTCCTGTCATCTTTCGGGTTAATGATCGCCAACACCTGGTGGTCTTCCCATTTACCATTGATCTTCACATTGCTTTTAGCGATCCCTTCTTTGTGAAAGCCTGCCTTTTCCAATACTCGCATGGACGGAATATTATGCGGCATGACCCCTGCTTCAATGCGGTGCAATTGCAGTTTCTGAAAAGCATAGTCGACAATAAGCTTTACCGCTTCGGTGGCATATCCTTTATTGTTGTGGTTTTTGTCGAGCGCATATCCTAGAAATGCCCTTTGAAGCGGTCCCCGAAAAATTTGGAATAGCGTAATCATCCCGACTAAGGTATCGTCTTCATTCTTATAAATCCCAAAACTTTCTTCCCGGCCTTCTTCCCGTTGTTCGTTGCCAATTTCAATAATCTCTTTTTGAACCATCAATGTATAGAAATCCGGATAGCGGGTCATCGAAAATTTCTCAAAAAATTCACGGTTGTCTTTTTCAAGCTTCAACTTTGCTTGAGCATCGGCCGGCCTGAATGCCCTCAAGTAAATATGATCACCTTTCATCGTAAATCCCGCCTTCCTGCTCAAATTATCTTGGTCTATATACTTTTCCCCATTCATCCAATCCTAAGCTAAAGAAAAACCGCTCCATTAAGATGAGCGGTTTTTCATCATTCCGAAATTGTCTTCCGAAAACCATGAAAAGGGCGAAAACCTTGTGATTCGTAATAAGTGTAAGATGTGCTGCTTGCAAGGAGCTCCATACGTGTTTCAGGATATCTCTGATGAGCATGCTCCATCAATTCTTTTCCTATTCTTTGTCCACGGTATTCTTTATGAATCAGTAACTCGCAAATAAACAAGCTTACCGAGCCGTCAGTCAAGCCCCGAAGGCATCCGACAATCTTTTCGCCGTTTTCTGCCACCAGTGCAAGTTGGGAATTGCGCCAGGCTTGTTTTGTCTTTTCATATTTTTCGACTAAATTGGTCCAGGCTTCTGCTTGGTTCAGTGCATGGATTTCCGGAAAATCTTCTTCGCTGTATGCCCGAATCGTTATGCCTGCTTTTTCTATTGCCATAATAATCATCCTTTTTATACGAATCTTTGTTCAGTATTCTCTCATCAACCGGCGGGCAAAATCCATCCTCTATTTTGAGGGGCTGTTCATCTGATCAACTCTTTCATAAATTTTTTAAACTGTTGATCCCATCAGTTTCGTTTGGATTTATCATTTGTAATCCACCCGCACCCCTCTTGTTCGAATATTCTTCCATCTCTCCTTATCGTAGCAGAAGGATTTGGAATATTATAGATAATCTTATCGGTTCCGCTACATAAAAAAGATACATTCTTCTATATAAAAGAATGTATCCTTTTCCACTTATTTCTCACTGTTTTTTAACGGAATCCAAATCTCTGAATAGTAGTCATCTCTATAAGCATCTCCGGGCGGATAAACTTCCAGCTCTGCTGTTCCTGCTGGCTCAAACGGATTGGATGGAAACCATTCCGAATAAATTTGTTTCCAAACTTTTTGTATAGCATTCGGCATGGCCCCTTGCACTTCAAATACTCCCCATTTTGAAGCTGGAATACTAAGCTTAAGCAATCCTTCCGGAGTTTCTCCTTCATGTGCTGCAGCTATCCAATAATCCATCGTTCTTTTATCCGCGAAATTAGTGCATACACCCAACAAGGCTTTAAAATCCCCGTTGTTGTTCTGAAGCAACAAATCGCTTGTGCCGTTCGAATTTGCCTCTGTCCACATTCGGGGTATGCCAGTCATATTCTCCTCGGTGTCCATAGAAAACTCGCGTTTAACTCCTACCACTTCAAATGCTTCTTTTTCAACCACTTTGAAATTCATCGGTTCTGCTCCTTTCAAATTCACCTGAATCACCAGGCGGTTATAGGATTGCAGCTTACCCAAATTTTTTCTCGCTTCACTCGGAGTAATGCCATGTTGCCTGCGAAACGCTTTGGTGAAAGCTTCCGGAGTGTCATAGCCGTATTTAAAGGCAAGATCGATGATTTTTGTGCTGGTGCTCATCAACTCGTGACCCGCCAATGTTAGTCGCCTTTTGCGAAGATATTCCCCGACTGCCATATCCGTCAAAATTGAAAATGCGCGCTGAAAATGAAATACTGAAGAATCAGCCTGCTTTGCAATGTCTTCAATTGTCACTTCCTCCAGTAAGTTTTCTTCTATGAAATTGATTGCCTGCTGCAACGATTCTGCCCATCCCACGCCTATCCCTCCTTACTTTCATCTTAATGATTTTCCTTCATATAATCTGGTCTTTTTGTGCTTTGTTCTGACAACTTAAAATAAAATTATTTGTTCTTGATTTATTGAAGCTATTTGAATTTTTCGTTAAGCTTTCGCTAAAATAGGTAAAAATTTCAAATATTTTTTGAAAACTATACCAATTAAATATAAAGTTTAGTATGATGAATTTAGATAATTGTACCCTAAATAATATTATTTTTTTATAATATTTAAGTAAAAAGGACTAAAAACAGCCTTTGGCTTAAGGTGTTGAGACAATGACGTTACAAAGAAAAAATGTATGGTGGTTTATTTTTTTATTGGTTTATGTTGCTCTCTATTATGTTTGGCTATCGATCTGGAAATCCGACCATGGCATTTTGACGCTTGGAGGAAATCTTTTTTCTATCTTTGGAGGAGCCATCTCCACTATTTGGCTGCTGCTAGCTGCCAATAGAACATCTAAATGCGGAAAGCCGTTTTGGTTTCTTTTAGCGGCTGGTACTTATAGTTTTTTTCTTGCCCAGTTTTTATGGCTATCTTATGAAAACATCCTAAAAATAGAGGTTCCTTCACCGGGGATTCCCGATTTGTTTTTTCTCTTGCAAGTGGGTTTTTATCTTGCTGCATTTTCTTACAAAGTAATCATGGAAAAACAGCAACTTGATTTTATCAGATTTATTTTTGATATATTGATTGTTATGACTGTTGCTTTTACATTCAGCTGGTATTTCCTTCTTCAGCCGCTTATTGCCATCAGTGAAGTTTCCGCTTTTTCCTTAGCGGTCACTTTGGCATATCCTATAGGGGATTTGGCTTTGTTGTTTGGCCTGATCATTCTTTTCTTAGGCGTGCAGCAAACTGTATTTGATAAAACAATTATCTTCTTATTTTTAGGTTGGCTAACTCAAATTATTGCAGACTCTTCTTTCTTATATTATGTCTCTATAGACGAGTATTCTGCAGGCGGTATAGGTGACCCATTATTTACGTTAGCTGTTTTATTGATCGGTTTAACTGGCCTGGCCAGTAAAGGGGAAAAGGCAGGAGAACAAGTTTCAGTGATCAAAAAGAGGCCGAACCGCATCCTCAATACTGTTCGAATCATTTTCCCATACATTAGTGTCGCCGTTTTATTTGTTTTTATGATTTTACGCTCTTCCGGAATTGATACCTTAACAATCGGATCTGGTTTTTCCATTCTACTGGTCATCATAAGGCAGATTTTTGTGTTAACAGAAAACCAAAAACTGCTTCATCAAGTCCACGACACAAAAGAGATATTGAAAACCGGCGACACCGAATCCAAAGCAATGGTCTATTCACCAAAATATTCGGATAGCGAGACAAAAATCCAATTTCTGGCTTACCACGATTCGCTGACCGGATTAGCGAATCGTGCCTTCTTTGAGACCATGCTAAACCAAGCAGTATCAGATGCCCAACTTCACAATGATTCGTTTGCAATCATGTTTTTGGATCTTGATAATTTTAAGCAAGTCAATGATACGATGGGACATGATGCCGGCGACCAATTATTGATATTAATAGCTGATAGGTTGAAAGCATGCACTCGCAAAGATGACGTAGTAGCGCGATTAGGCGGGGATGAATTCACTTTTCTGATACGAAATGTTTCCAATCCACAAAATGCTGCTTTTATTGCTGAAAAAATTATCTATTCTTTGGCTCAACCCTATACTGTAAACGGTCAAGATGTTTCCAGTTCTCCAAGCATCGGCATTTCATTGTATCCGCTACATGGGACGACCCCGTCAGGCTTGCTGAAAAAAGCCGATATGGCCATGTACCAAGTAAAAGAAAAGGGCAAAGGGCATTACCGCATGGCTGAAACAGAAGAATCTTTGATGAAATAAGGTGCCGGCTACTTTATCAATAGCTGTTGATCGGCTCTTGTTTATGCAAAAAACGGCAGCGCTGAATAGAGTGCTGCCGTTTTTATTTTCCTGTAAGAGATTCCCTTCTCAGTACGGGGTATATTGCAAAAGCGGTAAAAAGCTGCTGTTCCATCTTCAAAACAGCAACCGATATTTCTCAAAAAGTTTTATTCTCTCTCTACTTTATTTACAATGGTAAAAGATAAAGGAGATGACTGCATGACCACAATAGGATTAGTCCGGCATGGCATTACTGATTGGAATTTACTTGGCATCGCTCAAGGCAGTTCCGACATTCCATTGAACGAAACAGGCCGGCAACAAGCGGTTGCGCTGGCGGAACGGCTGGCGCTTGAATCATGGGATACGATCGTTTCAAGTGACCTTTTGCGAGCGAAAGAAACAGCCCAAATTATCGCGGATCGCTTAAACTTGCCTATCAGCTTTTTGGATCCGCGAATCCGTGAAATGAACGGAGGAAAAATTGAAGGCACTACAGAAAAAGAACGCGTTGAAAAATGGGGAGAGAATTGGCGGTCACTTGACCTCGGCATGGAAAGTGCAGAAGAAGTTTCTGCACGGGCAATCGATTTTCTTGAAGCTCTTCTAGAAAATCACAAAGGCAAGCGCATATTGATGGTAAGCCATGGTGGATTGATTGGCATTACACTAAAGGCACTGCTTCCTGAACGCTTTAAAGAAACCAATATGAACAACACATCCATCACCATTCTCGAGAATTTGGAAAGCCAATGGGATTGCACCCTTTATAATTGCACAAAACACTTGCAAGAAGCGGTACAATAAACCAATGTAATCCAAGCATCCGCTATCGATGCTTGGATTTTTATTGTGACTCTTTACTTTCTTTTCGGCATAAAAACCGCTCGCGTCCTGGATATTTCTCGCCTAAACTCATTATTTCAAAGGCGTTTTTCCGGTAAAAACCCACTGCATCGCGATCTGTTTCAGCAAAGACCGAAGAAAACCCATATTTTCTGCAGATAAAGCCAATCATCTGGCTGCCGATTTGCTGTCCCCTATTCTCAGGAGAAACGGCAATATGTTTGATTTCGCAGATCCTTCCCGCTGAATGTTCAATGCCGATGCATCCTGCAATTGCACCATCCATTCTACAGACATATAGCTTTTTATTGGCTGCCTTCTTGTATTTGGCGTATTCTTCCTCTGCTTTCGATGCAGCATAAGACAGGAGTTCCAACAGTTCTGATTGAAAGGCGACAAGATCATCAATCTTGCAAATTTCCATTATGACCGCTTCCTCCTTTTATTGATTGCTGGCGTACGTCGCTGCTTCCGATACATCCACTTTCCAGGAAACCACGGTCGTACTATCCCTGACGCCATTCTTTTGAATTGTTTCCAGCAAAGATTGAACGCTTTTCTTTTGCGAATTAATGGCAAAGGCTTCGGCTATATTTATTGGCGTTGAATAAGGTTCTCCAGGACATTCCAGCAAACCGTCTGTTGTCACAAACAGCTGGTTCTCTCCTTCCCGAAGCTCTTTTGTGCCGCTGCTGAAACAGGGTACAAGCCGGTCGAACGTGTTCATTTGGCCGATCCATTCGTAAAAATGCCGTTGGTTCAGCTGGAATTGCCCCATTTCTGATAGTTCCCGGTGAAACAAATACAGCACACAATCACCGATTGAGAGCCACCAGACAAATTTCCCTTTTCTCACTGTAATCATACAAGCGGTCTCTCCTTGAAGTTTTCGGCAAGCTGTCCGGAATTCTTCGTTTTGAAAAATAGCCAAGACCTGCTCTTCCATAGTTCGAAAATAAGCAGGATTCAAAGGCTTCGCCAGTTCTTCGTACAATTCGTTCTTGTGGTTATCAAACTCTCTTACAATCAGTTCCGCACTTTGAGCTGTATTGTGGGCATCCAGTACCATAACGAATTCCCAATCTTCTTTCTCGCTAGTCCAAATCAGACAGGCATCTTCATTTTTGTATTGGCCAACCCGGGAATTTCCACCGAAACGTCCGACGGTAATTCCGCCTATTTGCCGGACATCAGGCCGGTCAACAAAATGCCGCTCACTGCCTATCCAGTTGAACTCTTCCACGCCGTAACCCATTTCAGTTCACCTCTTCTAATATGTTTTCAATAGTATATTTTACAGCCAGGAAAAGTGGAAGTTATTTCTAGAAAAGAAGACCTTAATTTTCTTCATGCATTATTTTGTTTTATTCATGGACTATTTCAACTTCTACGTGAAATAATTTTTTTCTTACATGAACTTTTCCTCTCTTTTACATGACAAAACAACTTGTTATTGATGCAAAGCAGATTCGGACAATTTTATTTTCAAACGGCAACAGGCGCTTTCCTTTGGATTGGAAAGCGCCTGTTTTCTCATTGATTGGTATTGACCCCTACTTTTTCATTGTTTACATTGATGCGGTTTTTCCCTTGTGATTTTGCTTCATAAAGTGCGAAATCGGCTTTTTCTTTTACAGCTTGAATTTGACCGCTATTTTCCACTTTTCCAGTTGCAATGCCGATACTGACCGTTACATGATCCGCAACAAGTGAATATTCGTGAGGAATGTCGGCTTCCTTCAGTGAGGCCTGAATGCATCCAGCAAGTTCAACCACTTCTTGGAGGTCTTGATCAAAGACAGCGACGATAAATTCTTCTCCCCCGAAACGGGAAATATGGCAATCTGAAGAATCTACACAGTTGTTTATTTGCTGAGCTACTAATTGGAGCACCTTATCGCCTTCAAAATGTCCGTAGTTGTCATTAAACAACTTAAAATTATCAATATCCAGCATAATAAAAGATAGTCTTCGCCTTCCTTTAGAAACCATCAAAGCATTGTCAATGTATTGCTGCAAGCCTCGCCGATTCGAAATTTTCGTTAGTTCATCCATCAAGGTCAATTTTCTAAGCCGTTCGTTGGTAGCCTCCAACTTCCGGTTTATTTCTTCGTTTTTTTCAATTGTTTGCGCTAAATTTTCGTTAGTGGCTGTTAAAAGCAACTGATTATAGAAATTCATCTTGTTGCTTCGATAAAGCATCCGGGATGCCAGCCAGCAAAAAAAGAGGAACACTGTAAGGTTGATATAGTGCCCGAACAAGATAGGTTGTGCATTCTGGAAAAACGGCAGCCCGACAGCCAATATTGTTACAGGAAGCGCATATAGCTGGAGAATCTGCTTGTTTGAAGCATGGTACAAAATTGAAACACACATGAAGTTAACAGCAAAAGCCATGACGTTGCCATATTCCCTTTGGTCCGCCAATGTCACCACGGCTCCCCAGGCCAAAAAGAAAATGACAAACCCTGTTAATCCTCTTTTAAACTTTTGCCTCTGGCTGGCTGTAGTGGTTTCTATTTTCTCAAACCGGGTTATGTATACCACCATGCAAATGCTTATAGCAAATAAAAAAAGATACATGAACAAATAAAAATCCATCGTTATGTGTTGATTGGCTGCATAATTCGAAAAAGCATGGATAAAAATCAGAATACCTTCAAACAAAGTGACGATTTTAGCAAACAACTTGCTTCTTTGCATATTTTCTTCAAACAGAAATTCGTTGAATAACTTTTCTTTTTCAGTGCAATGAGGCAGAGAATCCTCGCTTATGGAATGTGTTGTCATCTTTTCCCTCTTGATTTATATTTTCTTATTTCATTATACAAAATAAGTATAAAGTAACATATCCTTTTTGTTTTTTCCCACTCTTTTCCTTTAACAAACTCCTTTTCTCCTTATTTTATTAATAATTTTTTATTCTTCTTTCTTTATTACTGGAATACGTTAAAATTATTAGCCAGGCGAAATAAATTCTAGGGAAGGAGTACAGCAACAGTGGATAAAAGCAATACAAAATTATGGACAAAGGATTTTATCGTTATTTCCGGCGTCAACTTCTTACTGACCTTAATTTTTAATTTATTGATCGTAACTATCGGCCTTTATGCCGTTGATGAATATAATGCCACGGCGAGCCAAGCGGGTCTGGCAGCTGGAATTTCTATCATCGGAACGATGATAGGAAGAATCATTATTGGACGGGAAATTGAAAGAATCGGCACTAAAAGAACATTGATCGTTGGACTCTGTTTATTTACAGCTACTACCCTTTTGTATTTTGTGGATTTTAGTTTGTCATTTCTTCTGCTCGCTCGCTTTTTTAATGGGTTCACATTAGGAATTGCCGTTACAGCTTGTGGAACGATTGTAGCTCAGGTCATCCCGGCTTCACGAAAAGGAGAAGGGATCGGTTATTTTAGTATGAGCACTACGTTATCAACAGCAATCGGTCCTTTTATCGGTATTTTCATGAGCCAATATTCTAGTTTTCAAATGATTTTTGTCTTATGTTTCGTGTTAGGTGTTATTAGTTTGATGGTCGCCATTTTTGTAAAAGCGCCTTTATTGGTTCGGCCATCAGCTGGCGAAGAAGCAAAAGGAATAAAGCTATCGCAATTTATAGAACCGAAAGCAGTGCCCATAGCTGTTATTACATTAGCCATCGCTTTTTGTTTTTCTAGCGTCCTTTCATTTATCAATTTTTATGCAATCGAAATCCAGTTGATTGAAGCCGCCAGCTTTTTCTTTCTTGTTTATGCATTAGTGATCCTGATTTCCCGCCCGATTACCGGTCGCCTGCTGGATACAAAAGGGGCAAATGTCGTGATGTATCCTGCTTTTTTGGTCTTGGCAGCTGGACTATTTCTTTTAAGCACAGCAAACACTTCAGCAACGTTACTTTTGTCGGCCGCTCTAATCGGTCTCGGATTCGGAAATATGCAATCCTGTACACAGGCCATCGCCGTTAAGTTGACAGCTCCGCACCGAATGGGACTTGCCACGTCGACCTTCTTCATCTTTCTGGATGCCGGAATCGGCTTTGGCCCTTACATACTCGGGTTGATCATTCCTGTCACGGGCTTTCGTTCAATGTATGCCATCCTCAGCATTTTTGCTTTGGCGACTGCCGCTTTGTATTATGTGCTGCATGGCAGAAGAAAGTTTGCAAAAAGCTCAGCGGCAACTGTTTCATAATCCCCCAAAAAGGCATCTTCCATGTGGAGATGCCTTTTTTATTAGTGAAACAGCTGCTTTACTAACTCCTGATTGCGTTTTTTAAAGATTTCGTTATGGGAGGATACCATGGCCACACTATAAGCATCCGGCTGGATAAATTGCTTTGCTTTATTGACTGCATTGGCAGCATCCTGGAAGGTCCCGGCGATCAAATTCAATTTTCCGGGATGCTGCAGTATATCTCCTGCGGCAAAAAGTCCGGGAACTGAGGATTCGCTATTTGCGTTGCCTGCGATATAGTAGCCATCTGCAATATCGACCGCGAGGGTGCTTTCCTGCAGCAGAGTAATGTCCCGTTCATATCCATGATTGATAATCACTTCATCGATTGGCAAGAGTGTGGTTTCTCCACTTTCTTTATGGAACAGTTCGACAAATTCTATGGCATCCCGCTCGTCAGAAGCAACCAGCCGGGAGATTGTGGTCTTCAAAAAACAACGTACCGAGCTGGTCAATAGCTGTTTCACTTGCGCTTCATGCCCTGCGAGCTCTTCTTTTCGGTATGTAAGAAAAACTTGTTTGGCGATCGGTTCAAGTTCGTTCGCCCAATCGATTGCCGAATTACCGCCGCCGGAAATTAGCACCGTCTTGTCTTTGAAACGCTCCAAAGATTTCACCGTGTAATTTAAATTTGCCACTTCGAAACGCTCAGCGCCTTCAATCTCCAATCTTTGAGGATTAAGAATTCCTCCACCAACAGCAACAATAACCGTTTTAGACAAATGGACTTGCCCGGAAGAACCGGCCAGTTCAAAAATTCCTTCGCCATTTCGGCTTATTGTCTCCACTTTTTCATTGAGCACCACTTCCGGATGGAACGTCAATCCTTGCTCGACCAATTGATTGATCAATTTAGCGCCTGGAATCGGTGTCTGCCCTCCCACATCCCAAATCATTTTTTCAGGATACACATGAAGTTTCCCTCCAAGCTGCGGCTGATATTCAATCAGTTTGGTTTTCATCTCGCGCAATCCACTATAAAAGGCTGAATACAGTCCCGCTGGTCCGCCACCGATAATAGTTACATCAAACACTTCTTGTTCGTTCATTTTTATCGCACTCCTTTACCGATTCTTATTGACAATGATTATCAGTATCATCTATAGTGTTGATTGTATCGAAAATGATAATCATTATCAATTATTCTTTAAATAAATTTAGAAAGGAGTTTTGTTGATGGTACGCCTCTTTACCGAAGAGTTGAATATCGGCTATGGCGATCGGTTGATTGTCAAAGATTTAAGCGTTGAAATTCCGGATAAGAAAATCACTACTATTATCGGATCTAATGGCTGTGGAAAGTCTACCCTTCTAAAGGCAATTACGCGCATTATTTCCCAACAGTCCGGTTCCGTGGTCTTGGACGGCAGCAATATTGCCCAGGAAAGCACGAAATCGCTCGCGAAAAAGATGGCTATTCTTCCTCAGACACCGGAAAGCGCCAATGGTTTGACTGTTGGTGAACTGGTTTCCTATGGCCGTTTCCCTTACCAAAAAGGATTTGGCCGCCTTACCAAAAAGGACCATGACATCATTAATTGGGCTTTGGATGTAACAGGTACGCAATTTTTTAAATACCATCCCGTCGATGCTTTATCCGGCGGACAGCGGCAGCGTGTTTGGATTGCCATGGCTTTAGCACAAGAAACCGATATGATTTTCCTGGATGAGCCGACCACATATTTGGATATGGCGCACCAGCTGGAAATATTGGAACTTTTGCAGAAACTGAATAAAGAACAAGAACGGACCATCATTATGGTGCTGCATGACTTAAACCAAGCTGCCCGATTCGCGGACCATATCATCGCGATGAAAGATGGCGCCATCATCAAAGCAGGCACTTGCCACGAAGTCATCACTCAGCCGGTATTGAAGAAAGTATTCCGGATTGATGCCGAAATCGGCCTTGATCCACGGACACAAAAACCGATGTGCATTACTTATAACTTAATCAAAGGAGCCTAATTCACATGAAAAAATTCTTATTGCCTTTACTTTTATTCGCCGTCCTGCTGCTTACAGCTTGCAGCAGCAACAGTCCAGAAGCAACAGAGGCCCAGGCTGAAGATACACCGGCCAAATCCGATACTATTACATATGAGTCTGAAAACGGCCCAGTTGAAGTCCCAGCCGATCCACAGCGCGTTGTTGTGTTGTCGAGTTACACAGGGGATGTTTTGTCACTTAAGGTTCCATTAGTCGGAGTCGACTCCTGGGCAAAAAACAACCCTCGCTTTAAGGAAGAGTTGGCGAATGTTGAAGAGGTTACAGATGCTGACTTGGAAAAAATCATTGAGCTTGAACCTGATTTGATCATTGGCGGATCGACCATCAACAACATTGACAAGTTGAATGAAATTGCACCTACCGTAACGTTTACGTATGGGAAATTAGATTACTTGTCCCAGCATTTAGAGATTGGCAAGTTGTTGAACAAAGAAAAGGAAGCACAGACTTGGATTGAAGATTTCCAAAAACGCGCTCAAGAAGCTGGAGACAAAATCCGTGCTGAAATTGGAGAAGACACTACTGTTTCCGTTATTGAAAACTTCGACAAGCAAATCTACGTATTCGGAGATAACTGGGGACGGGGAACAGAGATCCTTTATCAGGAAATGAAATTAAAAATGCCTCAAAAGGTTGAAGAAATGGCGTTGAAAGACGGCTATTACGCTTTGTCACAGGAAGTTCTCCCCGACTATATGGGAGATTACGTGATTTTCAGCAAAGACAGCGAACAAGACAATTCGTTCCAGGAAACCGATTTATACAAAAATACTAAAGCGGCTAAAAATGGACATGTGTTTGAAGCGAATGCAAAAGAGTTTTATTTCAACGATCCCGTTTCATTGGAATACCAATTAGAGTTCTTCACCAATAATTTTTTGAAAAAATAAATTCATGAAGCGGAATCCTGTTAGACGGATTCCTTTTCAATTCTCAGATAGAAATGATGATGCTTAGTGACCAATAAAACTCCATTCTTTCTTAAATTTGGATTAAGCGTTTTCGCGTTTTTTGTGGTGTTCACCATTTCCCTTGCTTGGGGAGCTGCGGACATCCGCTTACAGGACGTTTGGCTGGCATTGTTTTCCACTCTTTCTAACGATAGCATCGCTGTTATCCGGGAGATCCGCCTTCCCCGTGAGGTGGCAGCGATTGTCGTCGGCGCTGCTTTAGCGGTGTCCGGAGCAATGATGCAGGGATTGACGCGTAATCCTCTGGCTGACCCGGGGCTTCTTGGACTAACCGCTGGCGCTAATGCCGGGCTGGCGCTGACACTGGCTTTTATCCCTTCTGCTAATTATTTCGGAATTATGATTGCTTGCTTTTTGGGGGCGGCGCTCGGCGCAGCCATGGTCTTCAGCCTCGGTGCTGCGAAGCGCGGCGGATTTTCTCCCCTGCGCATCGTATTGGCAGGGGCGGCAGTTTCCGCTTTTTTAGCTGCTCTTGCAGAAGGAATCGGACTTTACTTCAACCTCTCCAAAAATGTTTCAATGTGGACAGCTGGAGGGTTGATTGGCACATCTTGGGGACAGTTGCAGATTGTAGTGCCGTTTATTGTATTTGGCCTTTTTATAGCACTTGTGTTATCCAGGCAGCTGACCATTCTCAGTTTGAACGAAGAAGCCGCGATCGGATTGGGACAAAAAACAGCACAAATCAAGGCTTTGCTGTTCGTGGCGATTACAATTCTGGCCGGTGCTGCAGTTGCCTTAGCCGGCAATATGGCATTTCTTGGCTTGATGGTACCACATGTTGTCCGCTCGATTGTCGGAACGGATTATCGCCGGATTCTTCCAATGTCTGCAATCGCTGGCGCAATGTTTATGCTGGTTGCTGACTTGCTCGGAAGAACGATCAATGCTCCCTTTGAAACACCGGTTGCCGCAATTGTGGCCATGCTCGGTTTGCCCTTTTTCTTATTAATTGTTCGTCAAGGAGGCAGGACTTTCTCATGATTCAACCTGCTTTGCTCAGAAAACAAAAAACACTTTTTTTCCTCCTGCTTGCTTTGATCGCCGCTACCGGCATTGCTAGCCTTGGGTTAGGCACTTCTTCGCTTTCATACAATCGGCTGTTGCCGGCTTTTCTAGGCGAAGGAACATTCAAAGAAGACTTTGTTCTGTTTTCAGTCCGGCTTCCAAGGATCATCATTACATTATTGGCAGGTATGGCACTTGCGCTATCCGGCGCAATTTTACAAGGAGTGACCCGCAATGATTTAGCTGACCCTGGAATTATCGGCATTAATTCAGGAGCAGGTGTAGCAATCGCCGTATTCTTTCTTTTTGCGCCGGTTCAAGCAGGCTCGTTTGTTTATTTGATGCCGGTCGTGGCATTTGTGGGCGCGCTGTTGACCGCGCTGATCATTTACTTGTTTTCATATAATCGCCAGACTGGGCTTCAGCCCGTTCGCCTCGTCTTGATTGGCATAGGATTCTCGATGGCCTTGTCAGGCATCATGATTGTCTTGATCTCTTCTGCCGAAAGAGAAAAAGTAGCTTTTATCGCCAATTGGCTTGCCGGCAATATATGGGGTGCAGACTGGCCATTTATCTGGGCAATCCTGCCTTGGCTCGTTTTATTGATTCCGTTTACGCTATACAAAGCTCACCGTTTGAACATGCTTTCTTTGAGTGAGCCTGTCGCGATCGGTATCGGAGTGTCCATTGAAAAAGAACGATCGGTCTTATTAGTGACGGCCGTCGCTCTTGCTGCTTCCGCTGTTTCGGTCACAGGAGGCATCGCCTTTGTTGGTTTAATGGCTCCGCACATCGCTAAAGCACTTGTTGGCCCACGTAATCAGCTGTTTTTGCCGCTTGCTATCTTGATCGGCGGCTGGCTGCTGTTATTTGCTGACACCGTCGGCCGCAATCTGCTGGAACCAAGCGGTTTGCCCGCTGGCATCATGGTAGCTTTGATCGGAGCGCCTTACTTTATGTATTTATTGCTGAAGAAATAAAATAACCGCTTGAGACTCCGAATCTCAAGCGGTTATTTTCATTTCGGCCGATCGATGGAAAAAACTTCTCCTAGCTTCGCATAATTCGTGCCTGCCAAACGGCTTACCGGCTTTAAGAGTTCATGATGGATCCGCCCGTTCTCGTAAATCGAGTCATCCACATGAAACCGGACGACTCTTCCAATCAGCAGGCGAGTACCGCCCAGTTCCACCACTTGCTCCAGTTGGCATTCAAAACGGATTTTCGCTTCGTTTACCCCCGGAACCGATATAACCTCACTTTCTGCCAAGGAAAAATCCGTCAAGTCCAGTTCGCTTTTATCCGACGGCAAAGAAGCCGCTGTCCGATTAACTTGTTCTACATTTGTTTCGTCGACAATATGGACGACAAACTCTCCTGTATCGGCAGCATTTTGTGCGGTGTCTTTTGGAGAGCCTGCCCTGCTTTGGATAGAAACAGAAATCAATGGCGGGTCTGATGACACTACATTAAAATAACTGAAAGGCGCTGCATTCAGCGTACCGCCAATTGATTGGCTTGTAACAAAAGCGATTGGCCTTGGAATTACACTGCCAATCAGCAATTTGTAATTTTCGCGTTCTGTCTGTTCGTTCGGATCAAAAGATAACACACCTGTTCCTCCTCGGTATTCAGTTTGCTTGCTTATGGACGCACCTTTTATTTATACCTGTACAGGACCCTGGGCTTACCAGAACTTCCACATTACCCTTTTACCTTTACCCGTTCCCCTGTCCGGATCGACTCATAGCAAGCGTCAATCACACGCATGTTTTGAACGGTGGAAGCACCGGAATATATGGGATCCAAATTTTCCAGAACAGCTTTAGAAAAGTGCTCCACTTCCATCCGATAAATATCTCCGTACACTTTTTCTTCTCTTTTGAACATTCCTGTCTGTACAATTACATGCCCCAGTCCGCCGTTGTGGTCTGGACGAAAAGCAAAAGGCACTTTGATGGAGCCTTTTGTCCCCACCACTTCATATTCATTGCGATCTACCATATCGAAACTGCAGTCAAGAACCGCTTTCGCCCCATTTTCCAATTTTAAAAAACTATATGCCGACAAGTCCACTTGAGCTTCAGAATCCATTTCTGCATATGCCTGGACTTCAACCGGTTCCGTACGCAAAACACTTCTGATAGCATGAATGGAATAACAGCCCACATCGTAAATGCTGCCGCCGCCCATATCTTTCATCATCCGGATATCACCCGTACGTTCTGCAAAATAAAAGGAATGGCTGGACTTAAACAGCATAACTTCGCCGATCTCCCCTGAATCAATGATGTTTCGCACGCGCTGGTGCTGCGGATGGAATTGATACATGAAGGCTTCCATGAATTTCACATTGTTGTCTTTGCAGACTTGCACCATTTCTCCTGCTTCTTCAGCTGTTAATGAGGCGGGCTTTTCGCATAAGATATGCTTGCCTTTTCGAGCCGCCTTAAACACCCATTCTTTATGTAAGTGGTTCGGCAGCGGAATGTAGACAGCGTCAATTTCTTCATCTTCCAATAGCTCGTCATACGATTCATATGCACTTTCAATGTTCAATTCATTTGCCACTTCATACACTTTGCTGCTTCTGCTCGCTATTGCCCCTACTGTGGCGTTGCTTGCGCGAAATATTGCTGGAATCAGTTCTGTCCGGGCGATATTTGCCGTTCCTAAAATTCCCCATCTGATTTGGTCCACTGCTATTCCTCCTTAAGTATAGAAGATGCCTAATAGTTGAACTTAAGCATATGCCTTCGCCTTGCCTCAGTCAATTTCCGCTAAGAAAAAGCGGGAAACCGGCTTTTCAACCAATTTCCCGCTTTTTATACTTGATACTCCTTTTCTTTGAGAGGAGCTGCAGCCGGCTTGCCAAACAGGTACCCTTGGAACAATTTATAGCCTTGCTGTTTCAGCCACTCAAAATCCGCTTGTTCTTCTACCCCTTCTGCCAATGGAATAGAACCGATCTCAAACGCTTTCGCCAAAAATTTAATAGCTACTTCTTGTTTGTACACATCGGTTGCGACCCCCTGGACAAACTGCATATCCAGCTTCATGTAATGGGGCTGCAAATCTGATAACAGTTCAATAGTGCTGTAGCCTTCCCCCACGTCATCCAAAGCGTATTGAAATCCTTTTTCTTTATAGAACGAAAGGATTCTTTTCAAATGGTCCACGTCATCCACTTTTTCTGTTTCGACCACTTCAAAAACCAGCTGTTTTGGATCTACTCCCAATTGATTTGCAAGATTGGTTGTAGAGCGCAAGCAAAATTCCGGTGAATAAATGGAAGTCGGAATAAAATTAATGAACGCTTTTTTGTTCTTTAACGCTACAGCATGTCTGACCGCCGTCATCCGGCAGACCCGATCAAGCGCATATAATCGCCCTCTGCTTCTGGCAGCCGGAAAAATTTCGTTCGGATAAATTGTCGTACCATCTTCATTGTGGAATCGGGAAAGAAGTTCATAGGCAAAAATCTCTTCTGTTTCAGTCACAATCGGCTGATAATGGCAGATCAATCGTTCGTTTGAAATTACATCATCAATCCATTCCATATTAAAAACATTCTCCAGCTCAGAAATCGGCTGCCATTTTTCTCTGTTGATCCGGAATGCTACTTTATCCGTTTCAAGAAAATGATTACAGAAATCCAAAAATTCCTTGGCTCCTTTTTCATCCGTCTGCAGGACAGGCCCTTTTATGCTGAGCGTTATCGCTCTCCTTTCCAGATGGCTAACGATCTGTTCCATAGACGATAAATTCATTTCCCCTTCAAACCGAATTTCAAATTTTAAGCTTGCAACCGAGCAGCTATTGCATTCCACATTATCTTCCTCCCTGATTCCTAATATTTTAATTTTACTTTATACAACTTAAGAACTTCAAGTATAGAGAATTTTTCCTATTTTAAGGGTAATACGTTTGCAAAAACTTGTCTTCTGCCTTTAAGCCTATTGTTGCCAACTAAGTAAAACAACGTGTACTGAAATAACCGCCTATCAAGATTGTTCAGCATTTTTCAAGTTATTCGCTTTCCATTACCTGCTCTCATTTATGTGGAGGAATATTTCTATGGAGTAGAAATTAATTAATCCAATAAACAAAGGTTATTTTTTTCGTATGCAGAATTAGTAAGTAAGTTGATTAAAAGGAGTGAACAGTATGGGGAAAATCATTGTATCGATGTATGTGACGCTCGATGGTGTAATTGAGGAACCTTCATGGACTGCTCCGTATTGGAACGAAGAAGTGGCTAATTTCCAACATACGCTTCTTTTCGCAAGCGACTCCCTGCTTCTTGGACGCACCACTTATGAAGAATTTGCAGAAGCTTGGCCGAAAATGCAAGACGAAGAAGGATTTGCGGAACGGATGAATAGCCTGCCAAAGTTTGTAGCCTCCCAAACGCTTGAAAAATCTGAATGGAACGCCACTTTTCTTAAAGGAAATCTTTCAGAAGAAGTGCAAAAGCTTAAACAGAACGATCATACTATGTTGGTATATGGAAGCGCCCGGTTAGTACAGATGCTTTTGGAGCACGATTTGATTGATGAACTGCATATGATGGTCTTCCCGCTTGTACTTGGCGAAGGCAAGCGGCTTTTCAAGTTGGGGCAGTCGCAAAAGCAATTTTCCTTAGGCGCAAGCAAAGCAACAACCACCGGAATCGTCATATCCAGCTATATCGCGGAGAAGGTTTAAGTATATAAAAAAAGGCTGTCGAGAAAGTTGGTTAGTTGTTCATTACACTCTAGGCGGATGTGTTCCGCGGGCAAGCGGAGCAATTTGGCAGAATAGCCAGAGTGCTAGCTAGTTCAACTCCGTAAGAGAATTTCTCAACAAACTAAAAAGGCTCCTTGATAGGAGCCTTTTAAATAATTCAAGTTCTCGCAAACTTATGTTTTGCATATACATAGGTTACCGCAAGCGCAATCACAAGCACTCCGCCCTTGATAATGTCAAAGGCATAATACGGTACGTTCAGGATGGTCAGGCCGTTCAGCAGAATACCGATAACCGCTGCTCCAAAAAAGGTGCCGAGCGCATTCGGCTTCCCTGCGCCAAGCACGGAATAACCAACGAAAACTGCAGCCACAGCTTCCATCATAAGGGGAGCGCCTGCATCGATTTGCCCTGAGCCGACACGTGCCGTAAACAAAATTCCGGCCATTGAAGCGAAAACACCGGAAATCACATAAGCCGCAAATTTCACTTTCTTGACGTTGACTCCGGAAAGAGTCGCCGCCTCCGCGTTGCCTCCGGTCATTTGTAAAATACGGCCCCAGCGCGTATGATTCAAAATCACATAGGTCGCCAATACCATGACCAGCATAATCCAAACCGGTACCGGCAAGCCGAGCATCTTTCCTTGCCCAATCCAAAGGAATGCTTCGGATAGCTGGCCAGGTGCTGTACCGCCTGATGTCAACGGCATGTTATTATAGATGGAGTAGCCTTCTGTATAGGTTCGATGAAGACCTGCGACAATGTACATCATTCCAAGTGTCGCGAGCAAGTCTGGTATGCCGATAACGACAATCAACAGGCTATTTAAAGCTCCGACAAATACGCCCACAAGCAGAGGCAATATCAAAACAAGCCACAGCGGCAATTCATACCAAACCATTAATGATGCGGTTACAACTGTTGACAATGACATGGTTGAACCAACCGATAAGTCAAATCCATTTACCACCAGTGTAAATGTCACTCCAAGCGCCAATAGCGTCACGATGGAAATTGACCGCAAAATATCTGTAAAGTTGCCATACGTAAAGAATGCATTGCTGATTGTGCTGAAATACAAAATAATAAAAGCTAATAAAGCAATCGCTCCATATTTAAACAGAAACTGTATCGCGTTTTCTTTCGCTGAGCTCTTCTTTTCCACCGCTTGCATATAACAAAATCCTTTCTTGGGTCGCTTCTTCTCGTGAAAATTCTTTCACGATCTGCCCGTTGTACATAACTAAAATGCGGTCTGATATTCCAATTGCTTCATGAATCTCACTTGAAAAATAGATACATCCTTTGCCGCTTGCGGCAAGCTGGCGGACCAATTTGAAAATATCGACTTTGGCCCCAATATCTACGCCTTTCGTCGGCTCATCAAAGAGATACAATGCCGAATCAAGAGAAATCCATTTACCGATGGCCACTTTTTGCTGATTGCCTCCGCTCAAATGAACAAGCGGCGTTTCTGTGCTGTCTGTTTTGATGCGCAGGCGATCAATAATATCTGCAGCAAACCCTTTCTCCGCAGCTTTGTTCATAAACAACCCACGGGAGAACTTGCGCAAGTTCGGAAACGATGCGTTGGTCTGAAGCGATTCATGGACAAACAATCCTTCTTTTCTCCGCTCCTCTGGAATAAGTGCCATTCCAGCTTTTATGGCAGCTTCAGGATGTTTCAACTTCAGGCTTTTTCCAGCCAGGTTTACACTTCCTTTAGTCAGCGGTATACTGCCGAATAACGCTTTTGCAAGCTCGGTTTTCCCTGCGCCTACTAAGCCGACCACTCCGACGATTTCTCCTTCTGCAACATCAAAAGTAATATCCTCCAGCTTTTCGCCATCAGACAAACCATTTACTTGCAGCAGAGGGCCACCGATTGGATGAGTCCGGTTGATCAATTCCTTGCTTAGTGACGCACCTAACATTGATCCTACAATCTGATCCTGATCCGCTTGCGGCGTCTCAAACGTTTCCACTACCGTTCCTTCCCTCATGACAGTTATCCGGTCGCTGATTTCAAACACTTCCGGCAAACGGTGAGAGATGAAAACACAACCTACTCCCTGAGACTTTAGTTTACGGATAACTGAAAACAGTTTTTCTGATTCGTGAATCGATAAAGGCGCTGTCGGTTCATCAAAAATAATGATTTTTGCTGAATGGACGAGGGCACGGGCAATCAATACCAATTGCTTTTCAGCAAGTGTCAGCTGAGCCGCTTTTTGCTGAACCGGAATGTTTTCCGCTTGTAATTCTTTTAAAATTGCTTTTGCTTTTGCATATAATTTTGGTCTAGAGACAAATAAATTTCTTTCAGAAACAAATGTATCAAGTAGAATGTTTTCTGCGACAGACAGTTCCGGCACAATTGCAGTATCCACTTCCTGATAAACACAGTAGATGCCTTGTTCTTTTGCTGCTTTTGGAGATGACAACCGAATGCTGCTCCCTTCAAGCAGAAGCTCTCCGCCATCTTGTTCGTAGACGCCTGACAAAATTTTCATCAGCGTGCTTTTTCCAGCTCCGTTAACTCCGAGCAAGGCATGGACTTCTCCTTTTTTCAAATGGAAATTCGCCTCTTCCAATGCCTTCACTTTTCCGAATGTCTTTTGGATGCTGTTCATCGACAATAAGTAGTTTTCCACAAGCTTGCTCCTTTCTGAGAAAAGAGCTGCCCTTATAAGGGACAGCTCTTAACACAAGAAATTATTGGCCTTCCAATTCACGAAGAGTGTCGGTGTAACCTTGGTCGCTCGAGCCCCAGCCTTCAACATGATCGCTAAGCTCCACTGTTGTAATTGTTTCTTCCGGAAGGCTTTCTTGATCAACAAAAACCGGTTCTAAAACAATTCGTTCTTCCGGATTTTCTCCATCAATTTTTTGGTATAGATAGCGCACTTGGATACGGCCGATATCAATCGGATCAACAGCTGCCGAAGCAATCCACGGGCTGTTTTCTTTTTGCATCATCTGCAAATCCTCATCGCTCATATCAATGCCGTATACTTTGATATCTGTACGTCCTGCCTGTTCAATGGCACGGACTGCACCTTTTGCAAATTCATCCCACGAAGCCCATACTGCGGTAATGTCGCCTTCGTTCGGATATTGCTTCAAAACTGCTTCCATCTGTGATTGCGTATCAAGAGCTGTATTCTGGGTAGCCGCACCAAAAGTCGCGACTTCCTTAATGCCTGGATTGTTTGACATAAATTCTTCATAAGCTACTTGGCGTCTTTCCATTGGAGCAAATCCTGCGACCCAAATTTTCACAATGTTCGCTTCGCCATTTGCATCTTCAGCCAACTTTTCCAAAGTCATTTCAGCCATGGCCTGGTCGCCTTGCTGAAGGTTTACGACTCCTTCTACCTCTACTCCAGTGTCAAACGCAACAACTGGAATTCCTTTTTCAATCGCTTTTTCAACACCTTGGTTCAGCGCTTCTTTTGTTCCGTGGTCGATCAGAATACCGTCTACGCCTTGGTTTACTGCTGCATCAAGGTTTGATGCCATTTTTGCCAAGTCGCCATCAGAAGTGAAGACAGTAACACTGCCGCCAAACTTTTCAACTTGTTCTTTTACGCCGTCAATGTATTGTGCCGAGAACGTTCCAAGATTGATTTGCATGATCAACGCGATTTTCTTCCCTGATAGCGGATGATCGGAAGCCGCTGAATTGTTTGTGGATGCCGCTTGTTCGTTGGTATTGCCTTTTGGCTGGCAACCCGTCAGCAAAAGACCGATTAGCAGAAGCGCTGATAGTAACCAAAGTGATTGTTTTTTCATTTTGTTTCCCCTTTTCCTGTGTGTGCTCCTAGCAAGCTAGAAATGTTTTTATCGTATTCCGGAAGGATGACTCCTTTTTCCGTTATGATGGCTGTAATCAAATGGCCAGGTGTAACATCGAATGCCGGATTGAATACTTTTGTGCCGATCGGTGCAATTGGTTCGCCCCCAATGTGTGTAATTTCATCCGGATGGCGTTCTTCAATAGTGATGTTCTTGCCGTTTTCGATTGATAAATCAAATGTGGAAACCGGTGCAGCCACATAAAATGGAATTTGATAAGCTGCAGCTAATAAAGCTAAATTGAGCGTCCCGATTTTATTGGCGGTATCGCCATTTGCTGCAATGCGGTCAGCGCCGACGATGATCGCTTCTATTTCTTTAGCGCCGATAGTATGAGCTGCCATGCTGTCAGTGATCAATGTAACGTCTACGCCGGATTGTTGCAGTTCCCATACCGTCAGGCGGGAACCTTGGAACACCGGACGGGTTTCGCAGGCAAACACTTCAAACGTTTTGCCGCGTTCGCTTCCGAGATGGAACGGCGCCAGTGCTGTACCATATTTTGCAGTGGCGATCGATCCAGCGTTGCAGATTGTCATGACTCTTGTCTGTCCTTCCAGAAGAGACAAGGCATAATCGCCGATGCTTCGACACGATTCTTCGTCTTCCTGATGGATTTTCACTGCTTCATCAATCAGCAGCGCTTTCGCTTCTTCCACTGTCTTTGCTTGTTGTACGGCTGCGAGCAAGCGCTCTAATGCCCAAACCAGGTTGACTGCTGTCGGCCGCGACTCGGCCAAATAGGAAGCATCTTTTCGAACGTAATGGTGAAAAGCTTCCAGACTTTCCGGCTCATGGCGCTGGGCGGCAATCGCCAATCCGTAAGCGGCTGTAATGCCGATTGCCGGGGCACCGCGCACTTTTAATTTTAAAATGGCATCGTAAACATCTTCGATTGTATTCAGTTCAATGTATTCAATAATATGGGGCAATTTTTGCTGATCCAATATCACAAGCTGCTGATCGGTCCATTGAATGGATAACGGAATGCTCATCAGTTTTGCTCCTCTACTAACGCAATTACTGCAGCGATTGTTGGCAGGTCTTTGCGTTTTACTATTAATGCTTCGCCAGTCTGCAAAACTTGCTTTTTCAAACCGATGCGGCGTTCCGGCTCTTCTATGCCGTCTAAGTCTTTTACGTGTGCCAGTCCAATTGTACGGCGGATTAATTCGCAGCCTGCAAAGCCGATGGCGTCTTGGAAAATTTTCTCTAAGACGAACTCTTTATACCCTTTAGTATCTTTGAACGCTTCGATTCCCTTCTCTTCCCATAGCTCAGAGAAAGTGGAAGAAAACACTTTCCATGTGTTCTCGATGTGGCGAATGACTGCTTCCCGTTTCTCGCCTTCCCGTGTAACCGCTTGGGCAATCAAGTTTGCCAGGAACAAACCGACATCAAAACCGATAGGTCCGTAAAAGGCGAATTCCGGATCGATGACCTTCGTTTCCGTCTCACTTGCAAAAATACTTCCTGTATGAAGATCTCCGTGCAACAGCGCTTCTGCTTCCGTCAAAAAGCTTTTCTTTAATTTGGCCGCTTCAAGTTTTAAAGGTCCGTTATTCCAGATAGCTTCGACTGCCGTTTGAAGTTCCGGCTCGAAATCGTTTGTTTCGTGGTCGAAGAAGGGGTCAGTAAAGATAAGATCCTCTGTAATTTTACAAAGTTCCGGATTTGAGAATTCCACTGCTAAACGTTTTTTCTCAAAAGGATGCAACGCAAAATCAGACGTATGGAATAAAGTTTTTGCTAGATATTTGCCGATGTCAGCCGATAGTTTCGGATAAGCTTCTCCGCTGATCAAACCTTCCCGGGCAATGGTCAAATGAGACAAGTCCTCCATCACCGTAAACGCTAATTCTTCGTTGGTGGCGTAGACAGCCGGAACCAGTTCCGGTACAAATTCACCATGCTTTTTGAGCGCATTTGCTTCAATGGTTGCCCTCTTTAACGTCAGCGGCCAGCTTTCGCCTACAACTTTCGCGTAAGGCAATGCCTGCTTAATGATCAAGCCCTTGCCGCTTTCGCCGTCCGTGATTTTAAAAACATAGTTTAAATTGCCATCACCGATTTCTTGGCTTTCCAGCTTGGCGCCTTGCGAAAAAAAGTTCAAACTTTCCGCTAACGCAATGGCGCTTTCATCGGTTAAAGCTTTATATGATTGTGTCGTTGTGGTCATGGTCATCTACCTTTCTTTGCATATAAAAAGCCTCTTTCAGTTAAGAAAGAGGCGCAGAATAAGAGATTCTTCACCTCTTATCTTTCAGAGATTTTTGTCTCTGATGGAATTAGCACCGTGCCTTGCAGGATTTTCATCCCGGCGCATATGCGCCCCGTCTCACAACGGTATTACAGTCGGTTGCTGGGCGTCATTGGGCCATTATCCCTCTGCCAGCTCTTGATAAGAGTATTAATATTATGATGTTATTTTGTTTATTGGCTCGATAATGAATACTATCACGGTTCAGAATAGAGTGTCAATCACATTGTTCTAAATTTTTATTAATGAACATAATTGACAGAATTCCTCAGGCGTGAAATAATCAAAATTAATTTGAGTAATGACTTTGAAAACCAATAGAATATTTTCTTATTTAGAGCAGGTGGAGGGACGAGCCCTATGATACCCGGCAACCGGTCCAATAACGGACACGGTGCTAATTCTTGCAGCCTATAGGCTGAGAAATAAGAAGTTGTTAAACCCTTAACCTCTTCTTGTTGGAAGAGGTTTTTATTTTTGTTTAGGAGCGTGAAATCATTTGAGCAGATTAACAGCTACATACCAGCTGTTCGGACAGGCAGGATCTTTTGGGAAGAAAGCGGAAGGCATTGCACTCGGGCTGACTGTCGGATCTTGGACCGATTTGCCTTTATTGGAACAGGAACAATTAAAGCAACATAAGGGAACCGTCGTCTCAGTAACCGAATTTGCCGATATCTCCCATCCATTGAAATCGGAACAAATTCGGGCGGAAGTGAAAATTTCTTATCCGAGTGTTAATTTTTCGCCTGACTTGCCGGCTATTTTGACAACCGTTTTCGGTAAATTATCGCTCGACGGCGAAGTGAAATTGTTGGACCTTGAATTTGATGACGAATTGCTGTCCCATTTCCCTGGTCCCCGCTTTGGCATCGAAGGAATCCGCGATAAACTGGGCGTTATCGATCGTCCACTGGTTATGAGCATTTTCAAAGGCGTCATCGGCCGTGATTTGGATTATTTGGCTGATCAGCTTCGGCAACAGGCGCTTGGCGGTGTAGACCTTGTTAAAGACGATGAAATTCTTTTTGAAAATCCATTGACCCCTTTTGAAAGCCGGATCACAACCGGCAAAGAAGTGCTTCGCCAAGTTTACGAAGAAACAGGCCATCGTACATTATATGCTGCCAATCTGTCTGGCCGCACTTCCGAGTTAAGAGACAAGGCACGAAAAGCACGTGAACTTGGTGCCGATGCTCTTCTTTTCAATGTTCATGCATACGGCTTTGATGTTCTGCAGGAACTGGCCGAAGATGACAGCATTGCCTTGCCGCTCATGGCCCATCCCGCATTTAGCGGAGCATTTACTTCATCTCCATTTTATGGAGTGGCGACACCACTTGCCCTTGGCAAGCTGACGCGGTATGCAGGCGCGGACTTTTCCTTATTTCCCTCACCTTACGGAAGTGTAGCCCTTGAAAAATCTGCTGCACTTACCCTTGGCGAGGAATTGACAAAAGCGAGTGGAGTAAAACGAACATTCCCGGTCCCTTCAGCAGGGATCCACCCCGGCCTCGTTCCACTTTTGATCAACGATTATGGCACCGAAAGCATCATTAATGCAGGCGGTGGCGTCCACGGCCATCCGGCAGGCGCTGCAGGCGGCGGACTCGCTTTCAGGCAAGCCGTTGATGCTGTCTTAAATGGAATCGATTTGGCCGAAGCAGGGGAACAACATGCCGAATTAAAAACGGCACTTGAGTTATGGGGGTAAACAATATGAACAAACCGATCATTTTTTGCGATTTTGATGGCACTATCACCGACCAAGACAATATCATTGCCATCATGAAAAAATTTGCACCGCCCGAATGGCTGCCTGTCAAAGACGGCGTACTCGACCAAACTCTTTCTATACGTGAAGGTGTTGCTAAGATGTTTTCACTTCTTCCGGTCTCGGCAAAAGATGAGATTATCTCATATGTACTCCAGCAAGCCCAGATTCGGGAAGGATTTGGCGACTTTGTCGCTTATACAAAAAAGAATCGCATTCCGCTTTATATTGTCAGTGGAGGCATCGACTTTTTCGTTCATCCTCTGCTCCAGCCGTACGGTCCATTTGCCGGAGTTTACTGCAACGAATCGGATTTTTCAGGAGATACTATCCGTATTCACTACCCGCATAGCTGCGATAGTGAATGCACTAGCCAAGGCTGCGGATGCTGCAAACCGTCCATTATCCGAACACTGTTGGAAAGCGATGCTACAAGCATCGTCATCGGAGATTCCATCACCGATTTAGAAGCGGCAAAGCAAGCTGACCTTGTCATTGCCAGGGATTTTCTGATCGAAAAATGTGAGGAACTGAATATTCCTTACGAGCCATTCACTAACTTCCATGAAGTCATGGATATCATCGATTCGCGGTTAGGTGTGAAACTATGACAGAAATTAAAGAAAAGTGGACCGAACTCGCAGATATCAAAGATGAACTGGCTGCAAGAGATTGGTTCATGGGAACCAGCGGAAACTTAGCCATAAAGGTGAATAATGCACCTATTGAGTTTTTAGTTACGGCAAGCGGGAAAGATAAGAAGAAGCGTACAGCGGAAGATTTCCTTCTTGTCGATGCAGCTGGAAAGCCAGTAGAGAAAACGCATTTAAAACCTTCGGCAGAAACATTGCTGCATTGCGCTGTTTATTCGAAAACTACTGCCGGATGCAGCCTTCACGTCCACACAGTAGCAAATAACGTTATTTCCGAACTATACGGCGATGACGGTAAAATAGATTTTCAAGGCCAGGAACTTATCAAGGCGTTTGGCATGTGGGAAGAAGATGCTTTGCTGTCGATTCCAATCATTCCGAACTACGCTGATATTCCCCGCCTCGCTCTGGAATTCGGCCAGCATCTCGGTACCGATAAAGGAGCCGTATTGATCCGGAACCACGGCATTACGGTTTGGGGGAAAGACGGTTTTGAAGCCAAAAAGCTGCTTGAAGCCTGTGAGTTTTTATTTCAATATCAATTAACTTTAAACCAAATGTATTCAAAATAAGAGAGGAAGATTCTAATGGCTATCATCAAAATTCAAGGAACAAATGAAACAATCGAAGCGCAAAACGAAGTGGCGGCATTCTTGGAAAAACAGGAAGTAATTTATGAGCATTGGGATATCAACAAATTGCCTGAACACCTGCGTGAAAAATTTGACTTGAGCGACGAAGAAAAAGACGAAATCTTAAAAGCGTTTAAAACAGAAATTGATGATATTTCAACACGCCGTGGCTATCAGGCTGCTGACATCATTTCTTTGTCGGATTCAAATCCGAAACTGGATGAGCTGTTGAAAAACTTCCAGCGCAAGCACATCCATACAGACGACGAAGTCCGTTATATTGTCAGCGGCCACGGCGTCTTTATCATCCAAGGAAAAGACGAGCGCTTTTTCGAGGTTCACCTATCTCCTGGAGACTTGATCTCAGTTCCGGAAAACATTACACATTACTTTACATTGGCAGAAGACCGTAAAGTTGTTGCTGTCCGCATTTTCGTTACGACTGAAGGATGGGTTCCTGTCTACCAGGAAGAAAGCGAAGGCGTTCAAAACTAATTTCGCTCTTGTAAAAGCTCCCGATTTGCATCGGGAGCTTTTTTTATGTGCGATAAAACAAGAAGTGGAAATACAATACATTTGCACATCAAAAATTTCTATTTTTTAACACTGTTAAGCTATAATATCTTAAAGTACATCTATCCTTAGAAGAAATGAGTGAGTGCCGTGAAGAAAATTCTTTTGACCATATTAGTCATTGGAATTGTATTAGCGTTGCCAATTTTGATTTGGTTTCTTAAAGAAGAAAAAAACGTTGAAGTAGCAATCATCGATAAAACAGTACCCAACGAAACTTACCGGGAACATCAAGGGCTTTCCTGGCTTTTAAATCACAACCGCTATGTCAATTCTAAAGGCAAGGCTTATGAAGCAAACAAAGATTATTTTGGCTTCGTCCCTGATGAATCTGCCAAAACCTACGAGACCCGCCCGGTTCCTGATTCATTAGAGGGCAAGAATCTTATCTATCTTGCCGATACATATGGCGTCTATGAAGAAGATTTGCCTTGGCAACAGGAAGAAAAAGAACCTGGCTCTTCTTCCCTCCTTTACGGTGGCCTGGAAATGAAGGAATGGGAAGCCATTAAAAATCAAGTGAACGAAAACAACGCGGACTTGGTGGTCGAATTCAACACGTTCGCTTCCCCTACGCCAGAAGATGTCAGAAAAGACATTACTGACTTTCTTGCACTGGACTGGAGCGGCTGGAGCGGCCGGCATTTTGTGGATTTGGACTTTTCCGCCGGTGAAGTGCCCCAATGGATTGTTACTAATTATGAAAAAGAAGAAGGCGAGGATTGGTCCTTTGAAGGCGGCGGCTTTATTCTGGTTAATGATGCCGAGGGGACGGTAGTCGTCCTTTCTGAAGAACAAGGGGAAGTCGGCCCCGGCGGATTGCATGTTACATTTACTGAAAAAGGACAGGAACACTTCTCGCTCGATAAAAGCCCTTCCTTCGATTATTGGTTCGACATAAATGAAGCCGCTCCAGAAGCGGAAGTACTCGCCGATTATCAGTGGAATTTAAAGGAATCAGGAACAGCCAAACTAAAAGAAGCCGGCATTCCTGAAGCTTTTCCAGCGGTTCTTTACCAACAAAAAGCTCAGTCGAATGTTTATTATTTTGCCGGAGATTTTGTAGATGTCGGCAATATGCCGAATTTTTATCGGTACGCGGCATTCGCGAATATCCGCTCGTTCCTGTCATTTGAAGCGCTTGGCGGAGAAAGCAATTTTTATTGGAAAACCTATACACCGATGATGAAAACCATCTTGGCAAATACTTACGCCAAGGAACCGGTAAACGAAAATGCGAAATCATCTATAGATGAAACAGCACTAGTGCCGCTAGCGGAAAGTAATGGCATTTCCTACCCTTCCCGAATAAACGGTCAGGAGTTTGAAGTTTACAAAGATGGCAAGTGGGAGCCTTTCACGGTCAAAGGCGTCAACTTGGGAATGGCCAAGCCGGGAAGTTTTCCTGGCGAAGCTGCAATTTCAAATGAAGAATACGATCGCTGGTTTAAAGCCATTGGCGATATGAACGCTAACGCGCTTCGCGTCTATACGCTGCACCCACCCGCTTTTTATAATGCCTTAGCGCGTTATAACGCAACAGCTGAAGAACCGCTCTATTTGTATCACGGCATATGGATCGATGAAGAACCTTTAGTTGAAACCCTGGATGCGTTTACTCCTGAGATTACGGAGACCTTCCAGAGGGAAATTAAAAAAGTCGTCGATGTTGTCCATGGAAACGCCAAAGTTGAACAAGAACCGGGGCATGCTTACGGTACTTATAATACCGACATATCCCCGTATGTAATTGGATGGATGATCGGAATTGAATGGTATCCACTAACAGTTGCACAAATGGATGAGGACTATCCGAATTTAGGCGATTTCGCTGGAAAGCATGTCTATACCGAAAATGCCAATCCAATGGAACACTGGCTGGCCCAGCAATTGGACGTTCTTGCAGATTATGAATTAAGCAACTACCAGAGCATGCGGCCGTTAAGTTTCACCAATTGGCCGACAACAGACAATCTGGAACATCCGGCAGAGCCAAGTGTACAGGAAGATTTGGCGACAGTTGACCCGAACCATATAAAAGCGAAAGGCGAAACTGAAAAAGCTGGCATGTTCGCCTCCTATCACGTTTATCCTTATTATCCAGACTTCATGAACCTCGAAGAAGATTACACGGAATTCATCGATCATCGAGGCAAGAAAAACAATTATGCGGGTTATTTAAAAGACTTGAACGCTTCTCATGATATGCCGATTCTTGTTGCTGAATTTGGGGTTCCGGCATCGCGCGGAAAAACCCATGAAAACCCTTCTGGTTGGAATCAAGGATTCTTATCCGAGAAGCAACAAGGAGACATTGTCAGCAGCTTATATGAAGATATTCTCCATGAAGGCTTGATTGGCGGAATGGTATTCACTTGGCAGGATGAATGGTTTAAACGGACTTGGAATACGATGGATTACGATAATCCGGATCAGCGGCCGTTTTGGTCGAATGCCCAAACCAATGAACAGCAATTCGGCTTGCTCAGCTTTGACCGCTTAAAGGTGAAAGTGGATGGCAAGGATGATTGGAAAGACGGCCAGCTTCTGTACGAAAAAGAGTCTGGCACTATGAAAACATTATCTATGGATTCAGACGAACGCTATGTTTACTTAAAAGCTGAATTCGACCCTGCTGATACCGATTGGTGGGGAAATCAGGATTTTAACGCCTACTTTAATATTCGAGGCGATAAAGGGATAGTTGTAGATTCTATGCCTGGAGCGGATTTTTCTGCAGACTTCCATCTGAAAATCAAAGGCGAAGAACAAGCAAATCTATTCGTTGCAGGAAATTATGACAGCTTCTATTTTGATTATTACAATCAGTTGAAGATGATTCCCAAAGCAAAAGAAAACATCGATGCCACTTTCCATCCAATCCGATTGGCTTTGAACAAAGAAGTTAGGCGGCCGGATACGGGGGAAATTCTTCCTTTTGAATCTTATGAAACAGGAAAATTGCAGTTTGGCATCGCCAACCCTGAAGACAAGGAATACGATTCCTTGAATGACTATTACTTTTCAAAAGAAACCGGTATTTTGGAAATCCGGATTCCATGGATGCTGCTCAATGCAAAAGACCCGAGCCAACGCGAATTTATCGGAGACCTGCAAAAAGACGGCCTGGAGTCTTCTGCCACCATTGAAGGCATAAACGTGGCAGCCAGCTTATCCAGTAAAGACGGAAAAGTTTCTGAAGCGTTTGAAGCGGAACAACCGGCTCGCTATACATGGGATAAATGGAACCTGCCGGACTCAGAAGAACGGTTAAAACAGTCTTACTACATTTTGCAAAAAACATTTGGTGAAACTGAATAAATCAATAAAAAAGGAAGCCTAGAAATAGGCTTCCTTTTTTAATCTTCTGAGAAAACGCCTTTGCGTTCCATATTGCCCCATACCGACTTTTTCTTGAATGCATAAAACAGGCCCTTGACCCGCCACACATTCATTAAGATTCGATACCAGAAAGTTTCTGTCAGTGCATACAGATACAAAACGACGATACTCCCTACAGTAGGATATTTGTGATAGGTCCATTCTTCCAATAGAACAGCTAAGGAAGACAATAAGGAACCATAGAGGACCATCACCAAAAACATTACTAACGCAATATCCGGGTCGATGAACGAAAAAGCCAACCCGCCAATTATGATAAAGTAGCCTAACACCTCAAACACTGCACTCAGCAGTTCGACGAACAGGTAATAAGGGAAAGAGAAAAGGCCGATGCCTCTGTACTTCGGATTAAATAACATCTTTCTATGCGTCCACAAAGTTTCCGCCAGCCCTCTTTGCCAGCGAATGCGCTGTGCGCGAAGTGAAGCAACAGTACTTGGCGCTTCTGTCCAACATACCGGATCCTGGATATATTCAATCCGCTGCTTTGATTTTTCATCTTTGATTGACCGGTGCAGCCGGACAATGAGTTCCATATCCTCTCCCACTGTATCTGTTTTATATCCTCCGACTTTAATAACCCGGCTTTTTTCAAATACGCCAAACGCACCGGAAATGATCAGCAGGATATTGATGCGGCTGAAGCCAAGGCGGCCTATTAAAAACGCCCGGAAATATTCGATAATCTGCATAATCTCTAATGGTTTATGCGGCAGCGACACCCGTTCAATGACACCTTTGTTTATTTTACAGCCGTTTGCGATTCTTACGGTTCCGCCAGTTGCTGTCACGCGCCCCGCAGAATCGACGATCGGTTTCATTGTTTTTAGAAGAGCATCTTGTTCTAGGATTGAATCGCCATCAATAGCTGAAAAATAAGGATAACGAGAAAAATTTATTCCTGCGTTCAAGGCATCCGCTTTTCCGCCATTTACTTTTTCGATTAAAAACAATTCCGGATGAAGAGCGGACCGGTAAGCCCGCGTAATTTCCCCAGTTTTAAAATATGTACGGAGCGCCAATTCAATGGGTTCCATTTGAAACTGTGAAATCACTTTTTCGCTCGTTCGATCGGTTGATCCATCGTTTACTACAATAATTTCATATTGAGGATAATTTAACGACAATAAAGAGCGGACCGTACTGACAACTCCTGCTTCTTCGTTATAGGCAGGAACTAAAATCGAAATGGGGTAGGTATCCTTATTGATTGAAAGTTCTTCGATTTGTTCATGCCGGCTTAGCTTTTTCTCTTTTTTTATACGGGGGCTCGCGACCAGAAAAAGCATGACATAAATCAGCCCAGCCGATATCATGTAAAAAATGATTCCCCACGAGATAAATTCAATCAACACAGTTAAGAAGTTGCTGCTCATGCACCTATTCCCCCTTTTCTCGTCAACATATGTTTTGCAATGTCTCGGGAATAAGCATCCTCATCCCATAGCGCAACTTGCCTAAGCAAAGCTTCGCCATCCGGGAAGGTTTTGATATTTTCCGCTGCGGCAAAACGAACCCACCAGACAGGATCGGAAAGCAATTCCAACAAGGCCTGTTTATATTGAGGAAGGCTGCATGCTCCTGTTAACTTTGCTGCATACATTCTCTCTTCCCAATAAGATGAAGTAAAAAAAGCATCCAATATAGAAGGATTCGAAACTTTTCCGTAATTGCACAAACTGTTCAAAGCTTTCAAGCGAACTTCTTTTCGTTCATCAAATATTTTATTCTCCACGAAAGAGAAAAACGGTTCGTTTTTTTGCTCGCCGTTAAATGTAATAAAAGCAAATAGAACATTTTCAGCTATATCGTTGTTGTTTTCGATTTTTTCTAAGATTTTTCCCATCAAACTTTCATTCAATCGGAACAATAGCTCTTTGATAAATCCGGTCGACAGCCCTTCTTTCTCAGTAATGACCGGTAAGATCCGTTCTTCTTGCAAAGAAGCGCATACCCGTAAGCATTGTCGGAATTCCTCATCCTGTTTCTTCAATTTCAGAAAATGCTGATAGGCATCTTCCCGTAATGAAACCAAATAGAAGTCTTCTATGAAATACAAAGCATTGATTCGTTCCGCCCATGTTCCTCTTTTTAATGTTTTGCGATAATGGGCTGCTAAGTATTTTTCCGCCAATTGGTTCAGCTTCCGCTCTTCTAGATTGCCATAGCTGTCGCTATAAAATTCATCCAGCATTTTTTCCATGATTACAGCTTGCGTGTTTTTGCTTTTCGGCAAGTTTGGTTCAGAAGGACGTCTTCCTTCAAGGTAATCGATAAATTGAGGTTTTAATGAATTTATAATTTCGTCTATATTGTTCTCATGGCTTATTGTTCTTGCTTTCCATAAAATTAAACAAAATAATATAAGCAATTGTGCTCCAAGCAAACCTACAACTAACCATATAAATAATTCCAGCACCGGCTAACCCCCGTTCCGATTAAAATTTTGACTAACATACTCTGTTTTTCCTGAATTTGAAAATTGCTAAACACGATAAAAATTTAGTTTATCATTTACTCGAAATAATGAGTATATTTTAATGGAAAATTACCTAAAAAAAAACAATGCTGTCCCATCGGACATGCACTGTTTTTAAAATTTATCTTTACGGAGCCATCGTTTTCCAGCTATCGACATGGTGAATTGCAATGCCGCCAAATCCTGGATGGCTTGAATAGTGGTTGGTAACGATGGAAAGCTGCTGGTTCATAAACGCTTCCCCTTCTTCATAGAAAGAGATGGAACTTCCTTCATCGGTTTGATCTGTTTCAACTCCGACAACAACTGTTTTTCCATACTTTTGCCCATAAGCAAGTTCATTTTTAACAAGGTCAATAATAAAAGGGGCTGTATCCCGGTAAGACATAATGCTGACACTATCTGTTTTTGCGATTACCCATTCAGCAAGAACGCCTTTCCCGTAAGTATTTTTGTAAGAAATTTCATCAAACCAGAAAGGAAGGTCCGCTTCTAAAGGAAGCTTAAGTGTAGTTGCGCTGTTCTTCGCTTTGGTCAATAAATCTTGATATGCTTTGACAGTTGCTGCCCGGTTAGTGTTCCAACCGCTGTATAAGTATGGTTCCACATCCAAATGGATACCAGCGAATTTTTGCTTGGCAGTTGAGCCAGTTTGATAAGTTTTAACCCAAGCCATTAATTGGTCTTGAGCAATTGCGCCTTTTGGAGCGACCCAGCCAGGAGCGCCGTCTAGTGCAAATATACGCATTCCTTTTGCTCCTGCTTTTTCAATAAAGCTGCGATACACTGACGATGGAATATCAGCATCAATTTGAACATATACTTTATTGACTCCTTTACTTTCCAAAAATGCAAGAGTACCGGCCTCATCGCTATAGATCATCCATGGATTCCATAACCAAGTTGCCCGGACATTGCGATCCGCTGCTTCTGCATTCCCAGTGTTTTGGCTAAATAAGAACAATAGCACCACACCCGCCATCAGTAATTTTTTCATCATCACTATTTCCTCCTATTGTAACCTTGGCTCACAATAGAAGCCCAGGCAACTTGACAACCATGCGTTTAGAAAACGTTTAGGCTCATAGCTTTGCGTCCTTCCCTTTCGGAGAAGTTTGCCTTTTTCTAGATTTTTTTCATTATAAGTCAATAGTGAGCTTATAGTCTATATACTTTCCCAATTATTTCATAATTATAATTACCTATTTATCGTAATATGTTTAAATTTTTACACTTTTTATGCAAAAAAAAAGCTATGGGCTAAATTAATTAACAATCGCCGCATAGCTTTTTAACTCCATTATTTTATTTGCCCAGTGCCTCTGACAACATATTTAGTCGATGTTAATGCAGGCAATCCCATTGGTCCGCGTGCATGAAGCTTTTGGGTACTGATACCGATTTCAGCTCCAAACCCGAATTCAAACCCATCTGTAAAACGGGTAGAGGCGTTATGATAAACGGCAGCTGCATCAACTTCCATGAAAAACTTCTCTACATTTTCATTTGAGGCTGAAATAATCGCTTCTGAATGTTTAGTTCCATACTGATTGATGTGGGTAATAGCCTCATCAACCGTTTCTACAACTTTTATGGCGACTTCCAAATCCAAATATTCAGTTCCCCAATCTTCCTCTCCAGCGGGAATAATCTGATTTCCACCTTGTTGAACAAATGCATCTCCATGAATTTGAACGCCCTTTTCCTGAAGGGCCTTAACCAATTCCTGGAGGTGATCATCCGCCCAGTTTTTCTGTACAATTATGCTTTCACAAGCATTGCAGACGGATGGCCTTTGTGTTTTTGCATTGATGGCAATGTTGATCGCCATCCCTGGATCAGCGGTTTCATCTATGAAGATATGGCAATTGCCTGCCCCTGTCTCCAAAACCGGCACTGTCGCGTTTTTCACAACCGTTTGAATCAGCTTGGCTCCGCCTCGTGGAATCAGTACATCCAAGTAGTCGTTTAGCTTGAACATCTCCGATGCTGTTTCCCGGCTAGTGTCTTCTAGAAGCTGTACTGCCTCAATTGGTAAATCGCTTTTTTCAAGTGCATGGTGAATCACTTGAACAAGTGCTTTGTTTGAATGAATAGCTGTGGAACTGCCGCGAAGCAGAACCGCATTACCCGTCTTTAGGCATAAGCTTGTGGCATCAACAGTTACATTTGGTCTTGCTTCGTAAATCATTCCAACTACACCAAGGGGCACCCGTACTGTTGAAATATCAAGACCATTCGGCCGTTCCCATTGTTCCAAAACTTCTCCTACCGGATCAATTAGTTCGGTCAGAAGAATCAAAGCATCTGCCATTTCTTTTAAACGCTTTTCATCCAACTTCAAACGATCCAATAAAGAATCATTCATTCCGTTATCTTTACCAATAATTAAGTCCTTGCTGTTTTCAGCCAATATGAATTTTTGTTCTTCTAATAATTGGGTTGAAATCAATTCAAGGGCTTTATTTTTTTGTTCGGTCGTCATTTTCCCCAATGCTGAAGCCGCCGCTTTAGCCTGCCGGGCTTTCTGTACCAACTCACTGGATTGTACAACTTCGATCGTTCCACTCATTCTTTAAACCCCTCCATCTTTTCTTTTATTCTGCCGTGTAACTGACCGAATCATTTAAGGCCTGCTGCTGTTTTAAAAGTCCCAACCACGTTAGGAAGACTGCCGATATACGTGCCATTTCCTTTTCCGATCAGTATATCAATCAACTTTTCGTCCCCATTTCCTGTTCCAATAAATACCGAAACATTTGAATTCAAGGCTGTCCGGGCCGCTTCTATTTTCGATTTCATACCGCCTGTACCAACTGTTGAACCTTCTGATGAAGTGGTGTTAATCAGTTCTGCCGAAATGTTAGGAAGAAAATCATACTTCTGGGCATTTGGATTCGTTCGCGGATTTTGCTTGTAAATGCCGTTAATGTCTGTAAGAATTATTAAAAAATCTGCTTGAACCAATCCGCTGACCAGCGCCGATAGCATGTCATTGTCTCCGAACGTCAACCCTTCAATTGATACAGAATCATTCTCGTTGATGACCGGAAGCACATCACGTTTCATCAATTCACATAACGTTGCTTTGGCATTTTGAGATTGGTCGCTGTATAAAATGTTTTGTTTTGTCAGCAGCAATTGAGCCGCTACAATGCTATGCTTCTTGAACTCTTCTGTGTAGCCTTGCAACAAGAGCCCTTGGCCTACCGCTGCAGCCGCTTGTTTTCCTTCAATTGTTGCTGGACGTGACAAGTAGCCAAGATCCGTAAGGCCGGCTGCTACCGCTCCAGAAGAAACCAAAATCACTTCATGCCCATCCTGTTTCAAGCGGGCAAGCGCTCCCACATGTTCCCGCAACTTCACCATAGAAAGTCCGCCTTTGTCATCGATCAACGAGCTGCTTCCTATCTTCACCACAAGTCTCTTTTTTTCCACGTACTGGTCACCACCCAATTTTTATCGGTACCATACTTTAAAGCCGTGCTTCTTTTTTCTAAAACCACTAACGATTTTTCCAATAATATTGTATCATTATGCACTAATAAGAATTTTTAGTCAATTGTGTTCCGTTATTCTTTTTAAAAAAATAGACAGGACAACTAAATTGGGAATTTCGACTATATCTATTTGCATATTTATACATACACAGTTATATTATCATTCCCTTTGTAAGGAGTTGCTTTGAAAACAAATCGGGAATACACGTATAACAAAATAAAAGGCAAGAGCGAAATTATAAAACTAATTTCGCTCTTGCCTTTTATAAAGTTACTATTTCAAAGTACGCTTCAGAAATTCTCGCGTCCGCTCATGTGCCGGGTTATTAAAGATTTGTTCCGGCGGACCTTCTTCTACAATCACACCTTTATCCATGAACACCACGCGGTCCGAAACTTCCTTCGCAAATTCCATTTCGTGTGTCACAATCAGCATCGTCAATCCACTTTTCGCCAAATCTTTCATGACTTTCAAAACTTCTCCGACCATTTCCGGATCAAGAGCGGAGGTCGGTTCATCAAACAGCATCACATCCGGCTCCATTGACAAAGCCCGGGCAATGGCCACCCGTTGTTTTTGCCCACCGGATAATTGCCGCGCTTTTGCGTTGACATACTGATCCATACCAACCACTTTCAAATACTTTAATGCCACTTTTTCAGCTTCTTCTTTTCGCCGTTTCAAAACTTTCACTTGCCCGACTGTGCAATTATTGATGACGTCGTGGTTATTAAACAAGTTGAACTGCTGGAATACCATGCCGAGTTTGGTTCGGTATGCATGAATGTCATGGCGGTCATCCAGTATATTCTCACTATTGTAGATGATTTGGCCGCCGCTTGGCTTTTCCAGTAAGTTGATGCAGCGGAGAAGAGTTGATTTGCCGGATCCGGACGAACCGATTACACAAACCACTTCTCCTTTATGGACTGAAAAATCGATATCTTTCAAGACTTCATGAGTGCCAAACGATTTGCTTAAATGTTGTATCTCAATTACTTTCTCCATAAAGTCTCCTCTTCCATTCTTGAGTTGCTATCCTCAGATTTTGATTTTGTGCTCAGTGTCTTCGGGCTTTGCCACTTGCATAGGCAGTCCGCCGATCATGCTGTAGTTTTCAGGGCCATCCAATCTTTTTTCAAGTCTGCGCAATAGTAAAGTGATCGTAAACGTCATGATGAAATACAATATACAGGCAACAAAGAACGATTCAAAATAGCGAAAGTTATTTCCTGATACCGTTCTCGTTTGAAAAAATAGTTCCGTGACGCCAATGACACTCAATACAGCAGTATCCTTAATATTGATGACAAACTGGTTGCCTGTTGCAGGCAAGATGTTGCGTATTACTTGCGGCAGCACAATATACATCATAGTCTGGAAATGGTTCATTCCAATAGCTTGGGCAGATTCGAACTGCCCTTTATCTACAGAAATGATTCCGCCCCGAACGATTTCCGACATGTAAGCGCCGGTATTAATGGAGACGATAAAAACCGCCGCTAAAAATACATCCATATTGATGCCGAACGCTAAGGCAGAGCCATAAAAAATAACCATTGCCTGGACGATCATTGGCGTTCCGCGGAAAAACTCAATATAAGCGGAAAGAATGAAATTAATGATTTTCAAAAGAAACTTCTTGATGCCTCGTTCAGGCATTGGAATAGTATGGACAATTCCGATTGCCAGCCCGATTATAGCGCCGATTATGGTACCGATTACAGATATCAGAAGCGTCATGCCCGCGCCGCGCAAAAACATTGGCCAGTTATTTGAAATTATGCTAATAAACCATTCGTAACTCATTGTTCTCCTCCTAGTAAAACTTCAATTAAGGGATAGTCAGCCTGGGCATATACTGGTTCTGGCCCAAGCAGGTTTTATCGGATTAAGTATTTCTTCCCGGCTAGTTTCCGGAGCAGGAAAAACACAAAACCGACTGCATCTAGATGCAGTCGGCACCAACATTGCATTATTGTGCAGCCGGTTGATTCTGAATAGCTGTATCCATAATTTCCTGGCGCTCTTCTTCAGAAATCGCCTTCAAGCTTTCATTGATTTGTTCTGTCAATTCGCTGCCTTTTATAAGCCCCACAGCAATCGCTGTATCTTCTTCTGACGTTTCAAATCCATCCGTAAACTCAACCATTGCAAAGTTCTCATTGGCTGCTGAAGCGCTGACCGCTTCCGGACGCTCTGATACGTATCCATCAATCATCCCAGATTCCAAAGCTACCCGCATTGCCGGGAAACTTTCCATAGCTGTTTGCTTGGATACCCCTTCAATTTGGTCGATAACTGAGTAATGGAAGGTGTTCAGCTGTGCTGTAACTTTTGCGCCGTTAAAGTCTGCAAGTGACGTTGCACCTTCGTAATTACCGCCTTTTTTAACCACCATCACTAACTCTGACGTATAGTAATGATCTGAAAAGTCGATTGTTTCTTTACGTTCTGCTGTCGGCGACATTCCTGCAATGATCGCATCGATTTTACCTGAAGTAAGGGCTGGTACAAGGCCGTCCCACTCTGTTTTGACTATAACCAATTCTTTGCCCAAGTCTTCTGCCACCCGTTTTGCAATTTCCACGTCGTATCCGCCTGCATATTCTGCGTTGCCGTCAATTTTAATGGCACCGTTGGAATCATCCCCTTGTGTCCAGTTGAACGGAGCATAAGCAGCTTCCATACCTACCTTGAATGTATTATCTTCTCCACCGCCTGAAGTGCCGGAGTCAGAACCGCCTGAACCGCACCCTGCCAAAAACAGCATGGCTGCCAAAAACATAACCGTGAACATTGATAACTTTTTCTTCATTTTCTTTTCCCCCTTTAATTTCCCCATGGCTTTATCTATACAAAAAAGACAACTTGCATAAAAAACGGCCTGAGATAGACTCAAGCCGAACTATGTATAGTTGCCTTAATCCTCTTCCGGTCCCAATTGAGATAGCACACCTTGAACGCCTGGGAAGGCAATCAAGATAGTCCTGCAGCTCTTAACTGCAGACCCAGCAAATAATACGGAGAAATATTAAAAACTTCGGCGATAGTTCCTTCTCCTAAGAATCATAGCTTCTCAAACTCCACTTAGGACTGTTAAATACCGCGCCTCTACCTCACTTGCAAACAGTGAGGTTATTATTATTCAATTCTGTTATTTAGTTTACCTGAAGCAATTTAAGCTTGTCAACAGCGTTCATGCATTGATGAAAACTAATAAAAAATAAATTTAATAATAAAGCCTTCCGCCTAGTCTTTTATTTTGGCAAAATAAAAAATCTTCGATGTCTCGAAGATTCCTTAACTCATTATTCACAGTTAGTTTTCTATTATAAGAAGCGGTCTTCATGGGAATGTGTAGTCAAGGAACGATGTTTGTGTTTTGCCATCAACGTCATTGTCATACCTGCTACAACAGCAGCAGCGATAAGATTCAGCCAAAGCACCCAATTGCCGGAGGCTTCAGCGAAGTTTGCCTGCCATTCTAAATTGATACCTGCCTCGTACAAAAAGTCAGAGACGAATGCGAGACCAACCAATGCAATAGCCGCTGCAATGACCTTTGTATTTGGCAGAGGTTTTTCAGCCAATGGTTGTTTTTGGCCACGAGCATACAGACCCAATGCCGGTTCTATTTTACCATGCAAATACGGAACCAGGTACAACACTGGAAGTAAGCCGAATACCAGACTGGAGACAAGGATCGCGCTCATAAAAGAACCAATTTCTGCAATGATCAAGATTTCCGCTAACCCTGGCACTGCTCGCAGTTCGCCTGCACCTAACAGCACTTGCTGGATATCGGTAGCACTTCCAATGCCATGATAAATGACGGCGCCTCCCAAGGCTGCAATCGAAATTTGTTTTCGGCTTTTCGGATTTTTCACCAGACTCCCCGCCACAAATAAACCAAGAGCAAGTGCAATAAACTGTTCAAGTTCCCCGATTCCGCCGAATTGGCCGACTAAAACGCCGCCGAACAGTAAGCCTCCCGTCGCAGCTCCTGCTGCTGTATACAAAGGATGGAACAACATGCACAAAGTTAGCGGAACAAATGCAAAATACTCGGCAGACAGAACAAGCGGCCCTAATCTTAATGCCGGCAATAACTCTTCGGCCAAACTAGAAAGCCCGTATAAAGACATGGATAAAGTAAACACCATCAACTTTTGCGACAGGGTCAATACATTGCGCTTTGGGATCTCTTCCATTTTTTATACCTCCTTAAGCTGGTTACTTACACCATAGAAGTATATTCTTAAGGCAGTATAGGACTTATGTAAAAATGCTGTAAATAAAAAAACCGTAGAGACCATGCCTCTAGGGTCTTGATTTTTTTCAGATAGGATAAAATTGCTTCATGAACAGTTCAACTCGGTTTCTTCCGTTTTCCTTTGCCGCATAAAGCGCTTGATCCGCTTTCCCCATTACATCTTGTATTGAGCAGCCAAACTCTCCTGCATCTATTTGCGCTTCAGATATTCCAAAGCTCAATGTAAGATCAAGCCGCTTTCCTTCGATCATCAGATAGCTTTCTGAAATTTCCTTTCGCAGTGCCTCGGCTACTTTTTGTGCTGCGTCTATAGAAGTATCAGGCAAACAAACCACAAATTCTTCGCCTCCATATCGTCCAAGGATATCCCCTTCCCTTAAACTCTCCGTTGCCATTCGGGCGATATACGATAAAACCGTGTCTCCTGTGGCATGCCCGAATGTATCGTTGACCTTTTTAAAATGGTCAATATCAAACATAATGACCGAGGCCTTTCCCCCGTCAACAGATAGTCGGGAAAATACTTCTTCAGCTTTCTTTAAAAAGAAGGTCCGGTTGAAAACTTGGGTCAGTCCATCGATGCTCGCCAACTGCTTAAGCGTCCTTTCCATCTCCACTCTTTCTGTTACGTTAACAAACGTAACAATTTTTCCAACAACCACATCTTTTTTATTGAGCACCGGCGAAAAACGGATCTGAAAATGCAGCAGCTTTCCATCTATATATAACTCATAATCGCATTTCTGTTCACGCAAGATGATTTTCACTAGCAGGCGGCTCTCTGAAAGCACTTCTCCAACTGCTTTTCCAATTGCTAGCTTTTGCAGTACAGGCAAAATCTTTAAGATCGCCTGATTGTAATCCACAATAACATTGTTCTGATTCAATACAATGGCGCCTTCTTCCATGCTTTCAAACACTGTATCCCGCGCGATAGGCGCCACGTTAAACATTTGAAACGGCAAAAGGGCGATGCCGTGTAAGATAAATGAAACGCTCATGAAAACTGGTCCTAGGTCAATTCCATGCGGAGTAACGTCAGCTACGTAGAAAAAGCTTGCAACGACGGGAACAAGCACTCCTGCTATCATCAGTAAAACTTGCATCTGAAACTTGAAATTTTTATTTCTTAGTTGCCTGAACAAAATTACTATACTCGCTCCGATGCATCCATAAAGAAAAAGAGAATGTATATAGAACCAGGGACCGCCCTCAAGATCGGCAATTGCAAAAGGAGTGTCTGTTTTTAACCCTATTGATGTGTAATAGAAATGATGAAAATCATTAGTGGTTTGCATTAGAACGGTAAGGGTTGCAATGCCAAAAAGGCTATTCCTGATCCCTCTCTTCACCTTTTGTCCCACATAGTCAAAGCACATCAACAGTACGAATAATGGCAAAAACGGCAGTGCCAAGTATTCTATTTTTAGCCAGAATTTGATTTCGTCCAAAGAGGTGCTTGCCAGTTCAAAAGCATAGGCGAGAGTAAAAATAGCCGACATGGCTGCCGCTAAAATAAAATACTTTCCTCCCGGTGCATCTCTTAATTTTAGAAAGGCATAGATAGATAAGAATAAACTTATCATTCCTCCTATTGAAACTATTAAAATATACATTATCAATTCAGGTAAAAAGTCCATTTACTTCACCACAAATTCCTATAAGATTTTCTAATTATATAGGCGTTTGCATCTTTTTGACTAGACGGTTTTTGAAATTACTAAAAATAATTAATAGTACGGTACATAAATTTATCTTTTTAACGCTCCATCTCTTTTTTAAACATTTCCCTTACGATTAATGCAGGAATTTCAGCATAAAAAAACCTTCTTCCGTAAAGGAAAAAGGTTTCTTTCTTAAAATTGATATTTCAACTTTCTTCATAGCCAGTTGCCACTGCTTTTTTGGCTAGAAAATGATACGCCACCAAAGCAATAAAGCTCATGAAGAAGATAGTAAGTCCCATTGGAACAGCGGTTTCTTCTCCGGCAATCCCGACAAGCGGTGCAGTCAATGCACCCAGTACAAAAGGAACGAGTCCGAGTAAGGCCGATGCACTTCCCGCTGCACGGGTTTGGGATTGCATTGCGAGAGCGAAAGAAGATGGTGCTACAACGCCGACAGTAGTGACGAAGAAGAAAATTGGAATCGCTACTGCCCATAAAGGCCCTCCCATTACAACAACAGCCAGCAAAACAGCACCGGAAACTGCGGCAAGGTACAAAGCCGATTCCAAAAAACGTTTTTCAGAAAACACATGCGAGAAACGCCCGACAGCGTAGCTGCCGAAAATTAATCCGAATCCGTTCATGCCAAAGAGCAAACTGAATACTTGAGGGGAAACCCCGTAAATATTCTGGTAAATGAACGGCGTTCCTGCAACATAGGCAAATACTCCACCGATCAGAAAACCTTGAGCCAGCGCATATCCAGTAAATTGCCGATTCTTGAGAATAGACGCAAAGTTGCCGAATGTCGATTTCCAATTAGCAGGCGTCCGTTTTTCAAGAGGAAGGCTTTCCTTCATACGAAAAGCGGTAATCAACAAAAGGATAAAACCAACGATTGCCAAAGCAAAGAAAATCCCTTTCCAATCTGCAAAAAGCAAAACGCCGCTGCCAACAGAAGGAGCCAGCAAAGGGACGACGTTGCTGATGACCATAAGCAACGCCAATACTCGGGTCAGTTCTGCACCGCTAGCCAAATCACGTACTATTGCCCGGGAAATAACTAGCCCTGCTGCTGCTGCAAACCCTTGGGCAAAACGCATCGCAATTAATACGCCAATGTTCGGTGCGAACATGCATGCAATGGATGCTGCTACATAAACGACTAATGAAACAATCAATGGCCGGCGACGCCCGTGCATATCGCTTAATGCTCCCGCCACCAGCTGGCCGATCCCCAAGCCCATTAAACAGGCTGTCAAACTTAATTGAACAGAAGAAGCCGTTGTGGAATAGACTTCGGCAAGAATCGGGAATGCTGGCAAATACATATCTATGGTAAAAGGAATAAGTGAAGTTAGCGCTCCAAGAAGAAGCACAAATCGCGCTCTTTTAAATCCTGTCATGTTTTCCATTTGGTTAGAACCTCTCTTATGTATACTATTATGTTTCACTTGCACTGCCTTAAAACAACCGTTTTCTAGAGTAACACAAATACTTATTAAATAGCCTTATTCTGTCTTACTCTTTCCTCACTTGAATGCAACGGCTTATTTTAAGCGCGAAAGAAAGGACCTCCATTGAGCATGAAGGTCCCTTCCGGTTAAGTTGTAAGCTTAATCGGAGTTACGGATGCGTCTGCAGTAAATTCTTTATTATTTTTCATGAAATCTGCTGGTTCAAAAATTCCCTGACCTTTTTCTCATAGGCATCCGGGTTTTCCTCACCTGGAGTGTGGGAACAATTTTCAAATACGTGAAATTCCGAGCCCGGCAAAAGGCTTGCATAGTAAGCGGTCGTGTCAGGAGTTGCTTCATCGTATTGACCGCACATAAATAAGGCCGGCAGTTCAATTTCACTCAACCTTCCAGTAACGTCAAAGTCCTGCAATGTGCCAGTGACGGTAAATTCCGAAGCTCCCCACATGTAGTTATAGATTTGGTGATTCATTTTCTCAAACTCTTTAATCATCTCTTTCGGCCATGGATCTAACCGGCAGACATGGCGTTTGTAAAATGCATACATAGCATCCTGGTATTCTTTTGCCGATGTTGTCTTGTCTCGTTCATGCCGTTCAATGGTATCTTGCATTTCTTGCGGAAATTGTTTCAAGTATTCCCGTTGGTCCCGTTCCCATGTACGAGAATGGAGGGCAGGTCCGGAAAAGATAATGCTTTGGACTCCGGCCGGCTTTGTCAGAAGATAACTAGAAGCAAGCATCGTCCCCCAGGAATGTCCTAGAATATGTACCTCATCCAAACCAAGTGCCTCCCGGACTTGCCCAAGTTCCTCGACATATCGCTCAACCGTCCATAAAGAAAGGTCGGTCGGCCGTTCAGAATTCCCACAGCCCAGCTGGTCATAGTGAATAACCGGCCGCTCATTTCCAAGATTTCGAAGCGGGTCTTTGCTATTGCTCATGCCGCCTGGGCCTCCGTGCAACACCAAAAGTGGGGTGCCCGGGCCGTCGCCTGATATTCGATACCAAACGTTTCCTCCTGTTACCGGAATAAACCCTTCTGTTACATGCTCCATTTCTCTCTCTCCTTTTCTCCAATTTATAGTCTTAACTTAATGCGACTACCCAGCCAAACGGATCTTCTAATTGGCCTCGTTGAATACCGGTAATTGTGTCATAGAGTTTTTGGGAGACTTCTCCGATTTCATGATTGTTTATGATCATTTTCTGCCCCTGCCAATTCAATTCGCCGATCGGGGAGATGATTGCAGCTGTGCCTGTACCAAATACCTCTTCAATTGTCCCCTCTGTAAACGCCTGGTACACTTCCTCGATGGATATTTTCCGTTCAGTTACCGGCATGCCCCAGCTTTGGAGCAATTCTATGATGGACATTCGCGTAATTCCTTTTAGTATACTGCCCGTCAATGCAGGGGTGATGATTTCTCCATTGATTTTAAAGAAAATATTCATACTGCCGACTTCTTCGATATATTTCTTCTCCGCTCCGTCAAGCCATAATACATCCGCATTTCCTTCCTTTTTTGCAATGGCCTGCGCTTGATAGCCCGAAGAGTAATTCCCGGCTGTTTTTGCCATTCCTGTTCCGCCTTTTGCTGCACGCGTAAATTGCTCTTCGACGTGGATGGTAACTGGGCGAATGCCGCCTGGAAAATAGGAGCCGACGGGTGAAAGGATGATCATGAACGTATACGTGCGTGAAGGTCCGACAGCTAAATTAGGCTCTGTTGAAATAATGAATGGGCGGATGTATAAAGAAGTTTTCAGTGTGGAAGGGACCCAGTCTTTTTCAACTTCAAGAAGTTTTATCAAGTATTCCAACATCCGTTCCTCGTCTATCGGCGGAATGCTTAACCGGTCACTTGAAAGATTCAGCCGCTGAAAATTCTTCTCCGGCCGAAACAATAAAATACGGCCATCTTCAGCGCGATATGCTTTTAATCCTTCAAAAACTGTTTGCCCGTAATGAAAAATCATGGCTGCCGGGTCCAGTGAAATAGGTGCGTATGGAACAATGCGCGGATCGTGCCACCCTTCGTTTGTATCATAATTCATCATAAACATATGATCAGTAAATATTGTTCCAAAAGGCACTTGATCCTGTGAAGGCTTTTCTTTCTTGTGCGTAGCAGTCGTGATTGAAATTTGGTCTGTCGTCATTTTTACCGCTCCCTCTGCTCTTCAGCGAATGATTTCCACAAAGTGGCTTAGAATTCGGGCTGTTAATCCCCAAATTACCTTGTCTTCATAAATATAAAAGTACTCATCAAGTGTTCTGGTCCTCCAGTTGTAATTCTCCCCGCCAGCAATCAGGTTGTAAGGGAAACTTTCCTCTGGCTGCACATCAAAATTGATGCGATATACTTTCGGCTTTATTTCTAGAAAAAACGCCAGAGGCACTGTAAAGAAACTCTCCACTTCCGAAGGATTAGGATCAAATTGCGCCCCTGACTGAATAAATCCTGCATAAGCATATACCATCATACCGAATGGTGAAACAATATAATCTAATGGAAAAACATCATGAATGTCGCTCTTTTCAATGCCAAGTTCCTCTATAGTTTCTCTTATAGCAGTATCTTGTTCACTCTTGTCCTGTGGATCGATTCTTCCTCCGGGAAAACAGATTTCTCCCGGTTGCCTTCTCATATTTTGGGAACGGACTTCAAAAAGAACATGAATATCCCCTTCCTTTTCAATAAGCGGTAAAAGAATGGCGTATTTTGCGAACTCCTCACTGCCAAGTATGGATGGGGTACGCATTTTCACTTTGTTCAAAATAGCTTTCGATTTCATAGCATCACCAACCAGTTCCCCTTTTGTAATTTAAACAGCTGAGCAGGAAGCTTAGACAAAAACCCTGAAGCCGGACTTCTCTTTAAGTCCAAGTTTCAGGGTGTGGATCACATTTTCAAATAAGAGAGCCATCACTTTCTATTCCGCTATCAATAAAGATATAGAAAATCCTTATTGGGCAAGGCTGCACTTTACTTGAGAGCTTCGTATAACCTCAGAGGCGGAATATTTCCTAAAAAGTATTGGTCAGTAGCTTTTGAAAAATAATCCTCCAAATGCACTTTCAAGTGCTCATCTTTTTGAAAAAATGTTTGGTAAAGCAAAAATTTCCCGCTTTTTTTAATCATATGGCTCGTTCTTTTAACAATATCTTCTCGGGTATCTTCATCCAGTAATGAAAAAGGAATGCCTGAAAGTACATAATCGACTTTTTCCAGTCCATAACTCCGGACAATATCGATGATGTTTTCAGCACTGTCATGATGTACTTTTAACCGAGGGTCTTTTACGTTATTCTTCAAGTAATCAACAAAGTTAGCATTTAATTCGACAGCTATAATTATGGAATCCGGAGTAATGCGCTTCAGCAGATAATTGGTGAACACCCCTGTTGCAGGACCGTATTCAACAATTACCACTTTTTTGCTCAAATCCATCTTACGGCACACTTCACGCACTCCTTTTTGTGATGTAGGCGTAATTGATGCAATATTGGGATCTTTAATAAAATTTTTCACATACTCGATCGTACTCATTTTTTTGCCCCTTCCCCGAATAGCCACTTTTTATTGGATGGTTAACTTTATTGATTTTTAAGGATTTTTGTATGGTATACCCGGTCGGAAACTCCCTTAATCAGCAACAGGCCTTCTTCTTGATCTAAAAATTTCGGTCATTGTTGAATTTCTCCAGAAACCCTCACTTCAGCAAAAAGCTGCTTAATCAGCCGGGGCAGTCATTAAAGCAGCTGATAGCCCATGTAAAGAGCCATCCCCCATACAATAAGGGCGGAAAGCTGGTTCATTTTTTTCAATATGCTTCCCGTTGAATCCAATTGCCCAACTATCTTGCCGGCAATAGCCAAGCTGAAAAACCAAATCCATGAGACTCCGATGCACGCAATTGTGAAACTCCACTTTTCCACTCCCGAATAAACCAATGAGCTGGTTCCAATAACTCCGATCGTGTCCATGATGGCGTGGGGATTCAGCAATGAGGCGGAAGCAGCAAACGCCACTTGGCGCTTTGCGGAAAATACGGCCGTTTGTTGCCTAAGTACAGCTGTTGTACTCTTCCACATAAGCCATCCCATATAGGCAAGAAAAAAGAAACCGATAAAAAACAACAGGTTTTTAAGCCACACAAAACTTAAAACAATGAGGGAAACTCCTGCTACTGCAGAGTAAATTAAAATAGTATCGCACACGCCTGCAGTAATAACAGCCGGCAAAGCATGGACAAAATTTTTATGGGCAGTTCCTTGGTTAAAAAGAAAGACATTTTGTACTCCTAAAGGCAAAATCAAGCCGAAAGCCAGAATAATGCCGTGAATTAACGGTTCCACAAGTCCCCTCCTTTTTCTTTTATTTAGAATAACGAAATATTAACTTTCTGTCTCTAGTTATGATGTAGGTTTCATTATTTTTGTTTTAATAGCGATCTAAACGGCAAATTATATCCTTGAAAATTTTCGAAAAAAAATGGCCTCCAATGATGTTGACTTTTGAAAAAAGCGGAGTAGAATATCTCTCATCAGCCAATTGCATATCTCGGCCTAATCTTCTTGATGAGGAACGGAGGAACCAATCTATTGGGGCTAATTCTGTATTTATACAGGAAGGATGAGAGCAACTCTTTCGCCATCCTGCCCGTCAGCTAACTTCGTCGGCTAAAGCGAAGGAGGTCTAAAGACCACCTTTATTCGAGGTGTTTTTTTATTGCGCTTTGTCGCAATGAAAAAACATTTTGATGAAAAATGCAGGTCTTTTTATTGTGCCGTTTTTTGGTCAATTGGCTTAGAAATTCAAAAGAGAGCTGGGATGCAAACTGAATCTGCAAAATACGGCGCCATTTTGCAGGAAATCAGACACGGATTTTAAGGCAGAAAAAAGTAAAGTACAAAAAATATAAAATAATCCTACTAGAAGGTGTAAACGATGGTGGCTGCAATCAAACGATTTTTAATCGGGCGACCGTTAAAATCCAATATGCTAGGCGAACAAAAGCTCAATAAGACAAAAGCGCTTGCCATTCTATCGTCAGATGCTTTGTCTTCAGTCGCCTATGGTCCGGAACAAATATTAATCGTCTTAATAACTGTCAGCGCTGTGGCATTCTGGTATTCGCTGCCGATTGCCTTATGTGTTTTGTTTTTGCTTTCGGCTCTTATCTTGTCCTACCGGCAAATTATCTTTGCTTATCCTCATGGCGGAGGAGCTTATGTTGTCTCAAAAGAAAATCTTGGAGTGAACCCGGGGTTGATAGCCGGAGGATCATTGCTGGTCGATTACATCCTTACGGTCGCTGTAAGCGTGAGTGCAGGAACAGATGCTATAACATCGGCTTTTCCAGCCCTTCATGAACACAATGTAGGGATAGCCGTATTTTTCGTGATATTTCTTACTCTCTTAAACTTAAGAGGAGTGACCGAATCGGCTTCTATTTTAGCCTACCCTGTTTATTTATTTGTTTTGGCTTTGCTTGTCTTGATTGGCGTGGGGATATACCACATTGCAACAGGTGCCGTTTCGCCTGATCTACATGCGTCCATCGGCACACCTGTGGCAGGCCTTAGTTTATTTTTGCTGCTAAGAGCTTTCGCTTCTGGTAGTTCTGCTCTTACAGGCGTCGAAGCAATCTCCAACGCGATCCCAAACTTCAAAGCGCCTGCTCCGGTCAACGCCGCTAAAACGTTAACCGTCATGGGCGGATTGCTTGCTGTATTGTTCTCGGGCATCGTTTATCTGGCTTATTACTACGGCATCGTGCCGCACGCTGAGATGACGGTAGTTTCACAGATTGCAGAAGAAACATTCGGACGGAACTGGATGTATTTTTTTGTCCAAGGCACTACAGCGCTGATTCTGATCCTTGCTGCCAATACCGGCTATTCGGCTTTCCCACTGCTTGCGGTTAACTTAGCGACTGACAAATTCATTCCTCGGATGTTTACGGTTCGGGGAGACCGGCTGGGATACTCGAACGGCATAATCATCTTAGGGTTTGCATCCATTTTTCTCATTGTCCTGTTTGGCGGACATACGGAACAGTTAATTCCACTATATGCGGTAGGCGTATTCATACCGTTTACATTGTCTCAAACCGGTATGATGGTTAAATGGCTTCGTGAAAAACCGAAAGGCTGGCAAACAAAATTCGCTATCAATATGATCGGCTCCTTGATCTGTTTCATCGTTACTATTATTTTTTTCTTGACGAAATTTGCTCAAGTCTGGTCGGTGCTGGTATTCTTGCCGATTATCATCTTTATCTTTCATCAGATCAGAAGCCACTATAAAGAGGTTGCTGATCAATTGCGGATTGCAGCGGCTGCTTCTGCCGTTCCAGTTGAAGGGAATGTCATGATCATCCCTGTTTCCGGCATTACCCAAGTTGTCCAGACGTCCATCGACTATGCACGGTCGCTTTCTGTCGATCAAATCATTGCGGTTTATATCGCTTTCGACCGGGCAGAAGAAAAACGGTTCGAGGCGAAATGGAAAGAATGGCATCCAGATATACGTCTGGTGACACTGCATTCTCCTTACCGCAGCATTCTTCATCCATTGATAAAGTTTTTGGATACTGTTGAGCACAAAGCAAACGAATTGCATTACCGCGTGACTGTGGTGATTCCACAATTCATTCCGAAAAAGGGCTGGCACAATATTCTCCATAACCAGTCAGGAACATTCATCCGTACAATGCTGCTTTACCGCCGCAATTTGATTGTGGTGACAGTTCCGTACCATTTGAAAAAATAAAACGAAAACCCTGCTTCTAAGCAGGGTTTTTTAAAAGTTTGTAATACAGCTCTGTAGACTTTTCGAAATACATATACTCTGAACAGAATTTACGCTACTAATATCTTATCAATGAACGAAAAAAGCTTGGCGGTAGCGCCAAGCTTTTTTCATATGATTGTCAGGCCTTTTTTACAAATTCGGATTTTAGTTTCATTGGCCCAAAACCGTCGATCTTGCAGTCGATGTTGTGATCGCCTTCAACCAATAAAATGTTTTTAACTTTTGTCCCGATTTTCAAGACGGACGAGGTGCCTTTTACTTTCAAATCTTTGGCGATGGTTACGGAATCCCCATTGCTTAAAAAATTACCGTTGGCATCTTCAACAACCATCTCTTCTTCCTCGCCATCTTCGGATAATGCCCATTCGTGGCCACATTCAGGGCAAATCCATAGGTTTCCATCTTCATACGTATAAGCAGAATTACATTGTGGACAATTTGGCAACTCTTTCATTATTTATTTCCTCATCTCTTTTTAGTAACTTGCCTATTATTAGGAACCCCCTCGGGTTCCTAATTTTCGAAATAAAATTAACCACCCGAAATTTAAATCAAGTACTTTTATCTGCTTTTCCTAAAACAGGAATCAGCTCTTTTACCGCTTGGATAGCTTCTTCAACATTCTCGACATTCAATACCTTTTTCTGAGCTTCTGGATATTGAAGCCCCGTATGCTTATAACGGGAATCGTAATAGTATTCCAGCAGCAAATGGACAGCAGAAGAAAATTCCCCTGCTTCCAAATCCACCTCTATTTGAATTGCCACTTCTTGCGGCATTCTTGTTTTAATAAGGAGAAAAGCTTCCATAAATTCTTGCTGATACTGCTCCGGCTGGTAATCTTTCATAATTTCTTTAATCCGTTCCTCCATTGGCATATCAATAATCAATTGCTGGCTCCGCGTTTTCAAATCGCTTAGCCAAGATGGAATGCCCGCTTTGCCAATCCTGTTGCCTTCCGCTTCAAAAAGCACATAAGGCGAACCTTGCAGCTCCCTCATCTTATGGACCAGCAGTGAATCAAACACTTTTTGATTGTGCGGCTCTGCTCCAATATGGCCAAAAATCGAGCCTTTATGGTTTGCCATTCCTTCAAGGTCCATAACCGGATAGCCTTCTTTTTGCAGCGCTTTTAAAATTCGTGTTTTGCCGGTTCCGGTCAATCCATTTAATACATAGGCATTAACTGGAACGCCTGGGTGCGCCAATTGATCCACAACCCACTTCCGGTATTCACGGATTCCGCCTTCTAGACGGTTAACCTTGATGTCCATTAGAGACAATAGTGTCGCTGTTGTTCTGCTGCGCATACCGCCCCGCCAGCAAAAAACCGTTTTGTCGCCGCCAATCTTTCTAAATTCCCGGACAAATTCCGGCAATTTGGCGGAAATAATTTCAAGTCCACGTTCTTTTGCAGCTTCTACGCTCACTTTTTTGTACAGCGTACCGATTTCCGCTCGTTCCGCATCGTTAAAAAACGGGATATTAATGCTCCCGGGAATAGTGAAGTTTTTGTATTCAGACGGCGATCTAACATCGATCAATTTCATGTCTTCTTTTTCAATTAATAACACCAGCTCTTCTATTTCAATATTGTTGTACATAATCCTGCCTCCAAAGAGTGCTCGTTTTTACTAACTTTAAGTATACACCTGCCTTAGACACTCAATAAGGTCAAATGCTTATATTCCGATGTTTTTGCATATTCAATTAGGAAAATGTGAGGGTGTTATTAAAGAAAAACGAGATTATAATCGAAGAAAATGCAATAGGAGGAGTTGCAGCATGAAAACTTCGACTGAAAAGAAGAAAACCAGACCTCTATGGAAGAAAATTCTTTTTTCGCTCGTCGCTTTAATGGTTCTCCTAGTGATTACAGGTACTGCTTTTGAAGCAATAGCCAGCTATCAAGGCGCCAAAAAGTTCCCTCCGGAAGGAAAACTGGTGGACGTCGGCGGTTTTGAATTACACATTCAACAGCAAGGAAGCGGAAAGCCGGTTATTCTACTAGAAACCGGGAGTGGACTAGCAAGCAAAAGCTGGAACGATTTGCCGAAGAAGTTAGCTGATTATGGCACGGTTGTCACTTACGACCGTGCTGGTTATGCTTGGAGCGACGAAGCTACCACCGAGCGGACGGGCCGCAATATTGTCCAGGAATTACACACCGCTTTGAAAAAAGAAAAGATTGAAGGCCCTTATGTCCTGGTTGGCCACTCGCTTGGAGGAATGTACGCCCGGCTATTTGCACAGACTTACCCGAACGAAGTTAAAGGCCTTGTTTTACTTGATGCAAGGCCTGAAGATTTCTCCAAAGAGACCGCTCATTTTTTTGAAGCAGCCGGACTTGATCCCGCTACAGTAAATACTCCATCCGCAGGCACACTATCATTGTTAAAACGGATTGGGGTTATCCGTTTAATGAAGAATTCTATTTTGCCCGGCCTTCCTGAAGGCGAGCAGGATAGGACCATAAACATCGAAATGCAGCCTAAATTTTTTCAAGCACAAGAACAAGAATTGAAAAACCTTTCCGACTTAGAAGACAGCATCCGAGATCAATCATTGGGAAATATTCCCTTAACAGTTATCACACACGGAATTCCCACGGACGCGACAGCTGTAGGAATTTCGGCAGAAAACAGCGAACAAATGGAAAAAACATGGCAGGAACAGCAAAAACAAATGCTCACTCTTTCCACCAACAGCAAACTGATCGTCGCCAGGAAAAGCGGCCATTTCGTGATGGACGATGAACCGGAGCTCGTTTTCAATGCTATTAAAGAACGGGTTCAACAGACAAAACAGTAACCATATACTAAAAAATAAAAAAGGGAGAAGCGTTTTATTTTTGCTTCTCTCTTTTTTCGCCCCGCTATTCAATTAGTTTATTCGGCACTTCTAATTTCGCTTCAAATGGAACGAAGCTTTTCCAGAAGTGCCGGTGAAACCTATAACTATACACTTAGCGTTTATCTTCTATTTGTTTCTTTGGTATAAGTCCCGGCTCTTATAACCGGCGCCGAGAATCATCTGCATTTCCTTGCGGCGCTTTTCTTTTGTCGCTTCCTGCTTTGCGCTGTAGACAAAGCGTGCCCAATCTTTGCGATAACCAGGCGTCAGTGATTGATAAAAGGCCAATAGTTCAGGAGAGTGCTGCAAATCAGTTTCCACCTTGGGAATCATTTCGATGTAATCGTCCACAGATCGGCTTGCCGCTGTCGATCGTTTATTGCGGTTTTTCGAGTCTTCCTTTAATCCGACCACTGTAAACACATCGTCCAAGCCGACCATGCGGGCAAACTTGATAGTGCTCGATCCGATATACCCTTCTTCCCCGGCTCCCAAGCCTGCCAGTAATTCATCCCGGTGGATAAACGTCGGATAGACTTTATTGCCTTTTTTCGGATATGCCACGAACAGGTAACCATTTTCGGATAAAGAATTGCTTTCGATAATTTGGGTTACCTGCGCTTTTAACGATTCCATATCCAGAACAAAAGAAATAATAAGATTGTACGGAGCAGCATTGAGGGCTGTATCAAAACTTGAAAGCTGAGACAGATAATCCGCTCCTTCGGGCAAATTGAGCACCGCCACTTTTTCATATTTATGCAAATTGAGTTTCTCTACTATTGTTTTTGCCATTGGTATCCCCTTTGGTTTTTCTTTAGTGTACCTTAATCCCTTCTCGGATTTCCCTTTGTATAAAGATAGATCTTCGGCCTTCATAATGCCAAAAGCTTGCCTTTCACTCTGACCCGCTATTCTTTCCGCCTTTTATGGTAAGCTAATCTCATTAATCGAAATTCTAACCTAAAGGATGAAAGCGAATGAAACGTTTAATCGGCATCTTTATTATCGCCCAAGCCGTTTTTGTCGGCATCATCTGTTATCAGCTTCAATTATTGGCAGACTCTATTCTAGAAGCAGCATCTTTCGGGTTTCGGGAAACGGAAGGAACAGGCTGGCTTGGAAACTTGCCTGCCATTTCCGTACTTTTATTGGGGGCAATGGTTTTAGTCGGAGTGTACTTAATGCTGTCCAAAAATGAAAGTCCAAAACAATAATTTCATCTATGAAAAAGGCGATTGGAAAATAAACTTTCAATCGCTTTTTAATTTTAAAAAATTCTTCTTTTAAACGTTTATAGCTTTATTATTTCCACCTTTTTGTTGCTTCTCCAAAAGAAAAATAGTAAGCTTATTTTAACTTAATTAAATTAATTAATTAAGTTGTTCCATAAAGAATTTAACATTGTTTCCATCAACTATTATTAGGAGGCACTATGACTATTACAACTGATTTAATCAAAGAATTTCAGACAATTTTTAATACAACTGTCACACCTCGAACTTTTTTTGCACCTGGAAGAATGAACTTGATTGGTGAACATACAGATTATAACGGCGGCCATGTGTTTCCTGCTTCCCTTTCATTTGGCACTTACGCACTTGGCAGTAAACGTGATGATCAGCTTTTGCGTTTTTATTCCATGAATTTCCCTGAGGCGGGAATTATCGAATGTGATTTAAGCAATCTTTCTTTCGATGAAGAAGCGGGCTGGGCCAACTATCCTAAAGGAATGCTTCTCTATATGAAAGAAGCAGGAAAACCGATTCTTCAAGGCGCCGACATTCTGTTTTACGGCAATATTCCAAATGGTGCCGGCCTTTCTTCTTCAGCCTCCATTGAACTGGCCACAGGTGTATTGGCTAATGGGCTTTTCGATTTGGAGATGGAACGCATTCCCATGGTTTTGCTTGGCCAAAAAGTTGAAAACGAATACATTGGTGTAAACAGCGGGATCATGGATCAATTCGCCATCGGCATGGGGAAAGAAAACCATGCGATTCTGCTGAATTGCCAAACGCTGGACTACGAATATGCCCCTATTGTCTTGGCAGACCATACGGTAGTTATTATCAATACCAATAAACAACGGACATTAGCAGGTTCTAAGTACAATGAACGCCGTTCCCAATGCGAAGAAGCGGTGGGCGAACTTCAGCAAAAATTGACTATCGGCAGTTTAGGGGAATTGTCGGCAGAGCAATTTGAGGAAAACAAACACTTAATCACCGATTCAACCAACCAAAAGCGCGCTAAACATGCGGTATATGAAAATTTACGGACGCTGGAAGCACTAGAAAAATTGCAGCAGGACGATCTTATCGGCTTTGGCCAATTGATGAATGAATCGCATTTGTCGCTGCGTGACGATTACGAAGTTACCGGAATTGAACTGGATACCATCGTACAAGCTGCCTGGGATCAAGACGGCGTTATAGGTGCCCGTATGACTGGAGCCGGATTTGGCGGATGCGCTATTGCTATCGTCGAGAAAGACAAGGCTGAAGAATTCAAATTGAACATAAACAAAAAATACCTTGAAGTTGTCGGCTATGAAGCTACTTTCTACACGGCTGCCATAGGTGATGGAGCAAGAGAACTTTTAGAGGAGTGTTGAATATGAGCGTTTTAGTATTGGGTGGGGCTGGTTATATTGGATCGCATGCGGTTTACCAATTGATCGATCAAGGCGAAAGCGTTGTAATTGTCGATAATACAGAAACCGGCCATGAAGGGTCCGTGCATCCGCAAGCTGCTTTTTACAAAGGTGATATGCGGAGCTTTGAATTTCTCGATTCTGTTTTTGAAAAAGAGTCGATTGAATCGGTCATCCATTTTGCAGCAAGCTCCCTTGTTGGAGAATCCATGGAAAATCCGCTGAAGTATTTTGACAACAATGTCTATGGAACCCAAGTTCTGCTTCAGGCAATGGTTAAGCACGATGTAAAGAAAATTGTCTTTTCCTCCACTGCCGCCACTTACGGTGAACCAAAATCCGTGCCAATCACTGAAAAGATGCCGACGGTGCCGACAAGTACATACGGCGAAACAAAATTAACGATGGAAAAGATGATGAAATGGACCGAACAAGCCCATGGCATCCGCTTTGTTTCACTGCGCTATTTCAATGTGGCCGGTGCAAGACAAGGAGCCGAAATAGGAGAAGACCATCGTCCGGAATCTCATTTGGTTCCAATCATTCTGCAAACAGCACTTGGGCAAAGACCCTATATAACCGTTTTTGGTGATGATTACGATACACCGGACGGCACCTGCATCCGTGACTATGTCCATGTCGAGGATTTGATCAGTGCCCATCTTCTCGCTCTATCCTACTTAAGAGCAGATGGCCAAAGCGATATCTTCAATCTAGGAAGCAGCCAAGGTTTTTCTGTAAATCAAATGATCGATACAGCCCGAGCTGTAACAGGAAAAGAAATTCCTACTAAAATCGGGCCTCGCAGAGCGGGTGATCCAAGCACTTTAATTGCGAGTTCCGACAAGGCGAAACAAGTACTTGGCTGGAATCCGACCCGTACTTCCGTAACGCAGATTATCGAGGATGCCTGGGCATGGCATTCTGCGAATCCTACTGGTTATGAGAAGGAAGTGTGAGGTATTGATCTATCAAAATCTACAAGGACTCATCCACCAAACTCTTGAAGCCCAATTAATTGAAGCCGCTGATGTTAGTTATGCACGCAACCAGGTGATGAATTTACTGGGATTGGAATCATTTCCGGAAGAAGCGATTGAAGCGGCTCATGACAGCATTCCAAACTTGCTTGAGAATATAATCGCTTATGCTATAGAGAACGGTATAATTGAAGATGTCTTGGACGACAAAGAGATTCTATCGGCGAATATCATGAATTGCTTTGTCGCACGGCCCTCTGCCATCAATTCAGCATTCTGGCAGAAATATAAGGAATCTCCAATCGTCGCAACTGATTATTTCTACAATTTAAGCAAGAACAGCAACTATATCCAAATGAACCGGATCGCTAAAAACATTTCTTATAAAGCAGATAGCGCGTATGGCGCTTTAGATATCACGATCAATTTATCAAAACCTGAAAAAGACCCGGAACAAATCAAGCGCGAACGAACACTCAAACCAACGAGCAATTATCCAAAATGCTTGCTATGCAGAGAGAATGAAGGCTATACCGGGCGCACAGGCTATCCGGCAAGAGCCAATCACCGAATCGTCAACGTGCCGCTTCAAAAGGAAAATTGGTATTTGCAGTATTCGCCCTATGTATATTACAACGAACACAGTATTTTGCTTTCGGAAGAACACCGGGATATGAAAATTGATAAAAACGTCTTTGAACGCCTGCTCCTGTTTACCGATAAATTTCCGCATTATTTTATCGGTTCAAATGCCGACTTGCCAATTGTCGGCGGTTCAATTTTGAGCCATGACCATTACCAGGCCGGGCGCTACGAATTCGCCATGACCCAGGCAGAAGACGCTTTTTCGTTTGAACTTGCCTCTTTTCCAGAAATCAAGGCTGCCGTCGTAAAATGGCCTTTGTCGGTGATTCGGCTGCGAGGAACTAATATTGACCACCTTGTCGCGGCTTCTGACTATGTGTTCCAGACATGGAAATCCTATTCCGACGAACAGGCGGATGTTGCAGCTTTTACCGATGGCACACGGCATAACACCATCACCCCTATTGCCCGAAACAAAAACGGCCAATTTGAAATTGACTTGGTTTTAAGAAATAACCGGACAAGCGATGAACACCCGCTTGGCATTTTCCATCCCCACGCTGACGTCCATCACATCAAAAAGGAAAACATTGGCTTGATTGAAGTGATGGGATTGGCCGTATTGCCTCCACGGTTGAAAGGCGAGCTTGAAGAAATTCAACGGTTTTTAACTGGTGATTCAAGTCAGCCTGCAGAATACCACATGGAATGGGCAGAGGAGATAAAGGCGGAATACGGAAGTTTTGCAAACTCAGAAGAAGCTGAAGCTGTTTTACAAAAAGAACTTGGCAAGAAATTTGTGAGGGTTCTTGAAGATGCTGGCGTTTTAAAAGATCGGAAGGCATTTGAACGGTTTATTCACACATTAAATGGAGTAGGTGGGCACATACATGAACATAGCAACACAACAACTCACGGAAAGCTGGACGGAATACACCTTAACAAATAATCAAAAAATGTCTGTCAGCATTTTAAATTTCGGAGGTATCATAACAAGTATCCTGGTTCCAGATCGCGAAGGTGACTTCGAGAATGTCGTTCTGGGATATAAAAATTACGAGGATTATCAGCAAAATCCGAACTATTTCGGTGCCTTAATCGGCCGGGTAGCCGGCAGAATCCAAGGAGCTTCTTTTGAACTTTCCGATACCGTTTATAATTTAGAAGCAAACGAAGGACCGAATCATTTGCATAGCGGTTCTGGCGGATTTCACCAAATTGTCTGGGAAGCAGCCCCTTTCCAGACGGAGGATGCGGTCGGCTTAACACTTAGCCATACCAGCCCTGATGGTGACGGAGGCTATCCTGGAACGGTTAAAATTTTGGTTACTTATACGCTGACCAATAGCAACCGGCTCCTATTGGATTATGAAGCTAAAAGCGACAAAACAACGCCTTTGACCCTGACCAACCATTCTTATTTCAACTTGAGCGGCAACTTGAAAAGTTCTATAGATTCGCACCTGGCAACCATTGACAGCAGCCAAGTTGTCGAGCTGGATGACCAGCTCATCCCTACCGGCAATTTGATGCCTGTTGCCCAAACTCCATTCGACTTCCGCAATGGCCGGATGCTTCGTGACGGATTCAATGACGAGTTCGAACAAAATCGAATTGCCGGAAGCGGCTATGATCATTACTTTGTCTTTGACAATGCACAAGAGCAAAAAGTTCTTCTTGAGGACACCGAAAGCGGACGCCAAATGACTGTGGAAACGGATCAACCTGGAATGGTCATGTATACGGGGAACGGTTTGGATGATCAGTTGATTTTGAATGAAGGAACATCCCGTAAATACCTTGGCGCTTGTTTTGAAACTCAAGGCTCCCCTGCTTCCTTGCATCACGAAAACATGCCGGATATTATTTTGCAGGCTGGCGAAACCTATAAAACACAGACTGCATTCACTTTTAGTGTAATGAAATAAAAAAGGCTGACCCTTCTTGATGAGGGGTCAGCCTTTTATTGTAAACAAATTTTATAATTGATGAATACCGAGGGATAAAACCAACCGGGCCGGCTACTTCGCTTTCCGTGGGCACGGCTTCAGTCTCCTCGCCGCTAAAACCATGCTCCTGTTTCTGCATCGCTTCGCTAGCTTCGAAACATGAAAGGGCGTTGCATCGCTGCGCTAGCTTCGTCGCAAAATATGGCCCCCAAAAATTACTTTTGGGCCATATCTGTCTGCGGGGCCTTCCGCTCGTGCTGGTCCCACAGGAGTCTATATGGCCGGCCCGGTTGGGCTTCTTGCTTAGATTTAAGAGACGATTTCAAAACGTTGCTCCTACTACAGAAGTAACTGATGCAAGACGCCTTGTCTTCCCACTTTGCTCTAAGCTCCGTAGCGCAAGGCGGCGAGCAAATTGGGCGAAGGGAGTTCGACCAATTTGTTTGCGACGAAGCAGCGAAGCGATGCAGGAGCAACGGTTTTTCCAGCGGGACAGCGAAGTCCCGAAATCCACTCGGGACTTGTTCCAAGTTAGTTCGGCGTGAGCCCGCGGAAAGCGTCCGCCTGGAGCGAAGGAACCGGCATGGTTCCTCTAATAAGCGTAGTTTTTTCCATAAAATAAATAAAGCTTAGGCTGACCTTCTCTATCAGAGATCAGCCTATTTGTGCTACTGGATCGAACAATTCGACCAGCAGCAGCGCGATTGCTCCAAGGACAGTCGCTTCGTCTCCCAGCCGGCTGACCGTTACATGCGTCTTTCTTGCTTCAGGAGTTAAAACTTTTTGCTGGATGGCTGCAATGGCTGCTGGCATCAGGAATTTTTCGCTTTTCATGACCCCGCCCCCCAAAACGATTTCGCTTGGGTTGAGCACATGGATTAAGTTAGTTAAGCCCACTCCCATAATGTGCCCAGTTTCTTGTAAAAGATCGACGCAGTCCTGTCTGCCGCTTTCGGCCAGCTCAAACACGTCTTTTCCTGTCAAAGTTCCGTCTTGTTCTTTTAGCCGGCTTTTTGCCCGCTTGGCAATCGCTGTTCCGCTTATGAATGTTTGCAGGCAACCGCGATTGCCGCATTCACATACTTCTCCGTTGATATCGACTGCCATATGGCCGAATTCCCCCGCAATGCCTTGAGCACCGTGGTACAGCTTGCCATTCATGACAATTCCAGCTCCTACACCCCGGCCGATATTTACGGCCACCATGCTGTCGGCGTCGCCATGCCCGCCAAACCAAGATTCACCCAGCGCCATAGCCCTGGCATCATTTTCAACTTTCACCGTCACGTTGAAGTGTTGTTCCAACACTTCTTTGATGGGAATATTCCTCAGGTTCAAAATTGGCGCAACGAGCGATGTTCCCGTATGAACATCGACCACCCCGTGCATAGCAACGCCGATACCGATGATTTTTTCCTGATCAGCTTCACTTGTTTGCAAAAGGGCGTTAATCGCATCTTTTAATTCCGATAGAAACTGTTCATTCGTCAAGGGGTTCTTCAGTACTCTAGATTTCCGCTCAAGTATGGTACCTGTTAAATCGGTCAGTACACATACCACGTTCTCTGGTCCTGCATCCACACCGATCACATAAAAAGCATCGGTATCAATATGCAGCATTGTTGGTTTCCTGCCTCCGCTTGAATGGCCTAAAACGCTTTCTCTTACCAGTCCTTGCTCCATCAACTCTTTGACTATACTGCTTACTGTCGGAGGAGTCAGACTGGTTTCTTTGGCGATTTGGGCTCTCGAAATCGGTTCTGCTGTCCGGATTTTGTTTAAAATAATTGATTTATTAACGGATTTCATTAATTGAAAAGTACCGCGCTGCATAAAAATCCTCCATATTTACCTTTTTGGTGAAGTCATTATAACATAGTTAGTTAATTTAATTAATAAAACGGAAGAGAGAGGATAAATAAGGGTGATTTCTAGACGCTTCCACTTTTTACTGGGTACAATACAAAAGTAAGCGCTTTATCAAAGGAGGAAATTTACATGACAAAAGAAGCAACATTCACTTTTCACAACGGCGTTGAAATCCCGAATATCGGATTTGGCACTTGGCAAATTCCGAATGAAGAAGCCTATGCAGCTGTGACGACAGCGCTTGAAAACGGCTATACGCATATAGATACTGCCCTAGCCTATCAAAATGAGGAAAACGTCGGAAAAGCAGTCCACGACTTTGGACTAGCCCGTGAAAAAGTGTTCATTACAAGCAAGCTCCCTGCACAAATCAAAGGGTATGATGAAACATTACAAGCTTTTGATGAAACCATCTCCAATCTTGGCGTAGATTACTTGGATTTATACCTGATTCATGCACCATGGCCATGGACAGAAATCGGGAAAGATTGCACCGAAGGAAATATTCAGTCATGGAAAGCAATGGAAAAACTTTATAACGACGGAAAAATCCGTGCCATAGGGGTCTCCAATTTTTCTGAAACGGATATTCAAGCTCTTCTTGATACGTGCGACATCGTACCAATGGCCAATCAGATCCCTTTCTATATCGGCCGTGATCAGGAAAGCTTGTTGTCGTTTTGCAAACAGCAGAATATTGTCGTAGAAGCTTATTCTCCACTAGCTACCGGACAAATTTTAAACAGTCCGGTGATTCTTGAGATGGCAGAAAAATATGGCGTGACACCTGCTCAGTTGTGCATCCGTTACTGCTTAGACCGCGAGACCTTGCCGCTTCCGAAGTCGACAAACGAATCACGCATCATTGAAAACAGCCAGTTGAATTTCACCATTTCTCCGGAAGACGTGAAAGCACTGGATGCTATTGAAGACGTACGCGACAATTAATCTAATCGGGTCACTTGAGTCTAACCTTTAAAGAACAGATGGTCTAAAGGTTAGGCTTTTTTGGCTGTCCGGAAAGTAAAAGGAAAAAGTTTCAAGGCTCCGCCAAACGGGGTAAATAGAAAGGAATTTCCGAATTCCAAGGCAAATCATTTTACGGCGGCACAGGACTCGATAAATCACTGTCCCCATGATACGATAAGGCCATAAGCTCATTCAGGACCTGCTTTTAGTTGATTTGCGTTAACTACAATGTACCCTGTATGAGCTATTTTCACTTTCCCGCTCTCTACATCGTCCAATTTATTTCAGTTTTAAGGAAAGCTACTCGTATAGACAAATGAGGTGAGAAAATGAGCTTTTTTAGCCGCTTATTTGGCGGAACCGAAAAACAGGAACCTATAGTAAAAAAACGGACGTTGCTTAATTTGCGCGTCGGTGATTTTGTTGCATACGACTTGGTGGATTACGAAGTAACTGGCAAAATCCATTATAATGACAGCGGCTATACATGGGACGCCTATCAGCTAGCTTCAGCAAATAAAACCATATGGCTTAGCGTTGAGATGGACGATGAACTTGAAGTGGGTATCTACGAGAAATCGCGAGCACCAGGAATCGAGCCAGGAACAAAGAAAATTATGTTTGAGGAACGGCCTTATTTTCTGGAGGAGCAGGGACGGGCTTATGTTCAAGGAGAAGGACGAAGCCAAAACGTCAGCGGATCGGAAATGGAATACTATGAATACGCAGACGAATCAGGAGACTCCTTTTTATCGGTAGAAGTATGGGGTGGCGAAGTGGAAGTCAGCCGAGGCTATGAAATTGAAGAATTCGAAGTCACCATTTTAGCAGGAAGCTAACAAAAATTGGAGGAGAGAATATGTTTCAATTTTTCAAACGTGTACAGACTTATGTGGAATCAGAACTGAACGCAACACTCGATAAGGCGGAAGATCCAGTTAAAATGCTGGATCAGTTCATGCGGGACATGGCAGCAGATATCCGTGACGCTGAAACAGCAGTAGCGAAACAGCTGGCAAATGAAAAAATGCTGAAAAAGAAATATGACGATGCGAACAGCATGGTCGAAAAGCGGCAGCAGCAAGCTGTGCAAGCAATTGAGGCCAACAACGAAGAACTTGCCCGACGAGCGCTTGAAGACAAGCAAACATATGTTAAACAAGCTGAAGATCTGAGAGGAACTTACGAACAGGCAGCATCCGATTCAACGGTGCTGCGTGAAAAATTAGCAGAGATGAAACGCGAATACGAACAAATGGAAATCAAAAAAGATTCGTTGAAAGCTCGAGCAGAATCTGCAAAAACCCGTACAATGATCAACCGCACTATGTCTTCTGTCGGAAGCGATGAATCGCGGAGCGGTTTTGAGCGGATGGAAGAAAAAGTCATGCAATTTGAAGCTGAAGCAGAGACGTCCGAAGATTTGCGGGCAGGGTCACGCAGCCTCGACGACGAATTCGCCTCGTTAAATAAAAACAGTGCAGTGGACGATGAGTTGGCAGCGTTAAAGCAGCAGCTTAAAAAAGAATAAACAAACGGACGGCAGCCCGCTATCATGCGGCGGGCTGTTTTTGTTCATATGAGGTGTTTACTTTATGATAAAAAGAGGATGGCTATGCGGAATAGTTTCTGCAGTGCTTTTTTTGGCTGCTTGCGGAATGGCGCAGGCGGAAGATTATATTGAGCAAAATTACGCGTTTGTTGACGCGGTTGCAAACAACGGCAGTTCAAGCGACCGTGCGATGATGTACCGGTCCGAACAAAGCTTGGCCGATACGGCAGCGGAGCTCAGCCAAGTGCAGGAACCTGATCAAGTCGGCGAAGTTGTGGAAGGACGGCAAGTTCTTGTCTATAGCGACGAATTTGTCATTTTAACAGAAGATCCCGACAATCCAGGCTCTACCCTTGTAGAAGTAGCCGGAGAAGAATTTGTTCGAAACACTTATCATCCTGGCTTTTTTACCGGTATGTTTGTCGGTTCGTTTTTGAGCAACCGATTTGGACCGACTTGGGTTCAAACGCAAGGTAACCGATGCAGCCGAGGCGGCTGTTATTCCGGCGGCGGCTCGTACAGATCATTTCCATCCACCAGCACGTATGGGCGCGGTTCAACATTTCGCGGCGGCGGCCCAGGCGTAGGAAAATAACCCATAGCAAAGGAGCTGGAGCAGTGAATCCATTTTTATTAACATTTTTATATTACCTTGCGGCCATTGCGGTAGTTGTTGCAGGATTGATCGTTTTTGAACTTTTAACGAGAAAATACAAAGACTGGGAAGAAATCCATAGCAATAATGCAGCCGTCGCTTTGTCGATTGCCGGAAAAATTATCGGCACATGCATCATCCTCACGTTCTCCATTCTGCACAACGACACAATCGGGGAAACTATCGTTTGGGGATTGTTTGGACTGGCGCTTCAATTTCTCGCTTATTTCCTTTTTGAAGTGCTTACTCCCCGCTTTTCAGTGGAGCAGCAGCTGAAAGAGCGAAATACAGCGGTAGGAATTATTTCATGTGCCGTTTCAATTGGATTGGCGTTCGTAATCGGCGCTTCCATTACATAAGGCGGTGTTTGCATGACTGAACAAGAAGCCCTCCGGCAAAGCCGGGCGATTTATTACGCATCCGGTATTGTGTCGATTTGCGGCATTATTTTTGAAGTGTTGTTCGGCGCACTTGGTTCATATATTTTAGGAGATGGTGTGAAGCAGTATACGCTCACTATCTCCCTTTTTTTAACCGGAATGGGCATCGGCGCTTATGTCAGTGAAAAGATGACCAAAAACCTGATCACTTCTTTCATCTGGATTGAATACAGCATCGGTTTGGTCGGCGGATTTTCCGCTGTCCTATTATTTGGCGTGACCGCTTATTTGCCGCCTGGCACTGGGTCCTTGTTTTTATACAGCGTGATATTGCTGGTTGGCGCTTTGACCGGCGTCGAACTTCCGATTTTAATACGCAAAGCGAACGAAATTGGCATTTCACTGAAAAAAAGTACAGCGAAAGTGCTGTTTTCCGATTATGCCGGAGGACTCGTCGGCGGATTGCTTTTCTTATTTTTGCTGCGCCCTTATTTTGGTCTTGTAAAAACAGCGTTTCTCGTAGCCCTCATCAATGTCGCGGTAGCGTTGTGGATTGTTTTCCGCTTTAAGCACGAACTGAAGCGTTACCGGCTGCATGCGGGATTTGGCGTCTTCTTTTTAGCCCTGCTGATTCTAGGCGCTCTGTTTGGGGAAGAAGCGGCTCTTCAATTTGAAGAAAGGCTTTATAAAGATCCCATCATTTTTTCTGAACAGTCCTCCTACCAGCAAATTATATTGACAAAAGCCCAAGGAGATACGCGGCTGTACTTGGACGGCCAGCTTCAATTCAGTTCATCTGATGAACATCGTTATCATGAAATTCTTGTGCACCCGCCAATGGCTGCCGCTGCACGGCAAGAACGAATCCTTATCCTTGGAGGCGGCGACGGATTGGCAGTCCGCGAAGTATTGAAATATCCCAACGTTAAAAAGATAACTGTAGTGGATTTGGATCCGAAAATGACGGAAATAGCCCAGAGCCATTCTCTGCTGGTTGAATTGAACAAAGGCTCCTTGGACAATGAAAAAGTGGAAGTGGTGAACGACGATGCTTTCCGCTTTTTGGAAAGGACAGAAGGCTTTTATGACGTCATCATCATCGACTTGCCCGACCCGAACAACGAGTCATTAAATAAGCTGTATACTCAAGAATTCTACTCACTTGTCCGCAATCAGCTGTTTCCGGACGGAGCCATGATGGTCCAAGCGACCAGTCCGGTTTTTGCGCCGCGCGTATACTGGACCATCGATACGACCATACAGGCAACCGGATTGAAAACCAAAAATTTTCATGCTGATATCCCAAGCTTCGGCGGCTGGGGTTATATTCTCGCATCACGCAACGATATAAACGTCGAGAATCTGGAAATCATCGACGACACAAAGTATTTATCAACTGATTTATTGCCTGCCTTAACAGCTTTCGGCAAAGATGAGGATGCTATGCTTGAAGATGACAACGGTAAAAAAATTGTCCTTGAACCGAACACGCTGATTCGCCCTAACTTGATCGAGTATTATGAAAAATCATGGCGGTTCTATTAGGGCGAGGATATTTCTATATTTTAAAAAAGGCTTGGAAAATCTGTTTCCAAGCCTTTTTTATATGGCATTAAAGTACTTTGAAAAAATAAAATGTTTGAAATAGGCACACAATAGGGAAATAAAGAAAATACGACTAAAAAAGAAAGAGGAGTGATCAAATGGTCAAAATTGCAGTTGAACAACCATTTACAGACATTCAACAAGCGCTTCAGCAAAGAGGATACCAAGCGAACATGATTGATCAAAAGTCAGAAGCAGCGAGCTATGATGTTGTTGTAGTCCGCAACGTAGAAAGCTATGATGGGTTTCAAACAGACGGTTCGCTCGTGGAAACAAGCGGACGGACAGTAGTCGAAGTAATCAGCGAAGTAGAAGAACGCCTTCAGCGCGCTGGCAAAACTTTAGCTCCCGTAACATCGATAACTAATGGTTCTGTGCCAAGTGGCGGAGGCAGCGGCTTTGTAACCGGCCTATTAACCGGAGCAGTCGTTGGCGCAGCAACAGCGCTCTTCTTAGCTCCAAAAACCGGTAAAGAAATGCAAAACGTTGTGAAAGAAAAAATCTCATCGAGTGGTTCTTCTGGCGAGGGCGGCGGGAAGCTAGACCAAATCAAAGAAAAAGCCGCTGGCATTGCAGGTCAAGTCAAAGACCAAGCGACAGGATTAACGGATAAACTTTCCGGCAGCGGTTCTTCTGGTGAAGGCGGCGGAAAACTGGATCAAGTGAAAGAAAAAGCCGCTAACCTTGCAGGCCAAGCAAAAGAACAGGTGGATAAAGTTTCTGGAAAATCGCAGGATGATCAGCAAGACAACAAACCTGATACATCGTCAACTTCCACTACTAAAACACCTAGCACAGTTGTAACGACTGATACGCTGAATACTTCAAGCACTTCTGGAACTTCTGGCACTTCAGGAACCAGCGGAGCTTCAGGTGCTAAATTCGGTTCAGGCACTTCAGATAGTTCGGACACCTCAGGAACTTCCGGCACTAGAGGCGGCTCTGGCTCCAACAAAAACAACAAATAAGCTATAAAAATAAACCCTCAAAGAAATTACTGATATTAGTAATTTCTTTGAGGGTTTTTCATAAGATATGGCCTTAAACCATTAGAATTTCACGAATATCTTCTTCGGTCATCGCTGTTAATGGTTGCTCTCCTGGCTGAACTATTTCATCGATCAAATTTTTCTTTCGTTCTTGAAGTTGAGTGATCTTTTCTTCAATGGTCCCTTTGGCCACTAAGCGGATAACCTGCACTTCATTTTCCTGCCCCATACGGTGTGCTCGGGCAGCAGCCTGTTGCTCAATCGCCGGATTCCACCATAAGTCATAAAGGATGACAGTATCTGCGCCGGTCAAGTTTAAGCCGGTTCCGCCCGCTTTCAACGAAATTAAAAACAAGTTCTCTTCCCCTTCATTGAAGCGGCTGCATAATTCTACCCGTTCGACAGGCGGTGTCTGGCCATCCAAGTAGAAATAAGAAACTCCTTCTTTTGTTAATTTCCCTCCAATTATTCCAAGCATTTGCGTAAATTGAGAAAACACCAATACTCGCCTGCCTGCAGCTTGGCATTCTTCGAGAATTCCCATTAGTTGATCGAGTTTAGCCGATCCTCCCCCATACCCTTCGATAAAAAGAGCCGGATGGCAGCATAATTGCCGAAGCCGCGTCAGCCCCGCTAAAATCCGGATGCGGTTTTTCTGGAAACTGTCTTTGTTCAAATGCTTTAAAGCATCCTGCTTCAGTTCCGCCAAATAGGCTGCATAAAGCTTTTTTTGCTCTATTTGCAGTTCTGAGCGAAGAATGGTTTCAATTTTGCCGGGGAGCTCGGTTAACACATCTTGCTTCAGCCGACGCAAAATGAACGGACGCACCCTCTTTGTGATGCGCTCTCTTCTCATTTCACTAAAAATCCGGCGGTTTGGAAGCAATTCTGGAAATACGACATAAAAAATGGACCAAAGCTCGTCTAAGGAATTTTCAATCGGTGTTCCTGTCAGCGCAAATCGGTATTCCGCCTGTAGCGCTTTAACAGCTTTAGCTGTTTGGGTCGCCGGGTTTTTAAAAGCCTGGGCTTCATCAAAAAACAATGTATGAAAGTTTTTGCTGCGATATAAAACACTGTCCATACGTAGGGCCGGATAAGAGGTGATGATTACATCAAGCTCCATACTCTGCTTGAGCAACGCTGCTCTTTTCGTTTTATCTCCATCAATAACTGCGGCGCGAATGTGAGGAGCAAATTTCTTCAATTCGTTTAACCAGTTATAGGTTAAAGAAGACGGGGCAATGACCAACACCGGCAGTTGCCGTTTTCGTATATCCGGAAGCATGGAAACGATGAAGGCGATGCTTTGAAGTGTTTTGCCAAGCCCCATATCATCTGCCAAAATTCCCCCGAACTTATATTTTGCGAGCATATTGAACCAATTGAGCCCAGTCTTCTGATAATCGCGCAAAGTATCCGCCAAAGGTTCCGGCACATTCTGCCCTAATTGTTCGGGCCGATTCAAGTTCTTCATTAGTTCAGCGAATGCCTTTCCCGGTTCAATCAAATGCCCTTCCTCTAACGAATCAACCAGCTGCATCCCTGCAATTAAAGGTACACGGACATCGTGCTCACCAAAGTTTTCTTCGGTGATGCCAAAATTATAGATAAAATCGCTCAACGCCAGAAATTCCGGTGTTTCCAATGACATTAACGTTCCGTTAGGGATCCGGTAATATTTGCGCTTTTCCTGCAGTGCAGCCAGTATTTTTTTAATTTCTGCCTCCGGAATTTCCTGAAGATCGAATTTAAATTCCAGCCAATCTGTTCGTTCGCTAATTTCCACTTTAATCTTTGGGCCAGCATATGCTTTGGTCACCCTCAATTTCACTGCAGTCGTCGCAAAAATTTGAACCAGTTGCTCAAGTACAGGAACAGCATGATATAGAAACTGATACTCCGCTTCTTCATCATGCATATAAAAACCGCCATCTGTCTGTGCAAAGCCGCTCTCCTGCATGATTTTTAAGACTTCCTGTTCTTTGTCGCGCTGGCGGCGAATACCCGGATACAGACGGAAACCTTCTTCGGCCTCTTCGCATGGATTTATGACCAAATGGCCATAATGGAATTCAACTCCTGCCAGCAGGCGGTGCTTAAGCCGGTCAAGATACAATTTTGCCTGAAGCGGCGTTACCGCAAGCTGTTCTTCTACATCAGGCGTAAGCTGTACACTTCCCAAACGTTCTAACCCAGGTGTCACTGTCTCCATGAAATGGTTCAGTTCATTAGCTGTAATAAATAGGCGATTCTCTGTTCCTGCCATCATCTCTTTCAATTGCACAAGCCGTTTCGTATCTTCTTCCGCCAGCCGAATGGCCGAGCCGTCAGAGAATGCCATGTCGTAAGCCGGCAATACCATTATGCCGTCCAGCCCTTCCACATCCAGCTTGTAATTTTCAGATTCCGCTCCAGCAAAGCGAAAAACCAGCGGCAGTGCTTCAGTAAAGTAAAGTCCGCGAAAAATCCGGCTTCCTTGCACTACCTTGACCAGCGGAACTTGCTGCAGCAGTGGCATAAGCCGCTCCCAATCGGAAGGTGAAATCATCAACAACTCCTCTGAAAACTCTCCTCTATTTTTCAGTCGCAGACTTTTTATCAACAACTGAAGAACAGCATGGGTCTTCTTGTCAAAACTGCAGGTTTCCGGCATATAGCCGAAATCTTTTGAGACTGTATAAGCTTCTTCACGCCCAATATTCTCGAGAAACTCTTTTATATCGGAAACCTCTTCCAGCTTCTCAATTCCCGCTTTCATCCTGATAGCAAGAATCGGCTCCTTTTCCTGGAATACCAGTGGCACACAGCTGAATTCCACTTGAACTAGCTGCCGTTTATCAAAATAACGGCCGTTGCCTCTTGAAATGGGTTTCTGCCCGAACACATCCATCATTTTAGCCGCCGTCGGTTTTTCGCGCTGTTGCAATTCGTCAATTGCCAAAAGCACTCCTGCAATATGTTGGCAGTAAGTCGCCACAAATCCGACTGGCGGACAGCTGCAGGAAGCTAAGATCTCTCCGGATGTTGATTGCTTTATACTTACGTGAAATTCGTTTCGGCCATAGACTTTTGCGTTCACCGATAACTCGTCACCATCTCTTTGTATGGCGATTTTTCCCGCCATATTGAGAGTTATCCCTTTTTTATATGCGGCTGTCCCACATAATTTTTTTATCTTATTTTCATTTAATGAAAAATTCATCGAAAAACCCTCTCCGATTTGCATCATTAACTTTACTCTCGATATACGTTTACGCAATGGCAATTTAGGCAGATATCACTTGTTTTTGCACCGATTATGTATCGTTCTTTTAAACAATTGTAGTTTTATACCTATTTTATCTTGCCTTTTTAGAATATATAATGAAAAATACCCTTCTTATTTTGATTCTTTAGAACCATTTCGGACATTGTAATTTAAGTGTTTCTAAATAATATACTGGTTATTTTAATTTAAAGAGGAGATTTATACATTTTTGTATTCATAAAGGAGTTAAAGTATGAAGCGTTCACTCCGTAATCACAAAATGAATTTGTCGACATTGCTGACACTTCTGGTAACGGCTTCTGTTATTCTCACTCTCCTGATTCATACCTATTCATCTTATCATTCAAACAAAAAATCACTAGTGAATACGTACTTGTCACTTAATTACTCGAAAGCGGAAAAGATGAGTGATTCGGTTGAATCATTATTTAACTCCATGAGAACAAGTTTAGAAAGTACAGCAACTTTTCTTGAAAAAAATGAGAAAATGAGTGATAGAGAGATTTTTGATCAATTGGAACTTTTAAGAAACAGCAGCGGGTATTTCAATTCTCTTTCCTGGGTTGATGAAAAAGGAGTTGTTAAAGCCATAAGTCCAGTAAGCATTGGATTGAAAGGCCAACAAATAACTTCTGGAATTACAAAAGACGTTCTAGATGCCAAACAACCGGTAGTCACTGCCCCTTATATCGGTCCATCAAACCGTTTAATCGTCTTAATGAACCAGCCGCTTTATGAAAAAGATGGAACTTATAGAGGAATGATCGGTGGAACAATATATCTTCAGGAGCACAATGTGTTGAATCAGATCCTAGGAAATGATGCTATCGAAGAGAACGGCTCCTATTATTTCGTTATAGGTCCTGGAGGCAGACGCCTATTTCATCCGGAATCTCATTTGATCGGAAAAAGTGCTTATGAAAATCCTGTCGTTAAAAAATTGATGCAGGGAAAAAGCGGAATGGAACTCGTCACCAACACTCAAAAAATTCCCATGCTTTCTGCCTATAGTTATATACCGAGTGTAGGCTGGGGAATTATCCAGCAAACCCCATACTCATTTGTTCATGATTTGCTAATAGATCAACTTCAACAGCTGCTGATGAATGTACTGCTGCCCTTTCTGCTGCTGCTGCTGTTTTCAATTTTTATCGCCCGAAGGTTGGCGGCACCTTTTATCCAATTAGCAGACCTTGTTAGTCATTTAGCTCAAGGAAAGGCGATATCGCAAACCCTTAGGGAATCCCTTATTAAACCGCATTGGAACCGGGAAGCCGACTTGCTGACCAAAAGTGTATCCATTGCTTTTGAAACCCTAGAAAGGAACCATCGCCAGCTTACAGAAAATGCAACTACCGATTCGTTGACAGGCTTGCCTAACCGACGAAGAATGGAGGAAGTTTTAAAAGACTGGTCAGATGAAAAAAGGCTGTTCTCTCTAATAATATTTGATATTGATCATTTTAAATCCATAAATGATACGTATGGGCATCGAGCCGGTGATGAAACCTTGAAAAAACTTGCTGACACAGTTCAAACCGTCGTTCGAAAAAACGATTACTGTTTTCGATATGGAGGAGAAGAGTTTGTTCTTCTCCTGCCTGACACCGATATCACAGGAGCTTCAAAAGTAGCTGAGAAGATACGCGGACAAGTTGAAAAAATAAATTTAATTCCTGGCAAAACAATTACAGTTTCTCTTGGTCTTTCAGAATTCCCGCTCCATGCACATTCACTGTCTGAACTTTTTGATATAGCGGACAAAGCTTTATACCAATCAAAAACTACCGGAAGAAATCGAGTTACGGTTGCCTCTACCTAATTAGATACTAAAGATTTATTGTTTTATCAAAATTAAATTTCAGTTAGCCATGTGGAGGAAAAAAATGAAAATAACAGACAACAATGAAACAGGCTTTATCAAAAAAGTATATACAGAAAATATTGTCATGGAAGATTCATTTTACAAAGAAATGTTTGATGTCATGATACAAAACGCCCCTGTAAGTATGTATGTAATGGAAAGCGAAAGCTTCTCCTATATTAACGATCATTTTTGTCACCTTGTCGGTTATTCAAAAGAAGAATTGCTCAGTGGAAAAATGCTTATAAGCAACTTGTTTCATTTAGATGACTTGCCTATGGTACAAGAAAGTATAAAAAGAAAAATGAAAGACCAGGAACAGTCCTCGCGTTATCGTGCTAGAGTGTATAAAAAAGATGGTGAACTGATTCATGTTGAAATCCACTCAACAAAAACAGAACGGTTTGGGAAAACCGTCCTGTTTGGCACACTTATTGACGTGACAGGAGAAGTTGCTGCAACTTTGCGCCTTAAAGAAAATGAGGAGCGATTCAAGTCTCTTTTCTACAACAACCCGGACGCCATCTTTACGATTGATTTACAAGGGAATTTCATAGATGCAAATCCTGGATGTTTGGAACTGACAGGCTATTCAGCTGGTGAGTTGTTGGGCACTTCTTTCGCCCCTCTCATAGCAGAAGAGGATTTGGAAGCCGCTTTTGCTTATTTTGCAAAAGCCGCACAAGGAGAAATAAACAACCATACCATCACGCTTATCCAAAAGGACTTTACTCGGAAAAACCTGGAGATCACTAAGTTTCCGATGAAACTGGCAGGTGAAATAGTAGGTGTCTACGGTATCGCAAAAGACATCACGGAAAAAGTCGAACATCAGAAACTGATGGAAGAGCTTATCTTTTTCGATTCTTTGACAAAGTTGCCAAACCGGAAGCTGTTCGAGGACCGGTTGATGCAAGTCTTTAAACTAAGAGAAGCCAATGATAACCCTCCTGCTGTGCTCTTTTTGGATCTAGATCGCTTTAAATTCATTAATGACTCTCTTGGCCATCATTTAGGCGACGAATTTCTAAAAATTGTTGCTAAACGCCTAATAGAAAACGTAAACCAAACGGATACTGTCAGCCGGTTCGCTGGCGACGAGTTTGCAATTCTCTTACCTAATCCAGCGCAGCAGGAAGCCATTGAGTTGGCAAAGCTGCTCAACAAAGCAATGGCCGAACCGTTCGATATTATGGGGCATTCGTTCTCGGTGTCTGCGAGTATCGGTATCGCTTTTAGTACTGGGACGGATGAGACAGTTGACAGTTTAATCAAAAAAGCAGATACAGCGATGTACTATACGAAAAAGTATGGAAAAAACAATTACACTATCTATTCAGAAGAGTTGGACCAAAAGACAGCTTATAAACTGATTCTTGAAAGAGACTTGAAATTGGCCATTACTAACCAGGAACTTACCTTGCATTACCAGCCTATTATCGATTTAAAAACAGAGGAAGTTCGTGCTATGGAAGCTTTGATTCGTTGGAACCATCCAGAACTTGGCCTGGTCCCTCCCGATAGCTTTATTCCAATTTCTGAAGAAAGCGGACAGATCGTGGCAATCGGAAAATGGGTATTATACGAAGCCTGCGCCCAAAACAAAGCATGGCAAAATTCAGGCTTCCCTTCGATCAAAATATGTGTCAATATTTCCACCATTCAATTGCAGCATCCGAATTTCATTCAGACTGTCCAACAGGTGCTTGAAGATACCGGTCTGGAGGCAAGATGGCTGGAACTTGAAGTGACAGAAAGCATCTTGATGGAAGAAACCAAGACGTTAAAAGACAGCTTGATCAAGCTGAAAGCATTAGGCATTTCCTTGTCCATCGATGATTTTGGAACCGGCTATACATCGCTTAGCTACCTGCGGCAGTTTTCGTTTGATCGGGTTAAAATTGATCGCAGTTTTGTTAGTGACATTGCAGGTGATTTAAGTGGCAAAGCTATCACCTCTACCATTATTTCCTTGGCGCATAAACTCGATATGCAGGTAATTGCTGAAGGAATTGAAGACGAAGTCCAATTGTCTTTCCTAAAAGACGAAAATTGCGATGAAGGCCAAGGCTATTATTTTAGCCGGCCCTTGCCAGCAGAGTTGCATAATTGGTTTAAAGTTCCCGGAGATAATAAAACCGTAAAATAACAAACAAGGCGTTTGTAAAGTGATCTCATCACCTTGCAAACGCCTTGCTGAATTTTAGTCTTGTTATTGTTTTTTCTACCGGTTTAATCACTCTAAAATTTTTTCAAAGGTCTCCCTGTTTTTTTCCATGAGTGTAAAATAGGTTTCCCCTTGATCAATCTCCTCTTGCGTCAAAACGCTTAAGTTGTGAAGCAGGACGGCTTCCGCATTGACCTCTTTCTGAATGACCTCAGTCAATCTGGAAGAGACATTTTGTTCGAAAGCAATGTAACGAATTCCCAGTTCTTCTGCTTGCTTAACGATTTCCACCAATTGTTTCTGAGAAGGTTCATCTTGGCTATTCAGACCGGCAACTGCCACTTGTTGTAAACCGTAAGAATCTGCCAAGTAGCCGAAAGCCGCATGGGATACAAAAAAAGTTTTTTTCTGCGCATTTGCTGCCATTTCTTGGAACGATTGATCAAGTGCCTTGAGTTCATCAACAAGTTCCTGATAATTTGCTTCATATTCTTCAGCATGTTCTTTATCTTGTGCAATTAATTCATTTTTTATTGATTCTGCTAACTTTTGGCTTAATGCCGGTGAAATCCAGATATGCGGATCAAATTCTCCATGGTCATGATCTTTTTCCGTTGCTTCATGTTCGTGGTCGTGTTCTTCTTCGGTTGCTTCATGATCATGGGCATGTTCTTCTTCGGTTGCTTCATGATCATGGGCATGTTCTTCTTCGGTTGCTGCGTGTTCATGGCCTTGCTCTTCTTCTGTTGCTTCATGACTGTGGTCATGCCCTTCTCCCAACTCACTTTTAGAAATAGCATCAGCCGTTGCAACAAACTTTACCTGTTCATTTTTCAATGTTTTTTTAGCGTTGTCGATAAAGCCTTCTAACCCTAAACCGATATACAGAACTGCATCGGCATCAGCTAAGGAGAGCATGTCTTGCTGTGTCGGTTCGAACGTATGCTCATTTGCGCCAGCAGGATAAATCGATTGGACCTCTACCCGGTCCCTTCCGATTCGTTCTGTAAAATAAGTAAGAGGGTAAACCGTCGTATGTATTTTCAGTTTCGTCTCTTCTGTGCTATCAGCAGCTCTTTCTTCCGTTTCTCCGCACGCGCTTACTAAAAGCAAAAGTAAAAGAATCGGCAATAAAAGTTTTTTCATAAGTCACCTCTTAGTTCATCATATAGTCGTGTACACCAATGGAATTTCCGATATTGAATGAAACAGATTACCAGCTTGCTTTTTTTACTCCCGGTATTAATCCTCTATGGGCAAGTTCTCGAAAAGCAATTCGTGACATTTTAAATTTACGCATATAGCCCCTCGGTCTGCCGGTCAATTCGCAGCGGTTTTTTAAGCGGACAGGAGAAGAATCTTTCGGCAGCTTGTTTACTGCTACATAATCGCCCTTTTCCTTCAACTCTCTTCGAAAACTGGCATAGTGGTTTATACTTTCTTGCTGCTTTCTAGCTTTGGCCTGCTTTGATTTTTTAGCCATTTTTAGTCTCCTTAATTTAAAGCGTAATTATTACGATTTGAAAAATCGTAAATTTTTTTATTTTGTTTCCCGATGAAGAGTTACTTTTTGAAGCCGCGGACAATATTTTTTCAATTCAATCCGTTCTGGATTATTCCGCTTATTCTTAGTGGTCGTGTAATTGCGTTCTCCTGACTCTGTGCAAGCCAATGTGATATTTACTCTCAAATTAGTTCCTCCTTAAAAAAGTTTTAAATAGTAAATATTACGATTTATATCATATAACGTCCAGCTGTCAACTGCAAGTTTTTTCGGAATTAAATTTCTGCGAAGAAATTGCTTTTATTGAATCTCTCTTTTTCTTCTAACAAAAAGCTGCAATTTTCCAGCACCAGCAGGAAATTGCAGCTTTTTTAATGATGATGGCCAGACGTTCCTCCATTTTCTTTCGGGCCTTGCTCTAATGCTTCCAAGTCGCTTCCCGAAAGTCCGCCTACAACAAATTGCTTTTGCGGACTAATGATAGAGCCATTGTTTCCGGCATGAACCTCGATATAATAAAGTCCTTCTTTTGCAAAGTGTGCCGTCAGCTGATAAACGCCGTCTCCCATGTCCTTAGCTTCTTGCATCGGATATCTTATCGATCCATCCTGTTTCCAGATTTCAAAATGGACAAAATCCGCATCTTCCAGCTTTTTTTCGTCCTGTGTCAAAGAGGCTTGTATCGTAACTTTGTCACCAACTGAAATAGCCTCCGGCAACAGAATCTCCAATTCAATAGGAGTTTCTTGTTTATAAAGATCTGCTGCATCGCTGCGGACAGAACAAGCACTTAGAAGAAGCAAGCTAACCAACAACAGTAAAAACACATTGGATTTATTCACAGAATTTCCTCCCTTCCGCCTTTATGCATTCAACCACTTTTTAACTGTTGGTATTCGCTGGATTACAACCCAATCCAACAGCCAAACCGTCAAGATCGATAAGCCGACAAGAGGGAAGAGAATCCCTAATCCAATCATCACCAATAAAAACGGCTTTTTTTGGACCAGAGCCGGTGCGGCAGGTGCACCTAGCCCTTTTTGCGGCTTCCGCTTCCACCATAAATAGATTCCACTTGCCGCCACAAAAATAACGCCAAGGCAAACAAATAAACTGATGAGCTGGTTGGGTAAGCCGAATTGGGTCCCTTTATGCAACGTAATGCCCCAAGCGATCGCTTTCCCGATGACTCCGTAATTATCATAGCGGTAATCTGCCAGAACCGCCCCCGTATATTGGTCGATGTGCATGGTAGCTTCATCCTGAGCTCTTGGAGAAAAGATTGATAGTGTATACACACCGTCTTGTTCTTGCGGAATATATACCGTATATCCGGGATAAATGCCTTCCTGCTCTGCAGTTTCAACCACCTTATCCAGCGACAGAGGAACCAGACCTTGAATCTTTGATAACGGCACATCCAAGGTTTCTGCCGCCCATGGAACTTGCGCGATGTCTTTCGTCTGAACTGTCGAAATTGGTGCATCTCCTACCCAAACAGACGGAGGGTAGCCTGCACCGGAATTGGTGACTATCGTTTGAAAATTATTTCCCCAAAACCCAGACCAAGGCAATCCCGTCAGGACTAAAAATAATAAGCCGGCTGTCACCCAAAACGCCGGAACTGCATGCAAATCCCTTCTAAGAATTTTTTTGCCTTTTTTCAGGCGCGGGAAAAGAACGCCAGCCCATCCCTTCTTCTTTCTAGGCATCCATAAATACAACCCTGTAATCATCAAGACAATTGTCCAGCACGCTACAAGTTCTACAATCCGGTCGCCTGTTGTCCCTGCCATCAGTTCGCCGTGGAGTTTTTCGATCTTCCTCATAATCCGGTCATCGTTGTTCAATTTACCTAACGATTCCCCCGTATACGGATTCATAAAAACCGTAAATGATTCATCGTTTTCAAGAATCGTCACTTCGCTGGAGCGCCCTTCATCTTCTCCGGGCCGGTACCGGGTGACACTAGCATCCGGGTATAGCCGCTTTACTTCTGCCACTTGCCCGGAAGCGGAAATCGACTCTCCTTGCGGGCGTACTTCGTAATAATCCTGATAGATTGTTTCTTCAATTTCTGTTTTAAATAAGTATATGGATCCTGTTACAGCCAGCAAAACCAAGATCGGAGCAAAAATAATCCCCGCATAAAAATGCCATCTCCAAATGGTCTTGTACATATGATTAGCCTTTGATGTTGCTTTTGTTGCAGAATTTAATTCTTTGCCTTTGTTCATTGTGCAATCTCCTTTTGATGCAATCCGTTCATGCCTAACTATCTCAACTAGTATACGTTTTTAAGTCTTTTTTGTAAGTGACTATTATATGAACAGTTAACGGCTGCCTGTCCAGGTAAAGTTTTCAACAAAAAACGTCCGCAGAAGCTTCTATAGCTCCTGCGGACGTTTTTACTGTTTTATAATCGGATATCTTCCATCTGTTTGATGGCAATTCCCGTACCCTTTCCGGCTAATGCGTCATGCGCTTTAAGTTCTCCAAAATCAAGGTGCGCCAATGCTTCTATTTGTATGATCGGCACCTGATAAGTTTGATATTCACCATAAGCAAATTCCAGATTTCCAATCATATCCCGTTGTGTCTGCAGGTAAGCTGATGCTGAAAGCGAGTTGCCATCTTTCTTCATAACGGCAATTTTCCAGAACTCGGCAGGAATCTGAAATTCGTCCCGGTAAATGGGGTCATTCTCCTGAAACACCGGTCCTGTAAAAACCGTTACTTTCAAGTCATGTGTTTCTGCATTTTTTAAAATATAATCTTCAAGACCTAGCCACGTTTTTTGATTGAAGTTCTTATGCTGCGGTGCGCAGTTCGTAAAATGGAATGTATGCTCATTCGCCCGAATTGCATCCACTCCCCAATTTGGATCTTGGCGGCGGGTCAAATGGCCGCGATCGAGGTCGTTCTTCTCGTACAATTCTGGCCCACTTTGAAACGCTTTATCGAGCCGTGGGTCAAAATACCATTTGTCATTGCCCCGTTTCACATCCACCAGCTCACTGCCGTTAATATTGACAGCCGTATAGAATGCCAATCTTCTCTTCTTGCTCATGGCAATGGAAAAATGCGTGTAATCCAAAACAGGTTTTCCGTCTTTTGACGGCGCTCTATCTTGCGCAACTTCAGCCATCAATTCCGGCAGCGGCACATTGAAGCCTTCTCCCAGAAATGCCGGATCATACCCCGATACTCCGCTATACCATTCTTCCCCAAGCTGACCCATTTCCATCGGAACCACTGAAGACGCCAAATCCGGAACCCCTTGCAACAGCGGAGCGAGCAAAGGATGGGGATTGGCACTGTTCCATTCAACAAGAAAATTGAGGATGGAACTGATCCGGATTCCTTCGTTGGCAATCCACTCTGTGCTGTCATCTGGATCACTTATCGCTGCATGATGAAGCGCCACTACCACCCATTGGTCATTAAATACAGGAGAGCCGGAGGATCCCGCTTCCGTATCACTGACATAATGGATAAAGTCAGGTGCTAAAAAACGCACTTCGTTTTCCCTGACAGTAACGGCCTTTGGTCCGCCTTTCGGGTGCTGAATAATTGAAACAAACTCTCCTTCAAGGACTTTTCCTTTCTGGGATAAAAGCGGCAAATACCCAAAATCAGAAATCTTTTTACCGTTCTTTGCAACAGGTTGAATGGCCACAAGGGTAAAATCCAGCGCTTCGTCAGTAATGAACAATTTATCCGGTTCAAAACCAAAACTGCTGATTTCACGCGGTGCAAAGTTTTCATCATTTTCGTAATTGAATTCAGCGGCCGCGTATAAAGCTGCCTCCCTAATGTCCAATACATGGTTGTTCGTCAAAAGAAGCGTGGGAGACACTAAAAATCCGGTGCCATGACCTTGGATCTGCCCGTTCTGATTTCTCAGCGTAGTTCGGCATACCGCTCGGCCCGCTTTGGTTCCTGTTTCCAAATACGCAATCGGCAACAAATCGTTTTTATTGATGATTCGTTCTATCGACAAAGTATCCTGTGCGTTTATAACGCTCGAGCGCACAAGCATTTTGTCCATTTCTTCTGGATCGGCTGCTGGATGTGCTTGTCGTTGCTTTTCAAGATGCCTGTATCTAGCGAGAGCCTGTTGTTCAATGCTTTCCAATTTAGATGCTGTCATATGCTGTCTGCACTCCTTTGGCTATAGTGGATGTGAAGAATTCATTTCGAGCCGGTTCCTTAACCATTTCTGCATTTGTGGCATCCCACTTTACAAGTTTACTGTCCTTCTTATTAGGAAGGTTTACTCCTATTTAAAGAGAATGAACAAAATTTATTTTTATTTGAACATTCAATCTTTAAATTCCATTATAACATGATAGTATTTTTATCGGGATTCAGCGAAAAGCAGCAACAGAACTCTTGGTTGCTGCTACTATTTTTAATTAGTTGCACTTGGAAGTAAATATATTCATTTTTTCCCTTTATAGAATGATAGACTGAAATAACTAACAAGAGCATATTCAAGGAGGCACATATATGGCTGCATTTTTTCTGATTATCATTTATTTGGCTTTTATCAGCCTGGGTTTGCCTGACTCGCTATTAGGAGTTACTTGGCCCGTTATGCAACCCGAGTTTGGTGCGCCACTTGAGACCGCTGGATTGCTTTTCATGGTCATTGCAGGTGGCACAATAGTTTCAAGTTTGGCAAGCGGATTTTTATTAAAGCGGTTTGGAACAGGGAAAGTTGCATTCGTCAGTTCTTTTATGACAGCTGCTGCAATACTCGGCTTTTCTTTTTCCCCGTCTCTTGTATGGCTGTTTCTTTGCGCCATACCGCTTGGCCTGGGTGCTGGAGCCATTGACGCTGGATTGAACCATTATGTCGCCGCTCACTATAAAGCCCATCACATGAATTGGCTGCACTGCTTTTGGGGAGTCGGAGCTACGCTTGGCCCGATTGTGATGGCTGCTTTTATTTCGGGGAATAGCACATGGCGAAACGGCTATTTGGCCATCGCAGGCATTCAGTTCCTGCTCGTACTCATCCTTTTTCTGGCGTTGCCTTTATGGGACAAAGTTGCCGCTTCGCCTATGGCAGCCGCTACAGAGGATACTAAACGTACAGACGCACAAACCACAAAACCGCTGCAAATCAAGGGGGTTAAGCTGACATTGACTGCCTTCTTGTTTTATTGCGGAGCTGAATCGGCTATTGGGCTTTGGGGAAGCAGTTTTCTGGTCAACGTGAAAGAGTTATCCATTGAAACAGCCGCAAAATGGGTGTCCCTTTATTTTGGCGGCATTACAATCGGTAGATTTGTAACAGGTTTTGTTTCTTTAAAAGTCAGCAGCCGGACACTTATCCGCATTGGCCAGACAACCGCGCTTGCTGGAACGTTCTTGCTGCTGGTGCCATTGCCAGCCAGTTTCTCGCTTATCGGCTTTATCTTAATCGGCTTGGGATTAGCGCCAATTTTTCCTAGTATGCTGCACGAGACACCGGCACAGTTCGGTAAGGAACACGCACAGTCAATTATGGGCTTTCAAATGGCGCTTGCCTATACAGGCAGTTCACTGTTGCCGCCCCTTCTCGGTTTTCTGGCATCGCAATCCACAATTGCTGTTTTTCCTTTCGCAGTCGCTGTTTTCATCGCCGTAATGTTGCTGAGTACAGAAATACTAAATGCCTATCTGAAAAAGAAGCAGACACTGAACATGCAAAAGAAAAAGTCGGCAGCGTTTTAAACTTAAACAGGGAGTTTCCTGAGCCTGTTCTCTTCCAAAAGGTCTTTTTTGTTAAACCATCCGGCAATCCAAGCTCCAATCGACAAGTTAAAAATCATATTGAAAATTGGCGCAACCGTGCCCAGTTCACCAATAAATTCGAACGCCAAAATGGCAGCAAGGGCTGTATTGCATAACCCCACTTGAAATAATGCGGCTCGCGCGTCTTCCTCTTCCAGCCGCAGCTTTTTTGCAATGAAATAAGCTGTGGCCATAGGAATGACCACTTGAAGGAAAGTGGTGCCGGCAACTAGCGGAATCAATCCCACTTCTGATGCGATTGCTTCTTTTCCACTGCCGATAAGGGTGTGGACAATCAACAGCAGGGCCAAAGACGAGCCTAATTTTGTCGCAACTTTGGAATAGTCTTTGAATCCATCCATGCCTCGCTGGACCAGTAAGCCGATACCCATCGGAATAACCACAATAAGGACAAAAGACTGAAGCAAATCCCAAAAGGAGATGGCCACTTGTTGACCCGCTAAACCCATCATTGCAAGCGGCGTAACAACCGGACTGATAGCCACATCAAGCAGTGATGCAGCTACGACCAAAGAAGCATTGCCTCCTGCTAAAAAAGTATAGACTGTAGCTGCTGTCGCACTCGGCACCGTTCCCGCTAAAATCATGCCGGCCGCAATCTCAGGCTGAGCCGAAAAGAAACCATGTGCCAACGCAATCGAGACGGCCACCGTCAACGTCCACTTCAAACACATCACCAACACCAATTCTTTCGTTTTCTTATGTATTCCTTTGATCGCTTCCAAATTCATCGAAACTCCGGCAAAAAAGATAACTACGCCCAAAAGAATGCTCGGTACCTTTGTAGACACCTGCCAATAAACAGGTGAAAAATACGTGCATACTGCCACAAGCAAAATAAGCAAAGGCAACTTTTCAGAAATCCATTTAATAATCGCCACTTACGGTTTCATCCTCCCTGTCAGTACGCACCAGCCATTAGCTTCAGCACCTGCTGTTTAGCCCTCATTATACGGCAAACCGGTTTAATTATTCAGTTAATTGTTGAATTTGTCATTGTTTTTTAGTTGTGGAGAAGTAAAAGGAGTTGAATATAAAAAGAGCCCCTAAAGAGGCTCTTTGTTCAAGCAGTATAGTGCGGGCCTGTTATTTGGCTTTATCATAAGCAGGTTCCGATAACGTTTGGCTCCAATCCACAATTTCTTTCCCTTCTAAAAAGCGTTCGGTATCCATGGCAGCCATGCAGCCAGATCCTGCAGCGGTGACAGCTTGGCGATATTTCTTGTCCTGTACGTCGCCGCAAGCGAAGATGCCTGGTATGTTCGTCTCTGTTGTACCCGGTGCTACTTCAATATAGCCGGTTTCGTCCGTGTCAATCTGGCCATTCAGAAAAGCCGTATTCGGCGTATGTCCGATGGCGACGAATATGCCATCTGTTTCGATGATTTCCAGTTCTCCAGTTTCTCCATTCCGCACTTTAAGGCCGCTCACTTTCTTGCCATCGCTCACCACTTCAACCGGTGTATTGTTCAATTTCCAAGAAATTTTTGCGTTCTGCCGGGCGCGCTCCTGCATAATTTTCGAAGCGCGAAGCTCGCTTCTGCGATGGACTACGATGACTTCTGAAGCGAACCGAGTCAAGAAGCTCGCTTCTTCCATGGCTGAATCGCCGCCACCCACCACAATGATTTTTTTCCCGCGGTAGAAAAAGCCATCACAAGTTGCACATGTGCTGACACCTGATCCAATGTTGTCGAGTTCCCCTGGTATCTTCAACAGCTTTGCCGATGCGCCGGTAGACAAGATCAAAGCTTCGGTTTTAATTTCACCTAAACCGGTAACCTGCAATTTGAACGGCCGTTGCGATGTATCTACGGCTGTCGCCCAACCGCTTTTGAACACTGCACCGAAGCGCTCCGCTTGCTTGCGCATATTGTCCATCAACTCTGGGCCCATGATGCCATCAACAAACCCGGGAAAGTTCTCGATTTCAGTGGTAAGCGTTAATTGGCCGCCCGGTTGATCTCCATCAATAACCAACGGATTCATATTGGCTCGAGCTAAATAAATCGCTGCCGTGAGGCCAGCAGGTCCTGTTCCAAGAATCACTACTTTGTGCATAGTCGGCACCTCCAACTTAGAATGAATGTTCAACTCATTACAGTTCGTCTATTCTTTTGATAAGTAAGATTCCCTTGGCTTTTGCAATTTCAGATTCTTTATAAATACCCCAGTTTTCTGCTGCTCAATCCATTTACCTCTCCATGCAGACCACTTCCTTCAACTCCGGTTCCAGTAGCGGTATTCAGTTCCACTAGTTAAGGTTTTACAAAGAATAGGAAACGCAATTCCAATGCCTGGCTCCAAGCTTCCTTTTGCCCTTCCATCCTTTTTTCTGTAATTCCTTCGCTATCATTATGTTAAAAAAGCCATGGCCTATAAGAGCTACGGATTGAAATTCACTGGAATAAAGGATTAATTGCTGCGCTGCCTTCTTCGCTCTTAATTTTGCCTCATCAAAAGATTCATAGTTGTTGGAATACCCGCTAAACCACATTATTCTTAATAGCATTGCCCAAAAAACCGGCGACAGCTTTAAATTGGAACCTTGCCTTGTGCTTATGGGCAACTCGATTTCTCGAAATAAAGGATCCGTGATCGCGTTCGCTTTCGGGTCTAAAAACTTTGCCGATTCTATGGCTCTTTTTAAATCACTGGTGACAATAATGTCTGCTGCCGCCACTTTTTGGAGTGTTTCGGCAGGGCAACTCGGTTCTTCAGCTATTCCATAGAAATCGTAATTTTTCACCCATTGCTTAAACTCGTTGAAAGTGACTGCTTCTTTATGAACAAATTGCGATTTTCCATGCCTGATCAGTGATATTTCCATAATGTTCTCCTTATCTAAGTTTCCGTATTTTGAATAACCTTTTAAATCATCCCAATAAAAGTATAAGCCCTTGAAGAAATCTGCAGGATTAAAATTACAATGATATATTTTCGGAATAGTTAATTTTCTTAACAATTTTAAATACCGTAATGATAAACTATAAAAAATCTAATTTAAACGGATCAGGAGGAAAAAACATTGAGCCAAAACATCTAATTGAGGCTGTATTGGCACTTCCGCTTCAGGCGAATGCTTTCCGCTCCGATGCCTAAAGCAAGAAGACAGGGCGTCTTGCGCCTGCCTTTCCTAAATCATGGAACTTGACTGGAAGAAGTGGCCAGATTCGGAGTGGTGGCCAACCGGTCCGGACACGGAGACTCCTGTGGGAGCAGTGACAGAGTGGAACGATGGAGCGACACGAGCTGAAGACTCTGGACTGAGCGCACGCGAAGGAAGCGGCTGAAGGCGTGCCCACGGAAAGCGAAGTGGCCGGTCCGGTTGGTTTGATGCTTCCCTATTCATCAATTAGAAACTTTGTCTACAGTCTAAAAAGAAACCAGGACAGCTTTGTCCTGGTTTCTTTGTTATTTCTATCAAGATATTACTGCGTTTTCACGGCCAGGATGTTCGATTTCAAGTAATGATAGACGCCTTCTTCATCACAGGTGAATTCTGTTACGTCATCTGCAATTGCTTTTATATGGTCTGGCGCATTTTTCATCGCTACTGCGTAAGTAACATATTGGAACATTTTCACATCATTGTCGCTGTCGCCGACAGCCAGCGTTTCACAGCCCATCAACCCGAAATGGTCAAGCATTTGTTCAATGCCGCTCGCTTTGCTGACGTTTGCGACCATCACTTCTGCATTGTGTGGAGAAGAAGGTGTCATCGTGAAGTCCATTTCTTTTTGGAGCTGCTTTAGCTCCACTTTCCAGTTGTTGATGTGCTCTCTTGATCTGGCGAAGAAATAAAACTTCGAAAACCGATTGCCCGTAATCGTTTCTTTCCATGTAATTTCTTCCTTGATCGCTTTTTTCCGGGAAATCCATTCGTTGATTTCAACGCCTTCTGGCTGAGGATCTCTGACTTCGGCTTCTACATATGCCTTGTCTTGCTGCAGCACCATTCGCGGCTCATCATATGGAAACAATTCATAATATACTTTGTTTTCACGAGCCCGTTCGATAACGGCACCTACCAATTCGCGCGACAGCGAATGTTCAAATACCACTTCTTCTCCAATATATCCCGACATCCCATTAGCAGTGATGATGCCATCCACCGCAAAGCCTTCCGGCAACATTTCGTTCAATTCCACAGCCGATCGCCCGGTTGCGATAAAAACAAATATCCCCTCGCTGCGGAGATCATCAATGACGGTTTTCGTATTCATGCTCACTTTGTTGTGATGGTTTAAAATAGTGCCATCCATATCCAAGAAAATAGCTTTCGGTTTTATTGCCAATGCGTTTCCTCCTGATTCTTTAAATAAAATGTATTTAGCTAGTATACGCTTAGCTATTTTCAAATACAACGATGCCCGTCTGGTCCAAAATAAGAATATGGTGATTTAAAAGCATATATTGAATATAATGAAGAATGAAGAAGTATACTAAGATAGATGCAAACGAATAAAGATCTGTTTAAGCAAGCCAGTTGCAGAACCTTTGGCCTGCTGGCGGACGGAGGCTGAAATGAAACAGATATTGACTATAAAGAAAGTGCTGAATAACAATGTGGTCATTGCTCAGCATGATGTATATAAGGAAGTTGTCTTGATTGGCAACGGGCTCGGCTTCAACAGGACAAAAGGTGAACCGATTTCATTTGATAAAGCGGATAAAACATTTTTGCTGAAAGATGAAAAAGAAAAAGAGCAATACGTCAACTTGCTTCCTTACATTGAAGAAAACTTGATCGGATTCACCCACGAGCTGCTGTTGTTTATCGAGAAAGAAATGGGCAAGGAATTGAATGAACATATTCACGTCGCCTTAACCGATCATCTCGCTTTCGCAATCAACCGGGCAAAAAAAGACATGCAGTTTTCCAACCCATTTTTGTATGAAATTGAAGCGCTGTATCCAAAAGAATATAACGTAGCACAAGCGGTGGTACAACAAGTGGAAGACCGCATGGCTATTTCGTTCCCGGAAGGCGAAATCGGTTTTATTGCACTTCATATCCATAGTGCTGTAACCGACAAGTCGCTGCGTGATATCAACCGGTACAATATTCTTATTTCACAGCTTGTCGAAATTATCGAAGCCAATCTTGACCTGCAACTGAAAAAGGACGATGTCGATTACCACCGGCTGATTCAACATCTTCACCGGGCAATCGACCGCGCCCATCAAGGCCAGCCTCTAGGCGAAGAAAACAAATTGGAAGAGGTATTGAAAAAAGAATATCCGGTGTGTTATAATCTTGCGTGGAAACTGATTAAAGTTATGCAGAACCAATTGAATAAGCCGGTTGATGAAGCTGAAGTATTATATTTGACGATTCATCTTCAACGCCTGCTACACAAATCCTAAATCAACCATACGTGTTACTGATTCGATCAGGCATGAGTATGAAAAGATGCACAGGTCACTCAAGGGGGACGTTTCTCCTTTTTTGATCTTGCCTTTTCTGCTCATGCCTTTTTAGTTTAGTAAGGCGGCGTATTCAATTAGGCTGCAGCTTTTATTTCAATAAGGAGGAATTTTATATGTCTACTAAAGCAGCAAAGTCCAGCAACCTGTTTGGCACGATGCAAAAAGTCGGTAAAGCGTTAATGCTTCCGGTAGCGCTCTTGCCTGCAGCAGGTATTCTGCTGGCGTTTGGAACGAGCTTTGCACAAGACTCGTTTGTAGAAGCGGTGCCATTTTTTGGCGCTGACTGGATTCAAAAATTATTATTTGTTATGGCAGAAGCCGGTGGAGTTGTATTTGATAACCTGCCGTTGTTATTTGCAGTCGGTGTGGCCATCGGTCTTGCCGGCGGCGATGGGGTAGCAGGTCTTGCGGCCATTATCGGCTACTTGATCATGAACGTTACCATGAAAGCGTTTGGCGACATTACCGCCGAGATGACGACGGATCCTAAATACGCTGAAGTACTGGGAATTCCAACGCTTCAAACTGGTGTTTTCGGCGGAATCATCGTTGGTGTATTAGCTGCTTACATGTATAACAAATTCTTCAATATTAAATTGCCTCAATTTCTTGGATTTTTTGCAGGCAAACGTTTTGTTCCGATTGTTACTGCTTTTTCAGCAGTGTTTCTTGGTATCATTATGTTCCTGGTTTGGCCATTCGCACAGAACGGCTTGAATGCACTTTCGCATTTCATGCTCGAAACCAACCGAACACTTGCCGCTTTTGTATTCGGGACAATTGAGCGTTCGTTGATCCCGTTTGGATTGCATCACATTTTCTATTCGCCGTTTTGGTTTGAATTCGGCTCTTACACAAATGCAGCTGGCGAAATCGTCCGCGGCGATCAGCGAATCTTCTTCTCACAGTTGCAAGACGGTGTTGAATTCACAGCCGGGACATTCATGGCCGGTAAATTCCCGTTCATGATGTTCGGCCTTCCAGCGGCGGCACTTGCTATTTACCATTGCGCACGCCCTGAGAAAAAGAAAGTTGTCGGCGGTATCATGGCTTCAGCTGCTTTGACTTCTTTCCTAACAGGAATCACAGAACCACTTGAATTCTCTTTCTTATTTGTTGCACCAGTCCTATTCGGTATCCATGCTGTTTTTGCAGGATTGTCGTTCATGATTATGCAAATTCTTAACGTTAAAATTGGTATGACTTTCTCAGGCGGACTAATCGATTTCTTGCTCTTCGGCGTTATGCCAGGCAGAACCGACTGGTGGTGGGTTCTTATCATAGGAGCTTTCTTCTCAGTCATCTACTATTTCGGTTTCCGCTTTGCCATCAAGAAATTCAATTTGATGACACCGGGCCGTGAAGAAGATACGGAAGAAGACGACGACGGTGAAGAAGTCGGCGATCTTCCATATGAAATTCTTGCTGCCATGGGCGGACAAGAAAACATTACACATCTTGACGCTTGTATCACTCGTTTGCGTGTAAGTGTGGAAGACAAAAACAACGTAGATAAAAACAGATTGAAAAAGCTTGGCGCTTCCGGTGTTATGGAAGTCGGCAATAACATCCAAGCCATCTTCGGACCAGTTTCAGATAGCCTGCGCGGACAAATGCAAGACATCATCAATGGCAAAAGACCACGTCCGCAAGCTGCTCCAAAAGCTGCTATACAGGAAGAAAATGTTGCTGTAAGCAAAGCTGCATTAGAATTCAGCAGTCCGCTTACAGGGGAAATCATGCCGATTACAGAAACGCCTGACCAAGTGTTCGCTGGTAAAATGATCGGTGATGGATTTGCTGTACGGCCAACAGATGGAAAAGTTGTATCTCCGGTCAACGGAAAAGTTGTTACTGTATTCCCGACGAAACACGCAATCGGAATCGCAGCGGACAACGGCACAGAAATCCTGATCCATATTGGAATCGATACAGTTAACTTGAAAGGCGAAGGCTTTACATCACATATCGAACAAGGTGATCTTGTTGAACAAGGCCAGCTGTTAATGGAAGTTGACTTGGACTATGTCGAAAAAAATGCGGCCTCTATCGTTACGCCAGTCGTCTTTACGAACCTGGAAGCAGGCCAAACAATCGAACTTAAAAAGTCTGGCAATGTAACCGCCAATGACCAAAACATTATCTTAATCACTCCTACGAAAACAGATGCTCCAAGCTAAGTTTCAAATTTTAAAGCCCGGCTGCCCGCGAAATTGCTTCGCTGCCAGCCGGGCTTTTTCTTAATACAAAAAAGGAAGAAAATTGCTAAAAAAAGCTGTCGAGAGTTTCTCGACAGCTTTTTTCTTATTATCCCTCCAGCAGTTTCACAACTTGGCGGGAAATCTCATGTGTATTGATCGCCGACTCTACTTGCTGTTTGTTCACGCATATTATAAATTCTTCTAATTCGTAATACATGGTGTCGAATTCATGCGGAACCGAAAGATCTTCTGTTTTGCCATCTCGATACCGAAGGACAATTTGCTTCGGATCGCTGATGCGGTCGATTTCAATAACCCCATTCTCTCCTTGAATTTCACTTGGCAAATAGGAATCTGAAATCTTCGAATACATGATGACAGCTTCTTTGCCATTGTAATCGAAAATCATGCTGCCTTGGCCATCCGCTCCTGTGGACAACAAATAACTGTTCCGTAAAACGTTATTCGGTTCACCGGCTAAATGGACAATCGGAGCAATGCAATATACTCCCAAGTCCATTTTAGCGCCGTTTCCAAGTTCCGGCTTAAAAGCATTTTCGATGATGCCATCCTTGTACTTATCATACCGGGAAGAATACTGATTGTAATGGAAAACAAAACGTCGAATTTGGCCAATTTTAGCTAAATTCTTCTTCAAGTTCAGAAACGACGGCGTTACTGTCGACTTCATCGCTTCCATATACGTCACTCCGTATTGGTTAGATGCCTCAATTACTCGGTCCATTTCATCCACTGAGACTGCTGAGGGTTTTTCACAAAGAACATGGATGCCATTCTCTATTGCCAAGATACTTTGTTCCACGTGGAACGAATTCGGTGATGCGATATACACAGCGTCAATGTTTCCACTTCGAAACATTTTTATAATATCTGTGTAGACATGTTCAACTCCGTACGCCGCCGCAAACTCTTTGCCCTTCTCCTCTGTCCTGGAATAGACAGCTCCGATGCTGAATTCCGGATGAGCTTTTGCAGCTTTAATAAATCGATCGGTAATCCAATTTGTTCCGATAATTCCAAACTTCATGGTGCTCCCTCTTTTCATTCGATATGCATAAGCGCAAATTTCTTTTTATGTAAAACCTGTTTCAATTATACCCCATTGTCATTTTGTAAGGACAAAAATAAAAAACACCTTGCCCAAAGGGCAAGGTGTTCTCGATAATTTGCGGCGTTCCAAGCCACGCTCCACAACGTGTTCCCAAAAGGAATGCTTGTCCGTCTTACGCAAACGAGCTCATCGCGTCTCTAACATTAAAACATATTGCAAACGAAGTCAATGTTTTCGCTTCAAGAACAGATCCCCTAGTTCAGCTACAATGCAGAATAATGGATTAGGCGACAAGAAGTTATGTATAATCTTAATATGAAATTCCATCAAAATAGAGTTGCCTTTTCGATAATCTTAACACTGTAAATCCACCGGATTGTGGAAATAGTTATCCACTCATGCAGGTATAAGAGGGTATATTAAAACGACTCCATCCTCCATATTTATTTTTCAATCCCAAGGCGTTATTGCCATGTAATGCTAATATGAACAGAATACGATCGGAGTTGTTTTTTTGAAAACCTTAAGCTATCCCACGCAAATTTCTCTTTTCGAAGCCATGCTGGATGGAAGCCGCGTAGCGACTTCAGTAACAGATCCCGCCTTGCCTGATAATCCGTTGATTTATACAAATCAGACGTTCGAATCCTTAACCGGCTATCCCCAAGAAGAAGTATTAGGCCAAAACTGCAGGTTCTTACAAGGGATTGATACAGATCAATTGATGCTTCAAAAAATTAGGAAAGCGGTTGAAACGGAAGAAAGCGTGACCGTCACCCTTAAAAATTACCGGAAAGATGGCAGTTCTTTTTGGAACCGTTTAAATATCGAACCGGTAACGGTAGATGGCCACTTGTATTTTATCGGAACGCAAACCGATGTTTCTGTGGAATATTTTCAACGTCAAGTCTTGGCTGAAAAAGATGAAGAAATTAGCCGCCTTTTACTGCCCATTTTGTCAATCAGTGAAAATATGGGTGCTGTTACCTTAGTAGGAGAAATGACAGTAGAACGTTTCGAGGTATTAACGACCAAGCTGAGCGAATACGTTCAAAAAAATCGGACGCAGCATATCATTATTGATATTTCAGGTGTTTTTTGGCAGCTGAACCACTTTTCGTTGCGGTTATTGATGATTCAAGACGTACTAAGACTCATGGGCAGTAAACTATACATCACAGGAATTTCGCCCAAAGCCGCAATAGAAATCTCAGAACTGCGGGAAACGACTAAATCGCTGTTAACTTTTGCGACCGTTCAAAGCGCTATTGAATTTTCCCAACGGTAATCCTACGGACTCTTATACAGAAAAAGACAATAATCTGAATTTCGAACGGATTGTTCTAACAGCCCCGCTCGAAATTCAGATTATTTTTTTAACCTTTTACATTATAATGGAATTGGTCTATTTTGCTAAAACATCCTGATATTCTGGATGTACCTGAAATTGTTTTTTAGCAAAGGGGCAGAGCGGGACGATCATCAACTTTTCTTCTCTTGCGTATTCGATCACTTTCTTCACCAGCGCTTCTCCTACTCCTTGTCCACGCAAGTTATCGGCTACATGGGTATGGTCAACAATAATCCGGGTAAGGCCTGTTGGAACATAATGCACTTCCGCATCTGTTTCAACCGCATCGTTCCCTATATAAAATTTGTTCTCGCCTTTTTTTATATCCATTGCTATGCTCCCCCTTGTTTGCACAATGAACTTTTATCACAAAACGGCTGATTATGTGAGTTGCCGCATCCGCATAATGTCGCCCGATACGTTTTCAGCTGACCTTCCTGGTGGTCAATGCGAAGATCGCCCCGTACCACAAATTGGCCGGAAACGGTTGCCGCAATTGTTGTTGGTACCTCAGGCAATTCATTTGCCCGCTGGTCTTTTCGCAAGTACTGAAGCGCACCACTTGGACATCGGGCGATTACATCCGCTACCGCATTAGCAGATCCTTGATCCGGAATAATCCAAGGCCTCCTTTTTGTATCAAATACTTCGGGATGCCCTTTTACACATTCTGCTGCATGTATGCATAGAGAAGGCGTAAAAGACACATCTACTTCTTCCCCCGTATACACTTTCGGAACTAATCCCATAGTCTTTTCTCCTTTCATTCAAGTAATAGTAACTGCTCGATACTACTAAAAATTCATCCAGCAGCTTTTCTACACTCTCGAAATTCGACACCCGCTAACTTTTTCCTCCTCGTTATTTGCCTAACAATTATTAAATTTAAATGACAATAGTAATTAACCGCCTTATAGGCAACAGACTTAATTGAGATAGATGTCTTTCAGCTCCAAATGAACAACAAATTTAAACGGAGTGGTTAACTTTTTGTCCTTTATATTTACACTATTTTACATAAACTTCGCTTAAAATCCATACTCTTGAAATATTCATCCTCTATCATGAAAGTCAGTAAGACAAATCGCAGAGATATTAGAGGAGGAACAATGTAAATGAATCGCAATTTTAACAAGAAAGCTGCTGGAATTACAATTGCTGCCGCTGTCGCCCTTTCTTCACTCGGCTTTTCAGCAAATGGACCGACTATTGAAGCGAAAAACAAGAAAAACGAACCGACAAACGTCATTATGATGGTAATGGACGGAACAAGTGCCGGTGCCACTACTTTGGCGAGATGGTATAAAGGCGAAGACTTGGCAATGGATAGCATCCTTGTAGGTGGCATGAAAACCCATTCTGCAGAATCTGCAATTACCGATTCCGCACCTGCTGCTACTGCTTTAGCTACTGGAAACAAATCGAACGACAAAATTGTCGGGCTTCTTCCTAAAATTGTGAATACGCCAGGCGTTGATCCAGTTGCTCCTGAAGATGCTTACAAACCTGTTGCCAACGTGTTAGAGGGAGCCTCTTTACTTGGGAAATCCACAGGGATCATTTCTACTTCAGAGATTCAGCATGCAACGCCCGCAGGCTTCTCTTCCCATGCAGTTCACCGCAGCAACTATCAAGATATCGCTGAACAGCAAGTTTACCAAGGGATTGATGTTGTGCTTGGAGGAGGAAAAGAATCCTTGCAACCAGGATCGACAAAGAACGCGCGCGTTGACGGTGAAAACCTAATAGACGTAATTAATGAAAACGGCTATGATTTCGTGGAAACGAAAGATGCACTTTTGAATTCAAAATCCGACAAGTTATGGGGATCTTTCGCGACTTCAGCTCTTGCATACGATTTTGACCGTGAAACAACAAATCCTAGCCAGCCTTCTCTTGCAGATATGACGAAAAAAGGCATTGAGACTCTTTCAAAAAATGAAGATGGTTTCTTCTTGTTTGTAGAAGGAAGCAAAGTGGACTGGGCAGCGCATGCGAACGATACAGTCGGAATCATAAGCGACGTATTGGCTTTTGATGCGGCAGTAAAAGAAGCAGTGGATTTCGCGAAGAAAGACGGCAATACAATGGTGATCGCGGTGAGCGACCACGGAAACAGCGGTATCACCATGGGGAACGCAAATACAAATTCCAACTATCCTGAAATTCCAGTTTCAACTTATATCGATCCATTAAAGAAAGCGACGATGACAGTTGAAGGCGCTTTGAAAACATTAAAATCCGATCGTTCCAACATTGAAGAAGCAGCGGCTCTTTACGGTTTGGACAACTTGACTGCCGAGGAAATCAAAAAATTAAAAGAAGCGAAGAATGTCCAGTCTGAAATGACCAAAATGTTGGCAAACCGTGCGAATATCGGCTTTACGACTGGTGGACATACCGGAGAAGATGTTTTCTTGTACGCTTATGGCCCATCAAAACCATTTGGGTTACTGGACAATACCGATGTTGCTAAAACAATGGCGAAATTCATGAATTTCGATCTTGAAAAAACAACAGATGAATTGTTTGTTAATGCAAAAGAATCTTATGAAAACAAAGGTTTCAAGACGCGCATTGATGTAACAGATGCAAACAATCCGGTATTTATTGCAGAAAAGGACAAAATAACAATCGAATTGCCTGTAAACAAAAACGTCGCTTATGTTACTCAGAACAAAAAGACGTTTACTAAAACGCTAGACGGCGTCACCGTTTATAACGGAAAAGATTTCTATGTGTCCAAAAAAGCATTGAACCTATCAAAATAATAAAGTAAAAAGTGCTCGAACCAGCTATCAAAACTGGATCGAGCACTTTTTTTATTGATACAGTGAAATTAATTCTTTTGTGTAATCATGGCGGCTTTCCGAAAATAATTCTTCCTGTTCGAACCGGTCCACTATACTTCCCTCTTTCATTACCAAAATCTTTTGGCTCATCATATTTACTGCTGATAAGTCATGGGAGATAAACAGGTACGAAAGTTCAAGCTGCTGGCGGAGGCCATTCAACAGTTTTAAAGTGGCCGATTGAGACAAGATATCCAAACTGGATGTCGGCTCATCCAACACCACCAAAGCAGGTTCTAAACTGATGGCGCGGGCAATGGTGACCCGCTGTTTTTGCCCTCCGCTCAACTCATGAGGGTAGCGGCCAGCCAATTCCTCTGGAAGTTCTACCGCCTCCATCAATTGCTTTACAAATTTTGTTTCATTCGTATAGTGAAAGTGTTTTAAAACGGCTTGAGAACCATATTGTAAATATGGATCTAACAACGATTCTCTAATTTTCAACTTTGGATTTAATGAAGCCGTCGGATTTTGCATGACTGTCTGGATATTTCTGCGGTAAGGTTTTAATTTCCGTTCATTCTTGTTATGCAACGCTGTGCCATTCAGCAAGATTTCGCCCTCATCTATCGAAGCGAGCTGCAAAATACAACGGGCCAGTGTGCTTTTGCCGCAGCCGCTTTCTCCGACAAGCCCCACGCACTCTTTCTTTTCCAATGAAAAGTTGATACCTTTCAATACAGCTTCTCCGTTATCATATGTTTTACTGACGTTCTTCAATTCCAATAAACTCATTTTGCAACCTCCTTTGAACGGAGTGGAAAAGACGCTTTGAGTGAAGAGGCAGCATCAATCAGTAATTGTGTATACGGATGCTTCGGCTTGCCCATAATTTGTGCTTTCTCTCCCTGCTCGACAATCTCCCCTTCTTTCATCACCACTATGCGATCTGCGTAATTCTTAACATGCCGCAAATCGTGCGTGATAAACAAAATTGAACAACCAGTCTGCTTTTGCAAGCTGGATAACAGTTCCAAGATTTTGAAGGATGAAATGCTGTCCAACGCTGTCGTCGGTTCATCAGCAATGAGAAGATCCGGTCTTAAAAGAAGTGCAAGCGCAATTGAAACACGCTGAAGCTGGCCACCGCTTAACTGAAAAGGATAGCGGCTATACATTTCCGGCTTCAATCCGACAGACACTAAGGCTTCTTGAGCTTGTTGTTTTCTGGCACTTCTTGAAAGACTGAGATGTGCTTTTTGGTACTCATCAAAATGGCGGCCAATTGTTAAAAAAGGAGTAAACGAACCTTGATAGTCCTGAAAAACATACGAAAGGCTAGTACCACGCAATTTCCTCATTTTCTTTAAAGGCAAAGCAAGAAGATTATCGCCTTTATATTGCACTTCGCCTTCTGCCTTCAAATTCGGTCCCAATAATTGGCCGAGGGCTGAAGCGGTGACACTTTTTCCGCTTCCGCTTTGGCCGACAACAGCCACCCATTCTCCTTTGCCGATGCTAAAAGAGATCTTTTTAACAATAGCTGCACCGTTGGCCGAAACTGATAAGTTGTTGATTGTTAGAAGACTCATGAACTCAATTCCTTTTTCACGTCGAATTTGTCTCTTAAGTAATCGCCTAAGAGGTTTGTCAGAAGCACGACCAAAACAATTGCCAGTCCCGGAAAGACCATTAATGATGGGACCGATTGAAAATAAGGGCGGGCATCATTCAGCATGGCTCCCCACTCCGGTGCTGGAGGCTGTGCTCCAAGGCCGATGTAGGACAATGCGGAAATGAGCAGGATGATCTTCCCTAAATCCAGGCTTGCCAAAACAAGCACATGTCCGATGATATGAGGATACAGATGTTTTGACATAATTCGCCATGAGCTTAGACCGTTAACTTTTGCCACGGATATGTAATCCTTTTGGCGTTCAACAATGACGGTGCTGCGTACAAGCCGGGCATAGTTCACCCACTTAACCAGCACAATGGCTATCAGAAGATTTTCAATTCCTGGTCCGAGAAGTCCGCTTAAAACAATAGCTACAATTGTGTCCGGAAACGATTGGAAAGCATCAGCTATACGCATAAAAAAGCGGTCCAGTAGTCCGCCCTTAAAGCCTGCAAAAATACCGCAAGGCACCCCGATAGCTACTGCTGCTATAAGTGCCAAAAACCCATAACCGACAGTCAATTGTGAACCGAGCAGAATCCGAGTCAACACGTCGCGTCCTAAGTGATCTGTGCCGAGCGGATGCTCTAAGCTCACCGGCAGCAACCTTTCGTTCAAATTGACAAAGGATGGATCGTGTTTTAAGAAAAGAAACGTATAGGCTGCCACTGTGGCTATTAAACCAATTACGATAAACAGGCTAATCGTTTTATAAGTTGGTTTGCTGAATTTAGCTGTCACTTCCATCCTTCTTCCCTCTTTTCCTTTAAGCGCAGCTCGGGGTTCAAATAACGCAGGGATAGATCCGCTAAGCTGTTGATCACGAACACAAACAGGGCCATGATCAAGATATATCCTTGAATTACGGGATAGTCCCTTCCCCTGATTGCGTCAACAACCATTTTTCCGATGCCGGGATACGCAAAAATTACTTCAATAACTACAACCCCGCCAATCAAACTGCCTAGGCTGACGCCAAAAACAGTAATTACCGGCGGCAGGCTTGCGCGAAACGCATGCGCGAAAAATATCCGCATCTCAGAAATGCCTCTTGCGCGTGCGGCTCGGATATATTCGTGGCTAAGAGAATCGATCAAGCTGGAGCGCAGCAAACGCACATAGACACTTGTGATTGCCAGTCCTAACGTAATAGAAGGGAGAATAGCAGAACCAATGCCATCCCTCCCCATTGTTGGAAAAATTCCAAAGCGCACAGCGAACAAATCGATTAAAATCAGTCCCAGCCAAAAGCTTGGAACGGCTGCTCCGACCAGCGAAATTCCCCGGCTCAGCTGGTCAATCCATTTTCCTCTGTATAGCGCGGCTAATGAACCAAACGGTACAGCTATTAAAATAACCACTAACAATGCGCCTGCAGTGAGCTCAAGTGTTGCCGGAAGTCCACTGAAAATCATCTCCATCACCGGCTGGCGGGTTATATACGAATTGCCGAAATCCATTCTGACAAAGTCCAAAAACCAGTTTCCATACTGCACCAGGAGTGGATCGTTGAATCCCATATCTTCCCGGAGTTCTTCTATCTGCTCAGTCGTTACAGAAAGATCATCTACTTGAAGCATAGACAGGACCGGATCTCCCGGAGCAAGACGGGCAAAAAGAAAACTGACAAATGTGATGATCAGCAAAAAAACCATTACCTCGATCAATCTTTTGCTCAATATTTGAATCATTTAATTCACACTCAATTTATTCGTCAGCATGTAATACTCACTGCGTGAAGTTACCCAGTTTTTCACCTTGGCCGAATTGTAGGCAACCAGCGTGTTGGGATGCAGGATGAACGAATTGTAAACTTGTTCGTCCACATAAGCAGCAATTTCTTCCGCTATGTCTGAACGCTCCTGTTGGCCCACTGTGCCGTTGAGCTGATCGATCATTTCTGTTAACTGATTATCGTTGGCACCACTGAAGTTCAACGCCCCTTTTGGGTGGTACGTTGCATTTAAATAATAGCCAGCATCTCCGCGAGGTGCCGTCAGATTGCTGTAAGTGGTCAAATCCCAATCACGATTCGCCGCCATGTATTCTTCCGGTATCTCGATCTGCTGAATGGTTACTTTGATCCCTAGCTGTTTCGCGTCTGATTGAAAAACCTGGGCGATCAATGGCAAATCTGCGCGGGAGCTATAAGTCAACAAAGTCAATTCAAGCGGTTTTCCGTCCCTTTGCATAACATTATTCGTTTCGGTGTATCCTGCTTCTTTTAACAGATCCCGGGCAATTTCAATGCCATGCTTCTTTTCAGGATAATCCGGTGCAAAAGAAAAGGATGACGGGAATGGACCTGTCGCAACTTCCGCATGCCCTTTTAAAATGGTTTCAGCTACCATTTCACGGTCAATCAAGGCATCGATCGCTTTTCGGACATTAATATCCTGCAGCGGCTTACGCTGAAGATTCATGGTCATCTGATGAACCCGGAATGTCGAGGTCGATTCCACTTTCATGCCTTCTATTGCTTTTAAGCTATCCAAACTTTCAACTTCCGGACGGAAAACAATATCAGCGTCTCCTGACTGAAGAGCAAGAGATCTTGCGTTGGCATCTTCATTGAACGAAAACTTGGCCGTTTCCAAAAGGGCTGTCCCGTCCCAATATTCGTCATAGCGTACTAGATTTACCGCAGTTTTAGGAGTGAACGAAGAAACCGCAAATGGACCGGTTCCAACCGGTTTATTGACAAAGTCTGTTTCCGTTACGTCAATGATGGACGTGTTGGGGTGAACCAACTCGGAAGGAAATTCAGGAAATGGCACTTCTGTTTTGATTGTCAGTGTATGGCCTTCAGCTTCGATTGACTCGATTCGCAACGCATTTTTGATCGCTATGCTATCTTTCATCGCCCGCTCCAAGGAAGCCTTTACCGCTGCGCCGTCCATCGGGTTGCCATTTTGAAACGTTACATCGTTTCGTAATTCGATGATCCATGTTTGCCCGTCCTCGCTCGACCAACTTTCCGCAAGCCAAGGTTCGATCTTCAAGCTCTCATCGTTCAAGTGAACCAATGTTTCGGTAATGCCGGCTCTCAAGGAAACATAGCTCGTGTCCACATTAGGATCAAGAGAACTCGTGGCAAAATTGAAGAGCAAGTTAATGTCATTTTTTCCACCTGCCTGTTCTGCCGATTTTGAAGAACAAGCCGCAAGCAACAGTACCGTTATTACAAATACAATTAATGTTTTCGATAATTTTTTCATTAAAAATCCTCCTCAGTTTCTGCCCCCCGTTCTCACAAAAGACAAATGCTTTTCCTTTTTCTATGCTAACTACCACCGTTTTATAAACAGTAATTATTACTATTTACAAAACGGCAAAAATTTTTGTTGGAAGCTTCTTTATTTTAGCTCTTATGTATAACTGTAACTTTGCACTATAGGCGGCAAGTTTATGCCACGGCATTAAAACTTTATTTCAGCATCAAACTGTAAACATTACGATTAACATCATATAACGTCAGCAAATAAACTGCAATAGTTTTTTAACTCTATTTCTACACCAGCTCTTGAAAACTTCAAACGATAGCTAAGACCGTTCCATGATAAAGAGCATGATCCATCGACAGAATCATGCCCTTAATCAACTTGCCATTTCCACTTTAGAACTTTTTCATACTGGATCACTCTTAGGTTTTCAAATAAAACTTAGTCAGAAATGTTGTGCCTTCCAGCCCTGTCTGTATTTCAATCTTGGCATTGTGGCGGGCAGCAATGGCGTAACAAATGCCCAATCCTAAGCCCGTGCCATTGTCTTTTGTTGTGAAGAATGGTGTGCCCAGCTTTTCCAACACTTCCGGCCGGATTCCTTCTCCTTGATCCTGAACACCAAGTACAACGCAGTTTTCGTCTTCTCTGTACGTGCAGATGGTCAGTACTTTCCCCGCCTCCATCGCATCTAATGCATTGCGATACAGGTTAATGATCAATTGCCGGATTTCATTGCGGTTCAACAGCAATTCTGGAATGTCTTGCGTGTCGAATTCAATCAGTTTATTTTGGCCAAATGTATCGATTTTTATCAATGGCGCAATGTCGTGAATGATTGCATTTAAATCCAGCATCTCCAAACCGGATGTTCTTGTATTTCCAACTGAAAGGAATTCCGTAATGATGGCATTGGCCCGGTCGAGCTCTTCAATCATCACATCAAAATACACATCATGTTTATCAAGCTGATTTTCTTGCTTTAATAGCTGCAAGAATCCCCTTACTGTAGTCATCGGATTGCGGATTTCATGGCTAATTCCAGCAGCCATCTGCCCAATCAAATCCAAATTGGACAACCGACGCAATTCCTTTTCGTATTTCTTTTTCTCCGCGATGTTCTTGGATAAACAGCAGATCCCCTCATCGTACGGATAGGCGACAACTTCGTTCCAATAATTTTCCGAAGTGGACGGCATTTCAAAATGCACCGGTACCCGATCAATCATGGCGCGATGGAATTCTTCATACATAAGCGTCTCAGCCCAATCCGGGAACACTTCCCATATGCTTTTGCCCAGTACTTCTTGTGCCGTTTTTCTATGGGGAAGATATTGGTGCTTGTTGATATAGATGAATTCCCATTCTTTATTCAACGCAAAAAAACCGTCCGTAATGCTTTCGATGACGCTTACAACTTTCTCGTTGGCGGTAGCCAGTTCACTTGTCCGCACCTCTACCATATTTTCAAGCTGGTCCATATACAGCAAATTTGAAAATGTTGGCGCTGTCGCATCAACAATAGACTGAACCAACTGAATTTGTGATTTGTCATAAATCCCGTTTTCTCCAGCCGGATTGACAACCAAGATAACGCCAAGCACTTCTCCCATCAATGTCAATGGAACGAGCAGGGATTCCTTGAATGGGCCGGCAGGGACGTAAGAAATTCTTTTTGTTTGAATCACATCCTGAATCAAGGACTCATACCGTTGCTCTTTTTGCGCTTCTTCAAACAAGCCTTTCCATTCCGCTTCAGTCCACTTGCAGTTTTCGCTTAGCCTTGTTGCGCGAATTCGCTGTTTCTCTATCGGATCCAGTAAATGGACGACCATATTATTGTTGTCCAGAACTTTTCCTATATAGTAGAAACATTTATCCAGGCACTCCTGCAGCGTCGAGCACATTGACAAGTCACTCGTAACATCCAGCAACAATTGCTTCTCAGCAATCAGGTTTTCCTTCTGCGCTAAGTTTTTCGCGTTTCGGATGGCGACTGCTGCCATATTTACATATGCTTCCACACTTTGAATTTCCGAATCAATCAAGTTCATCGGCGCTCCATAATCAAACAAGAAAACCAAACCGTATAGCTCCTGTTCAAATGAAATCGGCAGTGCCAATAAGGATTTTACATCAAAGCTGTTAACCGGAATGCGGTCTGGGCGGCTATCTTTTACAGTATCAGGGATATAGATAGCTTTGTTGGTTTCAATGACTTCCCTAGCCAGTACATCTGTTTTTGGATCAATCACTTGATCGTGAAGAGATTCACCATTTATAACGTCCGGCTTTCCTGCAAATGCCCGAAAAGTTCCATCTTCCTGCGGCAAAAAAACACCAACAGAGCTGCACTGCATGATTTCTTCAGAAATTGCGACTGTTACATGCTGCAGCACTTCGCGCAGTTCTAATTGTGTATTGATGATCTTTGTTATATTTGCAAGCCTCGAATATCTTGTCTGTTCCCCTAACATTCTTCCGCTCTCCAATCATTAAGCTCTTTATTTCTTTTTATATGAAAAATTCATAGTTGTTTTCGATTCTTTCACTGGATTGGTATTTCCTTATTTTACATCGGTTACTAGCAACTATATAGAAAAACAAAAAAATCCTACAAAAAAGAAGCGTATTTTAACCGTTCTAGTTCTTATATTAGTCTGAATCGGAAAAAAGAAAAGTATATTCTTCTAACCCTTAAACTGACCCCTAAGTTTTCTGCTAAAGTGATACTTTTAACTAGGCCAATCCTTTGCTATTGTAGCAGTACATTAAAAAATGCTAAGAAAGAAGGATTGGGACGATGCAAAAAACCACAACAGCCCCTTATTCAAGCGGCCGCACTTTTGATTTGATTTTGACTGCTATGTCTATCGCACTTGTATTTGTTGCTACGCTTCTATTGAATATAAAATTACCGATTACAGCAAATGGCGGTTTGGTCCATCTTGGAACAGCGATGCTCTTTGTCATATCCATCGTATTCGGACCGAAAAAAGGCATGATTGCCGGTGCGATTGGAATGGGATTGTTCGACTTGGTCTCCGGCTGGACACTATGGGCACCGATTACCTTTCTTGCCCGTGGTTTACAAGGATATCTTGTCGGAAAAATCGCATGGTCGAACGGCCGGAACGGCAACAGCATCCGTTTCAATATCCTTGCTGCTCTTGTGTCAGTTCCGTTCATGCTGGCCATCTATTACGTAGGCGAAGCGATCATTTTCGGCAACTTTATCGTGCCGGCAGCTTCGATTCCCGGGAATCTTGTTCAAAATGCAGTCGGGCTCATCGTAGCAATTCCGGTTGCCATCGCACTGAAAAAAACGCCGTTCTTTAAATAAAATACAAAAGGAGAATGCTTGTATAGTAAGCATTCTCCTCTTGTATTTTTTGGCGGTTTTCACAATGAATTTGTAAAAGAACCTTTAATCCACATTGGACTAAAGGTTCTTTTTATTTTTAGTTGCTATTCAAAGCTAGTTTTAAGCTTTTTCACTCAATACTTTTGTTTCCACACCAGACCAGTTTTTATCGTCCAAGCCAAGTGATTTTGCTGTAGAAGCATGGATTTCCTCAAACAGTTCCGCGTTTTCGGATAAAGATACGCCGTAAGACGGAATCATTTCTTTGATTTTCGGTTCCCATTGCTTCAACTCTTGCGGGAAGCATTTTTCAAAGATTTCAAGCATCGCATGGACGGCAGTAGAAGCTCCCGGAGAAGCGCCAAGCAGTGCAGCGACCGAACCGTCAGCAGCTGTAACAATCTCTGTACCAAACTGAAGGGTTCCTTTGCCTTTGTCGGTATCTTTGATCACTTGTACGCGTTGCCCTGCAACCACGATATCCCAGTCTTCGAGTTTTGCAGTCGGGATGAACTCGCGCAATTCTTCCACACGCTTTTCGTTCGACAGCATCAATTGCTGGATCAAGTATTTGGTCAACGACATCTCTTTTGCGCCTGCAGCAAGCATCGTGAAGACGTTGCTTGGTTTTACCGATCCAATCAAGTCCATGTTGGACCCTGTTTTTAGGAACTTCGGCGAGAAGCCGGCGAACGGTCCAAACAGCAAGGATTTTTTGTTATCGATATAGCGTGTATCAAGATGCGGAACGGACATTGGCGGAGCGCCAAGCTTCGCTTTTCCATAAACTTTTGCGTGATGTTTTTCTGCAATTTCCGGGTCTTTGCATACAAGGAACAATCCGCTCACCGGGAAACCGCCGATATGCTTGGATTCCGGAATGCCAGTCTTTTGCAAGATCGGCAAGCTTCCGCCGCCAGCACCGATGAAGATGAATTTCGCTTTATGAAATTCGATTCTATCTTCAGCCACGTTGTGGACTTTTACTTCCCACATGCCGTCAGCAGTGCGTTTGATGTCTTTGATTGTGTGCTTATAGTTGACCTCTACGTTTTGCTTCTGCAAATGATCAAACAGCATGCTTGTCAAAGCCCCGAAGTTCACATCCGTACCTGAATCGATTTTTGTTGCAGCGATCCGGTCGTTCGGATTACGGCCTTCCATGATAAGTGGAATCCATTCTTTCATTTTTTCCGGATCCTCTGAAAATTCCATGCCTTTGAACAACGGATTGTCGGCTAATGCTTCAAAACGCTTTCTCAAAAAGCGGATATCGTCTTCTCCCAGCACCATGCTCATGTGTGGAATCGGCATAATGAAATCTTTCGGGCTGCTGATCCGCTTGTTTTCAACCAGGAAAGACCAGAACTGGCGCGAAAGCTGGAATTGTTCATTGATTTTGATCGCTTTCGTGATATCGATCGATCCGTCAGGTTTTTCAGGTGTATAGTTAAGCTCACACAGTGCAGCATGCCCAGTACCCGCATTGTTCCATTCGTTAGAGCTTTCTTCCCCTGCCTTTTCGAGCTTCTCAAATACTTTAATATCCCATTCCGGTGACAACTCTTTTAGCATGGCTCCTAAAGTCGCACTCATGACTCCAGCACCTATTAAGATAACGTCTGATTTTTTCTGACTGCTGCTCATTATACCCTTCCTTATCCTGTATATTTGCAAAAAAAGATGCTTAGCCTCTTTTTTGCTTTGATTGTTTTGGTTTGCAATCTATGGAATTTACTATTAGATTAAAATCTTTACTACTAACAAATAATTATAAACTATTTAAAGCCGGTAATAAAGTAAGTTGTCCGTCTATCGAGCTGCAATCCACGAACAACTCAAGGTTTAACCCCTTCTTCCTTCCCTATAAATACACATACGCGATCTCGCCCTTCCTGCTTGGCAGCGTATAAAGCCTTGTCAGCTTTGTTTAGAAGCCGGTAAAGCGTTTCTTCTGCTTTTTCTGTTGCCTCAGCTACACCTATGCTTAGCGTGACAGCGATCACTTCGTCCTCGGTAACAAGCGGATGAAAAGCCAAATGCTTGCGCAGCCCATTGGCCAACACTTCGGCTTCTTTTGCCGTGCGGCCGTTCATGGACAGCACAAACTCCTCGCCTCCATAGCGCGCAAAAACTTGCCCTTTTTGCACTTGTGTTTGGCAGACAGTTGCCACATGCACAAGCACTTGGTCGCCGATATGATGTCCATACGTGTCATTTACACGTTTAAAGTGATCGATATCGATTAACAGGACGGTAAAGGGCAGAGCCTTTGCTTGTGCTAATCGAAAGTCTTGCTCGGCTTGCTGCAAAAAAGCACGGCGGTTATAAACTTGCGTGAGTTCATCATAATACGCTTGCTGCTCCAATTTTACTTGCAGCCTTTTTACTTCAGTTATGTCCGTGAAAATGATCAATAACCCTCTGCTATTCTCAAGCGCCGAGACCCGGACTTGAAAAATTTGTTCTGACCGTCCGGCGCCAATCAGTACTTCTTGGCTGGATTCTGCATCGGCCGCTAACGGAAATGGATTTACTGACAGCTCCACCCATATTTCATTAATATCTCTGCCAAACATGGTTTTATTTATTTGCGGAAAATTGTTTTTTGCAGCCTGATTAAACTCGATGAGACGGTGGGATTCGTCCAGTACAATAACGCCGTCGTTGATGCTGTTGAATATTGCGTCTTTCGCAATCGGCATTACTGTAAACAGCCGTGATGTGCTGATCGACCATAAATACAGCAGCGAAGAAATCCATAGAACCACCGGCACCGGATCGATTCCGGCCGGTGTTGCGCCAATCAAGTAAAGAAAAGCGGTCACCATTGGAACAAGTTGGCCAAACAGCAGCGCAACCAATTGAAATCGGTATGCTTTCGCTGTTTCCCTCCATCGAAAAAGCAACAGTGCAAAAGCTGCAAACATACAGCCGAATGTAAAAATCCCATGGACAGCATACCAAATTCCAATTTCCTGATAAATGTAAGGTGAACCTAGAGTTGGATCCACTCTAAACACTCTGTAGTGCAGATGATGAAAATCATTTGTAGCTACCATGATGAAACTGATAACAGGAATGGCAAGCAGTGCCATGCATCTTTTCTTCGTAATTTTTATCCCTAAATAATGCATGATGAACAAGAGGCCGAGCGGCGATGAAATGGGCATGCCAATATACTGAATCATAGTCCAGAACTTCATTTGCGCAAGATCTGTAGCGAGTAAACCAAAAGCGGATCCAAAACAATATACGGCAATTGAAGCCGTATAGAAAATAAAGAAGTTGGCGACGTTTGTATAATTGAAGCGTCTCCAAAAAACATATAAACACAAAAATAAATTCAACACGCCTGAAGTGCTGATAAGAGTAATGTAAGTAGTTAACTGCGGATGCACGAGAAAACACCTTCTTTTGTTTAACAATTTTCCTTATAATGTAGCACATATAAAATGGAAAAGTTTAGATTTTTAAGATCTAATGACAATTTAAAATGCAACAGAATTACGAGTAAGATCAGAAGAAACAACCATAAAGACTGGCTTTTATTGCATTTGAGTTTGCTGGAATGTATAAGAAAAATCATTCCCTTAGTATCTTCTATTTGATAGCGCCATGCAGGAATTATTCCCTTTTTTATTGAATGAAACTAGAAAATCCATTCTTACTAATGAAAAGGAGGAAATACCATGCAATTAGGCGCTTTTTCGGTCAGTTTGAACGTAAAGGATATTCACACTTCTAAAGCTTTCTACGAAAAACTCGGCTTTGAATCTTTTGGGGGAGACATTGACCAGCACTGGCTTATCATGAGGAACGGCCAAACAATAATTGGGTTGTTCCAAGGCCTGTTTGAAAAAAACCTTCTTACTTTTAATCCAGGATGGGACCAAAACGCACAGAACCTGGATGCTTTTACAGACATACGTGAACTGCAGAGAAAGTTGAAGATGGATAGCGTCATGTTTTCCAGTGAAGCGGATGAAACAACGCAAGGCCCTGCCAGTTTTATTATAGAAGACCCGGACGGCAATCCGATTTTGTTTGATCAGCATCGGTAAAAGCACTGTAAAAATAAATCTTCTAAACGCTGATACCCTAGCATAAAAACAAAAATAAAGGATATGAGTCCGACAACATGCCGGCTCATATCCTTTATTCATATCTTCTATTATTTTCTAGCTTTTAACGCTTCATACTGGCGAACCACTTCTTTTGTGATTTCGCTGTCTTCGGCCAAGCTGCTAATGTTCTTCAGAACAAATGCAGGACCGTTTTCTTGAATCATTTGCTGGATTTTCACTGCTTCTTCATCTTCCGGATGGTCGAACAGTAATGCAGCAGCAATCGCTTGGGCAAGGTTTGTGTATGACAATCCCGCTTTCTGCGCCTGGGTTGCTGGCCGGACTAAACGATCTTCGGGTCCGAGCTTGCGGATCGGCGAACGGCCTACTCTCTCTACTCCATCATTCAAGTATGAATTTTTGAAGCGCTCAATGTTTTTGTTGATATAAGCCAAGTGCTCGTCTTGATCAAGTCCATACTCTTTGACTAAATAAGCGCCTGTTTCCTTAAGCGTTTCTCTCACTTGGCCAGCAATTTCTTCATCAGCCAATGTCTCGTCAATCGTTGATTTTCCTTGAAGATAGCCGAGGTACGCAATAACAGCATGGCCCGTATTTACCGTAAACAGCTTCCGTTCAATGAACGGCGCAAGATCTTCGACAATCTTCATTCCTGTTACTTGCGGAATCTCTTCTGTTGTTTCCACTACCCACTCATAATAAGGCTCGACCAATACATCGAGTGAACTTTGGTCCTGGATTGGCACGATGCGGTCCACAGCGGAGTTGAAGAAATAGACTTTGCCTTCCAGCGCTTTTTTCGTGTCTTCGTCAAGATTGCCCATAATGTGATTTTTTAAGATATCGGTTGCTCCAATTTGGTTTTCGCAGGCAATCACATAGAGTTTATCATCCGACTCCTGTACACGCTTGGCGATGCCTTTGGCGATCAATGGCGCTATCCGCGGCAAAATATTTGGACCGATTGCTGTTGTCAAATAGGTGGCTTGCCTTATCGCTTCGATCACTTCGTTTTCCTGAGTCATATTGTTTAAGCCGGAAACGTTTTTGATCGTCGTTGTTTCTTCTTGCGCGGTAGCGAGTTTCACGTTGTACTGTTGTTCTTCGTTTAATTTATTGATGACCTGCTCGGCAATATCTACGAATGTTACATGATAGCCGGACTCGGAAAACAGCGCCCCGATAAAGCCTCTTCCTATATTTCCTGCTCCAAAATGAACTGTCTGTTTCAACATCATCATCCCTTTATCAAATTATTTTGTAGGTAATCCAAGAATAAATCTTCCAGCTTTTGACGGATCATCTTTTCGTTTGAGGATGAAAAAATCATCATCGACTTATCGCTTTCGATTAAACTGGTGCTGATCATACTCAATATTTCTTGTTCCCTGTCACTCATGGTTGAAGGTGCCAGCATCAAGAGCAAATTGTTAATTTGCATGGTTTGCCCGTCCATTCCTTCGACTGTACAGAGCGTATCCAAATGCGCCACTTGAAAGATCAATTCCTGAATACTTTCGTCCCGGCAATGAAACAGGCCCATCAGTGTGTTCGGAATGCCGAGGCCGCCCTTTTTCTCCCGTTCCTGCAATTGGTGCAGGACAGCCGGAGTGCTGGTGACAAGGTGATTGGCTTCAGCTTGTTCAACCATTTCCTTCAACATTTCCCAGTGGTTCACGGCTTGCCGTTTTCTGTATACCCGCAGATTGTTCAATAGGGCATCCATGCTGGTTTGTACGTCCTTTATCTCCTGCAGAAGGTTTTGAACGCTTGGTTTGTTCTTGGGAACCAGGTTTTCACGCTGATTCTCCGGAATCAAATACCGCTTTTTTCGGGTGATCGTCTCCAAATTGTTTTGCAGATAATTTTCTATATACCCGATATCCTTATCGCTTAAAAGCGGGCTTACCATAATGTATTCAACGTCTGTAAGCGGCAGCCTGATGGTGGATATGATGAGATCATAATCATCAAAACGCGCAGACTGGAAATCGTTGATCGATAGAATCTTCACGGAATTGATCTCAACGATTTCTTTTCGGATGCGGCTTGCCAGCATCTTGGAAGTGCCGATGCCGGTCGGACAAATAACCACGGCGTTGATCTGCACTTTTTCCTCATTCATCAGCAGCGCGGACCCGAAATGCAATACGATAAAGGCGATTTCATCCGCTGGAAAGTCGATGTCCCTGAATACCTTCTCCAAGCTTTTTGCCACCGCCATAAACAGAACCGGATACTTTCTTTTGATTTCATCGGTCAATGGGTTAAAAAGCTCCAGGTTCTGGTTTAAGCGGAAAATGGAAGGGCCCATATGTGCAAGCAACCCTTGATAGAGCGAAAAGTCATCCGAAAGATCAACGTGCAGATTGACGGAAACTTCCCCGATAACATTTTTGATCAGTTTGCCGAGCAGCACACTGTCGTAATAACCCCAGTCCACTCCCTGGACTTTAGAGCCTCTTAGAACCACAGACAAAAAGTGCGCATCGCTAGCATTAAGAGACGCGGAAAGACTATTGTTCAACTCGTTGCATAGTCTCTCCATCAGCTCGAATTCGCTTGTAGTATCTTCTATGGTATCCACAACTTGTTCAAGCATAAAATGGGTTTCGTTTCGCTGAACAGTCAAACAAATATGGATGACCAGCCCAATGTAATCACTGTCGGCTAACCGTGTTTGCTCGTTATTGATTTTCCGGTTCACCAATTCATCGATCTCCGCCAAATATCGCGGCGAGAAATAGCCTAAAACCGGCTCTTCCAGCTTTTTCCCTTGCTGCAGTAAATACAGCTGCTCAACAATCTCCTCGTAAAAATAAACCAAAAAGTAATTGGCCAGCGCATGCCGTTTGTTGGCTTCCGCTCCATCCAACTCCACACCGACGCCTCTTTTCCGAGTCAGGGTGATTGAAAACTTGCCGAGCCATTCTGTTAAATCATCCAAGTAGGCTGATAAGGTCGCGGCGCTGACACCCAATTGACTGGCAAGCACCCGCGTTTTAAATGACGGCCCTTCGTGCAATAAAATGATAAGCAAATTCAGCTTTCGTTCTTCAGGAGTTTCATCGGTTGGCTGGCTGTTTGTTAAGTTTTGGATCAGCCGATAAATTTGTTCGTTTTTTCCATCGATAAAAAGTCCTTCATTGGAAGTGCGTTTAAGATCAAGGTCAAACTGCTTCAAGGTTTTTTCGACGGATTTCAAGTCTCTTTGGATTGTTCGTGCACTGACATTTATATATGTAGCCAAGGAGTGGACCGTATGCTTACCAGCTGTTCTTACGATCAACTCGATAATGGATTTTTCCCTAAACGTAATCATCATTTTTCTCACTCATTTCGCTTTTGAACTGCCTTTTAAAAATACGAAATATAAGTTGATTTAATTGCTTTCAGAAACTAATATTCCGCAAAATAACTCCGCTTTCCTGCGGGAGTCTCCGTTATTTTGCTCCATATTATTTAATGTGATTCTCATTGCATTTTAGCCCCTATCCTAAAAGTACTGAAGCCGTAACTAGAAGTTTTTTAAGTTCAACATATATAAAACAAAAAGGCAGGTTTCCCTGCCTTTTATTGTAGTATTTATTTGCGATTGAGGATACTCATGAGTTCTTCGGCTGATTTCGCTTGTACCAGTTGGTCGACGTTATCTTGGTCAGCACAGATGACAGCGATCCCTGAAAGGATTTCCAAGTGTGTGCCATCCTTCCCTGCAATTCCGAAGATCAATTTTGCGCTTTCTCCGCCAAAGTCTACACCGTTCGGCACTTGAATAACTGTAAAGCCGGATTTGATCACTGCTTTTTTGGCTTCTTCCGTACCGTGCGGAATAGCTACGTTATTGCCCATATACGTGGTCGTGATTTCTTCGCGTTTCAGCATTTCATCAACATACGATGGCTTCACGTATCCGGCTTTTACTAGCGCCTCTCCGGCAAAGCGAATGGCTTGTTCTTTTGTGGAAAAACTCTGGTTAAGGAAAATGTTTTCTTCTAGTAAGAGATCATCTTCTCCACCCATTGCAGGCTCGACACCTACAGCATCGTTTTGAGCTTCTTCAACAAGCCCGGCCTGTTCTGCCGTAACCCCGTTCTGCAAACTTGCGATCAACTTATCGTACTCAGGGCTCGATAAGAAGTTATCCACTGAGATGTGGTAAGCGCCCGGCATTTTATTTTGCGCACGAGGCGTTAATTTTTCCTGGGTGATAATAATTTGGGAATCGGCAGGAATTGTACTGATTGCCGTATTGGTAACTTTCACATCCAAATCCGCTTCTTTCACTTTCTTGCGCAAAAGAGAAGCTCCCATTGCACTGGACCCCATACCGGCGTCGCATGCAAAAACAATTTTGTCGACTTTCGCAGGGAAAGCGCCATTTGCTGATACCGTTCCTGCCGCTAAGGCATGGGATACAGAACTTTTCTTGCCTTTCATTTGTTCCATCTTCTTCGTCGCTTCCTCAATATCATCATCTGTCTGTTTTCCTGATTTCAGGACTACTGCGGACACAAGGAATGAAACAGTTGCTGCTACAAGTACCGCTGCGAAGTTGGCCAGGTACGCCATTCCTTCAGGCGGTGTTACTGCTGCAATAGCAAGAATACTTCCTGGAGATGCCGGCGCAACCAAGCCGCCGCCAAGCAATGTCAATGTGAAGACCCCGCTCATTCCGCCAAGAATGACAGATAAGATTAGCATTGGCTTCATCAACACGTACGGGAAATAGATTTCATGAATCCCCCCAAGGAAGTGGATGATCGCCGCTCCCGGAGCTGATTGTTTCGCTATGCCTTTTCCAAACAGCATGAACGCGAGCAGCACGCCAAGACCCGGTCCCGGGTTTGCTTCCAGAAGAAACAGAATCGATTTTCCGCCTTGTTGGACCTGCTCCAAACCGATTGGCGACAAAACACCGTGGTTGATTGCGTTGTTAAGGAATAAAATCTTCGCAGGTTCGATCAGAATGCTTGTCAGCGGCAATAATCCCGCATCCACTAGCCAGTCAACACCCGCAACAAGTGTCTTTGTAAATGTATTAACCGCAGGACCAACGCCCATGTAGGCAAGAAGTGCAAGAGCTGCACCAAGGATACCTGCAGAGAAGTTGTTTACAAGCATTTCAAAGCCTGTTTTGATTTTCCCGTCGATCAATTGGTCAAATTTCTTGATAACGAAAGCACCAAGCGGACCCATGATCATGGCGCCCAGGAACATCGGCGTATCCGGTGCACCGACTATAACCCCCATCGTGGCGATTGCACCGACAACTCCACCACGCTGGTCATGAATGAGCCGGCCACCCGTGTAACCGATCAAGAGCGGCAGCATATACGTTACCATTGGACCTACTAACGAGCTAAAGCCCTCATGCGGATAAAACCCTGTAGGAATGAATAATGCCGTGATTAATCCCCAGGCGATAAATGCTCCGATGTTTGGAAGCACCATCGAACTCAGGAAATTCCCGAACTTTTGTATCGAAACTTTCAATTGTGATTGATCCATTTTGGCTTACCCCCTCAGAAAATGATTTTCACTTCTTTTCTTATAATAGGCTCCAAATGTAAACGGATTCAATAACAAGGAAACTCAACTTTGTCGGGGTTGTCGTGACAGAGGTGGTGTTTCTAATTTGAAAATTGATGAGCAATAGATAAATTAAAGGTTTGATATTGATATTCCGCAAAATGGTTGCGCTTTTCGTAAGAGTTTTGTTTTTTGTTTGATGAGTCAGAGGGAGTTTCAAACAGAAAAGAAGATCGATAGAGGCAGACAATAGGATAGAGCAGATTTTAAGCCGAACAAAAACACCAAGGCTAAAGCGCTTGGTGTTTCTACTCAACAATTACTTCTGAAGCAAGGATATATGGAAAGTCTTTCTAAAGTTTGGCAGGCACTACAGTGACTCGATCGCCTTCTTTCAATTCCTCAAATGAACTTGCCGATCCTCTGAATTTAGTAGGATCAATAAGATGAATTTCTTCGTGTACAGGTGTTTCCGTTTCTGAATTATCCGAAGTTACTTCCAATATAAAACTTGTATCTGTTTTTTCAATCACCGTTCCCTTGTAGTTTCCGCAAGCTGTCAAAAAAAGCATTGAAACGGCCAACAAGCCAAGCAATCTCTTCATTTCCGCTCACTTCCATTTCATGAAGCGTTTTTTAGTACACAGATACACGCTGAAAATCGGCTTTTCACATCTATTACTGGCTGATGAAACCATTAGTTATTATTCATAAAATTCTGCTTCTCCAAGTAGTTCAGCACCGTTTGGGAGAATTCGATATGGGATTCCTTTGTATACTTGGCAATCGTATAGATTTGAGCAAGGTTTTTCAATCCCAGCTCCTCTGTCATTTGCTTTAGCTGCGGAACGTCCATATAGCGGTTCCAGCCCTTTTCATTTCGTTCTTTGTAGATTTCCAAAATTTCTTCTTCTGAATAATCCTGATACTGGTTGTAATGCACGATGCCTTGCTGAGGCAAACGGTCCCGCGGGGCAGGGTTTTCTGCAGGATAGCCCAATGAAAAACCGACAACCGGCACGACGTTTTCTGGCAAGTTCAGAAGTTCGCCGATCTGGTCGCAGTTCGCAAGCGTTGATCCCATGTAACAAATGCCAAGTCCCGCATCTTCCGCTGCCAGCGCGCAATTTTGTGAGGCTAACGCAGCGTCAATAGTGCCGATCATTAAGCTCATGAAGTTATCGAAATGGACAGGTGCATCATTGAGCGAAAGCCATTTTCTCATACGGTTAAAGTCGGCGCAAAATGTTATAAGCACAGGCGCATCCACTACCATTGATTGTTCCATATGTGCGCTGTATAATTTTTTCTTCAGTTCTTTATCTGTAGTAACAACAATGGAGTACGTCTGCATATTGCCGCTCGAGGAAGCTCGAATTCCGGCTTCTAATATTTGATTGAGCAATTCCGGGCTTACTTCCCGGTCTTCATATTCGCGTATGGATCTGTGTCCGTGTATAACATCTTTTAGTTCCAAGTTTATCACTCCTCAATAAAACTATAGCATTAATAGGAATGTTCTGACATTAAAGATTTATTTTAGTAGCTGTCTCGTTATCAGTTTAAAATCTATGTTACTTTTAGCTGAAAGAGGCAATAATAGAGAGAGACAAAATATAAAATAAATTTTATAGGAGCTGAGGGTTGAATGGCGAAAGAGGCTTTATTGATTGTAGATATGAGCAACGATTTTGTAGCGGATGACGGAACACTGACGGTAGGTAAGCCTGGGCAAATTATCGTGCCTTATATTATTGATACGGCTAACCAATTTTTAGCAAAGGGGAAAGTGGTGGTCGTGGCCATGGATGCGCACCAGCCAAACGATCCGCACTTTGACTTATGGCCTCCCCACAACGTTGTAGGCACACCAGGACAGGAATTGTACGGGGAATTGCAGGAGTGGTTCAGAAAGAACGAAAATCATGAAAACTTAATCTATACTCCTAAACCGAACTACAATGCCTTCTTCAAAACCGGTTTGGCTGAAAAACTAAAAGCTCTAAGCATAGAAAAGGTCCATACAGTTGGCGTATGTACAGATATTTGTGACTTTCTGACAGTTGCCGGAGCTGACGCAGAAGGATTCAAAACCGCTATTCATGCAAGAGGCGTCGCAACATTTACTAACTTGGGAGATACGATGGTAAACCATATGAAGACTTGTTTCCATACTGAAATCGTTGAGTAAAGCCGAATAGAAAAAAGGATCTTCTTGTTGAAGATCCTTTTTTCTATTCAAATGCAGGAATAAGAAATCTCTTGTAAGCCTCCGTCAACAGATGTTGCTCTTTGTTATGGCAAGGTTTGGCGTTTCTTCTGCAAAGAAGAGCTTATTGAGCTGTATAACCGCCGTCTACGATAATGCTGTTGCCAGTCATGAAAGAAGAATCATCGCTGGCCATGAAAACGACAGCTTTTGCCATTTCTTCCGCTTTACCAAGGCGCTTCATCGGAGTCATTGCAGCTAGTGTCTGTTTGCTTTCTTCTGGAATGATTGGTGTATCGATAAATCCAGGGCATAAAGCATTAACGCGAATGTTCTGTTCTGCGTATTCAAGTGCAAGTGAACGTGTTAAGTTAACAACGCCGCCTTTTGCTGCGTTATAGGCCGCTGATCCAGGCGAACCAACCCAACCGTACATAGAGGCAGTATTAATGATAGAACCTCCGCCTGATTTAAGCATTTCACGGATCGCTTCACGAGCTACCAGGAATACCCCATCGAGGTCAACATTAACCGTGTTACGCCATTCGGAGTACTCCAAATCATGTGTAGGGTGAACACGGCCGATGCCAGCGTTGTTAAAGACAACGTCTACATTCCCAAAAGTTTCAACCGCTGTCTTAAAAACATTGATTACCTCTTCTTCACTGGTAATATTGGCTTTAACAAATAACACTTCGGCATTAAGCGCTTTCAATTCTTCTTCGAACGCTTTTCCTTTTTCTTCATTCAGATCGACAAGAACCACTTTAGCTCCTTCTGAAATGAATAGACGCGCTGTCGCTGCACCGATACCAGAGGCCCCGCCTGTGATTACAGCTACTTTATCTTGTAATTTTCCCATAATAAGATTCCCCCTATATCATTTTAAATAGCACGATTATACTTATCTTAGATGGATATACTAAAGTAAAATTGTACTAAATTGCTCTCAATTCAACTTTACTTTTTTGTTCGTATTTTACAATCATCAAGATTTCAGGAAGTGTCTACGCGATAGACATTAGGAGTCAATCTGTCTATTTCAAAGGAGGTTTTTTTATGAATGACGAACAAATCGGATCTTCTAAACAACGAAATCGGACAGAAGAACATCTGAAGCTCGCATTGATTGAACTGATCAAAGAGAAGGGTTATCACGCTGTTACAATTAAAGATATTGTCAGTCATGCCTCTTATAATCGCAGTACGTTTTATATCCATTACCGGGATAAGATAGACTTAGCTGAAGATTTACTCGATTCCATGCTCGAAGGGCTGGAAGATTCCGTAGGAAAACCATATGTACCCGGACAAAAAATATATACGGTAAATCTGCATGCCCCATCGCTTAGTATTGTTTCCTACATATACAAGTACCGCAATTTTTTTGAGCTTATTAATTACACTGATACGTTGCCAGAACTACATACCAGATTCCCTCAAGCCATCTTAAAAATCTATAAGGAACAATTTGTATTTGAAACGATTAATGACATCCCGGTGAATATGGATTATTTCAAGCTTTATACAGCCTATGGCTTCTATGGGCTTATTCAGAATTGGATTAAAACCGGCTTTAAAGAATCGCAGGAAGTGTTTATACAAGAAGTAATTAATCTATCAAAGACCCATATCCACTCATTTGAATACAAAGGAAGTAAATGAAATAGACTTTCCATTTGAGAAGTTCAGTATTTCTACTCTATTCTATTAAACAGTTATCCTATAAAGGAAAATTTTTATGAAGGAGCTGTTCTGCATGAAGATTGAAAATTTACTTGCGGCTAAGACCAGAACGGAATTGAGAGAATGGCTCGAGAAAAATGCCACTGCAGAAAAATGTTGCTGGGTGATCATCAGTATGGCTGAACAACCAGAAACCATTCGATATTTAGATGCAGTTGAAGAAGCATTGTGTTTCGGGTGGATTGACGGCACAAAGAAGAAAATATCCGACATGGAAACCGCCCAACGGCTTTCTCCAAGACAAAAAAATAGCAATTGGACAGAACTGAATAAAGAACGAGTAAGAAGGTTGGAGAAATTGGGGCTGATGAAAGAAGAAGGGTTGAAAGTTCTCCCTGATATGCGAGCCAAATCTTTTGTTATCGATAAAAAAATTGAAACTCGCCTGAAAGAAGACGATCAAGTATATCAAAACTTCCTCCGCTTTCCTGAATTGTACAGAAGGGTCCGAATCGACACCATACAAAGTTATAAAGATGAACCTGAACTTTTCAATAAACGATTGGAGAAGTTTATTGAAAACACAAAGGCAAATAAAATGTACGGCCAGTGGAATGACAATGGCCGCTTGGTTGATTATTGAGGAATAAAGTTGTGCAAAACCAACCAGGCCAACCCGGTTGGAGGTCACGCTTGAATCAAGGAAACAATTTCAAACAGCTGCTTCTGCTTCAGAAATAGCTGATGTGTGTTTTATTCTATAAACTTAAGCAGGGAGCTCACAAAAGAGCTCCCTGCTTTTTGATATGTTCTTTTGCTCCAGAAAATATACCGTGCATCGTTGCGGCTTAGCTTCCAGCTGCAGCAGCTTCGTCGGCTTTTACACAATCAATGGCAACAACAAGCGCAACGATTATGGCTTCCATTTCCTTATCCATGATCTGGACCTGGTAACTGTCTCCCCACGTAAACCATTTCTTGCTCACTTGCCCCACAACTTCGCCGTGCTGCAATATTTGAAAATCCATGTCCCACCAATTTCCAAGCACCTCGATTCCTGCCGCATCGATCTTATAACGTGCCTTGAAAATAGAAAACTCCTTCTCGATTTTTAACACCTCTTGGCCATTCACCTCAACAAAGAACTTCGGCAACAAACTAAACACCTTTTTCGTAATGAGCGCGATTTCACCTCTTGTTGCATCCATAATGGTGAATGTTTTTGGGATTTGCAGAAAACTGCCTTCTACATAATACACATCGTTCTCCTGCTGATCTTTTACCGTAAACTTTCCGCTTAGACTAAAGACTTTTTGTTTGATGTACAGCTGTTTCATACTCTGCCTCCTCTGATGTGGCTTATTCCCAAAAGGATGTTACTTTTATAATCTATTGAGAATATCTACCTTTACTTACGGTTGACCGCGCCTTAAAGTTTCTAATCGAGGCTATTTTAAATTTAGATTATGATCGAAGAATTGAGTTTTCGAAAAAAGCGAAAATAGAAATAGCAAGGTCACATGAAAAGAGCACAACAATTAACAGCTTCTGGCTCTTTGTTTGTGGCCTTGCCGATTCTTTCTTATCTTATTTTCTCGCCCTACAGTTCTTGAATAGCGCCACGCTGCTTTCGGTTGTCAAATAACAATTGAATGAGGCTTTCATAATACGAAATAAATTCTCCATTTCGAATCATAGCCAAAATTTCTTCCTTGCTTGCCCATTTCACGCTTTGTACTTCTTCCGGCTGTAACGTAAGAGTATGTAACGGCACATTCTTTTCGATTAAATAAATATCATCGAAGCCTCTTTCAAAGTTTATCGTTAGGTGAGGGCGGATAGATTGAAAATCCAGCTCCAGCCCAAGCTCTTCATACAATTCCCTCTGTGCAGCAGCCTGGCTGGTATTTCCAGCGATTGCGCTTCCTCCTACGGTCAAATCCCACATGTTTGGCCAGCCTTCTTTAAAAGGCTGCCTTTGTTGAATGAGCATCTCCCCATTCGAATTGAAAATGCACACATGGACAACCATATGGTAATCACCAGGCTGAAGCACTTCTCCGCGAATCCAAGTCTGGTCGGTTTTGTTGCGGTTTATGTCATATAAATCCCATAATTCCATGCAGCACCTCCGATTAGTATTATGGTTTTTTAAAAGATCTAATAAACTTCCTGCAGCGTGTCCCTGAACAATCCATCCAAACTATCCGTAGGATCTTTCACTGTAACGTTCAGTGATTTGGCATATTCTTCGAGACGATCCATTTCATGTTCCACAAAATTATTTATAACATCTATACGAGGTTCCATATCAAATTCATCCCCAGCCAGCTTTCGTCTCAACAGCTGGTTCACCTCATTTTTCAATTCGCTTTCGGTAACTATATCTTCCAGCAGTTCATGGAAACCGATAGGCGGCGTCTCATTGTATTTTTCAATCCACTTACATGCCAATATCGGCCGAAGCACGTAAAAGTACTTTTTAATTTTCACTTCAGAACCACGAAGATATTCCCGGTAATTATTTTTCGCCATGTTCAAATAATGGTAAAGCATTGAATTTGGGTAAAACACCTCGGACTCAAGGGATCGCATATTCTCGACAAATGCATATTTTTGATAATAGACAATTTCGCTTCTTAACCATTCCAATAAAGGCGGATTGTTTTTTCTGAAAAGGCGCAGTGCTTTTGTAATCTCCCAGCCGCTGATGTCCAATAAATCATTGATCGGCTCTTCTATTACGTCCCGCTTCGCCCCGATTCCTTGGGGGTCGATCGAAAGATACCATTCCGGAGGATGAATATAAATAAACCGAACATCCCAGTCGCTGTCTTTTGAAGGAAAGCCCCATGCCCGGCTGCCAGATTCCACCGCATATAAAATTTTCACCTCGTGTTTCTTTTCTATCTCCATTAGCTTCTGTTGAATAATTTCATTCATTAACTTATCCCCTTACTAATTATGTAAAATCGAATTTCCTTTTGAATAATATTCTAACTGTCTGACTGAGAAGTGCAAGAGTTGTTTGAAGTGCCTATGAGAAGGCTCACATGGACTCGTCTAGAGCGTCTGAGACAAAAAGGGGCCAGGCGCTCCCCATGGAGGCCTGGCCCTTCTGTACCCGCTTATTCAACAATCTATTTACGTACCCATGCAGTAATGGCTGCAATATCCTCAGGAGTCGTTCTGCAGCAACCTCCAATTATTTGGGCACCAGCTTCATGCCAGCGCTGTGCACTAGCAGAAAAAGGATTTTTTAAAGGTTCTTCACTCCATGTTTTGCTTACCGCATCGTATTCTTCACCTGAATTCGGATAAACAATGATCGGTTTGGAAGATTCGCTTTTCACCTCTTCGATCAATGATTCTATAAAGTGCGGCGCTGAACAATTAATACCGATTGCAGCTACTTGCTCTTCTTTATCCAGCCATTTGGCGCAATCGGAGATCCGTTCTCCATCGCTGATGTTATGGCCGTCCTTTGCGCTAAAACTGAACCAAGCGTAGACCCCTGGAAATTCCTTGAGCACCTTCAGGATCGCTTTAGCTTCTATCAGACAAGGGATGGTCTCACACGCTAAAATATCTGCTCCTGCTTCCACCAACACTCTGATCCGGTCTTTATGAAAGACAACCAATTCATCTTCGGTCAACGAATAATTACCACGGTATTCAGATCCGTCTGAAAGAAAAGCGCCATATGGACCGACAGAAGCCGCAACTAACGGTTTTGGCCTGGCAGACTTATCGCTCCACTCTGTCCAAAATTCGTCGCGCGCATCCGCTGAAATTTGAACAGACTTCTTGATCAAGCCGATTGCCTCCTCCTCAGTCAATCCTCTAGCTTTATACCCTTCAATAGTGGCTTGGTAGCTTGCTGTAATCGCACAATCTGCCCCTGCTTCAAAATAATCCAGGTGCACTTTCTTTACTAGTTCTGGATTCTCCATAACTATTTTTGCTGACCATAAACGATCGTTTAGATTGCATCCATAATTCTCAAGCTCTGTAGCCATTGCGCCATCTAGAATGAGGATAGGAAAGTCATTCAATATCTGTTCTATAGGGTTCATTCCAAACATCCTTCCTATGTCCAAATTCGCCTTACCGGCTTTTAGTTGTTTCTGATTGCTCTACTTATAAATTGCTTCGTTCTTTCTGCTTTAGGATGATTGAAAATCTGTTCGGCAGTTCCCTCTTCGATAATCACACCGTCTTCCATGAAAATAATGCGATCAGAGATTTCGCGCGCAAAATTCAGTTCGTGTGTAACAATAAGCATTGTATTTCCTTCAGTTGCTACCTTTTTTATCGTTGCTAAAACTTCATCAACCAGCTCCGGATCCAAAGAAGATGTTGGTTCATCAAACAGCAAGACTTCCGGATTAAGTGCAAGTGCCCGGGCTATACCCACTCTTTGTTGCTGCCCGCCCGATAACTGTGCTGGATAATGGCTTAACCGATTCGTCAATCCCACTCTTTCAAGAATTTCCATGCTCTTCTTTTGGGCTTCAACCTTATTGATTCGCTTTACGCTGGTCAACCCGACCATGACATTTTGCAGCACCGTAAAATTCTTGAATAAATTGTATTGTTGAAAGACCATTCCTGTCGAACTTCTTAAAGAAATGATGTCTGCCTTGCTTGCCGATTCAGCATCCACTCTTTTATCGCTGATTTCAACTGTTCCGCTGGTAGGCTGTTCCAAGAAATTGATGCAACGCAACAAGGTTGATTTGCCTGAACCGCTTGGCCCTAAAATCGAAACAACCTCTCCTTTGTCGACGGTCAGGTTGATTCCCTTTAATACATGTTGTTTATCGTAATACTTATGGATATTTTCAAGTTTAATCATGAAACAATCCCTCTCTCGTATCTGCGAGCCCGCTTCTCTATTGTTACCAGCAATCGTTCTACTCCGATACAAAGAATCCAGTAAACAATCGATACCGCAATATACACTTCAAAAAATGCCAGTCCACGGGAACCGAGAATTTTCGCTTGGCCCATGATATCTATGACGCCAATAATGAAGACAAGAGAAGTGTCTTTGATGGTGCTGATGAACATGTTCCCAAGGTTCGGTATCGCGACTGCCAAAGCCTGTGGGAAAATAATTTTTAGCATCATCTGGGTAGGCGTCATGCCTATGGATTTAGCAGCTTCAAATTGTCCGCGATCAACCGATTCAATGGCAGATCTGATCGTTTCAGAAAGGTAAGCACCTAAATTAACAGAAAATGCCAATAGCGCGTATACCTCTGGGGGAATACTATTAACATCTGCAGATTGAAGCCATCCGTATTGGGTCTGCAGATAGTAAATAATCTTCGGTATTCCGTAAAACACAAGATAGATTTGCACCAACAAAGGAGTTCCCCTGATAAACGATACATATATAGACGTAATCACTCTTAATACTGGAACCCTGTATATTTTAATGAGAGCGGTAACCACCCCGATAAACAAACTCAAAATCAACGAACCCACAGCTATCCCGATTGTGATGGGCAGCCGTGAGACGATAGCAGGAAAGCTTTCTATTAAAAAATTAACATCTAGTAAATTTTCCATGTTCTCTTTCCTTCCACAAACCTATTCAGGGATATATTCTCCACCGGTCCATTTTTTTGACAGTTCCGCTAACGTACCGTCTTGCTTCAGTTCTTTTAGAATAGGATCGATCAACGCTTTCAATTCTTCGCCCTTTTCCTCAGTTCTTAATACAATTCCCATATCATCATTAACTAAAGGCTGTCCCACAACTTCTACGTCTAAATTATTCTTCTCCAAGACGGCATTGATCATGATCGGATCATTTACATAGGCATCCAAACGGCCATTTTGTACGTCTTGCAAAATTTCTGAAGGATTTCCGCTTTCGCTGTATTTCAAATCAATCGGCTGAGCGGCCTTCTTGTTGTATTCCTCCAATAGCAATGTGTAAGAATCTCCTGCCAGGGCTCCAACCTTCTTGCCTTCTAAATCTTCAATCGTTTGGATATCTTTTCTTCCTGTCTTTACAGCAATTACTGTTTGAGCAGCAAAATAAGATTCATCAGTGAACAAGTACTTTTCCTGCCGTTCCGGGGTTTTCGCCACTTGATCGGCTATAGCCTGAATTTTGTTTGACTCCAGCGCAAGGAACATACTGTCCCAAGGAACAGCGACGAATTCGAATTTATAGCCATCCAATTTCTCATCGATTGCTTTTACCACTTCAATATCATATCCAGTCAATTCGTTATTCTCGTCTGCAAAAGCAAATGGAGGATAATCATTTTGTGTCCCTACCAAAATCACTTGGTCACCAGTAGTCGCACCTGTCGCTTCCTTCGAAGAACATCCGCTTAATACCGCACCTAAAGCTAACAATACCAACAGAGATACAGCAAAATAATATTTTTTTCTCATTTTAAAACTCCTTTTCTATAGATAGAGTCGCAAGCCAGTTCTATGCAAACTTGTACAAAAGAAAAGCTTTGCGCTGTTTGAACTGATTATTTAGAGAGATCGATTTTCAGAAATCTTCCATGCCATCTTTTTGGCTCTGGTATTTCTCCTTCCTTGCCTATTTGTGACACAAAACCAATGCAATCTTCCTTATAAACAAAAAAACCTATTCCGAGAGGAAATAGGTTTTAATCTAGATCTTATCTCTCAGAGTTGAACACTCTGCAGGAATTAGCACCTCTCATAAAAATGATGGTTGCTGGACGTCATCGGGCCTGTCCCTCAGTCTCTCTTGATAAGTTATTTAATTTTTTACATATTTAAGATAGTATTTCACATTGCCGCTTCTGTCAAATACATTTTTCTCTTATTTCAAGTTTATCTAAGTCATTTTCATGAAAAACTAAAGTTTAGCTGAACCAATTTTAACTTCCTATCTACGATCCAGCGGTCGATATCGTGGAACGATCACCGCTTTTTCTCCTTCCGTACATATGCGTAAGAACAATTGACAATAATGCAAATCTTCCATACTATCTAATAATACTTCCGATGCTTTTCTTCAAGGCCGAAGGTAGACTGTTCGAATTATTTTTAAAAGATGGCCGGAGACGAGGGTTAATGAGCATTCACTTTACCTTAGCCCAATTTCAATAAAGAGCGGAGCGAACTGAAAATGACAAAAGAAAGTGTTTTTGATGTAGCAATCATCGGCGCCGGTACGATGGGTATGGCTGCCGGTGCTTTTTTAGCGCAACAACAAGTAAAAACATTATTGATCGATGCTTTTGATCCGCCACATACGAACGGAAGCCATCATGGGGATACCCGTTTGATCCGTCATGCATACGGCGAAGGCAGACAGTACGTTACGCTGGTAAAGCGTGCCCAGCAATTGTGGGAAGAACTTGAAAAGCAGACGGACTTTAAGATTTTCGAAAAAACCGGGGTTCTTGGCCTCGGCCCGAAAGATTCCCTTTTTCTTCAGGAAACAATGGCGTCTGCCGAAAAGCATAATCTTCCCTTAGAGATTTTGAATGGTCAGGAAGTTAAAGAAAGATGGCCTGGATTTTCTGTGCCGGATCATTACATTGGCTGCTTTGAAGCGGGTTCAGGATTGATTTATAGCGAAAATGCCATTCGTGCTTATAAAGAGTTGGCTTTAAAACATGGCGCAACCTTGGAAACGAATACACCTGTTCAGCGCATTGATGTGAATGACGAGCAAGGCGTGAAAATAGCGACTGGCAAGACGACCTATTACGCAAAAAAAGTGATTGTTACAGCCGGGGCTTGGGCAGCAAAACTGTTGCCGGATTTGAAACTTCCGATCCAGCCGACCCGTAAAGCTGTCGGTTGGTTTGAAGCGCCTTCCGATCTCTATAATGCCGTTAACTTTCCTTCCTTTTTTATAGAAGACAATGAAGACAAGGCGTATGGTTTCCCGAACTTGGATGGAACGGGCCTGAAAATCGGAAAATCCAATGGCGGACAGCCCATTGATCCGGACCTGCATACACAAAATTTCGGCCTGTATGATACGGATGAAGGCGATTTGAGGCACCTGCTCGAAACCTATATTCCTGGTGCTAATGGAGAACTGCTTCAAGGGAAAACTTGTTTATATACCATCTCAGAGGACCACGATTTTATCGTCGATTTCCATCCTGAAAATAAACACGTCATATTTGCCTGCGGCTTTTCAGGACATGGCTTTAAATTCGGAAGCGTGATGGGAGAAATGTTAAGCCAGATGGCTACGGAAGGACGGAGTGAGCTGGACATTTCCATTTTCGCTCTCAACCGATTTGGGCTGTGAGTAATTATAGGTGCGTGGATGGCTTTAATTTTAATAGCACTAAAAAATGCAAAGCACCTGAATAGGGCTTTGCATTTTTGTTTTTTGATAAGATTTTTATTCCACTAACTCTTCCGGACTCAGCTTGAATCCTTCGATAATCGTATCTTCTTCCACTTCGATCAACAAGCAGCGTTTGCCATTGTAATTGACTTCTTTGACGTATCGTAAGTCTTGGGGACTGATTTTGATATCCGCTACTTTTGTGCTGATTTTGATTGATTTGGATGCATAGCTTGGAATAACATGGCTTGCTTTCATTTCGTAGTTTTTGTCTTCTACCACTTGATGAAAAGCCCGTTCCACTTTTTCTGTGCTAACGTCTTTCACGCCGCTCGCCTTCAAGACACGCGTCACTTCTACCGTATCCAAAGTTGGCGTTTCTTCGTCCTCTTCTTCCGCTTCCACCTTCAGCATATGATTGATTTCATCATATACACCGGCAAGAGTTCTCGAATTTACTTCTTCTCCGATTACTGCTTTGACGATTTCTTCAAATACCGCTTTATCATCCTCGGCAGTCATGATTTCCTCGCCGTTCAACACATTTTCGATAAACTGGAAATCCGGGTTGTTCACCTTGCTTGCTGCGTAAATGATGTGATTGACGTCTGCAGCATTGTCCGTAAAGCTTGGGAACAGGAAGCCGCCGATTGGCGAAGCAAGCTTGATAACAGGATCGGCCAACACGTTTGACTTGAATTCCCGCTCGACAAAATCAAATACCAGCGAACTTTTCGGCAGTTCGGTTTGATTGATGCTGCCGAGGATGAACGGCGTTGAATACACTTCATCCCGCATGTCGATTTCCGTTTCATCGGGAGCACGTTTCGTTGTCTTGAAATAAGTCCCGCGAATAAATGTGACCACCATGTCCTTTTCATACTGTCTGTCTTCAATCATCTTCAAGGCGATCCGCTGCATATTCTCTTTCCATTCATCCGCATCCTCTGCCTCAAGCCCCTCGTATAAAAGCCGCTGTGTATGGTCCGCCTGTCCTTCTTCTTGGCGCTGAAACTTCACTTCAAACAGCTTCTCAGCCAATTTCCCTCCCAATACCTTTTTGAAGTTGGCAAGAAACAGCTCTTGCTGCTCCCGGTCCAGCAAGGAAAAAGATCGGCTCTCCTCATGGAAGATTTCAGTAGTTTCCCCTTTAATGTAAACATTATAAATATCAGCGATTTTTAATAAATCGGTATCCAGCTTAAATCGTTTGCGTATATCTGCTATATCTTTCTTATTCATCTCTATTTCCAACTCCCTGGCTAGTAAAATCCTTATGCTGCACAAAAAAAGAGCATCCAAAGCTTTCGTTCAGCTTTTGGCGCTCTTTTATTATAACAAGTTTTGAGATAGAGAAAGGAATGCTTCGAAATACAGAAGCTAAATACTTTTCTAACGCTTAATTTGGTTTTCGATATAGCTGCGGCGGCCTTCTAAAAAATCTGGCAGAAACAATGGAATGGCTTCATAATCTTCCGTTGCTCCGGTTGGTTTTACAAAGTTCGTCTGTTCTGTTGCTACCTCAATTAATAGATTATTCGGCTCGCGGTAATACAGCGATTCAAAGAAATCACGTTGTTTTATGCCGGAATACCTGAAGTTGATATCCAAAATCATTTTCTCCACTTTATCCAAATAGGTACGATCTTTGGCACTCAGCGCAATATGCTGGACTGAACCCGCTCCTTGCTTTTCAATATCGCGTATACGGTCTTCGATTAAGTGAAGCTGCTGCCCAAACAAGGCATCCTCTCCCCCTAATACCGTCACTTCGTGATGATTATGCTCATAGGTCTCTATTTTTCGGAGACCATGCATTTTCATAAAAGCGCGCGCAGAAGCTTCTGCGTAGCGGACTCGACACTGGAAAGAATCAATGCCCAAAATGGCATGCTCCAGTGGAATATCAGCCGACTCATGGGGCGCATGCTCGGAGGCCTCGCCTTTTCTTAAAGGCGTCAACGCCAGTTGGATGCCGTCGCGGTCTTCAAAATGCAAGTACTGTCTGCCTTGATAATATTCAATTCCGCAATTGAATATATCGTGGGCTTCGAAGCGGGCTCGCCAAAATTGAAGCGATGCTTCGGACGGCACCGCAAAAATCGTGCGTTCCAGACTATTTGTACCAAATTGTTTTTGCGGAGCGCTTGGCATTTCAAATACGCTGAATTCGGTTCCTGGACGGCCCGTTTGGTCGCCAAAGAATAAATGGATCATCTCCACTTCATCCTGGTTCACAGTTTTTAATAGAAATTCCAAACCGAGTAGCTTATGATAAAAATCAAAGGTCACATAACGATCGCGGTTGATGACTGACACATGGTGAATAATCGGGCTTGTCATAGAGCACCACCTTTATTGGGATTGGAGAATGAATTATGGAACAGTTTAACATAGACGCAAAATCCAATACATCTTTTGTTGTTTTCCATGGTACAGGCGGAAACGAGTATTCCCTGCTGCAGGTAGTAGGTGACATCGACCCGACTGCGAATATCCGCGCCTATATTGGCGGGGTTGGCACAGGAAAAGAACGCCGCTTTTTTGCACCGCTTCAAAACGGTCAACTCGATCGCGCAGACCTTGATGAACATGTTGCGTCGTTTTTAAAAGTCTGGGCACAGCAAAAACCTGAAGGCAAAGTCATCATGCTCGGCTATTCAAACGGAGCCAATTTCTTGCTGGCACTCCTGGAGAAAGAGCCGAACCTTGCAGACGCTGTCGTCCTAATGCATCCATCCAATTTAACGTATCATTTTTCCGGAACTTCAGATACAATACTCCTTTTGACAGCCGGCGCACGCGATGTAATTTCCATTCCTGGTGAATCCTTAAAATTGTCCAAAACACTGGCTGAGCATTTTCCGCAAACTACATTCAAGCTATTTGATCACGGGCACGAAATCGCGGACGAAGAAGTGGAATTTATCCGTTCCCAACTGGCGCAATTATAGAATGAGAAAAATCATGCAGAGTTTTTTCTGCATGATTTTTTCAGTTTCTAATACATTTTAGACAAGACATTAAGACTAGAACACTTTAATTTCATCCACTGTCTTTCGGTCCAATCGTTTGATCACTTCAATTATCAGAATCAAAAGTTATCTAATTCCACATTCGTATCTAAAACACTTGCTATTACTTTCACACTGTAAGGTTGCTCCAAATCTAAATCAGCAGAAACGATCTCTACACTAATGTCTAGATTACCTGCACCAGTCACAGAATAGAATTCCGTTTGAGCTGCAACTCGTTTTCCATTCTGTTCGATATAGACCGTAACTGGAACGACTAAGTCTGGATTTTGGTTCACTGTATATTTACTTGCTGGAATGGTATTCATGTAAGAAGCAATTTCTTCGTCCAATTGGACAGTACCTGTAATAGTGATACCATCTTCCCCAGTCGCTGCTTCAACAGATCCTGAAACTGCTTGCGCGATAGCACCGTTTGTATCAAACATACGACGGCTTGTATAAGCCATTGCTTGTTTGAAGAATGGAATGTAGAACGCTGAGTCATGTTCGCCATTTTCAATAAAGTAATAATGGTCTACACCCTTGGACCGTAAAATTTGATCCAGTTGAATCGCTTCTCTTCCAAACCCATAGACATCTCTATTCCCACTATTAAAATAATGGGAGAAATACTTGAGATACTCTGCTGAAACGTTATTCGCAATCGTTACAGGGTTACCCGCCTGTCCGTAAGCAAATGCCCCGAAGAAACTAACCACTCCTGTAAAGTAGTCCGGATTTTGTAAGCCGACACTATATGCTCCGACTCCTCCCATTGATGCTCCAGCTGTAGCACGGTATCTCGCATCATCGATCGTACGATACTTCGTATCAATCAATGGAATCAGCTCATCCGTGACCATATCTTCCCAGTCTCCTCGCCAAAAACTTGTCGCTGAACTGTCAGGTATCACGAGGATCATGTCATCCAATTCTCCAGAAGCGATTCCTTCATCCATCTGTGTGTGAACGCCATCAATTTCATACGATTTACTTGTACTATTAAATTGGTGAAGCAAATACACAACTGGATATCGTTCTTCTCCTTCAAAATAGCCCGGTGGAAGGTATACACGATAATTGACATCTTTCATGCCAGGCATCCTACTTGCCGAAGCCGCTTTTCTTGAAGAGAATGTATCTGTAAAAAATCGCTCATGATCTCCATACATCACAGCTTTTCCATCTTCAATGATGAAATAATACTGAACCTGAGTTTCTGTGACTTTCCCGTCCACCGTCATTTTGCGATCGGCTTGGTACATGTACTTATCGTCAGAGACGAAAACGGAGACGACACTATCCTCTACAGAAACGGAGGAAGCCCCTTTGATGGACTCTGACATTTCGTTAACAAGTCTTGCTTTATCATATCCATTCTGGAAATATTTAGGGTCCACCGTTGAAGCAAACCCCTTTATGTCTAAGGCTTCTAAATAAGCCTTCTGTTCGGCAACCGTTTCTGCTACAAGATCTTGAACCTCTGTCGGTGCCATAACATACGGAAGCCCTTTCACCTTATTGTAGGCTGCAGGCGAATAAATACCGACTGGCCCCGCGTACCAGCCACCGCCTCCGCTTGAATTGGCCATCCGAACAGCGATTGTATTCGTTCCTCCATAATTCAGGAGGGAAGAATCAAGGTCATAAAGACGGTCTACATCCCAAGGATTTGAACCATCGTATGTGCCATCCTCTCTAATACCAGTTGCCCCTACTTTTTTCCCGTTGATATATACAACATCTGCTTCATCAAACTTCCCAAGCGCTAGAAGAAGTCCTTCCGTTGCAAACTTTTCAGGTAAATCAAAGTTGCGGACATACCATGCATAACCTGTCCAGTTCGCATTGCCTTCAAGTGATGGAGCGAAACTTTCATTCCACCAACCAAGTGCTGGCTGAACCGTTGCCCAAGAAGTCCACACGTCCTCAGTTACGTTACTAATGTTGTCAAGCGTGTGAGGATTTATACTGTTATAAGGTTTATATGCATTAAACTTCCAATCTCCCATTAAATCCACAAGCTGATTCTCAGGTTCTGATCCTGTATCTATTATTCTTACAATAGGACGCGTCCCTAAACTAATCTCTTTTCCAAGAATCGTAACTGTCAGTTCTACATTTGTGTTTACATCATTGACTCGATTCGGAAGCTGTAACTCCCCTTTAAAATTTCCCTTGTTGGTAACGGTTTGTTTTACTTTTTCACTGTATAAAATCTCATTTGAATCCGGATCCGTCATCGTGACATTGAACCAAATCGTCTCTTTTTCTTTGGAAAACTGCTGTAACGAATCTTTAACCGTAATATCATACGACAACGTGACTGACGCTGCCTCAGATGGCAAAGCCTGAGGGCTTAATGAAAATGAACTGCCCGTAAGTAGTTTCGCCGTAAAAAAGTCACTTAATCTATCCATAGTACGATTCATAGATTCGGTTAAAAAAGCATCATCAAAACTACCATGTCTGGCAGTAAACTCATGGACACTATAAGGGAACATTTGATTTTTCCCAATAAATAGTCTCCCAAGATCACCGGTCGATCCACTCATAGATGTCCACGAATCCTCCGTCGGTGCATCTAAATACGTGTAAAATTTGGCAAGATCACCAGCAGTAAATCCATTCAAAACACTATGAACACTGCCATAACCTTTATACCAAATATTGTCTTCTCCAACAAAATTTCCTCTTACGCTAGCTATAGCCCCGAATAAATCAGGAGTCTTCGTTATTTTCGGAACCCCGTCTTCCCCTAAAGTATGTAATCCGAGGATATACGCCATATAGCCCCCAGTTCCAATACCGAAAACGGCTCTCGCATCAGATGCAGGAATGGTCTTATACCGAGCATCTACATCAGCTACAACTTTCTTCATTTCAGAAACAAGTTCCGCTTTTTCATCAAAGGCAGTAAGTATTAAAATCGCTTCCAACGAGTCATCCGTCTTCATCAATTTTTCCGCCATCTTAACAGCATCTTGGTTGATTTTCGTTGTTCCATTTTCAGGCATCACATAAATAACCGGGTAGGCCCTTTTTTTATTAGCATTATAACCAGCCGGCAGAACAGCTTGATAAGAGCTGTGCTTTAGTTCGATTTGCTGTTTGTTTTTTCCGTTCGCGTTCCCATTTTGGCTACCTTTACCTTGAGCAAACACTGAATTCGTTCCCACCATTCCAAATAGCATTACAACAATCATGATAAGCGCTACTGATCTTTTCATAAAAAACCTCCATTATCCAATTTTTTGATAGGTTCCGCAGCTTAAGCTATCACAGCCTTTCGTGAAATTATGAATAAGTGTTTTTATAAACAAGAGGTAGAGTGATGTTATCTTCTTTCTGGAGTGTAAAATATGGAAACTCTCTGATGTAAGCGCTTTCTAACCGCTTTAATGTTAGCTTACCATTGGCAAAAATAATGGGTTAGGAAAATATTTGGGTGTATTTGTACTTTTTTTGATTTCTTATTACTATTACTTACAGAGGACTTGTATTATTTTTTGAATTTGTTTTATTTTTAGGTGGCTGCTTTTGCTTGCGCATTGCGAGTAGAACAAAGTCGGCATTAGAAATAAGGACACAAGGACAGTTTTACTGTGTCTTTGTGTCCCTAGATAGAGCCATTCATAAAGAACTTTTCATCTATTTTTTATAATAGGATAATGTTTTATATTTTCCTTTCCCCATTCGTACATCATCAGAACGATCGGCATTAGACTTTCCCCTAAATTTGTTAAAGAATATTCTACTCTCGGCGGAACTTCGGGGAACACTTTTCGATGGACAATCCCATCCTCTTCTAACTCCCTAATTTGAGTGGTTAATACCTTATGAGTAATTTTTGGAAGCAATCGATTAATATCACTAAATCGTAAAGTACCCTCTGTTGCTAAATGGTAAATAATAATGATTTTCCACTTTCCGCTAATAAGGGATAAGGTCAATTCTTTTTCGCAATTAAACTCGCCACTTTTAATTTTCCTTTTTATTTCTGTTCGTAAGTCATCCATTAGACTTCCCCTTTCCTTGTGGTGCTTAAAAGTATCCTTTTGGTAACCTTCTCACAAAAAAGTGCCTTCTTCCAATGAAAAGAATTATATTTTAGAATATATAGAATATAATAAATATTTATATTGTCCCTATAGTTGTATCGATGTCCATCTTTAAAGCAAGATGGACATAAGAATCAGATCTTGTATTTGAGAAAACAGGATAGGAGATGATAGGAATGGCAGGAAACAGAGCAGTTGTATACAGAGGTGCAGGGACTGTAACAGTCGAAGATATTAGTTATCCTGAATTAATTATTAGAGACGGCCCTGGGGTAAACCGTTTAAATGTAGGACGTAAATGTGAACACGGAGTAATTGTGAAAGTCGTTGTAACAAATATTTGCGGAAGTGATCAACATATGGTGCGTGGACGCACCACAGCTCCTTCAGGGCTTGTCCTTGGCCATGAAATTACAGGCGAAGTTATTGAAGTGGGCCGCGATGTTGAATTTATCAAAAAAGGAGACCTCGTCTCTGTACCATTTAATATTGCTTGCGGCCGCTGCCGCAGTTGTAAAGAGCGTGATACCCATATTTGCGAGAATGTAAATCCGGATCGTCCCGGATCTGCTTATGGCTATGTAGACATGGGCGGATGGGTTGGCGGGCAATCGGAATATGTAATGGTCCCTTACGCAGATTTCCAGTTGCTGAAGTTCCCGGATAAAGATCAGGCGATGGAAAAAATACTCGATTTAACGATGCTTTCTGATATTTTTCCAACGGGTTATCATGGTGCTGTAAGTGCTGGTGTCAGACCAGGATCTACCGTCTATGTTGCGGGAGCCGGCCCTGTAGGTTTAGCCGCTGCCCACTCCGCCCAGCTTCTAGGAGCGTCTGTTGTAATTGTGGGTGATTTAAATGGCGAACGCCTTGCACAAGCTAGAAGCTTCGGCTGTGAAACCGTAAACCTAAGGGAACATCCGGATCTCGGAGAGCAAATTGCTCAAATCTTAGGTGTGCCAGAAGTTGATTGCGCTATTGACTGCGTTGGCTTTGAAGCTAGTGGACATGGCGAAGGCGCCGGTGAAGCACCCGCTATTGTGTTGAACTCCATTATGCAAGTTACTCGCGCAGGCGGCCGTCTTGGCATACCGGGACTCTATGTAACGGGTGATCCAGGCGCTGTTGATGAAGATGCGAAAATCGGAACCTTAAAAGTGCGCTTAGGGCTTGGTTGGGCAAAAGCACATACTTTTGTAACGGGCCAAACACCAGTTATGAGGTATCATCGCGACTTAATGATGTCGATTTTAAGCGGAAAAGCACAAATCGCTAAAGCGGTAAATGCCACAGTGATTTCGTTGGATCAGGCACCTGGAGCTTATGCTGAGTTTGACCAAGGAGCTTCCAAGAAGTTTGTCATTGATCCCCATGGAGTTTTTAAATAAGCAGTATATTTTTCGATGTGCTCATTAAAAAAGGAGGTCCTTTCTTATGTATAAGATCACTTTAGATGTAGCAAAAGAAATTACTGCAGGTGCGGAAGAAGAAGCAAAAAATATCGGTGTTGCCATGGTTATTACTGTTGTAGATGATGGCGGAAATCTGATAGCCATTCATCGGATGGATGATGCCTGGCTTGCGAGTATTGATATTGCCCAAAATAAAGCATGGACATCCGTAGCTTTGAAAATGCCCACATCCGCCCTGGCAGATGCAACTGTTCCTGCTGCTGAACTTTTCGGATTAAATACGACCAATAATGGGCGCCTTGTCGTTTTTGGCGGAGGGATTCCCCTTGTCGTTGAGGGAAAAGTAGTGGGAGCAATAGGAGTCAGTGGAAGTTCAGTGCCTCATGATGTTCAAGTTGCAGAAGCCGGCGTAAATGCATTTAATAAGCAACAAGCTCAATAGCAAATATCTATATTCCATTTTCATATTGAAGAGTCAGGATTACGATCCTGACTCTTTTTTATTTATGATACGGTTGGTTCACTGCGGCTACTTTATAGGCGGTATTATTTTTCTGTTAGATGGAGTAAAACCATTTTTGTATATTCTTTCAAAAGCATCTTCGATATTCTCCAAAAGATCCATGTCTACACAGACGTTCCGGCAGTTAATCCATCAACCCAAAAAAGTGTAGTCTTCTCATTAGAAGAAGACTACACTTTTTTAGTAAACTCTATAAACGAAAAAACATCTGCCTTAGGCGTCTATGTAAGAAGAAAAAGGCAGGCGTTTCTCAAAACCTAATTGTAATACAGGTTTTCAGTTGGATATACCGGATCATTGGTGATGTCGATTCCAAGCTTCTTGAAGGTCTGTTCGTTTTCCCTATTCAATATGACCGTAGAATGCGCTTGTGTATCTTTTAAATTTGGCAGTTGCTTATAAGCCAGCTCAGAAGTAGGGTTGGTGACTGCACTGATTGCCAGTGCAATCAGCACTTCATTGGCGCTTAACGTCGGGACTCGGCTGTTCATATCATCGGTTTTCAACCGTTGAATCGTCTGCAGAATCATCGGCGACAACAAATTAATTTCATCGGAAATATTGGTCAATTTCTTCAAAGCATTCAGAATCGCGGCTGCCGAAGCATCCATCAAAGTTGTCGTTCGACCAGTGGTCATCTCACCATTTGGCAGTTCTAACGCAATTACAGCTTGTAAATTCGTGCTGCCAATTTGCTCTTGGATTGCTTTCGCATAATTACGGGCTGGCAATACAGGTGCCCGATCCTCTTTCTTTAAATCAGTCTCTTCCAGAATTACTTGCATGTGGCGTACACTATCTTCATCAGCAAGCCCTTTTTTATAGTCGTTCTCTACGACGAAACTGCGCCGAATGATTTCCTGCTTGGCAGCTTCCTTCACGACCATATCGTCGGTGATGCCCGATTTCAGACGATTGACACCCATATCAGTCGGTGAGCTGTAAACAGACTCTTTGCCAGTAATCCTTTCAATAATCCGTTTGATGACAGGAAACGTCTCAATATCGCGATTGTAATTGATCGCTACTTTCCCATATGCTTCATAGTGATAATTGTCAATCATATTTACGTCTTTCAAATCGACGGTAGCCGCTTCATAAGCGATGTTTACCGGGTGCTTTAACGGCAAGTTCCAAACCGGAAAAGTCTCAAACTTGGCATAGCCGACTTTATTCCCCAGTTTATTCTCATGGTACATTTGGTTAAGGCAGGTGGCAAGCTTTCCGCTGTTTGGGCCAGGTGCCGTTACTACCACGATTGGCTTTGTGGTTTTAATATAGGGATTCGTCGCAAATCCCTCTTCCCCAAGGACCGCGTCCACGTTTGTGGGGTAACCTTCGATTTCGCGGTGGATACAAACGCTGATTCCGCTTCTCTCAAGCTTTGTCATAAATACTTTGGCTGTTGGTTGTCCTTGGTAACGAGTGATCAAGACACTGTTGACAGAAATGCCATATGCCCGATATTCATCGATTAAGCGCAAGACATCTTGATCATAAGTGATGCCGTAATCTTCACGGACTTTGTTCCGTTCGATGTCTCCCGCGTACACACAAATGATGATTTCCGCATTTTCTTTCAGCGTATGCAATAGTTTGATTTTGGCATCTTCATCAAATCCAGGCAAGACACGCTTGGCATGTTTGTCGCCAATCAATTTTCCGCCAAATTCCAAGTAAAGTTTATCATACTGCTGCACCCGTTCTAAGATGTAGGCAGATTGTTCTTGCAAATATTTCTCCGTATCAAATCCAATTTTTTTCATTCAATTCCCGTCCCGTCTTCTATACTTCAAGCTTTCTCTTTTCCGATAGATAAAAACGCCTTAAGAGAAACTACCAACTAAAATCCATCTTTTATCATTATAAATTTTTGAAAAAAAAAGTAAATCGGTCCAATTGCTTCATTAATTGGGTTATCCTAATAAGCGCAGTGGCCTTACCATAGATGTATTCGACTAAAATAACGGAATTTAGACCAATATTTATAAAATCCAAACGACACAAACCCTGTTTCTTTTGGGTAGGTTTCAATAACTGAACTCATTTACTTATGATATGGTTCGCCCTTCATGATCCGAAAAGCCCGATAAATCTGCTCCACCAAAATCAGCTTCATCAACTGGTGAGGAAACGTCATCTTAGAGAATGACAATTTCTCATCCGCCCTCTTCAACACCTCATCGTGGAGGCCAAGCGATCCACCGATGACGAAGACCACTTTGCTGCGGCCATAGGTCATAAGGGATTCCATATCTTTTGCCAGCCCTTCGGATGTTTTCATCTTGCCATCAATGGCAAGGGCGACAACGTAAGCGTCCTGGGGGATTTTTGCTAAAATCCGCTCGCCTTCTTTCTTTTTGACGATTTCCATATCGGCTTCGCTTAATTGTTCCGGCGCTTTTTCGTCCGCCACTTCCACTTCGTTCACTTTTGCATAACTTCCAAGCCGTTTTGTGTATTCTTCGATTCCTGATTTTAAGTATTTCTCTTTTAGCTTCCCAACACTGATAATTGAGATATTCACAACTTATCCCCCCTTTACATTCTTTTTACAAACAAGTTACCCACAAATGTTATCAACATATCCACAGCTTTTTCTACATGTTGTGCCCGCTCATGCGTTCGCCACAAGATACGTCGCAGCCTCTTCACAGTAATCACACTTTGTGGATAACTTTTTTTCGTCTGACAATTCTGTAAGAATAGGATAGCTTTCCGTTTTCGCCACGAACACGTCTAAAGCGTATTCCACATGGGTTTTGCAGCAATTTATTATCATTTTCCCTTCTCCTTTCGAATTCCGAATATTCCACAAGGTTATACACATTTCTTCCCCTTTTATCCACAACTCATTCTAACAGAAGAAAAGAGTGGCGGAAAGAAAAGGTTTTTACAGCTTGTGGATAAAGGATAACTCGACAACTGAAATAAAGTTATCCACACATCATTTTTCTATTTCCCGAACAATCCATACCTGTTGGATAAAAATCTATTTTCATTTTAAAATAACATTTTAGACTTTTTACAGAAAAAAAATAAAAAAGGACCCGAAAAAATTTTTTCGGATCCCTCTTTTTAGACTTTCGGAACCGGCGCTCCCATGGCTGCCCAATCTTCCATTGCCGGGCCGTAAAGTCCAGGAACTTTCAATCCAGCTTGGCGCATAAGCACTGTCATCTGTGCCCGATGGTGGGTTTGGTGCATCACCAACGTAGTCAGGACTTGGGTGATCGTCCAGTTTTCCCCGTACATATTCCGCTCTTCCTGCAGCGTATCGTCCGTCCATTGCTCTTGCAACGCTTGAACCATTGCTTTGCTCGACATGCGATAAGCATCTGCAATTTCTTTTGCAGAATTCGGAACGGGCAAATCTTCTGGGGTGGCTTCGAATTCCAAACCGGTATGGCTCATCATTTCTCCGATTGTCGTTGTCAAATGCCAGCCAAGGCGCCCCAAAGTCCGGTTTTCCGAGGTAATTTGCTGATTCAACGATTCATCCGTCAACATATCGAATACTTGCTCTGTCATTGCCGCTTCCTGCTTCCAATGCGTCAAGAAATCTTCCAATGTTCTATACATCTTTTCCCTCCTCTTAAAATTAACAACGCTTAACTAGTTCGAGACAAACCGTTTTTTTCCTGCCAATAAAATAAGAGACTGTTTAGTATGTGTTATTTTTAAAGCCCGTGAAGAAAAAGCATTGCTTTTTTTTCTTCACGGGCTTTTAGGGTTTATTTCAACATGATTGATGAGAATATAGGCGGCGGAAAACCGACTGCTCCTGCATCGCTTCGCTAGCTTTGTCGCAAACGTAATGGGCGAATTCCTTTCGCCCATTACGCTTCCAGCGGGACAGCGCGAGATGAAGACCCTGGACTGAACGAAGTGAAGGAAGCGGCTGAAGCCGTGCCCGCGGAAAGCGTCCGCCTGAAGCGAAATAAAAAAGCTTAAAAGCAATAACTTTTAAGCTTTTCCAAAATTAAATTTCTGAGTTATCAACAAGCTCCAATTCAAACGTCATTTCTTCACCATCACGGAAAGCTGTAACGGTCATCGTATCACCGATCTGTTTCTCGTTATATAAATGCTTGCGCAGCTCGATAATATCACCCACCGGCTGTCCATCCATTTCAACGATCACGTCATATCGCTCCATGCCTGCTTTTGCCGCTGCTGAGCCGTCTACGACTGTATCTACCACTACACCTGTCTTCACGTCTGCAGGAAGGTTCAATGTCTGCTGGCGCTCTCTTTGCGGTACTTGCACTAAGTCAACAAGCGTTACGCCCATTGCAGGCCGCACCATTTCACCTTTTGTTTCAAGAGATTGAATAACAGGCATTGCGGAATTGATCGGAATCGAAAAACCGATGCCTTCAACTGCGTCTGTTGCGATTTTCATCGAATTTATGCCAATCAGCTGGCCGGCTAGATTGATAAGCGCACCGCCGCTGTTTCCGGGATTGATTGCGGCGTCCGTCTGAAGCACTTCTGCTTGCCAGTCTTCCTGCCCGTCTCCATTCAAATCGACCGGTACAGCCCGGTCAGTGCCGGATACAACGCCTGCGGTCACCGATCCTGAAAATTCAAGGCCTAAGGGACTGCCGATAGCAATAACCGTTTCACCTTGTTTTAAAGCATCTGAATCGCCAAATTCCACAGTTTTCTGGACGGTTGCCCCGTCCATCTCCAGCACTGCAAGGTCTGTCCAAATATCGCTTCCGACAAGCTCCGCTTCAATTTTCGAACCGTCAGCCAAAGTGACTTCCAGCGCATTTGCTCCATCTACCACATGATGATTGGTCACAACAAAAGCCCGGCCGCCTTCATTTTTGTAAATGACGCCCGATCCTGTTCCAACCGCCTGCTCCTGCTGCTGAGTTTGTCCTTGATTGCCGTTCCAAAAATTTGATGACTCTTGCAGATTGGTTATTCCCACAACGGCACCCGCTGCTATCTCAACGGCTTCTGTCAAGTCAGTGGTGATATTAACGGAATTGGAACTCGTGGTGCCTTCCGTTTCTCCTGCCACCGTCTCTGTCGCTGTATTTATATCGTTCCCAGGAGCCAACCCCGGTACTGAAGTAAACAGTAGCCACACCATCAGCGCCCCGACCAGAACCCCTGCAACCGCGGCCAAAAAAGTGCTGCCCCGGCCTCGTTTATTGCTCCGGCTGGGTGGATCATTGTAATATCCCATACACTTCATCCTCTCGTTGTCTTTACTTATATATAACCGTATTCAAAAGGGGCTAATCAACCGAAAACACAACAATTCCGTGAATTTCCCCAAAAGAAAAAGCCGGAAGCAAAATGCTCCGGCCTTTTCTATTATTAAAATCTAGTAGAAGATATGCAGCAAAACGGCGGAGACTCCCGCGGGAAAGCGAAGTGCCGAGACCCCACAGTCGCAGAGCGACGAGGAGGCTTGGCGCAAGCCCGCAGGAAAGCGTAGCCGTTTTGCGGAATATCAGTATCTCTCTTAAACCGTCACCAAAGGCGTCGGCACATTTGCGTCGGTATCGATCAAATCGACATATTCACCGACAATGATGCCTTTTGTCTGTAAGGTTTGCTCCACGCTCATGCGCGCCAAATCCTTCATGTTGTTGTCTTTGCTCAAATGCGACAAATAGATGCGCGTCGGCTTTTCCGCCATCACTTCGCTCATTGCCACTGCCGCGTCTTCATTCGACACGTGACCGACATCGCTTAAAATCCGCCGTTTGACCGACCATGGATAGCGGCCCATCTGCAGCATCCCCACATCGTGATTACTTTCAAATACAAACGAATCCGCTGCTTGAATGACGCCTTTCATGCGATCGCTGACATAACCCGTATCGGTGATAAGCGCCAATTTACGGCCGTTCTCATGAAACACATAAAACATCGGATCGGCTGCATCGTGAGACACAGCGAACGACTCGATATCCATCGAACCAAAGGTCTTGACGGTATCCATTGAAAAGTGAAAACGCTGATCTGCCGGAATGTTTCCTACAAGCCCGTCCATCGCCGCCCACGTTTTCTCATTGGCGTAAATGGGCACATTGTATTTGCGCGCCACAATACCGATGCCTTTTATGTGATCACTGTGCTCATGAGTCACAAGAATGCCATCCAAGCTGCTCATTTTTTTGCCGATGGAAGCAAACAGCTCTTCCATCTTGCGGCCACTTAAGCCGACATCCACCAAAAACGAGTGCTGGTCATTCTCTATATAAATAGCATTGCCGCTTGAGCCGCTTGCTAATACACTAAAACGCATATGAAAAACTCCCTACTTTACTACTTCTTCCTCTTCTTCTGTTTCTAATTCAACAATGCCGTTATTTACTGCATTTATAAAATACTCTTCTTTCGTTCCATCTGCAAGTGTTGCGCTTATGCGCCAGGTCGGCAGGAACATGCGGGCGTTTTCGGAAACTTGGACATATACGGAGTAGCCGACTTCTGCCGTATCGATGGTTGAATTTGCCGGCAAAACCCCTCTCGTATAAAGCGTATAAATCGCTTGAATAGGAGAAATCAAGTCCTTCGGTTGTTCACCCAGCTCTACTTTTTCATAGACTGTTTGTTCAAAGCCCGTCACTTGACCGGCTTTGTTCCAATAAATCGTCACTCGTCCGTTATCGCTATAGTACAAGGTTTTGCCATTAACTTTCTGGAAAAAGATTGCCTTGTTTTCTTTACTGTTTATTTTCCAAAAAACATACTCCTGTCCTTGATAAACATTCTCCTCAACAAAGGCAGACAAGGTTTCTTTGCTTACTTCACCCTCTAATGGCATAGGTTTTCTAAAATTCACATGCAATAAATTGTTCTTCTCGAGACGTCCTTGCTGATTGCCATAAGGAATTTCACTGTTTTTGAACATATGAATTTGAGCATTAACGTATGGTTCAGGATCCACTTTCATCGGAAGGTTACCGTAGGAAATATTGTCTTCCTTTAGTTTTTCCTCAATCGATGACGAATCGCTCCCAAGCACTTCCACTTTTTCATACTCCGTATACCGGTCCAAATACAAAGAATACAAAAAGACATTCATAATAGAAAAGACGATGATGAAAATAGTTTTGGTTTTACTCCAATCCAATTTTCCCACCTCCTAGTGCTTCTTTAGAGAGCTTTAGCCAATTCCCGTCGATTTTATAATACCAAGCTGCTTCAAACGTAATCAACTTTTCACTCGTTTGTGCCAATTCATACGCCGGCATAATTTCAGTTACTTTTTTCCGTTGTTCTTCGTTCAAACGGCTGACGGCATCAAGTGCAGTTGTTCCCGCTTCAAGCGTTTTTGTGCTGGTTTGCGCAGTTGATTGCAGGATGTAATACGGCCGGATATAGCGGAAAATCTGTTCCGTTCCGTTAATCATGCCCCACTTCATTTCCAACTCCGTGGCAGTCGATGTGCTGAACACTGGAAGATTGTCCAAAAATAATCGGTAATAGACTTGTTGCGTAAGCGGTTCAATGCCGAAAAAGCGATAATCGTTAGTCCAGCCACCATGGTCGTTAACATAGTCGATTGTACTGAAAATCAACTCTGATGGGATTCCTGGATCTGATGTTTCAGCTCTTGGTTTGACAAAGCTCATGCTTTTCCGGTTAGCATCAAACCGCATGATTGCGCCGGTGCCATCGGTATATTTTTCATTTGTTGCATCACCGGATGAATCCACATTAGCTGTACTTTCAAAAAGTGCAGAACGGAAGTCTTCAGGTGTTACTTCCTCTAAAAGATAAGGATAGACCAATTTTTCCTGCTCTTTTTCCGCCACATAAATAGGCAAAGTGCCAAGCTCTTCATCGGTCACGTAAACTTCTTTCGCCGCTTCAAGAATATTGTTTTCAAACTTGCCAAGTTCGCTCACCGATACGCTTCCTTCGTAAACTCTGCCAGAAACCGAATTGATGAAATAAATTCTGATTTGGGCCTGTTCGACAGTTGCAAATTCTATTACTACCCTGTCAAAAGAAGCTTCCGGAATTGTTTCATCTGTAATGTTTACCATGGCATCGAATACCGGCAACGGGACAGTGCCTGGATAATACAATACGACGCGGTTTGGCTCATGCATATAAGATTGCAGGGTTTCCGCCGATGCGTCCTTCTCTTTTTCTGTCATATCGTGGATTTGCCATAGTTTCATCGTAGCGAGAAGCGGATCGATGCGCTTCCTGTCAGTTGTCCCTGTCACGCTGTCTTCTTGATGGTATAGCACTTTAATCGGCCGAACTACTTGTTCAACGGTTCTTTTTTCCCCAATCGAAACATCTACTGCAGGTGTTGTTTCAATCGGGTCGAACGACGGGGTAAACGTCCAAATTGTGAAAGTCAGAGCGAAACTAAGAAGAATAAGCAAAAACAAAACAATCGACTTTACTTGCTCAACGTATTTCATTCCCACTCACCTCCATCATCGATCTCAAAAGGCAAAGTGAAGAAAATCGTTGTTCCTCTTCCATACGCGCTCTTCGCCCAAATAGAGCCTCCGTGTGCGTGGATCATTTCTTTTGAAATGGCCAAACCTAGTCCGGTGCCGCCCATTTCGCGGGAACGTGCACGGTCTACACGGTAGAAACGGTCAAAGATCCGTTCGATATTTTCTTTTGGAATGCCCATCCCCTGATCACTGATCCGGATCTGCAGCGCCCCTTCTTCCACCGTCATTGCAAAGCGAACCGTTCCGCCTTCCGGTGAATACTTCAATGCATTCGAAATAATGTTATCGATTACTTGCGTCAATTTATCCGGATCAATTTCCACAAAATACTGTTCTTCCGGCAAATGCCGTTCAAAATGTACGTTTTGAGATTTTGACATTTCAAAGCGGTCGATAATCCGGTTAAAGAAACGATTAAACTCAATAATTTCTTTGTTTATCTCGGTTTCGTTGGAATCCATTTTTGAGAGCTTAAGCAAATCGTTGACAAGGCGGATCATCCGCTCGGTTTCGGTTTGCGTCACGTTCAAAAAGTTTGGTGCAAGATCCGGATCTTGCCAAGCACCTTCAGCGAGAGCTTCCAAATAACTGCGCATCGTCGTTAACGGCGTCCGCAATTCATGGGAAACATTCGCCACAAACTCCCGGCGTTCCATGTCGATCTTTTCCTGTTCCGTGTTGTCATGCAGAACAGCAATTAAACCATTTACAAAACCAGTTTCTTTTTGGATGACCGAAAAGCTGGTCCGCAGCAAGGTAGTTTGTTCTTTCGTGCTGAAATCGAGCGTGATGGTTTCTTTCAAATGAATCAAATCTTCAAATGTATATTCAGAATCCAATCCCAATACCATTGTTAATGGACGATTAATGACAGTTTCACGTGAAACATCCAATAATCTAAGCGCTGGATCGTTGATCAAGATGACGCGCCCTCTTCTGTCAGTCGATAAAACGCCATCTGTCATATTCGACAAGATAGAAGCGAGTTTCCGCCGTTCGCTTTCCGTCGATTGCTGGGATTCTTGCAGCCGGTTGGTCAAGTGATTAAATGCTCTTGCCAGCTGGCCGATTTCATCGTCCCCATAAACCCGTACTTTCCTGGAGAAATTGCCTTTTGCCATAGCTTGCGCTTGTTTGCGCATATCCGATATTGGCCGGGAAATAGTTTGGGCAACTAACACGCCCAGGATGGCCGTTATCAGCAACGAAATAGCTGTACCGCCGGCCAAGATGGAATTGATTTCATCCATTTGGTCATAGACGTTTTCAATAACAGCTTCAATATAAAGTGTACCGAGCAATTCCCCGCCCGACGCTTTGATTGGCTGGACGAGGACCCATACCCGGTCATTCGGCCGTTCTCTCGTAACATATGTTCTTTCTTTTACTTCTTCCTCGGTCATCGACTGCCGAACCAATTCATGCGTCGAGCGCTGGCCGACCAGAACTTGGTTATCTGCCTCAGAAGATGCCAAGATGTTATACCGTGAATCGATCACACGTATTTCGTTGACGTCTTCTGACTGAAACCCGTTCAAGACAGAACGAAGGCTTTGTTCCAAAGTTAAATCTTCATCGGTCCGGTTTTTGACCATTTCTTCCCGAACACTGAATTCGATAATGTTCATTCGGTCTTCAATGGAGTTCTGAAAGTTTTCACTGAGCGTTTCTTCGAGTTGCTGGGCAAAATAAAGGCCGATTATCTGCATCGCCAAAACGATCAGCAAGATGTAAATCAGCACAAATTTCACATGAATCGATTTAAAAAAACTAACTTTCTGCATTTATTCTACTCCTGTTCAGGATTTCGCAAGTAATACCCCACCCCGCGGCGTGTTACTATCCACGACGGATGGCTTGGATTATCTTCAATTTTTTCACGCAAACGGCGGATTGTAACATCCACTGTCCGCACATCCCCGAAATAATCATAGCCCCAAACTGTCTGAAGCAAATGTTCACGGGTCATCACTTGGCCGATGTGTTTTCCAAGATAGTGAAGCAATTCAAATTCACGATGCGTCAATTCGATGGTTTCTTCGCGTTTCAGGACTAAATAAGCATCCGGCTGTATCGTCAAAGAACCAACTTGAATGTCATTAGACTGCGGTGCTTCATCGTCAATCGGCACAACGCTCTGGCGGCGCAAGTTTGCTTTTACCCGTGCAATCAATTCACGGGTCGAGAATGGCTTAGTGACATAATCATCAGCACCAAGTTCAAGACCCAACACTTTGTCGATTTCCGAATCTTTCGCAGTTAACATAATGATCGGAAAATCAAACTTTTTGCGGATTTCGCGGCATACTTCCATTCCGTCACGGTTTGGCAGCATGATATCAAGCAACATCAAATCCGGCAGAACTTCTCCTGCCAATTTGATTGCCTCATCGCCATCATAAGCACATACCACATCAAAACCTTCTTTTTTCAAATTAAACTGCAGAATGTCTGCAATCGGCTTTTCATCATCTACAACTAAAATCGTTTTGCTCATCGTTATTCTCCCCTCTATTTCCCCGCTTTTTCGGCGCGAAATTCTACCCGTTTCTTATTCATATCTCCCTATACTTTATCACTGTTGGAGCGGTTTCGCACCTCTTACTCTCTACAGGGTATTTCCCGGGAAATAAATGGTGGATGCAAAAGAGACCAGCCGCAAAATAAGGCCAGTCTCTCAATTTTTAATTGATATAGTCTAATGGATTTTTTGTTTTGCCATCCAATGAAATTTCGAAATGCAGGTGAATGCCGGTAGAGCGGCCAGTAGAACCCATCTTCCCTAGCTTTGTTCCTGCTTGAACCTTTTGTCCTTTTTTCACATCAATTGATTTCAAATGGCCGTAGATTGTTTCATAGCCGTTTTGGTGATCGATGATAACGTGGTTGCCAAGTGTTCCCGCCGGTCCTACAGCTTTTACAATACCATGGTCAGCCGCTTTTATGGCCGAGCCATCCGGGCGGGCAATATCGATGCCGTTATGCCACCGTCCCCAGCGCTTTCCTCTCTTGCTGGAAATATATCCGCCTTCTGCTGGCCATTCAAACTTTCCTGCCCCGACAGACGGAAGCTCTTTCGTGCCTTTTAGGACCACTTCGCCGACCGGCTTCTCGGTAATTTCCATGGCGGTTTCTTCCCGTGCCACTTCTTTGCCGTTTTCCTCTTGGATTGCGAAGGTAAATTCTTTCTTGCCGTCTTTACCTTCAACTTCAACTTTTGAATCACCAATAAAAAGATTTCCATCTTCTTTCTCGTTGATGTCATGCTTATAAACTTCTTCAACCTTTTGTTCTTTTCTGACGTTGACTGCCACTTTATGTTCGTTTAATAGAATATCAACCGCTTGGTCTACAGTCACCACTTGTTCTGGTGCCGCTTGTTGAGATAACCCGGAAATTTTTGCATTGAACGATAAGCCGGTGATGCGGGTTCCCCCTGCTTCCAGTTCCGGCAGCGCTTCTGAAGAATCTTGGGCAACTTCCCACGCTTCAAGCTCTTCCGGAGAAACGTAAGCAAGCTTCAGCCTGCGGACAGTCTCTTCGTAAGCCTCCAGGTCTTTCAAATAGACGGCAATTTTATTATTTACTGCCAGCGTAAACGTTGCCGCTCTAATGGCCAATTTCTCATTAAGATTTGCAATCGTTTCCTGTTCATTTGGAAGAACCGATTCAAAAACCCGTTCTTCTATCACTTGAAAATCTTCGCTTTCCTGCAGATTCAAATCCTCCACAGGAACATCCACCTTTTCAATTTTTTCCTCAATTACCGTTTCGATCGATTCTGCATGTGCTGTTGCGCCGATATACTCGCCGCTAGTATATAAATGATAAATTGTTTTCAGCTTATTATTTTCTGTTGGTTCAGCAGATGCCGGATGGACCGTAAAACTGGCCAACAGCAAAACAGCTGCTATAGCTGTTTTGAAACCATTTGAGCTGCTGATGAGCATACCCGTTTTATTAGTGTAATTCATTGCTTCTTGCGTGACCCCTTCCGTGATTGCAGCAACGCCGCTAGTAAAGTCTATTTTTGGATAACCTTTCCCACTCTAACACGTTCTTATTTCAAAACAACGGGTCTGGAGAATCCGTAAACAAACCGTATTATTAGAGGCAATAATTTCTATTCAGTCGGGATAACGCTTGATCAAGGTCAGTTGAAATACCTAAAATTTCTTCTTCTCTTTTTTTACTGATTAGAAAAGCGTTTTTCCTTTGTCATATTTGTCATATTGAAGAAAAACCCAGTAAGCAATATGTGTACATTTTGTTGCGATAATCTAAAAAGGACTGCCAGCAACCCTTTCTTCTCACTTCAGCGCACTTTTATACTTCAATAAAAATGAAAAAGCTGAAACCGAATAACGGTTTCAGCTTTCTATTTATCGAATGAACTTATCGCCAAACGCTAGTGACGATATTTGTTTGATTGCGGTCTGGCCCTACTGAGAAAATGGAAATCTGTACACCGGTAAGTTGTGCAATGCGCTCCAAGTAATGACGGGCATTTACAGGAAGCTCATCCAAAGATTTGCATCCTGTTACATCTTCTGACCAGCCCGGAAGCTCTTCGTATACCGGTTCGCAATCTGCAAGCATACGCAAGTTTGCTGGGTATTCCGTGATCAATTCGCCTTGATAGCGGTAAGCTGTACAAATTTTGACTGTTTCCAAACCAGTCAATACGTCGATCGAGTTGACGGTAAGATCTGTCAAGCCGCTGACGCGTCTTGCATGGCGAACCACTACACTGTCAAACCAGCCGATGCGGCGCGGGCGACCTGTTGTCGTTCCGTATTCTTTTCCGACTTCGCGGATTTGGTTTCCAACTTCATCGAACAATTCAGTCGGGAAAGGTCCGTCGCCAACACGCGATGTGTAAGCCTTGCATACACCGATAACGTGTTGAATGGCAGTCGGTCCGACTCCGGCTCCGATTGTAACTCCGCCCGCTACCGGGTTGGATGATGTAACGAATGGGTATGTACCTTGGTCGATATCCAGCATGACCCCTTGGGCACCTTCAAACAATACTCGGCGTCCATTGTCCACTGCGTCGTTCAATACTTTTGACGTATCAGTTACATACTTCGCGATTTCCTGGCCATATGAATAGTACTCTTCCATAATTTCTTCAACCGTGAATCCTTCTGTTTCGTAAAACTTCTCGAACATGCGGTTTTTCTCATTCAAATTCATGCGAAGCTTTTCTTCGAACACTTCATGGTCCAAAAGATCCGCCATGCGGATGCCGACACGCGCTGCTTTGTCCATATAAGCTGGCCCGATGCCTTTTCCGGTTGTTCCGATCTTATTGGCGCCGCGGCGTGCTTCTTCTACTTCATCCTGCTTGATGTGGTAAGGCAGAATAACGTGCGCGCGGTTGGATATGCGCAAGTTCTCTGTCGTAATGCCGCGTGCATGCAAACCTTTCAGTTCATTTACAAGCGCTTTTGGATCAACAACCATGCCGTTGCCGATCACGGATATTTTGTCTTTATAGAAAATCCCTGAAGGAATCAAATGCAATTTGTACGTTTCGCCGCCAAAAATAATGGTATGTCCGGCATTGTTCCCGCCTTGGTAACGCGCAATCACTTCTGCGTGTTCAGATAGAAAATCGGTGATTTTCCCTTTTCCTTCGTCTCCCCATTGCGTTCCTACTACTACGATTGATGTCATCGTCCGCACCTCCGTTAGGCATATGCCCTATCTCAAACCGTGTTAATTGTATCAATGAAAAGCGCTTCAGTCAATCAAAATCAAAAGAAAACACGAACGCAATAATGTGTTTTCACATTAAACGTTCGTGTTTAGTATCCGTCTGCTCCTTCGTGCTGACTCCAGTCGATGGTGACGAATTTGTTATATTCTTTTACAAAAGCCAGTTTCACCGTACCGGTCGGACCGTTACGCTGTTTCGCGATAATGATCTCAATCACGTTCTGGTCTTCGGTTTCTTTGTCATAATAATCTTCACGGTATAAAAAGGAAACGATATCGGCATCCTGCTCGATACTTCCGGATTCCCGCAAATCCGACATCATCGGCCGTTTGTCTTGCCGCTGCTCCACTCCACGGGATAGCTGAGACAAAGCGATGACCGGAACTTCCAGTTCACGTGCCAGCCCTTTCAAAGATCGGGAAATGTCGGATACTTCTTGTTGGCGGTTTTCCCCTGCACGCCCCGGCCCTTGAATCAACTGCAAATAATCAATCATGATCATGCCTAAGCCGTGCTCCTGTTTCAATCGACGGCATTTTGCCCGGATATCATTGACCCGGATGCCCGGTGTATCGTCAATAAAAATCCCTGCATTGGAGAGGCTCCCCATTGCCATCGTCAATTTTCGCCAATCTTCGTTTTGAAGCGCACCGGTCCGCATGATTTGCGCATCGATGTTTCCTTCCGCACAAAGCATCCGCATGACTAGCTGCTCGGCGCCCATCTCCAAACTGAAAATCGCAACATTTTCATCCGCTCTTGTCGCCACGTTTTGCGCGACGTTCAAGGCAAAAGCCGTTTTACCGACAGAAGGACGTGCAGCCACGATAATCAGGTCGTTTCGCTGGAACCCGGCTGTCATCTTATCAAGATCCCGGAAGCCTGTAGGAATCCCTGTAACGTCTCCTTTACGCGTATGCAGCAACTCGATGTTGTCGTATGTCTTAACCAATACATCTTTAATATGGATAAAGTCACCGGCGTTTTTCCGGTTTGACACTTCCATCATCTTTTTCTCTGCTTCAGCCAGCAATGCGCCTACTTCGTCTTCACGCGTAAAACCATCTTCCACAATTGATGTCGCCACTCGGATGAGCCGGCGCAAAAGCGCCTTTTCTTCTACGATATGGGCGTAATGCGCAACGTTTGCCGCCGTTGGCACTGCATTGGCGATTTCCGTCAAATAAGACAATCCGCCGACATCTTCTAATTCTTTTTTAACAGACAGCTCTTCTGTCACTGTTACTACGTCAATTGCTTTGCCTTGATCTGACAGCGTCAGCATCGTCTGGAAGATTTTTTGGTGCGAAATGCGGTAAAAATCTTCCGGCATAACAATTTCCGCTACAGTAATCAGCGATTGCGGCTCTAGAAAAATGGCGCCAATAACCGATTGTTCGGCTTCTTGGTTATGCGGAGGAACTCGATCTATCGTTTCGTTCATCGGTGCATCTCCTTACGCTTCTTCAGTTACGTGGACTTTGAGCGTAGCTGTTACTTCTTGATGGATTTTTACCGGGATATTCGTATAACCCAGCGAGCGGATAGCATCATCCAACTCCATTTTGCGTTTGTCGATTTTAATGCCATGCTTTTTCTCTAATTCGGTTGCCACTTGTTTTGTTGTGATTGAACCAAACAATCGGCCGCCTTCGCCTGATTTTGCTTTCAATTCAACTGTCAAAGCTTCAAGCTTGTCTTTCAGCCCTTTTGCTTCCTGCAGTTCCTGTTCAGACAGCTTCTGTTCTTTTTTCTTCTGTCCGTCCAACTGGCTGATAGCCGCTTGGTTGGCTTCAATGGCATAGTTGTTTTTCAATAAGAAGTTATGCGCATAACCATCTGCCACATTCTTGATTTCACCTTTTTTGCCTCTGCCTTTTACATCTTTTAAAAATATAACTTTCATTCGGTTTGTCCTCCTTCATAATGTTCCTCAATCGCATGTTTCAGCAATTCAACCGCTTCTTGGACCGTTGCATCCGGTAGTTGAGTCGCGGCGTTTGTCAAATGGCCGCCGCCGCCAAGCTGTTCCATGATGAGCTGCACATTCACTTCTCCAAGTGAACGGGCGCTGATGCCGACGCCGCTTTCTCCGCGTTCTGCAATGACGAAAGAAGCGTTGACATCTTTCATCGTCAATAAAATATCGGCCGTCTGTGCAATCAGCACAGGGCTGTAGGTTTTTCCAGATTCGCCTTTGGCGATTGCGATGCCATCGGCTACGAATTCGACTGTCTGGACGATTTTTGCGCGTTCTAAGTACGTATCCAAGTCTTCTTTCAGGAGCCGCTGGACAAGAACCGTATCGGCGCCGTTTGCCCGTAAATAAGAAGCTGCTTCAAATGTACGGGCCCCCGTGCGAAGTGTAAAGCTTTTTGTATCAACGATAATCCCGGCAAGCATCGCAGTCGCTTCAAGCATCGATAGCTTCTCATGCTTCGGCTGGTATTCAATCAGCTCAGTCACAAGTTCAGCCGTAGATGAAGCATACGGCTCCATGTAAACGAGCATTGTATTGGTGATAAATTCCTCGCCTCTTCGATGATGGTCGATGATAACTACACGTTCCATCCGCTGAAGCAGCCGTTCGTCGATAACCATGGAAGGCTTGTGGGTATCCACGATAACGAGCAGTGAATTGTCCGTCATAGATGCCAGCGCTTCTTCAGGAGTGATGAATTGGTTGAATAAGTCCGCATCTTCTTCGATTTCGTTCATCAATCGCATAACGCTGCGGTCGTATTCATCGAAATCCAATACAATGCTGCCTTTGACCTTGTTCATTGCGGCCATTTTCGCTACCCCGACAGCAGCTCCTATAGCGTCCATATCCGGCATTTTATGGCCCATGATAAAAACTTGGTCACTTTCCTGGATCAAATCGCGCAATGCATGGGAAATAACACGTGCTCTTACTCTTGTACGTTTTTCGACCGGGTTTGTTTTGCCGCCGTAAAATTTCACTTTGCCGCTCGGGTTCTTAATCGCCACTTGATCGCCGCCTCGGCCAAGCACAAGATCCAAACCGGACTGTGCCATGCTGCCAAGTTCAACAAGCGACGCAGATCCAGCCCCTACACCGATACTCAGCGTCAATGCCAAGTTGTCCTTTGAGGTGACTTCGCGGATATCATCCAAAATGGCAAACTTCGATTTTTCCAGCTCTTTTAAAATGGATTCGTTGAAAATCGCCATAAACCGGTCTGACTGGACACGTTTGACGAAGATTCCGTGTTTCGCTCCCCAGCTGTTGATCAAGGACGTGACCAGGCTATTTAAATTGCTGCGGGTTTGATCATCCATTCCTTGCGACAGTTCATCATAATTATCGATGAACAAAATCCCAATTACCGTCCGGTCCGCGTAATACAATGTCTCAATTTCTACTTGCTCCGTAATATCAAACAAATAAAACAGACGATCATTCACTTTATAATACACCCGGTACTTACGGCCACCCAGTGTAATAGTCATCTCTGTTGCTTCATTAGACGTCGTCAAAGGCAGAAAATCTTCCGACAAAGAGTATAAGGACTCGCCGATCAATGTATCGTATTCCAATGTAGAAGTCATATATGGGTTGGCCCATTCAATATCAAAATTTTCATTTACCAGTAAAATTCCGATCGGCATTTCAAGCAGCGCTTCTTCCCCAACTTTCTTCATGCGGTAAGACAGCGTTTCAATATGTTTTTCAGTCGCTTCATAGGTTTTCTTCTCCATTACCCATGCAGTGGCAAGGGCAATACCGAACAACAAGACAAAAATTCCTGCTATCCATTCCGACCAACGTGAAATCAGAATCGCCGCAGCTAAGCCAAGCAGCAATAGCGCAATAAGCGGATATCGAAGTTTCCTCTTTCTAAAAAAAGCCGACATTATTCTTCAGCTCCTCATTTTCCTTTGAACTCGTGTGCCCGCTTAATCCATCCCCGGATATCAAATCCGAGGTCCACGATTCCGACTATACTCGTAAACGATTGCAGCGGAAAAGCCAGAATGGTAACGATAACCGTCACCCACTTTGGCCAGCCTTCCTGCTTAACATAAAAGTGATAAAACGATATCCCTTGCAAAAATAGCAGCATGTGAAGCAGCACGTAAGCGTTCATAAACATCATATATGCCATTGTTCCAGGCTGAAAATCAGACAGTATGGAGGCCAGCAACACGATTAAATAATACCATAATATACTTTTCGGTAGCTTCATATCCCAAAAAGGCGGAAATTTCGGCACATCCGTACCAATCCGTTTTAATATAGGTAAGTAAAACAATAGCGTAAACCAAACCATCAGAAAGACGGAAGCAACAAGTAAAGTCGGCAATAGCGTTTCCACTAAAACTACCATTTCTTTGACTGCTTCGTTGTATTGTTCCGTCTGGTCTGCAGAAGCCCCGAAGCGCTCCAGCATTGCTCCGGCTTGTGCATACGATTCCTGTATCATAGTAATTGATTCTTCCAGCACGTTAATGCCGAACAGAAAAATCGATGCTACGTATTGCAAAATAGTGGTAAAAAGCAGAACAAGGCCTGAACATAGGAACATGAACAGTTTGCTTTTTCCGTAATGGATGGAAAGCCCGATAGAAAGACCAAGCGGCACGTAAACAAGTGCCAGCGGCAGCGATAGGAGGCCACCGACGATAAAAGACAGGGCCAAGCTGACAACTGCTAAAAGCAAGCTGGGTTTCCATGGATATTTTGCGCTGTACCACGCAATCGGCAAGCCTAAGAATAGGGTAGTGATAACATTTAAAAGAGGTACGTATACTGAGGCTGCAAGCAATACAGCAAAGAATGCTGCCATCATTGCGCCATTAGTAAGTTGTCTTGTTTGTTGATTTTGCATCCGGCTGTTTTTCCCCTTCTTTCGGGTTTATTTCATCCTTGTAATTGTAACATGATTAAGGAACGTGAACAAAAAAGCCGATGAGCAGCAAGCGCCCTTTCCCTGAAAAATGCGAATAAAAAAGAAGACCGGTTTCCCGGCCTTCTTGTGTTTGATCTTATCTTTCTTCCGCAACAAACGGTAGAAGTGCCATGATACGAGAGCGTTTGATAGCGATTGTCAACTTACGTTGCCATTTAGCGCTAGTGCCTGTAACACGACGTGGCAAGATTTTTCCTCGTTCAGAAATGAATTTCTTCAACAAGTCAGTATCTTTGTAGTCGATGTATGTGATGTTGTTAGAAGTGAAATAACAAACCTTTTTGCGTTTCTTTCCTCCGCGACGTGGTGCCATATCGAATTACCTCCTTTATAATAGAATGGGTAGTAAGCGTTAGTGTCGTCCTTTTTAGAACGGCAAATCGTCATCCGATACTTCGATCGGACCGCTGCCGCTTGAGAATGGATCTTCATCTACACGCGTATAGTTTTGTTGACTCGGACTTGGCGATTGGTTCTGCTGATAGGACGGCTGCCCTTGTGAACGATCTGCACCAGCACCAGAATTTCTTGGTTCAAGGAATTGAACGCTATCTGCCACTACTTCAGTCGTATACACACGTTTTCCATCTTGTCCCTCGTAGCTTCCAGTTTGAATGCGGCCTTCTACGCCAGCTAAGCTTCCTTTTTTCAAGAAGTTCGCTGTGTTTTCAGCTTGTTTGCGCCAAACGGTACAATTGATGAAATCCGTTTCTTTTTCACCCGACGCATTGGAGAATGTCCGGTTTACAGCAAGTGTAAAACGAGCAACCGCCGCTCCGCTTGGAGTGTAACGAAGATCAGGATCTTTTGTCAGTCTTCCGACTAAAACAACTCGGTTAATCATCAGAATTCAACCCCCTTTAAGTCAAAATTATGTTCAGGTTCATATGCTTACGCGTCTTTGCGTACAGCGATATGACGAATAATGTCTTCGTTAATGTTCGCAAGACGTGTGTATTCGTTGATAGCTTCAGAACCAGCGTTAACTTTTACGATTTGGTAGAAACCTTCACGTAAATCGTTGATTTCATAAGCTAAACGACGTTTACCCCACTCTTTCGACTCGATGATTTCAGCACCGTTAGAAGTAAGGATATCGTTAAAACGCTCAACTAGAGCTTTTTTCGCTTCCTCTTCGATTGCAGGCTGAATAATGTACATTAATTCATACTCTCTCATCGTGTTGTCACCTCCTCATGGACTTGGGCCCTGCTGATTCCAGCGGGCAAGGAGCAAGCAATTCATAATATTACTCACATCAATGTATTGTAGCACAAACACAGAACCCTCGCAACTATCATTTCAGCAACTTATTCCGTTATACTTTCTATAAATAAGGAAAGAAGTGAATCTATGACACCCGATCGCATTATCGAATTAAAGATGGAAGAAATTGCGCCGAAATTTCTCTGGATCAATGTGTTGCTTCTAATTTTGTTTGCTGCTGCTTACCATTTGTTTGTCGAACCGTTAACTTTTCGCTTCTCCTTTTCTGGCATCGCTTTTTTCATTATCGGCTATTTGGTCTTGATTGTTCTTCATGAACTGTTTCATTTAATTGGTTTTGTCCTGTTTGGAAAAGTCCCCATTTCTTCATTAAACTATGGCGTCGATCTAAAATTAGGCATCGCATTTGCTACGTCGAGCACTCCGGTCCAAAACAAAGCCATGCGCAAAGTGCTGCTTCTCCCTTTTTGGACTACTGCCATTCTGCCGACGCTTGCGGGATTTTGGCTAGAGAACCAAGTATTGGTCCTGCTCGGCGCCATGCTTGCCGCAGGCGCTCTCGGCGACTTTTGGATGTACCGCGAACTGTTGAAAGAGCGCAAAGACGCCTGGGTGCTCGATGACCCCGTTTTTCCGCGTTTGAACATTTACGAAAAATACCCGATAGAAAAAAGCACTGATTTGTAATCAGCGCTTTTTTTGCTTAAACGAATAAAGTTTGCGATTCGTCCCAGACACCATCTGAAATAATTGAGTTCAACAATGATTTATCTTTTGCCACATAAATGACCGCTTCAACTTCTTCTCCTGCAACTTCAACTGCAGTTACTGATTTATCGAAAAGATCTGTTTCTGCTCCTCCTGTATATCCTTCCAGGTCATCAAGAGCTGGCCACAATTCATCCGGAATATCATAAATTTCCCCTATTATATCATCTGAACCAGACAGGACAATTGCTGGATAGCCGAGTCCTGAATCATATAAAACACCTTTTGCAACAGCATGCTCTGCAATCAGTGTAGCTTCATCTAAATAACAATGGTACTTCCCGCCTCTTTTCAACGAGCCATACACAAACAACTTCATGTTCAATCCTCCTATAAAAAAACCGGATGCAGTGGAGCACCCGGTTATGCTTTCTTACTATTTTACTCGATTTTTATCATTTTTAGAAACATTTTGCCTCGATTTCAAAGCTTTTGTAGTATAGTTCTAAAGCTAAAGAGGCTACTTTCATTCCTTTTTGATAAAACATATACCCTTACTTTTAAACGTTAAATCTGAATAACATAACATCGCCGTCTTTAACGATGTACTCTTTGCCTTCTTGACGGACTTTCCCAACTTCTTTGGCAGCAGCCATCGATCCTGTTTCTATAAGATCTTCGTATGCCACAGTTTCAGCACGGATAAAGCCACGTTCAAAATCGGAGTGAATAATTCCAGCACATTGCGGAGCTTTCATGCCTTTTTTGAACGTCCATGCCCGAACTTCCTGCACACCTGCTGTAAAGTAAGTAGCAAGGCCAAGCAAGCTATAAGAAGCTTTGATCAATTGGTCCAAGCCAGATTCTTTGATGCCCAATTCTTCAAGGAACATTTCTTTTTCCTCGTCTTCCAAATCAGCCATTTCTTCTTCGATTTTAGCACAAACAACGATAACTTCTGAATTTTGTTCAGCCGCATATTTACGTACTGTTTGAACGTACTCATTAGCATCAGCGTCAGCAATTTCGTCTTCTGCCACGTTAGCCACGTACAGCATCGGTTTAAGTGTCAAAAGATTTAAGTTCTTCGCGATGCGCAATTCGTCTTCTGTAAAGTCGATTGAACGTGCCATCTGCCCTGCCTCAAATGCTTCGCGCAATTTCATTAACACCGGCTCTTCTGCAACGGCATCTTTATCTTTTTGCTTAACTAATTTGGCTGCACGGGCAATGCGCTTTTCAATGCTTTCCATATCGGCTAAAATCAATTCCAAATTGATAACTTCGATATCAGAAATCGGATCTACTTTACCGGATACATGTGTAACGTTTTCATCCGCAAAACAGCGGACAACTTGGCAAATTGCATCTACTTCACGGATATGGGAAAGGAATTTATTTCCTAAGCCCTCTCCTTTGCTGGCACCTTTTACAATCCCGGCAATATCAGTAAATTCAAATGCTGTAGGAATGGTCTTTTTTGGAACGACCAATTCTGTTAGTTTGTCTAACCGCTCATCGGGAACTTCTACAATCCCGACGTTTGGATCTATTGTACAAAACGGATAGTTCGCTGCTTCAGCGCCCGCTTTAGTAATGGCGTTAAATAATGTGGATTTCCCCACGTTTGGTAAACCTACAATCCCTGCCGTTAATGCCATAGGATTCACGACCTCTCTTCTCAATCACACAATTTTTTTCGCAACCACTCTATTATAGGAAGGAAATGGCCAATTGTCCATTGTTCATTCCGTTTCGGCTTTCACCAATACTTTTTTCATTTTCTTATTAAAGTCGATTCGTGGAATCATTACACTATGTTGGCACCCTTCGCATTTAATCCGGATATCCGCTCCCATGCGGATGATTTTCCAGGCATTGGCGCCACATGGATGGCCTTTTTTCATTTCTACGATATCATTCAAGCCAAACTCTTTCATTTCCATATGCCCGTCTCCTTTTTCGCGCTGCCTAGCAACTCTTATTATTTAGCTTTTTCTGTTGGGCGCTGCATCATAACCATATGTGGAAGTGGTACCTCTACATCGTTTTCATCCAAAAACTCTTTTAGATCGCGCCTCATTCCGCGTGCCACTGCAAAATGCTGCATCGGCAACGTTTCTGCAACTACCCGGACTACCATTTCAGTAGGCGTCAAGCTTTGAACGCCTAAAAATTCAGGTGGCTTGATGATTTGTTCATACTTATCTTGCAGCGTTCCCAGAAATTCCTGGATAAGCGCCTCTACTTTATTAATATCTGCGTTATAAGCAACATTTACATCAACAACCGCAATTGAGTTATTGATCGAAAAATTGACAACATCGGTTATATTTCCATTTGGAAAAATAAACAGTTCGCCCGTATAGGCTTTTACTTTTGTGGTGCGCAGACCGATTTCTTCAACTGTACCTTCCGCTGCGCCGATGCGGACAAAATCTCCTACCGAAAACTGGTCCTCAAAAATTATGAAGAATCCGGTAATGATATCACGCACCAGGTTCTGCGCACCAAAACCGATTGCTAAACCTAGGACCCCGGCTCCCGCAATCAACCCGGTTACGTTAATTTCAAAGGCTGAAAGAATTGCAACTATGGCCATAAAGTATATAACGTAAGCAACAACATTTTCCAAAAGTTTTGATAAGGTCTGCTGTCGCCGTTCGTTATATTTTAATGGCCCTTTAATACGGACCGAAAAACTTTTGCGGATAATCGCTTTTAAGAGCTTTACAATAATTCCAGCTGCTATTGTAATCAGCACCACTTTTACTGCAACTAAGCCGACACTAAACCACATGCTTTGATCGAGTAGCATCTCTTTTGTTTGTTGTGTCATTTTCCCAATATCTGCTGTTACTGTTTGTAAATCTTCTTGCTTCGTACTCATTATTTCACCTTCCCAAACTCACCTTACATTAAGTTGAATTGATACATCACCGTGACAACGCAACCTACAACTAACACACTGGGCAGCAAATTCGCTACCCGTATTTTCGTAATCCCCATCATATTTAAACCGATAGCTACAATCATGACACCGCCTGTAGCGGTCATTTCCTTTATGAACAAGTCCAATGCGGCATTTGGAATCATCAAGCTGATTTGGGTTGCAAATAACGCAATGAGCCCCTCATAAACAAAAACAGGAACTGCCGCTAACAATACTCCAATGCCTAATGTTGAAGCAAGGATAATGGAGATAAATCCATCGATGATGCCTTTGGAAATCAAAACGCCATGTTCATTGCTCAAGCCGCTTTCTAGCGCTCCAATAATTCCCATCGCCCCTATGACAAACATCAACGTTGCCGTAATAAATCCTTGGGCAATGCTGCCTTTGCTTTCTTTTACTGCGAGCTTACGTTCAACCCAATGGCCAAAATCATTCAATTTCTTATCCAAATCGACCAACTCACCAATAACTGCCCCTACAACCAGACTGATAATGACTGTTACAAAATTCCCGCTTTCAAATCCCATTTGTAATCCTAGAACTGCTACCGCTAATCCGATAGCGTACATGACCGTTTCCCGTATCTTCTCAGGGATGTTGCGTAAGGCTCTTCCTATTAATGTCCCTACGACAATAAGCACTGCATTGATCAAAGTCCCTAAGAGAATCATTATTTATCCCCTTCCTCAGACACTTCTCTTTTCTTTATCTTTTATTCGAGATTTCTGTCCAGATTCTAAATCCTAGCTCTACGAAATCATTCAAGATTTTGTAGGATTAAGCAGGCGTCTACACTTTTCTCTCAAAAACAGAGCCTATTTCCCGGGAGTGCGGAAATAGGCAGTTGTCAATTTAGCAACTCAAGAATCCGTTCTAAGTCTTCTTCTGAGAAAAATTCAATTTCGATTTTCCCTTTATTTTTAGACTTTTTAATTTGGACATTTGTTCCAAAACGGTCTCTTAACTCTGACTGTTTTTCTTCTATAAACAAGTCTTTTTTCTTTTCAATTGTTTCACGTGGAACATCTTCATTTAATCGTTGAACAAGAGTTTCCAATTGGCGGACATTCAAATTGTCTTTAACGACTTTTTCGGCCGTTTCAGAAATAAGTTTTTTATGGCGTAATCCTAGTAATGTACGGCCATGGCCCATTGATAACTTTTTATCTGAAATCAACTGTCGAACATTTTCAGGCAATGCCAGTAGCCGAACATGGTTTGCTATATGCGGCCGGCTTTTTCCTAATCGGAATGCTAACTGCTCTTGCGTCAAATTCAAAGCTTCCATTAGCTTTTGATAAGCTTCCGCTTCTTCGATCGGAGTCAAATCTTCTCGTTGCAGATTTTCCAATATAGCAAGTTCCATCATTTGCTGGTCATTCAAATCTTTGATGATAGCAGGAACTTCTTTCAATTTTGCCAGCTTGGCTGCACGGAACCGTCTTTCCCCTACTACCAGTTCAAAATGTTTTCCTTTTTTGCGGACAACAATCGGCTGCAATATTCCGTGCTCTTTAATCGATTCCGATAGTTCCTGCAAAGCAGCATTGTCAAATATCTTACGGGGCTGGAAAGGGTTTACCCGCAATTGCCCAATGCCGATTTTCGTAACTGCTTCTGTTTGTTGAGTCAATGATTCGCCAGGGAACAACGCGTTGATGCCTTTTCCTAATCCTTTAGCCATTCCGAATCACTTCCCTTGCCAATTCTAAGTAAACTTCTGCGCCTCTGGATTTTGGATCATAAATTATAATAGGTTCCCCATGGCTTGGTGCTTCACTTAGCCGCACATTCCGCGGAATAATTGTCCGGTAGACTTTATCCTGAAAATATTTTTTTACTTCTTCAATTACTTGAAGGCCGAGATTTGTTCGTGCGTCAAGCATTGTCAATAGTACGCCGTCTATCATCAAATCATGATTCAAGTGTTTTTGAACCAATCGAACGGTGCTTAGTAGTTGGCTTAATCCTTCCAACGCATAATATTCACATTGAACCGGAATAATGATGGCGTCTGCTGCGGTCAGCGAGTTAATGGTTAATAAACCCAAAGACGGTGGACAATCTATAATGACATAATCGTACATGCCTTTTACTTCTGATAGAGCATTTTTCAAGCGTACTTCCCGGGAAATTGTGGAAACTAGCTCAATTTCTGCTCCTGCCAAGGAAATTGTAGCAGGTACGACATGCAAATTTTCCACTTTTGTTTCCATAATAGTATCTTTTATATCTACATCATCAATCAATACTTCATAAATGCATTGATTAACGTCGCCTTTATTAACCCCTACCCCACTGGTTGCATTCCCTTGGGGATCGATATCTATTAAGAGAACTTTCTGGCCCAAATAAGCAAGGCAGGCACTCAAGTTCACTGAAGATGTTGTTTTTCCTACGCCGCCTTTTTGATTGGCGATCGCAATTGTTCTACCCACACTTGCACCAACTTTCTTTTTTACTTCTATCATTTTACTGCGGAAGCAGGATTTTTGCTATTTCTAATGGTGTCCATTGTCTATTGTATCAAAATTTTTCTTCTATTATAGTTACATTCCTATTAAAAAAGCTCTTTCCTGTGACGGAAAGAGCTTTTTCTTATTTTTTCTTTGGTATTTTCACAGTGATTTGGTAGTATTCATCGTGTTCTTCTTCCTCAGTTGTCACATCGATTCCACTTCTCGCAACCATATGGAGCGATTCTTTGATCGTATTCATGGCTATTCTCAAATCACGGCTAACTGCTTTGCGTTTTGGTTTTGTTTTTTTCGGTTCTTCAGTTGAAAGTGCTTTTTCTACTTTTTCTTCGAGCTGCTTAACATTTAAATTTTGTTCAACCGTTTCAGCAAATACTTTCATTTGAAGTTCATTGTTTTTTATTTGCAGGAGCGCCCGTGCATGCCGTTCAGTAATGGTCCGGTTCAACAAGGCATTCTGAATTTCTTCCGGTAATTTAAGCAAGCGTAGTTTATTGGCTACAGTCGACTGACCTTTTCCTAATCGCTGTGCAAGCGCTTCTTGCGTAATTTCATGAATTACCAGCAAGTTTTGATAAGCCGTTGCTTCTTCAATAGCTGTCAGTTCTTCGCGCTGGAGGTTTTCAATCAGGGCAATAGAAGCCGTTTCTTTATCACTTAATTCCCGTACAATAGCAGGGACTTCCTCCCAACCAAGAGAACGCATTGCACGAAACCGGCGTTCACCTGCAATAATCTCATAAGAGCCTTCTTTGTTCGATGAACGGACAACAATCGGTTGAATAACCCCATGCATATGAATCGTCCGAGCCAATTCTTCGATTTTCTCTTCATCGAAAACAGTTCGCGGTTGAAACTGGTTTGCAGTTATTTTTTCTATCGGCAGTTTAACAACTTCTTCCGTATGTTCTTTCACAATTTCAGTTGTACTTTCTGTTTCATCTTCTTTATCACTGCCCCCAAAGAAACGGGAAAAAGGACTTTTCAACTTAAGCACCACCCTTTTAAAAGCTTTACAACTAATCTTTTCACTTATTTTATATGCTCATGTAATGTTCCACGTGAAACATTCATGCAGGAATTAAAAGATAGCAAATTAACAAAACATCAAATTATTGGCGTTTTATTTGGAACTCCAGGCTTTCGCGGGTATTTTTTTGGTGTTTCTTTAAACTTCTTAAAAACTTGGATGTAACGCTCGCTTTCTTCGACCGGCAATGTAAAAGAATGAATGCTTTCTTTTTTAACGCCAAGTTTCTGTAACGCTTTCTCTGCATCCTGAAGTTCATCGGAAGCTGATGCTGCTTTCATGGCTGCAAACAGGCCACCCTTTTTCACCAATGGCACGCAAAGTTCTGCAAGGACAGAGAGCCTTGCTACAGCACGGGCTGTCACTAAGTCATAATTTTCGCGATGCTCGGATTGCCCAAAATCTTCTGCTCTTGCATGGACGAAATGAACACCGGACAATTCCAATTTCCCGCTTAAATGTGTTAAAAATTGTATACGCTTGTTTAAAGAATCTACAATCGTCACTTCAATTTCTGGAAAACAAATTTTCAATGGAATGCTTGGAAACCCTGCCCCGGCCCCTACGTCGCATACTTTCATCGGTTTGGTAAAGTCTAAATAAAATGCTGCTGTAATTGAATCATAAAAATGCTTTAAGTAAACAGATGGCTGATCCGTTATAGCAGTAAGGTTCATTTTCTCGTTCCATTCGACCAATTCTTTATAGTAAGTACGGAATTGAGCAAGTTGCTTTTCCGTTAACTGAATTCCTTTTTCGCTGAGGGCGTCTTTGAATTGTTGTTCGTTCAACCGCTTCTTCCTCCCTCTTCATTATAGTTTCTTCTTTAAAACCATGAACATTTTGAAATTGCTTTTCTATGTAAAAATGGGCTGGTGTATGCCAGCCCATTTATTAAGTTTTGCTGCTTATTTAGATAACCTTTGCGATTCTTCCTTGTTCAATATACACCAACAAGATGGAAATGTCAGCAGGATTTACGCCGGAGATCCGGGAAGCCTGTGCGATGGAGAGCGGCCGAACTTCTGCTAGTTTTACCTTCGCTTCTGTCGCTAACCCTGAAATTGCATGGTAATCAATGTTTTCAGGAATCTTTTTGTTTTCCATCTTCTTGAGTTTTTCAACTTGCTGAAGGGATTTTTCAATATATCCCTCGTATTTGATTTGAATTTCCACTTGCTCTTTTACTTCATCTTCAAGTTCTACTTCCGATGCCGTTAGTTGCGCAATCATATCATAAGTCATTTCCGGACGTTTCAACAGATCCGCTCCTCGAATGCCATCTTTCAATTCGCTGCCTCCAGCATCTTTGATCAATTGCTGAACAGTTTCATTCGGTTTGATCATAACGCCTCTTAAGCGTTTGATTTCACTTTCAATGCGCTCTTTTTTAGCAATAAATCGTGCATAGCGGTCTTCATTGATCATGCCAATGTTATAACCGACTTCTGTTAAACGCATGTCTGCATTATCATGGCGCAGCAACAAGCGGTATTCGGCGCGGGACGTCAACAAGCGGTAAGGCTCATTTGTCCCTTTCGTTACCAAATCATCGATCAGTACACCTATATAAGCATCCGAACGGCTCAGAATTACTTCTTCTTTGCCCAGTACTTTTGCTGCTGCATTGATTCCCGCCATCAAGCCTTGCCCTGCAGCTTCCTCGTAACCGGAAGTTCCGTTAATTTGGCCCGCTGTGTAAAGATTTTCAACTTGTTTTGACTCAAGTGTCGGCCATAATTGCGTAGGAACAATTGCATCATATTCAATTGCATAGCCTGCACGCATCATTTCTGCCTTCTCAAGCCCTGGAATCGATTCCAGCAATTGGCGCTGTACGTGTTCCGGAAGGCTGGTTGAAAGGCCTTGTACGTAAACCTCACGCGTATTACGGCCTTCTGGCTCCAGGAAAATCTGGTGGCGCGGCTTGTCATTGAAGCGCACTACTTTATCTTCGATTGAAGGGCAGTAGCGTGGTCCTGTTCCTTTGATCATGCCTGAATACATCGGCGACAAGTGCAAGTTATCATCGATAATTTGATGCGTTTTTTCGTTCGTGTACGTCAGCCAGCATGGCAACTGGTCCATGATGAATTCTGTTGTTTCAAAGCTGAATGCACGTGGCTCATCATCACCTGGCTGGATTTCGGTTTTGCTGTAATCAATTGAATTGCTATTGACGCGCGGTGGCGTTCCAGTTTTGAAACGCACTGTTTCAAAACCAAGCTCTTCTAAGTTTTCAGCCAGTTTAATGGATGGCTGCTGGTTATTCGGTCCGCTTGAATAGCGAAGGTCGCCAATAATGATTTCGCCGCGAAGAAACGTTCCTGTCGTAATAACAACAGATTTCGCACGGTAAATTCCGCCGACTTGAGTAAGCAATCCGGTAACTTTACCTTCTTCAACGACTAATTTTTCAGCGATCCCTTGATGAAGTGTTAAGTTCGGCTGTTCTTCCATCAGGCGTTTCATTTCCTGCTGGTAAAGCACTTTATCAGCTTGAGCGCGAAGTGCGCGTACTGCTGGCCCTTTTGCTGTATTCAACATTCTCATTTGAATATGTGTTTTATCGATAACGCGTCCCATGGCTCCGCCAAGTGCGTCAATTTCGCGTACTACAATGCCTTTTGCTGGTCCGCCCACTGACGGGTTGCAAGGCATAAATGCAATCATATCCAGATTCATCGTTAAAACGAGTGTTTTTGCGCCCATTCGCGCTGAGGCTAGAGCAGCTTCTACTCCAGCATGTCCAGCGCCTATAACGATGACATCGAACGTGCCTGCTTCGTATTGTGGCATGTTCGTTCATTCCCTTCGAGTTTTATTTCCCTAGGCAGAACTGAGAAAATAATTGGTTCAATAAACCATCATCAGCGGTATCTCCGATGATTTCGCCAAGTATTTCCCATGTTCGAGTAACATCTATTTGAATCATATCGACCGGCACATCCATTTCCGCTGCTTCTATCGCATCAGAGATGGTTTGGTGCGCTTGGTGCAGGAGTGAGATGTGACGTGCGTTTGAAACGTACGTCATATCCCCTGCTTCGATTTCCCCTTCAAAAAACAATTCGGCAATCGACTCTTCAAGCTGGTCAATGCCTTCTTCTTCGATCAAAGAAGTGGTAACAAGCCGTTTGTTTCCGGCCAGTTTTTTTACTTGATCAAGATCGATCTGCTTTGGCAAATCGGTTTTATTGATGACCACAATATAATTCATATCCTGAACCGCCTGGAATAACAGCTCGTCTTCTGCTGTCAGCGCTTCAGAATAATTTAGTACGTAGAGGATTAAATCCGCTTCTTTTAACACTTTTCGTGAACGTTCAACCCCAATCCGTTCAACAATATCTTCTGTTTCACGGATTCCGGCAGTATCCACTAAACGCAGCGGCACACCACGGACATTGACGTATTCTTCTATTATATCACGGGTCGTTCCCGCTATTTCTGTAACAATAGCTTTATTTTCTTGTACTAAACTATTTAATAGAGAAGATTTTCCGACATTTGGCCGCCCAATGATAACCGTTGAAAGCCCTTCTCTTAAAATTTTTCCTTGAGAAGACGTCTGGAGCAGCCGTTCGATTTCAGAACGCACCCACATTGATTTTTCGAGCATAATGGGGCGCGTCATTTCTTCCACATCATCATATTCGGGGTAATCAATGTTTACTTCCATCTGCGCAATCGACTCTAACAAAGCTTGGCGCAGCGTACCAATCAATTTTGATAACCGGCCTTCCATTTGGCCAAGTGCGACATCCATCGCCCGGTCAGTTTTGGCACGGATCAAATCCATGACCGCTTCTGCTTGGGACAAATCAATACGGCCATTCAAAAATGCCCGTTTCGTAAATTCTCCTGGCTCTGCAAGTCTTGCACCGGCACGCAGCACAAGTGAAAGCACACGGTTTACGGACACAATCCCTCCGTGACAATTTATTTCAATCACGTCTTCACGTGTAAAAGTCTTTGGAGCTTTCATAAACGACACCATTACTTCCTCTACTACTTCCTCCGTCCACGGATCCTGCAAATGTCCATAATGAATCGTGTGCGTTGCTTGAGAAGCTAAATTCTTCCCGCTTGGCGCACGAAATACTTTGTCCGCAATCCCGATCGCCTGTGGACCGCTCAAACGGACGATTGCTATGGCACCTTCACCGCTTGGTGTGGATATCGCAGCAATTGTATCGAATTCCATGATGTTTCCTCCTTGATAAAAGTTGTCCACATGTGGACAACTGATAAATGCCCGTGGCTTTCTAACGTATTACATTAGCATAAATGTGGAAAAACCGAAAGACAAACAAATTCGTTTCTTGTGACTTTTTTTTGAATCCCATAAAAAAAAGACCTGCGCTTTGCGCAAGTCGCTTTTTTCATTATTTTAACGGTTCGATAACGAGGTAACGATTCGGATCTTTTCCTTCTGAATACGTTTCAATATCGAGCCGCCGAGACAAAGCTTGATGAATCACTTTCCGTTCATACGAGGGCATCGGTTCAAACTGCACTCGGCCGCCAGTCCGGATAGCTTTGTCTGCCATTCGGTCAGCCAGCTGTTCCAACGTTTCTTGCCGGCGCTCCCGATAATTTTCGGCATCCAATTCAATTATTATAAACTGACTAGAGTATTTGTTCGCTATTAATTGAGCCAATTGTTGAAGGGAATTTAAGGTTTGCCCCCGTTTGCCGATCAGCATGGCCACTTTTTCGCTTTCCAAATACAAGCTGACGTTTTTGCCTTTTTGTTGATGAGTAACTTTCAAATCATTGATTTTCATGCCCTGGGCAATCGACTGGATATAGTCTTTTGTCTCTTGAATGGCCTTTTCTCTAGTATCGGCAGGCGCATCTTCTATTGAATCTTGTACAGTTTGTGTTTCAGCAGAACTTACCGCCATTTCTGGCTGTTTTTCAACAGCTTGAGGCTCTTCTTGAAAATTTACCGTTACTTCTACTTCAGCTTCTTTTGAACCAAATCCGAAAAAGCCTTTTTTTTCTGTTTGAATCACATTTACGGTTACTTCTTCTCGTGTAACTTGGAGTTTTTCTAATGCTGCAGATATCGCGCTTTCAACAGTTGTACCCGTTTGCGTGATCTGTTTCACTTTTTAACCCCTCCTGCTTTTGTTTTAACAGGTTTCCCTGATTTTACTTGTACAGGCTGTTTTCTTACAGGTTGTTTTTGTACTGGTTCTGCTGTTACTACTTCTTTCTTCTCCCACGGACGGTAAATTGCCAAATTCTGTAAGAGAGAAACAATATTTCCTACTACCCAGTAAAGCGTGAGTGCTGCTGGCAAAACTACACCAAAACCAATAATCATAATTGGCATGAAATACATCATAACTTTCATTTGCGGATTGTCCATTGCCGGACCTGTATACAAAACGATAAATTGCATAATACCGGCAATAATTGCCAAGATGATGCTTGCTTCAGCAAGCGGGAAAATAAGAAATGAACCAAGGTCAATTGAAGGCGTATTGTTCATCCGGCTGATTGCATGATAGAAACCGATCAAAATCGGCATTTGAATCAATACTGGTAGACATCCGGCCATCGGATTGACGCCTTTTTCTTTAAAAAGGGCCATCATTTCCTGTTGGTATTTCTGCTGAGTTACTGCATCTTTGGATGGATACTTTTCTTTTAACGCCTTTAGAGCGGGTTGAGCTTGTTGCATGCTTTTTGAACTGCGGGCCTGCTTGATCATTAATGGCAGCAATACTAAACGAATAACGATCGTTACAGCGATAATTGCAAAACCATATGTGCCAAGAAGCTCTTTAAAGTACGTAATCGTAGCCACAAGCGGCCAAACGATAAATTCATTCCAGAATCCTTCACTTGATTCACTGATCGGCTGGTTGTATTCGGTACAGCCGCTCAGCAACAATGCTACTGCTGCTAATGAAACGAGCAATAATAATCGCTTATTCAACCTTCTTCCCCCAAACTTCTTTTCAGTTACTTCTATACTAACACTCTCTCTTTAATGCTTGCTACTTCTTTGGCAAAGCACGCGCAATTTTTAATACGTGCTCTAAACTTTTCTTGCTTTCATGGAAATCCAAGTTGGCCGCCTGTTGCCGGGCGATAATAACGTAATCTGCATTCGGAAGCAAATCCTGTCCAAGTTCCAGAAAAATTTGCCGTATGTACCGTTTAATGCGATTTCGCGTAACTGCGTTTCCTACTTTTTTGCTGACGGACAAGCCGATCCGGAACTCTGGCTGATCGCTTTTCAAGACATATACGATAAACTGCCGGTTGGCAAAAGACTTTCCTTTTTTGAAGACGGTCTGAAATTCTTTATTCTTTTTAATCCGTTGGCTTTTGTTCATTTCTTCACCTGCTTATTTTTGATTCATTTTCGCTGAAATGCAGCAGAAAAGAAAAAAAGACCACTGATGCGGTCAGTGGACTTAAGCTGATAATACTTTTCTTCCTTTACGACGGCGTGCTGCTAGAACTCTGCGTCCGTTTTTAGTGCTCATACGTGCTCTGAAGCCGTGTACTTTGCTGTGCTTACGTTTATTTGGTTGGTATGTGCGCAATGTCATATATGACACCTCCTAATATATGAGTTAACTATTTCTAAAAGACAGTCTCGACTATTATATAGGGGACAAGCAGTGAATGTCAATATCTTATTACAGCTCTTCCTGATCCTTCTCTTTTTCTTGACCACCTAGTTATCCACAATCCTTCCAGAAATTTTGTTTTTGATTTGTTGAGCTTTTTTGCCGAGAAAAAATTATCCACACCTCTTATCTACAAGTTTGTCACATACAAACCCCCTGTGGACAGTCTCAGTGTGCGCAATTCCCGGAATGTGGATAAGTTTAAGAACTGCTTGTAATGTCTCGGAATTTTTGATAACATAGACTTGTTTTCACTTGTGCATAATTTTATCCCCAAATAACTTATCCACAATATGTGCATAAGGTGTGGACAGTTATTCCCAAGACTGTTTACAAATGTTATCCACAAGCTGTGGTTTTGTGTATGGTATACTTAAAAAATATTTACATATAAAGGAGAAGAGCTATTGGAACACTTAGACGAACTATGGTCGAGTGTCTTAGCAGAAGTTGAAACTAAAATCTCCAAACCAAGTTTTGAAACCTGGTTAAAGTCAACAAAACTTTTATCTTACAAAGGCGATACAGTTACAATTTCAGCTCCTAATTCATTTGCACGTGATTGGTTGGAAAACCATTACGTGCATTTAATTACTGGAATTCTTTCAGATTCGACCGGTGACGATCTGCGGATAAAATTTGTTGTGCCCAAAGATCAAGATATGGACGATTTTCAACTTCCAGCCCCTCGTATCAAGCCAGGACAAGATGAGCATCAGGAGTTTTTGCCAGGAATGCTGAACCCGAAATATACGTTTGATACGTTTGTTATCGGATCCGGCAACCGTTTTGCCCACGCTGCTTCGCTTGCTGTGGCCGAAGCTCCGGCAAAAGCATATAATCCGCTGTTTATCTATGGTGGGGTAGGATTAGGTAAGACACATTTAATGCATGCAATCGGACATTATGTCCTTGAACACAATCCGGATGCTAAAGTGGTTTATTTATCATCGGAAAAGTTCACTAACGAATTTATTAACTCGATCCGTGATAACCAAACCGTTGACTTTCGCAATAAATACCGCAGCGTCGACATTTTGTTGATCGATGATATTCAATTTTTGGCTGGAAAAGAACAAACGCAAGAGGAATTTTTCCATACGTTTAATACGCTGCATGAAGAATCCAAGCAGATTATTATTTCAAGCGACCGGCCGCCAAAAGAGATTCCTACACTGGAAGATCGTTTAAGATCCCGCTTTGAGTGGGGTTTAATTACGGATATTACACCACCGGACTTGGAAACGCGGATTGCCATTTTGCGTAAAAAGGCGAAAGCGGACGGTTTGGATATCCCGAATGATGTTATGACGTACATTGCCAATTCCATCGATTCCAACATTCGTGAATTAGAAGGCGCGTTGATTCGTGTGGTTGCCTATTCTTCGCTAATCAATCGAGATATGAGCGCAGAACTTGCTGCCGAAGCTCTAAAGGACATCATGCCTAATTCGAAGCCAAAAGTAATTACGATTTTGGATATCCAGCACGCTGTTGGGGAGCAGTTCCGTGTAAAATTGGAGGACTTCAAAACAAAACGCCGGACCAAGGATATCGCATATCCACGCCAAGTGGCCATGTATTTATCGCGGGAAATGACGGATTTTTCATTGCCTAAAATTGGCGAAGAATTCGGCGGACGTGATCATACGACCGTAATCCATGCTCATGAAAAAATTTCAAAAATGTTAAAAGACAACCATCAGCTCCAGCAAGACGTCAAAGACATTCGAAATTCATTAAGCAAGCTGTAACGGCTTGTGGATAACCACTATTTTTTCAAAGCAGTTTATGCACACTTTATCTACATGTGGATAAGCTGCTTTTATTAGTCAATTTAGGGGTTATCCACATATTCACAGCCCCTACTACTATTACTGTTTTTAAGTTCTTAAAATAAAATATATATATAAGCGAGGTTCAATAATGAAATTTGAGATAATGCGCGAACGATTAGTCGAAGGTTTGAATGATGTAATGAAAGCTGTCAGTTCAAAAACAACGATTCCGATTTTGACTGGGATCAAAATGGACGTATCAGCAGAAGGCATGCGTTTAACAGGAAGCGACTCAGATATCACGATTCAAACATTTATTCCAGCTGAAGAGGATGGAAAACAAATTATCCGTGTAATTGAAGGAGGAAGCATTGTCCTTCAAGCAAAAGTATTTGGAGAAATCATCCGTAAACTGCCGACCAATGAAGTTGAAATCGAAATTACAGGGAATTTTCAAACGCATATCCGTTCTGGTAAATCCGAATTCCATTTGATTGGTTTAGATGCAATGGATTATCCACAATTGCCGGATATTCAGGACGATCGCTTGTTTACAATTCCAGCTGATCTGTTAAAAACGATTATTCGCGAAACAGTTTTTGCAGTCTCAAGCTCTGAAACTCGTCCTGTACTGACAGGTGTGCATTGGGAGGTAAAAGACGGGGAATTGGTTTGCGTAGCGACAGATAGCCACCGATTGGCTCGCCGCAAAACAAAACTTGAGACATTGCCGGAAGGGGAATACAGCGTTGTAATTCCTGGCAAGAGCTTAACGGAGCTGAATAAAATTTTGGATGACAACTCTGAAGCTGTGGAAATCGTCATGACGAACCAGCAAGTGTTGTTCAAATCAAAACATATCCTATTTTTCTCCCGTCTATTAGAAGGCAACTATCCGGACACATCCCGATTGATTCCTTCTGAACATAAAACAACAGTAACCGTTAACGGCCGTTCACTTTTGCAGGCAATTGACCGTGCATCGCTGCTCGCTCGCGAAGAACGCAATAATGTTGTCCGTTTTTCTGCTACTTCAGGCAGTGATGTGGAAGTTTCTTCAAATTCACCAGAGGTAGGAAAAGTAGAAGAGCAGCTTCAAGCGCAAAGCATTGAAGGTGAAGAACTGAAAATTTCATTTAGCGCCAAATTTATGATGGATGCTCTAAAAGCGATTGACGGGCAAGACGTCGTTATTCAATTCACAGGAGCGATGCGTCCGTTCATTTTAAAATCGGCGTTGGACGATTCTATCTTGCAACTTATTCTTCCTGTCCGAACATATTAAAATCGACCATCACCCTCAGGATAGCCATATAGGCTATCCTTTTTACTTTTTAGCTTAAATAGAGTAAAATAAAGGGATAGACTACAAATTGAAGGATGAGTGCATTTTGAAGGAAATTGGGATTGAAACAGAATTTATTACTCTTGGTCAATTATTGAAAATGACGGACACAATTAGCTCTGGCGGTATGGCAAAATGGTTTTTAAGTGAACATGAAGTTTTTGTTAATGGTGAATTGGAAGATCGTAGAGGCCGCAAGCTTCGCCCGGAAGACAAAGTAATCATTCCTGAGGTCGGTGAATTCCTTATTGTTGTTGCCGAAGGCATGAGCTTCAATGCGGATTGACCGTCTTGAGTTATTAAACTATAGAAACTACGAATCGCTTGATTTGGCATTTTCACCCGAAATCAATGTCTTTATTGGTGAAAATGCTCAAGGTAAAACTAACATTATGGAATCTTTATATGTTTTATCTATGGCAAAATCTCATCGGGCCTCCAATGACAAAGAATTGATACGTTGGGAAACAGACTATGGTAAAATTAAGGCTGATGTTTACCGTAAGTACGGGAAACTGCCACTTGAAATAACGCTGTCAAAAAAAGGGAAAAGTGCAAAAGTCAATCATTTGGAGCAACGGCGTCTCAGCGATTATATTGGCCAATTGAATGTGGTCATGTTTGCTCCTGAAGATTTGAATTTGGTTAAAGGGAGCCCGCAAGTGCGTCGGCGGTTTATCGATATGGAAATTGGCCAAATTTCGCCTTTGTATTTGCATGATTTACTGACGTATCAAAAACTTTTAAAGCAGCGAAATCATATATTGAAACAAAATTACGGAAAAAAAATAGTAGACGACGTGATGTTTGACGTCTATACAGAGCAATTTATAGAAGCTGCAGTGAAAATCATTCGAAAACGATATCAGTTTATGGATCTTCTGCAAAAGTGGGCTGAACCTATCCATCAAGGAATTTCCCGAGGGCTGGAACAACTTCAAATCCGCTATCAACCAATCAGCGGTTTACAGCCCGAGTGGACGTCAAAAGAAATGGCGTCTTTTTTAGAGCAGAAATTAGCTGAAGTACGAAAACGGGAATTAGAGCGTGGTTTGACACTTGTCGGTCCTCACCGGGACGAATTGCAGTTTTTTGTCAACGGCTATGACGTTCAGACCTACGGTTCGCAAGGGCAGCAACGGACAACCGCTTTGTCATTAAAACTCGCAGAAATTGAACTGATCAAGCAAGAAGTAGGAGAAGCGCCGGTTTTACTTTTAGACGATGTATTGTCTGAACTTGATGATTATCGCCAATCCCATTTGTTGAATACGATCAAAGGATCGGTCCAGACATTTGTGACGACAACTAGTGTTGAAGGAATTCAGCATGAGACGATCCAAAGCGCACGCCTTTTTGAAGTATCTCAAGGTACTGTCAAGGAGTGAGGGCCTTTGTTCGTGCAAATAGGTAAAGCATAGAATCCATATAGACGAAACTATCGCCGTCATTCGTTATGAAAAAAATGCCGGCTGCTTTTGTGCGGCTCTTGATACTTATAAATAAGGATAAAGCAGTTATCTTCACTCTTGATTTTGGTTACGTTTTTCTTTATCAAACTCAAGCCATTGTAAAAAAGAGAAAAAACCAACGATTGTAATCGAGCAAGAAGAAATAGAAACGTTTTGAGGAAGAGCAGGTGAATGGAATGGCAATGGAAGAAAAAGATCTTCAGCAATCATACGACGCAAACCAGATTCAAGTTCTTGAAGGACTGGAAGCTGTTCGTAAAAGACCCGGAATGTACATCGGTTCAACAAGTTCAAAAGGGCTTCACCATTTGGTTTGGGAAATTGTTGATAACAGTATCGACGAAGCGCTTGCCGGCTATTGCGATGAAATCAAAATAACCATTGAAAAAGATGACTGGATCCGAGTAGAAGATAACGGCCGAGGCATTCCAGTCGGGATGCAGGAAAAAATGGGGCGCCCAGCTGTAGAAGTTATTATGACGGTTCTTCATGCCGGCGGTAAATTTGGCGGCGGCGGATATAAAGTATCCGGAGGGCTTCATGGCGTAGGGGCATCCGTAGTAAATGCCTTATCGGAAGTTACGGAAGTTTACGTTAACCGTGATCAAAAAAGGCATTACATTAAATTTGAACGCGGTGCAGTAGTAGAGGAATTGCGCGTTATCGGCGAATCTGAACAAACAGGTACAACGATTCGATTTAAGGCAGATGGAGAAATTTTCCAGGAAACAACGGTTTATGAATATGATATTTTGGCGCATCGCTTGCGCGAACTGGCATATTTGAACCGTGGTTTAAGAATTGTCGTAAAAGACGAACGTGAAGGTAAAGAAAAAGAAAATGTTTATCATTACGAGGGCGGGATCAAGTCTTACGTTGAACATTTGAATAAATCAAAAGATCCGCTTCATGAAGAGCCGATTTACGTAGAATCTGAAAAAGAAGGCATTTCTGTCGAAGTAGCTATGCAATATAATGGCGGCTATGCGGCAAATATCTTTTCATTCGCTAATAACATCAATACGCATGAAGGCGGAACGCATGAATCCGGCTTTAAAACTGCCTTAACTCGTGTTATCAACGATTATGGCCGTAAAAATGGCATGTTGAAAGACCAGGAAGCGAATTTAACCGGTGATGATGTTCGTGAAGGATTAACGGCCATTATTTCAGTTAAACACCCGGATCCACAATTTGAAGGGCAAACTAAAACAAAACTTGGCAACACAGAAGTCAGCACCATTGTAAACAATTTGTTTTCTGCAGGTTTTGAGCGTTTCCTTCTAGAAAACCCATCAGTATCACGGAAAATCGTGGAAAAAGGCATCATGGCTTCCCATGCGCGAATGGCTGCGAAAAAAGCCCGTGAATTTACTCGCCGGAAATCGGTTCTGGAAGTTTCAAGCTTGCCAGGGAAATTGGCGGATTGTTCTTCACGTGATCCGAAAATCAGTGAGATTTATATTGTTGAGGGTGATTCTGCAGGCGGTTCAGCGAAATCAGGACGTGATCGTCATTTCCAAGCGATTTTACCGCTTCGCGGAAAAATCCTCAATGTAGAAAAAGCCCGTTTGGATAAAATTCTTTCAAACGCCGAAATCCGTGCGATCATTACGGCACTTGGAACCGGAATTGGTGAAGAATTCACATTAGAAAAAGCCCGTTATCACAAAGTGGTTATCATGACAGATGCGGACGTCGATGGAGCGCACATCCGTACCCTGCTGCTAACATTCTTTTTCCGCTACATGCGCCCATTGATTGAGGCAGGCTACATTTATATCGCTCAACCGCCGTTATTCCAGATCAAACAAGGAAAGCACGTAGAATATGTTTACACAGATGCTCAATTAAAAGATGCACTTGGAAAATTATCAAGTAACCCGAAACCGAACATTCAACGTTATAAAGGGCTTGGCGAGATGAACGCTACCCAGCTATGGGATACCACAATGGATCCAGACGTTCGTACGTTGCTCCAAGTAACCCTTGAGGACGCTATGACGGCAGACGAAACATTCCATATGCTAATGGGCGACGATGTTGAACCACGCCGCAACTTCATTGAAGAAAACGCACGTTATGTTAAAAACTTAGATGTTTAAAACATTATAAGTTGAGAGGAGGCTGCACAGATGGCGGAAAGGCCAAGCAGCGGAGTAGAAGAAATAAATATCAGCACAGAGATGCGTACGTCGTTTTTGGATTATGCAATGAGCGTAATCGTATCTCGTGCGTTGCCGGATGTCCGGGACGGGCTAAAACCTGTCCATCGGCGCATTCTTTATGCAATGCATGATCTAGGAATCACTTCAGATAAAGCTTATAAAAAGTCAGCGCGTATTGTTGGGGACGTTATTGGTAAATACCATCCCCACGGCGACAGCGCGGTTTATGAAACAATGGTGCGGATGGCACAAGACTTCAGTTACCGCTACATGCTTGTTGACGGCCACGGAAATTTTGGATCGGTAGATGGCGATGCTGCAGCTGCCATGCGTTATACCGAATCAAGAATGTCGAAAATTTCCATGGAGATATTGCGAGATATCAATAAGAATACAATCGATTATAAAGAAAACTACGATGGACAAGAAAAAGAACCGATTGTTTTGCCTAGCCGTTTCCCGAATTTATTGGTTAATGGGACATCTGGTATTGCGGTAGGGATGGCAACGAACATTCCTCCTCATCATCTTGGCGAAACGATTGACGGAGTTTTGGCATTGGCTGAAAATCCGGCGATTACAACAGAAGAACTGATGGAATTTATCTCAGGCCCAGATTTCCCGACAGGCGGGATCATTTTAGGCCGGAGCGGTATCCGTCGTGCTTATGAAACTGGAAAAGGATCGATTATGGTCCGTTCAGTAGCTGAAATTGAGACAAAACCGAACGGCAAAGAAGTTATTATTGTTAATGAACTTCCTTACCAAGTAAACAAGGCGCGGTTGATTGAAAAAATTGCGGAACTGGTTCGCGATAAGAAAATTGATGGCATTACCGATCTGCGTGATGAGTCTGACCGCAACGGTATGCGAATTGTCATCGAAGTAAGAAGAGATGCCAGTGCAAATGTCTTGTTGAATAATTTATACAAGCAAACAGCTTTGCAAACAAGCTTTGGCATTAACATGTTGGCGCTTGTGGACGGGCATCCAAAAGTTTTAGGCTTGAAAGAAGTTCTATTCCATTATTTAGAACATCAAAAAGTGGTAATCCGTCGTCGGACACAGTTCGATCTAACAAAAGCTGAAGACCGTGCGCATATCTTAGAAGGATTACGAATTGCACTCGATCATATTGATGCCATTATTGCTTTGATCCGCGGTTCTCAAACAACTGAAGAAGCGCGCAACGGCTTAATGAGCAATTTCAACTTATCTGAACGCCAATCACAAGCAATCTTGGATATGCGCCTTCAACGCTTAACAGGCTTAGAGCGCGATAAGATTGAAGAAGAATACCAAGGATTGGTGAAAACTATTGAAGAGCTTCGTGAAATTTTGGCGAACGAGTATCGAATCGTCGAGATTATCCGCGAAGAATTAACGGAAATCAAAGAGCGCTTTAGTGACGACCGCAGAACGGAAATCACAACTGGCGGAACAGAAATGTTCGAAGATGAAGATTTGATTCCGCGGGAAGCTTCCGTATTGACGTTGACTCACAACGGCTATATCAAGAGAATGCCAGCCAACACTTTCCGCAGCCAAAATCGCGGTGGACGCGGTGTACAAGGAATGGGCACGAACGAAGATGATTTTGTTGAACACCTGTTATATACGTCTACCCATGATACGATTCTGTTCTTTACGAACAAAGGAAAAGTCTATCGCAAAAAGGGTTATCATATTCCTGAGTACGGACGGACTGCCAAAGGTTTGCCTTTAGTCAACTTGCTAGAAATCGGGAAAGATGAAAAAGTGACCGCTGTGATTCGCGTGAAAGAGTTCAAGGAAGACGCATTCTTCTTCTTTACTACACGCGAAGGCGTCAGCAAGCGTACTCCTCTTGCAAGCTACGCCAACATCCGGCAGAACGGATTGATTGCCATTAGTTTGAGGGAAGAAGACGAACTGATCTCTGTTAAGCTAACAGACGGCACGAAGGAAATGGTCATTGGAACAAGAGACGGAGCGTTGATCCGTTTCCCTGAAACCGATATTCGCGAGATGGGCCGAACAGCAAGCGGGGTCCGGGGCATTCGCTTACGTGAAGGCGACCAAGTGGTGGGTATGGAAATTTTAGATCCGGCAGATAATGTGTTGGTCATTACGGAAAAAGGTTACGGGAAACAGACGAAAGAATCGGAATACCGAGTCCAAACAAGAGGCGGTATGGGAATTAAAACTTGCCAAATTACTGACAAGAACGGTCCGCTTGTCGCGGTGCGGACAGTGAGCGGCACTGAGGATATCATGCTCATTACCGTAAATGGTATTTTAATTCGCATGGATGTAAACGACATTTCTACAACCGGAAGAAGCACGCAAGGTGTTCGCCTGATTAAGCTGGGAGAAGATGAAGTCGTTGCAACCGTTGCTAAAGTGAAAAAAGATCTTGATCTTCCAGATGAAACATTAGAAGCTGATGAAGCTATCGAAGACACGCTGATTGAAGAAAGTGCAGAAGCAGATGTTTACGAAGAAGATGAAATTGTCGCTAATGAAACTGTAGATCATGTAGAAGAAGATCCTGAAACCGAAGAATAAGTTTAAAACCTCGCTTGAAGTTGAGCGAGGTTTTTTATTTTTAGGGGACTTATAGAGATTATTCTACTATATGAAAGTAATCTTTTAGAGACGGTTCTTGTAGTAGAGTTGCTCTTAACACTTTCAAAAGATATTCTTATCAAACCTATTGACTTTCGTTAAAATTCTTGTTATATTATTATCCGTCCCTAAAATGACTGGCTATTGCAAGAAAAAATGTAGTTGACAGAGACATAGGAACGATATATACTAATAAAGTTGCCAACAAAACAACGGTATGGAAATCATGAAGAATTGAAATTTGTGGTTGACAGGAAGTTGCAGAAAAAGGTATACTAATAAAGTTGTCACTTAAGAAAACGCCAAACATGAACCTTGAAAACTGAACAGCAAAACGTCAACAAACGTTTATTGACGCGTTCCGAACGCGGCAATAAAATTTCTGCGACGGTTGCCCTTTGGGCAATCGGAGCAAACATTTACTGATCAGCTTCGGCAGATCAAGCGATTCGCGCGTCCTTCGGGGCGGCGAGCGCCAGCATGAGCAATCAAGCTTCTATAATGGAGAGTTTGAT
>NZ_PYAT01000005.1 GCF_003014655.1 Planomicrobium soli | reverse complement strand
AACAAAAATTGGCCGGCATGAGCCCGGTGAACTACCGAATTCATGCCAGCCAATTAGCTGCATAACTGAAACTCTAACTTTAAGGGGTCACTACCGCTGCAGGCCTCTTTTTGCGGACTTTTTCAAGTTGAATTAACGGCTTACAATGAAAAGTGCCGAAGCCTTCAATGAACCAACACACTATTCATAGATTCCTTGTTTTCCTATCCGGCGGCAAGTTCTATATCCGTAAAAAAACCCTGCCAGCTATGCTGACAGGGTTTTCCGCTTTTTATTGTGCTGATTGCTCAAGTACGCGCAGCGCTTCACGATTGAACGCTGGGAGATCATCCGGTTGGCGGCTTGTCACTAGTTGGTCCTGGCATACAGCAACCTCTTCATCAACAAGTTTCGCGCCTGCGTACTCCATATCCACATGAATCGATTTATAGCCTGTCGCTTTTCGCCCTTCAAGCGCTTTTGCAGTAATCAGCAATTGAGGTCCATGGCAGATAGCAAAAACAGGTTTTTTTGCATCCATGAAAGCTTTTGTAAATGAAACAAACCGGTCGTCCGCACGCAGTTGGTCTGGAGAAAAGCCACCAGGCAAGAACAATGCATCATAATCTTCCGGATTGGCATCGTCGATTCCAGTGTCGATTGTCACCACAGCTTCACCTTGCTTGCCGGTCACTTCTTTACCAGCTTCTTTCTCAATCGTAAAGACTTCATGGCCCGCATCGTTGAATGCTTTTGATGGATCGGTATATTCCACATCTTCAAACATATCCGTAATAAGTGTTGCAATTTTCGCCACTATCTTCCACTCCTTTTGTTTAAGTATTCTCCCTTAATATTCCACGGGAAGAACATCTTAAACATAACGCTTATCGGAACTTGGAGACAAATGGATTATCACTTTCCCAAAAGCGGTACGGATAATCGACGGCTTCCTGTGAATTGCCGATACCAACGCGCGGACCGACAGCGATGGCGTGGACCGGATTCCCTTCTGCGATAAAAAGCGGCCGTTCTGAAAAATGATGGCCGTAATACTCCATCGTGATGCCCATCGCTTTGGTCAATTTTCCAGGACCACTTGTCCACTGCTTGATTGGCAAGTGCTTGCCGCGCAAGTTTGCCATCAAGTCGATGCCTTCAACCGGCTCCACTGCTCGTATCAAAATTGCGCGTGGCGTGTCAATCGGTCCGCTGACCACATTGATGAGCGTATGCGTATGCATTTGATATGTATAAACAAGACCGGATCTGCCAAACATGATCTCCGTCCGTTTCGTGCGGCGGTTTCCAAAACTATGGGCTGCCCGGTCTTCCGCCCCCATGTACGCCTCCGTCTCCACAATTCGGCCGGCAATGGTCCCTTCCGGCGTTTCGTGGACAAGAATTTGCCCAAGCAGATTCCGCGCCAATTCCAGCGTCGGCGCTTCAAAAAAATCGGAATTGATCGGTGTGAACATGCTGCATCCCTCCTATCGGCATTATACCGAAGAAGGGGCAGTCACCGCATCGATCAAGGGTACAAGTTCTTCAATTTTGTTTTCATGAAACGCTTTTACAATAGCTGATCCGACGATAAATCCATCGACATCCTCCCGCAGCATGTCAACGTGTTGAACTCTCGATATTCCGAAGCCCGCATAAACAGGTACAGGGCTTTTCGAACGGACGCGTTTCATGAAATCCCGCACTTCTTCAGCAAGGTGATCGCGTGCACCGGTAATCCCAGTGACCGTAACCGCATAGACAAACCCTTCGGCTTCTTGCAAAATAGCTTCCATTCGCTCTTCCGTCGTCGTCAGTGTTACAAGTTGGATCAATGCAATCCCTTCTTTTTGCGTTGACCCTTGAACTAATTGGCGATGCTCATAAGGAAGATCGGGGATGATTGTCCCTGAGACTCCTGCTCGTTTGCACTCTTTAGCAAAGCGTTCAATACCGAACTTGACCACTGGATTTAAATAAGTCATAACGACAAGCGGCACTTTCACTTCAAATGTCCAGCTTGCTAATTCGTCCAACACTTTCTGCAATGTAACGCCTTTTTTCAGCGCCCGGTTTCCAGCGGCTTCGATGATGGCTCCATCCGCCACTGGATCGGAAAACGGAATACCGATTTCAATTGCCGTCACTCCGGCGTCCTGGAGAAATTTAACCTGTTCGCTCAATCGGTCCAATCCGCCGTCACCCGCCATAATGTATGCGACAAACGCTTTTCTTCCCGCTTCTTTCAACTCGGCTAGTCCCTTCATGTCAATCCCTCCAATCGTTCAGCGTAAGTTGCCATATCTTTATCGCCGCGACCGGATACGCAAATGACCATCAGCTCATCCGGCTTCATTTCTTTTGCCCGTTTCTCCGCTTCTGCAATAGCATGAGCCGATTCAAGCGCTGGAATGATGCCTTCTAGGCGCGAAAAAGTGACAACCGCGTTTAATGCTTCATCGTCAGTTACTGGCACATACTCTACTCTTTCGATATCTGCCAGGTAAGCGTGTTCCGGCCCGACCCCGGGGTAATCGAGGCCAGCAGAAATAGAGTGTGCTTCTTGCACTTGGCCAGCATCGTCCTGCAGCAGCTTCATAAATGCTCCGTGAAGTACACCTTCCGTGCCTTTTGTCATTGTTGCAGCATGCTTTTCTGTATCAGTACCTTGTCCTGCCGCTTCCACGCCAATCAATTTTACCGCTTCGTCCTGCAAGAACGGATGGAACATGCCAATGGCGTTGCTTCCACCACCGATGCATGCAAGAACTACATCCGGCAACCGGCCTTCATGCTCCAAAATCTGGCGCTTGGTTTCTTTGCCGATAACGCTCTGGAAGTCGCGGACCATCGTCGGGAACGGGTGTGGCCCAAGGGCTGAACCGATCAAATAATGCGTATCTTCTACATTTGTCACCCAGTAGCGAAGCGCTTCGTTGACGGCATCTTTTAATGTAGAGCTTCCTTTAGTGACACTTTCCACTCGCGCACCAAGCAGTTTCATGCGAAAAACATTGAGCTGCTGGCGCTTGATGTCCTCTTCACCCATAAAAATGACGCACTCCAGATCAAACAGCGCACAAACTGTGGCAGTTGCAACACCATGCTGGCCGGCTCCTGTTTCTGCGACAATCTTCCGTTTGCCCATACGCATAGCAAGCAGCGCTTGGCCAAGAGCATTATTGATTTTGTGCGCTCCCGTGTGGTTCAAATCCTCACGCTTCAAATAAATTTTTGCTCCGCCCCATGCCTCTGTAAGACGTTTAGCAAATGTCAGCGGCTGTTCGCGCCCGACGTATTCCTTTAAATAATGGTGGTACTCTTTTATGAATTCCGGATCTTGTTTTGCTTCATCGTAGCCATCTTCCAATTCCTTAACGGCCTTCATCAATGTCTCCGGAACGAATTGGCCACCGTATTTACCGAAAAACCCTACTTTTTCTATTGTCTGTCCCATCAAATCACCCTTTGCTTGTTGAATGAATTTCTGTATTTTCGCACTGTCTTTTTTTCCGTCTGTCTCTACACCGCTTGATACATCGACCATAAACGGCTGAATTTGTTTAATAGCTGCCTGTACATTTTCAGCAGTCAGCCCGCCTGCTACGATAAGGCGCGACGGATCGATCCCGCTTTCTTCAAGCAACGCCCAGTCAAACACATGGCCGCTGCCTCCCCGATAATCTGTACCGGGTGCATCGACTAATACATAATCAGCCAAGGATTTTTGAAGTACTTCGACATCCCTTTTGCTGCGGATGGAAAAAGCTTGGACGACCGGCACTTGAATGGCTTCGACCAAACTGTCCGGTTCATCGCCGTGCAGCTGGACCATCGTCAGCGGCACCAATTCTATCGCCTTTTCGATTTCCTCAAGGGAAGCATTTACAAAAACACCTATTTTCTCAATATCGACCGGAGCATATTTAGCCAATTCACTTGCCCGTTCAATCGAAACCTGTCGCCTGCTCGGCGCAAAAACAAAACCGATGGCGTCCGCTTGTTCTGCCGCTTTCACATGAGCTTCTTCCATTAGCCCGCATATTTTGACTTTTGTCATCGGACAACCGCCCCTTTGATTGCTTCGCGAATCCAAGCTCCCGGATTTTCCGAACGCATTAACGCTTCTCCAACCAAAATGCCGGAAGCGCCGCAGCCGTAGACAAATTGAGCATCTTCCTTCGTATGAAGACCACTTTCACTGATCAAAATCCGACCGCTATTAAAAGGAAAATTTTTGGCTAGTTCAGCAGTCCGCTCCAACGATACCTCAAACGTCTTCAAATTCCGATTATTAACGCCGATCAATTCAGCCCCCAATTCTACTGCAAGCGCCATCTCTTTTTCATCATGCACTTCGACCAATATTTCCAAGCTTTGTGCTTTTGCGTATCGGTAAAGTTGTTCTAGCTCCTCTTTTTCCAAAGCTGCAACAATCAATAAAATAATCGTAGCTCCGGCTTGTTTTGCCCGGTCGATTTGAATTTCACTGATCATAAAATCTTTACATAGCACCGGGACAGATACCGCTTGAGCTACAAGGCGCAAATCATCGATGGATCCTTTGAAATACGTTTCGTCTGTCAGCACCGATATTGCAGCAGCCCCTGCTTCTTCATATTTTTTTGCTTGAGCGACAATATCGACCGTTGTATGAATATCTCCTTTTGAAGGAGAAGCGCGCTTAATCTCGGAAATGACGCCATTCTTATTGCGAAGATGGTCCGTCAGCCTTGGCTTTTCAGGAAAAACGTCTTTGGATTCCTGGATCGTTGTATAGTGTTTGATTTCCTGCCGTTTAGTGGCGATGATTTTATCTAAAATTGTCATATAAGCACTCCTGACGCAATGCGGTGTAGTTCAAAAACACGAGCTGTTTCACCGGATAAGATGGATTTCCGGGCTTGATGAACGCCTTCAGAAATCGAAATGACGCGGCCGCTGACATATAGAGCAGCTCCTGCGTTTAACGCTACGGTATCCAAATACGCACTTTCTTTTCCTTCGAGTACGTCCATGAAAATTTCTGCATTGCGCTCTGGTTCACCTCCGCGAATCGCTTCGATCGGTGCCGTTTCCAGCCCCGCTTCGTGCGGATGAAAAGTCATTTTCCGTTTGCCTTCTTCATTGAAAACGATCAATTCGTTTGTTCCCGACAGCGATAATTCGTCAAGGCCTCCAGCTCCATGAATAAGGGCTCCACGTTTTCTGCCTAAGCGCATCAAGGCATCAGCCATCGGATCCATCATGTCGCGGCGGTACACGCCGGTCATTTGAATCGAAATCGGCAATGGATTTGCAAGCGGTCCAACTAAATTAAAAATGGTCGGAGTCCCGATGCTCTTACGTACAGGCCGCAACGCACCAAGCGCCGGATGAATGGCCGGTGCAAACAAAAACGCTATTCCTGTCTGCTCAAGCATCATCGGAATAGAAGCGACATCTACATCCGTTGAAATGCCTAGTACCTCTAATACATCGGCACTCCCGGTTTTGCTCGATACGCTCCGGTTGCCGTGCTTTGCTACAGTCATTCCGCATCCCGCTAATACGAAAGCCGTCAACGTACTGATGTTGAAGCTGAATGACCGGTCGCCTCCGGTTCCGCAAACGTCAATCAGTTCTCCTTGAACGTGCGGCATAGCTACTGCTCTTTTGCGCATAGCCTTGACCAATCCTACTAGTTCATCAGCTGTTTCACCTTTTGCATGCAACTCGATCAGGAATTGCTTTATTGTTGTTTCATCAATAGTTCCACTTAGTAATTCCAACGATTTTTCGTACATAACTTGCTCTGTAAAATTCTCCGCTCTGCTCATCTTCATCTCTCCTCAACTCGTCTTTGAAATGCAAAAATCCCCGCAATCGGATAGCTATCCGATTGCGGGGACGGGTCAAACCGCGGTACCACCACGCATTAGTGCCTTTTTGCACTCACTTAAACAGGCTCTTCGCCTTTCCCTTTAACGCAGGGCTTACGTCTCCCTTACTCGCTTCCGCTTTCAGGCCAGCTCTCCTAAGTCCATTCGCACAAGCAACCCAATCAGCTCCCACCAGCCGCTGACTCTCTAGATGGATTTTCTTGCCTACTCGTCTCAATCTACGATTTTTTCACTATCTCTGCTATGCTCTTCTCGGCTTTTCTCTCAAATAGACTTATCGGCTCGTCCAACAAGTTTCATTCATATTAAATTCTTTTGTTTATTCTGTCAAGTCCGAAAAGTTAGGTGCTCTTCTTTCACTTCAAGAGCTATAGTAGTGACTCGCTAATCGATGGACGTCACCGAGAGGCCGAACGCTTGAGGCTGCAGAGAAATTCAAAGCTTATCGATAATAATGATCCAACTCTTTGCGCAGGGTCGCTTTTAAAAATTTGCCGACGGAAGTTTTCGGCACTTCATCCAAGAAAAACACATCGTCCGGCACCCACCATTTAGCAAATTGAGCCTCCAAATATTCAAGAAGCTCAGCTCTCATCGCCGCGCTCTCCGGATAGCCTTCTTTCAATACCACACAAGCAAGCGGACGTTCAAGCCATTTCTCATGTGGAATCGCCACAACTGCCGCTTCAAATACGGCTTCATGAGTCATTAAAGCATTCTCCAAATCCACCGACGAAATCCACTCGCCCCCGCTCTTAATCAAATCTTTTGTCCGGTCGGCCAACTTGATATAGCCGTCGGGTTCAATGACTGCAATATCCCCCGTATAGAGCCAGCCATCCCGGAACGCCTCTTCGGTCCGCTCATCTTTATAATATTCACTGGCAATCCATGGCCCCCGTACATTGAGTTCCCCCATTGTCTGTCCATCCCATGGCGCTTCTCCTTGTTCGTTCACGATACGCACTTCGAGGCCCGGCATCGGAAGGCCCGCTTTCGACCGTTTGTCGATGCGTTCGTTGAGCGTCATATTTTCCATCGCCGATGTTGTCACCGCCAAACTTACTAGCGGAGACGTTTCCGTCATACCATAGCCTGTAACAAACGGCACCTTGTATTTTTCTTCAAAAGCGCGAATCAATCCTTTTGGCGATGCGGAACCTCCGCAGACAATCATTCGCAGCGATTCGAGATTGCGCGGGTTGGCTTCAAGCTCTTTCAAGACACCCAGCCAAATAGTCGGCACTCCGGCAGTCAAAGTCACTTTTTCCCGTTCGATTAAATCCAATAGCATGCCTGGCGCAAAACCTGGACCCGGCAGCACTTGCGTCGTACCGAAAAGAACAGCGGCGAACGGCAAGCCCCATGCATTCGCATGGAACATCGGCACTATCGACATTGCCACATCCTGCTCGGATAATCCCATGGCGTCCTTCATGCCGAGCGCGAAACTGTGGAGCACCAGCCCTCTATGCGAGTAAACGACGCCTTTGGGATTACCGGTTGTCGCAGACGTATAACACATGCCAGCCGGAGCATTCTCATCCAAATCTTCAGGAAAGGCATAGTCGTCCGCCTCGCCGGCCAGCAGCAATTCATAGGAATAAACATTCTCAAGGGAGGTTTCTGGTAAATCAGCGCCATCTTTCATGACGACAAAATGTTTGACCGTTGTTAGCTGCGGCGCCAATTTTTCAATTAACGGAAACAAATCATGGTCTACTACAAGTATTTCATCTTCAGCATGATTGATAACATAGACAATATGCTCAGGCGACAAACGGATATTGATCATATGCAAAATAGCACCAGAACTTGGAACGCCGAAATACAGCTCCAAATGGCGATGATGGTTCCATGCAAAACTTCCTACTTTCATCCCTCTTGTCATACCAAGCTTCGTAAAAGCGGAAGCAAGTTGACGGGTCCGTTTTGCAAAATCGCTATAGGGAATGCGGTGAATTGCATCCCCAGTGCGGGAAATGATCAATTTATCAGGAAAATAACGTTCTGCTCGTTTTATAAAAGATGACAATAGTAACGGGGCTTGCATCATATATCATCCAACTCCCTTTTATCCTTTTTTAAGTGAATAAAAAACGGATGTTCATTTCGTTCATGGGCAGTCAAAACGGGAGCCAGGCAACAATCAATTTTCGTTGACAGCACATACCATTCGCTCCACGTTTTAGTCTTGAAAAATGCTGCCACTTCCGTGTATTCAGCGCTTCCAACTTGTTTTGACATCCAGCCTTGCCATTCGGTTTTTCCGGCCAACTTACAGAAATTCTGCCAAAACTTCTCTTTCAGTGGCACAAGCGTTACGTAACGTTGATCCTTTGTTTCATAAATGGCGTAATTGATTCGCGTACCCGAAATCTCAGGAATGCCCGTTTCCGATATTCCCGCTTTTTTATAACTGTCATGATTACCAAGAAAATAGCCATGACACCAGCAAGTGCAATATCCAAATAGATGCCTTGGCCGGTTCTGAATTTCCGTATTAATTTTGTTCGGAAGCAACCAGGCCACCAGTAAAATCAGCTAATGTATTTGTGGGGTGTACCGGCCGGCTATCGCCGTCTTTCAGCTGATCGAGCGCTTAGGGTCAGCATCCATTTAGAGCCCCATCCGTTTAGCGACAATTGTTTTCATGATTTCATTGGAACCTGCATAAATAGCGGCAACTGGAATATCGCGAAACCTGCGGGCAATTTTGTATTCTTCCATATAGCCGTACCCCCCATGAAGCTGCATGCACTCTCCAGAGATTTTTTTCGCCGTGTCCGTCAACCAATACTTGGCCATCGATACTTTCGAAACAATATCTTTGCCTGCCATGTGATCTTCAATAAGCGACTCCAGAAATGAATGGCCGATTTCCACTTCAGTTGCCATTTCCACCAATTTGAATTGCGTATTTTGAAAAGAACTGATCGGCTTGCCGAACGCTTTCCTCGATTTTACATAATCAAGCGTCATTTCCAGCATGTCTTCTGAGGCGGTTTGCGCTGCAATGGCAACCACAAGGCGTTCTTGCTGCAATTTCTCCATTAAGTATGTAAAGCCTTTATTCTCAGCCCCTATCAAATTCGCCGCTGGCACGACACAATCTTCAAAATATAATTCGGATGTATCCTGGGCATGCAAACCAACTTTATTGAGCTTTCGCCCTTTCGTAAATCCAGGGGTCCCTTCCTCAACCAACAACAAGGAAATACCCTTATGCTTCGGGTCCGCTTTTGGGTCCGTCTTGACCGCAACCAAGATAAGTGTTGAATTGATGCCATTGGTGATAAAGGTTTTTTGTCCATTGACGATGTAATTGTCGCCTTGGCGCACTGCTGTCGTTGACAGATTGGCAAGGTCCGATCCTGCGCCGGGTTCAGTCATCGCGATTGCCGTAATATGGTCTCCAGCAACGCATCCCGGCAGCCATCGCTGTTTCTGTTCTTCTGAACCATACGCTTCGATATAAGGAACCGTAATATCATTGTGAAGCCCTACTCCAGTAAGGCTTGCGCCAACCCGCTCCATTTCTTCTCCAATGATGACCGCATACCGGAAGTCAGCACCAAGACCGCCGTACTCTTCTTCCACTTGAGGGCATAAAAAGCCCATATCGCCTAACCGTTTCCAAAATGACTTGGGAATGATGCGGTCTTCTTCCCACTTCTCGTATTGTGGAACCGCTTCTTTCTCCAGGAACTTGCGCAATGATTTTCGGAACAATTCGTGTTCTTCTTCTTCAAATCGATACTTGCCCACTGGGATCCCTCCTTATCTCGGTTGCATGCGAATAGCTCCATCAAGCCGGATTACTTCACCATTCAGCATGGCGTTTTCCGCAATACTTTCCACCAACTGCGCATATTCCGAAGGTTTGCCGAGGCGTGCCGGAAACGGCACGGAAGCAGATAGCGACTCTACCGCCGCTTCCGGCAGCCCGTCGAACATCGGAGTTTTCATCAGCCCTGGCGCAATTGCCATAACCCGGATGCCGTCCCGCGCGAATTCACGAGCAATCGGCAAGGTCATGGAAACAATGCCGCCTTTTGAGGCACTGTATGCCGCTTGGCCGATTTGCCCTTCATAAGCAGCAACCGAAGCCGTGGAAATAATGATGCCACGCTCCCCGTCTTCGTTTGGTGTGTTCTTTTGCATTGCCGCAGCCGCCACCCGAATTACATTAAAGCTGCCCACCAGGTTGATTCGGATCACTTTTTCAAACTGTTCAAGCGGCATTGGACCCGTTTTTGAAACGACTTTCCCAGGCGTTCCAATGCCTGCACAATTGATGGCTGCATTAACACTCCCAAAGCGCTCTACCGCTTGCCGAACATTCTGTTCAACTTGATTGGCGTCTGACACATCTGTTTGAATATAAAAAACCTGTTCTTCCCCAAGCTCTTCAATCAGTTTTTGCGCCTTCTCCTTATTTAAATCAAAAATTGCTACCTGTCCGCCCTGTTCCACAATACGCCGGACCGTGGCTTCGCCAAGCCCTGATGCTCCACCAGTCACAATCGCTTTCATGTCCGCCAGTTTCATCGCCATCCCCCTTTGACTAGGACTTTTTAAAGCCGTTCAATTATTGTCGCGTTTGCCATGCCCATTCCTTCACAGATAGCCAAGAGGCCATAGCGCCCCTCGATCCGTTCAAGTTCATGGAGTAGCGAGACCAGCAATTTTGTTCCGGTTGCACCAAGCGGATGCCCAAGAGCTATGGCGCCACCGTTTACGTTCAGTTTTTCCGGATCTCCGCCGATATCGGCGAGCCAGGCAAGCGGGACAGGCGCAAACGCTTCATTGACTTCATAGCGGTCGATATCCTCGATTTTCAGACCTGCTTTTTCCAGCGCTTTTTTCGTTGCGGCAATCGGACCTGTCAGCATCAATGTCGGATCCGATCCGACCACTACACGTGAAATAATCCGGGCTTTCGGCTTTAAACCGAGTTCTTGCGCTTTTTCGCCAGACATCAACAATATGGCTGAGGCTCCATCGCTCATTTGGCTTGCGTTTCCTGCAGTAATAACCCCGTTTGCATCAAAGACCGTCTTTAAGGCTCCGAGCACTTCTGTTGTGGTCCCTGGACGAGGCCCTTCATCTCTTGCCGTTATTTGTTTGTCGCCACTTTCCCCTTCAACTTCCACCGGTACAATTTCGCGGTCATAAAAGCCGGCCGCAATGGCTTGTTGGGCACGCTCGTGGCTTTGAACTGAATAGGCATCCAACTGTTCACGTGTAAGCTGCCACTTTTCCGCAATGCGCTCCGCAGACAACCCTTGGTTGATGATTTCGTATTGCCCGGTCAATTTTTCGCTCGGCTTCGCTTCTTGCATGTTCGAGAACATCGGCACACGCGTCATGCTTTCAATACCGCCTGCAATAACGATATCCATATCTCCGGCCAAAATAGCCTGGGCAGCAAAATGTACAGCTTGCTGGCTTGATCCGCACTGCCGGTCAATGGTGACACCTGGCACATGATCTGGGAACCCGGCAATCAATGCCGCAGTCCGGGCAATATTGCCGCCTTGTTCACCCACTTGGGAAACACAACCTAAAATGACGTCTTCTACATCACTTTTTTCAATTCCCGCCCGACCAACCAGTTCTTTTAACACTTCAGCCGCCAATTCATCCGGCCGCATACCGGCAAATGCTCCTTTTCGCCGGCCCACTGCTGAACGGACGCCCTCTATAATTACTGCTTCTCTCATTTTTTCACCCCATCCATAGTAATAAGAGATTCATAATAAGAAACTTTTTCAGAATTGAATGACTATTCATTCAATTACTGTTATTGTACAAGACCGTGCTTGCAAATACTATAAAAAAATCCTGCAGAAACCTCTGCAGGACGGGAGAAAAGCTATTCCTTTATCAAACCTTTTTCAATAAGAAAATCACGGGCCACATCACTTGCGACTTCTTGATCCTGGTCGACCCTGGCATTCATAGCAAGCATTTCTTCTTCACTGATTTGGCCAGCGAGTCCGTTTAATACTTCTTCCAACTCAGGGTACTCCTCCAGTGTTCCTAACCGGACAACCGGAACGGCATCGTATTTCGGGAAAAATGACTGGTCGTCCTCAGTTGTCTGCAGATCGAACAAACCAATGCGGCTATCTGTTGTAAACGCCGGGATCACATCAACTTCCCCGCTTTTTACGGCTTCATACATAATGGCCGGATCAAAACTCTCCAGTTGGGAGAAGTTGAATGGATAAGTCTTCACCATATCGTTATAGCCGTCCCCTTTCCGTTCGTAAAAAGGATGGGGAGCTCCAAACGACACGTCTTCTTTCTGTGAAATTTCCGCAAGCTCGGAATAAGTGGTTGCTTCAATGCCACTACCCTTAGAAAAAGCAAGTGTATAGCCGTTTTCAAATCCAAGCGGTTCCAGCCAAGTCGCTTCCAGCTTTTCTTCATATCCTTGGCGGACGCGCTCTAACACTTCTTCAGAAGACTGGCCAGTGACCGACTCTTCTTTCAAGACATCTTTCAAGCCGGTTCCGGTGTATTCCACATACATGTCGATGTCTCCTTTTTCGAGAGCAGGTGTTAAAATAGCCACTTCCCCAAGTCCTTCCTTGTATTCAACAGTATAGTCAGAATTCGCTTCGATATACTGACCTAAAAGCTGAGGCAAAATGTATTGCTCGGTCCATGGTTTTCCGCCAATAACAATTGGATCCGTGCTTTCTCCACCCGTCCCTGAACTGCAGCCAGACAGAACAACCGCCGCTGCCAATAAACCCCCTAAAATACTTTTTCTCATCCTAGAGTCCCCCTTAAATTTTCAGTCCCTTTGGCGTCACTTTCTTTTCGAACCATTTTAATATCAAATCAAACCCGATGGCGAGCATGGCAACCGGCAAAGCTCCCGCCAAAACGAGTGAATTATTGTAAGACTGCAAACCGCGGTAAATAATGTCGCCCAAGCCACCCGCTCCGACAAAAGTCGCCAGTGTAGCAATTCCAACTGTAAGAACAGCAGCCGTGCGTATTCCTGCCATGATAAAAGGCAAAGCAAGCGGCAATTCGATTTGCCGTAAAATTTGTGTCTTGGTCATGCCCATCCCTCGTCCCGCTTCAATGATCGAGGCATCAACTCCGGTAATACCGGTATAGGTATTGCGCAATATAGGAAGCAATGCGTAAATGATGAGAGCAAACATGGCTGTCGGATAGCCGATTCCTAGGATCGGCACTAAAAAACCAAATAGCGCAAGGCTCGGAATTGTCTGGAAAACCGCAGTTATACCAATGATAGGCTCTGCGTATCGACGGTAGCGCGCAATCGTGATCCCTAAAGGCAAAGAGATAGCGATGCCAATCGCAACCGCTATGAACGACAGGTAAATATGTTCAAGAAATGCGGTTTGAATCATTTCCTGGCGGCTGCTTAAGGTTTGCAGCAGATCTCTCATACTAACGCACCGTCTTCCTTAAAGAGAGCCGCCTTTAAAAGTTCCTTTTCACTCGCGTAAGCGACGACGCGGCCATTTTCAGTAATCGCTAAGCGGTCGCTGCGGCTTTCGCTCAAACAAAGAACTGCTTCATCAATCGTCGAGGAAGAATCGATCTTTTGTGCATCTCCGCTCCACTCCTTTTCAAAAAGCTCCATGTACTCTTTCAACTGCCGATCTCCAAAAGATCTCTTCTGGCGAATACGATCAATGCCGATAAAATTCCGGACAAACTCATTAGCAGGATTATCTACCAATTGCTGAGGCGAGCCGATTTGTTCAATCTGCCCTTTTCGCATGACAACAATAGTATCTGCGATTTTCAAAGCTTCGTCCATATCATGAGTTACAAAAACAATGGTTTTGTTAATACTTTGCTGAAGATTTCGCAACTCGTTCTGCAGTTGTTCCCTGCTGATGGGATCCAGTGCCGAAAACGGTTCATCCATCAGTACAATATTCGGATCCCCAGCCAGTGCCCGGACAACACCGATCCTCTGCTGCTGCCCTCCGCTAAGCTCTAGAGGAAAGCGCTGCAAGTACGTATTCGGATCAAGTCCAACTAAATCCAACAGCTCACGGATTCGAGAATCCGTTTTTTCTTTTGGCCATGCAAGCAATTTTGGAACAAGCGAGACATTGTCCAAAATTGTCATATGCGGAAACAGCCCTATCCGCTGAATAACATAACCAATAGAGCGCCGGAGCTGAACTTCATCCAAATCTGTAACGGGCTTATCATCGATGTAAATATTTCCTGCTGTAGGCTTTTCCAGTTTATTGATCATTTTCATTAACGTGGTTTTCCCACATCCACTTGGGCCGATAACCACTGTCAATTTATGAGCCGGAAGAATGAGTGAAACATCCTTCAGCGCTTCAGTCCCGTCAGAGAATCGTCTGCTGACATTTTCAAACCGAATCATTGCAGCACCTCTTTCCCTATCTGATAGGTCCTTACCCTTAATCTAAAAATCTATTCACAGTTTCATTAAAGAAAAAACGGCTGCTTTAAACAACCGTTTTTGCCCTTGTATACTTTAATTCGTTCGAAGTGCCTGAATTTCCTTTGTCAATTCATTAAAGCGGGAATCTAAATCCATATAATTTTTGTCGCTTGGCTGCATAAAGCTGAGTTTACCTAAAACCGCTTGACGTTCGGTTTCAAGCGCCAAAATTTCGTTTTCCCGATTTTCCTTGTAATCCGCTTTTTTGCTTTTCCACTCCCCATAGCTTCCTTCGTATTTTATCAAACGCTCCTGGCCAAAGAACAGCAGCTTATTAGCAAGACGTTCCATAAAGTATCGGTCATGCGTTGCAATAAGGAGTGTTCCTGGAAAAGTTTGCAGCGTCTTTTCCAACTGCTCGCGTGAAGGCAAGTCCAGATGATTGGTCGGTTCATCCAATAGCAGTACGTTGCATTCGGTAAGCATGAATTCCATCAGTTTTAATTTCACTCGTTCCCCCATGCTCATCTGGAGAACCGGCTGATTCCAATGTTTTTTATCGAATCCTAAATTGTCCATGAGTGTCCGGATCTTTCCAACCTGCTCAAAAGTCTCCGACTCAAACAATTCGGCCGGTGTTTTTTCTTCCGGCAAGTCAAACACATCCTGGCTCAAGTAACCAATTTTCATGCCCGCCGTGGTCCATACTTCTCCGGAACAGTCCTGCTCTCCGCGCAGCATATTGAACAGCGTCGATTTCCCACTTCCATTTCTGCCTACTAATCCGACACGCTCTCCATGCTGAATGGTAAAAGAGGAGGCGCCAAAAAGAATTCGTTCGCCAAATCGAATACTAGCGTCCTTAAGCTCGATGACCCGCTTTCCTTTTTTCGCTCCACCAGCTATTTCAAAAGCTACCGTTTTTTCTTCTTTCGGCTTTTCCACTTGTTCTTGTTCTAGCTCAGCTTGCAGCCGCTTTTGTTTGCTGCGTATTTGAACATCCATACGTTTGGCTTTCGAACGGTAAAATTCCTTTGCAAACTCTTGCTTGGTGGAATCCGCATGGGCTTTCCCGGACCATGATCTTAACTCGGCTATTTGGCTTTCAACCTTTTCAATTTTAACTTGCTGTTTGTCGTATTTCCGTTGCTGCGCCAAACGGTTGCGCTCCTTCTCCAAAAGAGCAGCACTGTAATTCCCTTTATAAATTACAAGTTCCCGGTCTTCGATCTCCCAAATATGCGTAGCAATCTTATCAATGAAATACCGGTCATGCGAGATGAAAATCAAAGTTCCTTTATAGGAATCTAATTGTTCTATTACAAGCTCTATACTTTCTGCATCCAAATGGTTCGTCGGTTCATCGAGCAGGAGCAATTCTGCCTTTTTCGACAAAGCTTGTGCCAGCCTCATTTTCATCGCTTCACCTCCACTCAGATGCTGGCTGCTTTTGGGCACATTCCATTTCGACTCCAATACCCGGCTCTCTACAGTAGATAAATGGACAGGCTGCTCTCTTATTTCCTGCTGCATATAGAAAATGTCCGGAGCCCCGCTTTTCCACTCTATTCCTGGACCCCCTTCAGCAATCGCTTGCAGCAATGATGATTTTCCTGCTCCATTTGGCCCCACCAAACCGATCCGTGCCCCTTTCGGGATATCTGCATCTGCTTTTTCTAAAACGATCGACTCCCCATAATGTATGACTAAATTATTCAATTTTCCTATGATGGCCATTGTTATTCCCCCTTGCCGGAGAAATAAAAAATTCCTCCGAAATAATTGCCGGAAGAATTCGCATGCCTAAATAACCTGCATAGGCAGGCACTTTATTAGAAAATAGGCAGACGAATCCAATTTCTAGTGCACCAAGTATTTTTGGTTTTTAGAAAAGGATTAGTTATCCATCGTCCACCCATCTTCCCTTCAGTTTGATTCACCGATTATATCATAAAATTCTGTCAACTTCTACACTTCTACAAAGGATACGTGCACAGGGTTGGCTATCTGTTCAAAGCCAATTTCCTGATAGATTTTATTGGATGTCGGATTTTGCAGATCGGTATATAACATAGCAAAATCATATTCGAGCAGCAGCTCTTCTGTTACTTCAGCAACTAATGTGCGAGCATACCCTTTTCTTCTGTGGTTGCGCGGCGTAAAAACAAAAGACACGGTAATGCCCCTTTTTGACGGCCTTGTTTTTTTCATGCAAGATACCACTTCGCCGTTCACTTCCCAAACGTATACTTCTTTCCCTTCAATAAATGCGTCGATTTTCCGCGCTGCCTCCGCTGCACTTGATACTTTAATGCCAGTCTCGGCTTCAAAAAGCAAACACCACCCTTCTAAAAGTGGAGCGTCTTTTTTGCTGGCTATGCGCCAAGTGCCAGGGCTTTTTTCGAGACCGGCCGTTACCGCATCGGCCCGGTATAATCCTTGATCCATCAGCAGATTTGCTTTTTGGTCTGTTCCCGCAGTCCAAGCTAACGCAAAGCGATGGGCTGTTTCGCGGTCCCCTACAATCCCATTCACTTGCACCCCCACTTCCAAAAGCAATTCGGAAAGTTCACTTTCAATCTCAGGCGTATCTCGGAAGTTAATTAATTGCAATGGATGCGGTGGAGTCATTAAACATGCACCCACGACCTCTTCCTCTTCTTCGGCAAGAGCCAAGAAGTAATCTTCATATTTGCCTTGTTTAATCTGATTGAGTATCCCTAAGAACAGGCTGTATATATCTTCGCGTTCATAAAGGAGAGGCTCCACTTTTTCAGAAAACGCTTCTGTTTCAGCATATATATTCCATTTCATTTCTCCACTCTCATTTCTCTAAAATTCGCATTACTAAAGAATTAGCTATTACAAAAAAATCACCTGCTGAAATATGAGAATTTTCATGCAATATTTCCCTATCTTTACGATATGGCTTTTTATCAGGAAAAACAATCAATAAAAGCTCAAACCACCAAAAGATGATTTGAGCTTTTATTCTTTACTCCAATTCGAGTTGTTTTGTTTCTGTCCCAAGAAAAGCAACTGCTAATGCTCCGATGATGATTGAACCACAGAAGATGCTAAAAATAAAGTTGATTTCGTAATTGGCTGCAAGTAGTGAGCCTACAAGCAGCGGTCCAAGAATACCGCCGATGCGGCCAAAGGAGGCCGCCATGCCTGTCCCCGTACCCCGTATCACTGTCGGATATTGTTCAGGAGAATAAGCATATAATGCTCCCCATGCTCCTAGATTAAAGAACGATAGGAATGCGCCTGCGACAATCAATGTGGTGATAGTCTCTGCATTGCCGAAAGCCAACGCACTTGCTGCCGTTCCAAACAAGTACGTAACGAGAACAAATTTCCGCCCCATCCGTTCAATAAGCCAAGCTGCAGAGAAATAGCCAGGCAATTGAGCTAATGTCATAATAAGGACGTATTGAAAACTTTGGATTAACGAAAATCCTTTTAATACCATAACACTTGGCAGCCAAAGGAACATTCCATAATAAGAGAAGACTACCGTGAACCAGACAATCCATAACATTATGGTTGGCCGTCGATAAGTTTTAGACCAGACACTTTTGATATTTGTCGAAATCGATTGAAGGCCTGTCTTTTTCGCTGTAAATTGAGGTGAATCCGGCAAATTGACCCGCAAATAAAGGGCATATAAAGCTGGCAATGCTGTAAGCAGCAAAGCGACACGCCAGCCGAACGATGGAATAATAAAATACGAAATCACTGCTGCAATTAGCCAGCCCCCTGCCCAAAAACTCTCGAGCAGAACGACTACTCGGCCGCGCTCCGCTGCTGGCACACTTTCTGAAACCAGTGTCGAAGCGACTGGGAGTTCTCCCCCTAGCCCCATCCCAATAAAAAAGCGCAAAATCATGAATGCCGCCAATGTTGTCGTAAAGGCTGATAAACCGCTGGCCAGCGAGAACAGCAATAATGTAAAAATAAATATCTTTTTCCGGCCAATACGGTCCGCGTAAATGCCGAATACAAAAGCCCCAACTGCCATCCCAATAGAATTGACGCTGCCGATCCATCCCATTTGCTGAGTCGTTAAATTCCAATCTTGGTGAAGGGCCGCAATGACGAATGCTAATATCCCTACATCCATTGCATCAAAAAGCCAACCTAAACCTGCAATTCCTAAAAGTTTATTTTTTGATATTGGTTTTACTTCCTTTTCCGTTAACGTAGCCATCTTCTCTCCCCTTGTCTTTACACATGTAACTAACTGTCTTTACACCTTAACTATACATTTTAAGGAATAAAGTAACAAGCCAGCGAAAAATGTTCCACTTTTCAAACTATTCACGAGTAGTCAGCATGATTGGTGGAAGAGGCTATAACAGCTGCGTTAATGCTTGCTATCGCAGCAGCTAGCTGAGTTTGCATTAATGTTTCCAAAGAAGCGAGAAGGCGGCATTTGAAAGATTTTGCATAGCAAACGCATTTTGCAATTCATATTGAGACGCTGTTGAAAGCGCAAGATCCTTATATCACTTGAATAATTTTGTTCGCTCTAAGCGTTTAGTTCCTTCAGCAATGTTTTGCAGCGCTCTGCCATCCGCTTCGGCTGCAGCCAACAATCCCATACCGGATAGCGGGTTCTCTGAAGTTTGATTTTTTCATTTTGGAAAAACTCTTTTATTGCCAATACTCTACCCACGACTTTTGGATTGTAAACTGCAGAGTGAAAGGTCATTATTTTAGAAAGCCATTGTAAATCGTTTCCTACGGAGAATCTATGGTCCAACCGAGTGCCTTTGCTATTTCTTCATGCGTTTGTTCTATCGAATTAATGCCCATAAAAAGAACGCCTCCTTTTTCTCTTTTCTACGAGATAAGGAGGCGTTCTTTTTTAGGCTTCATGCAATCAATACCAAGCTGACAGCCATAACTGCCATTCCTGCTATCAGACCATAAATGGATAGATGGGCTTCGTCATACCGTTTAGCTGCCGGCAGCAATTCATCCAGCGAGATAAATACCATGATGCCCGCCACTCCTGCAAAAACGATGCCAAACATTGTATCGCTCATGAACGGCATCAAAATCAGCCATGCTGCAATTGCACCAACCGGTTCTGATAATCCAGATAAGACACTGTATTGGAAAGCTTTTTTCCGGCTCCCTGTTGCGTAATAGATCGGTACAGACACCGCAATCCCTTCCGGAATATTATGAATCGCAACTGCAATGGCAATCGCTATACCAAGGCTTGGATCTTGAATTGCTGACATGAAGGTCGCAATTCCTTCCGGAAAGTTGTGAATTCCAATCGCCAAAGCCGTAAAAATTCCCATCTTCCGCAAATGTGCGTACTGATCATTAGTTGGTCCTGCATCCATGTCTTCAACCGTTTTAACTTCATGTGGATTTTCGAGCTGCGGCAAAATCCGATCCAGAGCTGCCATGAAAACCATTCCGCCAAAAAATCCGCCAATCGTCAGCCAATATCCCAACGAGTCGCCGTGGGCTGTCGTCAACGCCGTTTTCGCTTTCACAAAGATCTCAACCATAGATACATAAATCATTACACCTGCAGAAAAACCCAGAGAGATCGATAAAAATTTCGTATTTGTCCGAGAAGCAAAAAATGCGATCAAGCTTCCGATTCCAGTTGCAAGCCCAGCAAATAAAGTTAACCCCAACGCAAATAAAACTGCCGAGTCCATAGCATCATCCACTTTCTTTTTCACTTGAATACGCTAATTGTACGGCAGAAGTTTCCTCTGCGCAACTTTTTTCAATCAAGAAAGATATTTCATTTTTCTTTCAGTTCTTTCTATTATGCTTAGAGAATTTCTTTCGCACTAATAGAGCCTTCCTTATTTTTTGGTCCGCAATAACTCCCCTAACTTCCGCCAGTCTTCTTCTTTATGGACGCGGACAGGCGGATTATAGAAAACGCTGGCCGGATGAAATGTAGGGAATACATGATAATTAGTTTCGGAAGATTCAAACGCCTTCGTTTTCTCATTCCATATTAAAATCGGCGTTTCCATTAAGGTGCCATGCAGTTGCGTGACCTTTGCCTGAGGGCCAACTAGCCGCTGAAGCCCAACGTTTCCAAGAGTAACAATGATCGGTGGGTGGATATCGCGAATTTCCGTGTCCAATATCGGCGCATGAGCAATAACTTCTTTCTTTGACGGCGCACGGTTGTATTTCCGTTTCACTATTTCACCGTTGCGCTCTTTTTTCTCCCCCCATTTATAAGGGCGGCTTCGGACTGCACTTGTTATATATACATCTTCTCTGGACAAACCGATACTTGCTAGAGAAGCCATCAATTCTTTTCCTGCTCTGCCGGTAAACGGAATACCGGTTTCCACTTCATTTTCTCCGGGTGCCTCCCCTACCAGCATAAGCGCCGGATTTCGCGGACCTTCTCCACGTACAAAACCTTCCACAGGAAATCCTTTGATCCGCTCTATCCCTAAAACAGCTAATTCTTCGGAAATTTTATACATAGAATCACCTCGTAATCAGTTTACCACAAACAAAATGTTAGGTTTCCTAACATTGATGAAAATAAAAGCTTGCGTTATTTGAATAGTTTGATTATGATGTTAACAAACCTAACATGAAGGAGGAGGAAATATGAAAAAGATTGAAACGATCATCCGTCCATCTGTTTTCGCTGATGTTCGCCAAGCATTGGCTTTAGAAGGAATTGACGGACTTTCTGTCACTGAAATAGCTGGAATCGGTAAACAAGAAGGCCGGGTCGGCTTATTCCGCGGAAATGCCTACACCATGGAATTTTCTCCAAAGCTGAAACTTGAAATGGTTGTGGAAGATGACAAAGTCGAAGATATCGTAGAAGCGTTGTTGCAATATGCATCTACAGGACAAGTAGGAGATGGCAAAATTTTTATTTTGCCAGTGGAAGAAGCTATTCGCATCAGAACAAGAGAACGCGGCGCTGTCGCCGTCGGATAAGGGGGAAAACAAATGGAAGCAGTTCAAGGTTCAGTTGATATGTTATGGGTTATGCTCGGAGCGATTCTCGTATTCTTTATGCATGCCGGATTTGCAATGGTGGAAACAGGATTTACCCGTTCCAAAAATACGTTGAACATTTTAATGAAAAACTTGCTTACAGTGGCCATTGGCTCCGTTCTTTTCTTTTTCATCGGTTTTGCACTTATGTTCGGCACGTCAGCCTTTGGCCTGATCGGTACTGATGGTTTTGCACTCCTTGGCCGCGAAGATATTGGATTCTTCGTTTTTCAGGCAGTTTTCGCCGCAACTTGCGCGACAATCATTTCCGGAGCAGTAGCAGAACGCATGCATTTGTCTGCTTACATCACAATGACGGTTGTTATGATCGCTGTAATTTATCCAGTCGTCGGCCATTGGATATGGGGAGGCGGCTGGTTATCGCAGCTCGGCTTTATTGACTTTGCCGGTTCAACCGTTGTCCATTTAACCGGGGCTTCAGCTGCTTTCATCGTAGCTTGGAAACTCGGACCACGCATCGGAAAATATTCTGGAAAAACGGTCAACACCATTCCTGGGCATAACTTGCCATTAGGTGCCCTCGGTGTGTTCATTCTTTGGGTAGGCTGGTTTGGTTTTAACGGTGCCAGCACACTGTCGGCAGACCCGGCTCTTGTACCATCCATTATTGCCAATACACTGCTTGCTGCTTCGGCAGGCATTATCTCTACAGCAGCCTATACCCGTTACAGATATGGGCGCATTGACGCTTCACTTACGATGAACGGCGCATTGAGTGGGCTAGTCGGGATTACTGCCGGATGTGCTAACGTTTCGCTTTTGGGTTCAATCATCATTGGACTGATCGCAGGCGTTGTTATGACAGAAAGCGTCCGAATCCTCGATTCGAAAATCCGGGTTGACGATCCTGTCGGCGCGATTTCCGTACATGGAATCGTCGGAGTATGGGGAACTCTGGCGTTAGGCTTTTTCGATACAAATGGCGGTATTCTTTACGGAGGCGGAGCTGAAATTCTAGGCATCCAAACAGTCGGCGTTCTGGCTGTCATCGCCTGGACTTCAATTGCAGCCGGCCTGGCGATTTCAGCTATCAACGTCTTTATTCCGCTTCGTGTCACTGCTGAAGAAGAGGAAACTGGCCTCGACTTTACAGAACATGGCTCCCAAGCCTATTCGATGCAGGACGTTCTAAGAGGGACAGGACCTGCCAGCGATCAAAGTTTCGCCGCGCGGCTCAATCAATTGGGAGAAGATCCTTCAATCCAAAAATTATAAGAAAGAAACAACAAGGACGATCCGTTTATCGGACCGTCCTTGTTGTTCGTTTCTGCAAATACTCTTTAAAGAGCCGTTCACGCATCTCATACCAAATTGCAACTGCCACAAACCACGAATAGCCTGCACACCATCCAGCTAAGACATCTGAAAAATAATGTTCGCCGCCTGCTACACGAGACAATCCTATACCAATTGCAAGAATGGCGGCCCCTAACCACACAAGCCGTTTAATCAGCTTTGAATTAAGGTGTTCAGTAATGAAATACGCTATTGTAAACAAATACAATAATCCGACCATTGCATGTCCTGAAGGAAAACTGAAGCTTTCCAAGCCATGTGGAAAATCGGGGCGTTCACGGTCAAAAATGCGTTTCAACAACTGATTCAGCACATTTCCAACACCGGCAGTAAAAAAAACAAACAGCATGCCCCGATAATTTTTGCGGTGAATCCACAAATACAGAATCAAGGCAATGCTAATTGTCATGATCACCCATTGATCTCCAAGAAGCGATAAGCTGTCGACAAATGCGTTTCCTCCTAGCAGTTCAAAAGCTGCTATATCTATTTGCCGAAATTGTACGCTGGGAAAAGTAATGAGAATTGCAAAAAAAACAATTAGCGTCGCCATTGCAAGCGGGTAGAAAAATTTTTTGATGCTACTCACCCTCTTTCGCCTCGGTTGTTAATTTATTATAACGTAAACCTTGAAATAGTTTGAGGGAAACGCGGCCTATGTAAAAAAGACTCTTCCTAGCGCCATGCACAAAAGGAAGAGCCAATTATTTATTCTTTATCCAACACCAGTACGCCATCTGTCATACGATATACTTTGTCACAGTAATGAATCAACCGTATATCATGCGTTACTACAATTGTGGTTGTGTTTTTGTTCTTGGTCTCACTTTTCAATAATTCCATCACTTCGTATGCGCGATCCGAATCCAGAGAAGCAGTAGGTTCGTCGGCCAAGATGATAGACGGATTGCTATAGATGGCTTTTGCAATGGCAACTCGCTGCCGTTCCCCGCCAGATAAATCGGCCGGGTATTTATTGCGGAGGTCGCTGATTCCCAAATCTTCAAAAAGCTGCATTCTCTCGTTTCTTGCCATATTGCCCTTTTTAACTTTATCCAGCAAGTTCAATTGGTTTTCCATTGTTAAAAACGGCACTAAGTTAGAAGCCTGCAGAATAAAGCCGATTTCTTTCAACCGGATTTTGGATCGCTGTTTTTCATTCAAACCGCTCAAGTCTTGCTTATTGATCCAAATCTCACCACTTGTCGGAGACAACAACCCGCCGGCAATGGTTAGAAACGTACTTTTCCCTGAACCCGAAGGGCCGATGACCGCAATCAATTCTCCTTTATCCGCCCGAAAATCGGTTTCTTTCAAAGCTTCCACCATTTTATGCCCGGAACCGTATGTTTTTTTCACTTGTTTCATTTCCAGAATTGCCATATTTTATCCTCCAATCGCTTTCAACGGATCAATTTTCACAATCGTCAGCACCGAGAACACTGCCCCGAGAATAGCCACCACAATTAAAACAAATCCGTATATGATCATTGTCAGGATATCAAATGCTACTGGTATCGCACTTGGCAGAAAAGCTCCGGAAAGCAGCGTTAAGATAAAGCCCACAATTACGCCGACCGCAGCCAGTATAAACGTCTGGGCAATAACTGACCGAGCCAAATAGCCGCTTGGAATGCCTTGCGCTTTCATGACTCCGAACATACTGATTTTCTGGACGGTCAATACATACAAGAAAATCGCGACAATAACAGAGGAAATGATGAATAAAAAGTAAATCATGAAATTTAACGTCAAGCTTTGTTCGGTATAGCCCGGCAAGTTTTCAATAAATGTTTCAGATTCGATCACTTCTAACTCTTCGTTGCCCGCAAGGTTTGAGAGACTGTTCGATCGTACGATAATTCCATTGATCTGATCGCCATTGGCCTCTGCCGCATCCCCGAATTTGATCCGCCGGAAAGTTGCCAAGTCCCCGTATAGGACAGGCGCTGCATTGAATCGGGCCTCTGCCGTAAAACCGACAATAGTCAAAGTTTCATCAGTAGAAGACAAGGTCAATTTATCACCTAATCCAAAGCCTTCTTCTTTTAAGGCATCAGCTGCAACCACTTCATTGGCTGCCGAAAATTCTTCACCCTCTATAATATCGGGCATAATAAATTCATCTTTTTCAATGCCGAAGATAGAAACATTGGCTTTTTTATCACCTGTTTGGGCGATGGCATTGATTTGCCCGATCACCGCCGTTTCACCCGCCTGAATAGCATCCATTTCGTCAATGGACATAGTGGATTGAAGCAGGCTCTTATCGGATTCTTCTGTCAACACAATTGCCGAAGCATCCCATTTATCCACCGCTTCCCTATTCAAGCTGGCTAGTCCGTTTGCCAGACCCGATAAAAAGAAGACCAGGTATGCCACCAGCATCAGCACGCCGATAATCAGAACAAATCGCAATTTATTCTTTTTAAGTTCATTCCAAGCTAAAAACATCGGCTCACCCCTCTTTTCTCTCTTTTATTATCCCTTATTTGGAAGCAAGAAAAAAGGCGAACCTCCAGCGGTTCGCCTTTTGCCTCATTTTACTGCATGAACATGGTAAGTGGCCTGAGACGATTCCAGAACATGATCCGGTTTCGGCTTTCCAAGATTCGCTTTATGCCCTGCGATGTGATCCGGATTCTTTTCCCAGTTCTTCCACGCTTCTTCTGATTCCCATCGGACGTAGACAACCACTTCTTCGTCGCCGCGTCTGACGTTTTTCTTCAGCACCGCCAAATCGATAAACCCAGGCTGTTTTTCCAGTTTCCCTTCACCGGAAAACTTGGCTAAGACAGGTTCAGAAAAGCCTTCCTTGACGACAATTCGCTTCATTTGCACAAACATGTAATAGCCCCCCTGTTTTACTTGTACGCCGATTGGATTTCTTTCACCATGGCGCTGACAGATTCAAATCCGCCACCCGACATGTACCAGTAGTCCGGATCCAAGTAGATGATCTTGCCGTTTTTAAAAGCGTTTGTCTTTTGCACCAATTCGTTCTCAAGTGAATCTTTTGCACTTGCACCTGCGCCAACTGCTGCATTGCGGTCGACTACAAAGATGATGTCCGGATTTTTATCCAGGATGTATTCAAATGTAACGCTCTGGCCGTGAGTTGAAACTTCAATGCCTTCATCCGCCGCCGGAACACCAAATACGTCATGGATGATGCCAAAGCGTGAAGCCGGTCCGTATGCACTGATCTTGCCTTCGTTCGCCAACAAGATTAATGCTTTTTCATCTGACTTGCCGACAGCTTCTTTTACGCCTTCGATTTCTGTATTGACTGTTGCCAATTCTTCTTTAACCTGCTCTTCTTTACCGAAGATTTCGCCAAGAAGGGTCATGTTTTCAGTGAACGAATCCATGTAATTGTTCGTATCGACTGCCATATGGATTGTTGGTGCGATACTTGCAAACTCTTCATACATCTCAGCCTGACGTCCAGAAATGATGATCAAGTCCGGCTTCATCGCATTGATTGCTTCAAAATCAGCTTCTTTTAAAGTTCCGACGTTTTTGTATTTTTCTGTGTCTGTGTATTTTTCCAAGTACGCAGGTACCATCGCTTGAGGCACTCCTGCAACTTCAACGCCTAGTTTGTCCAATGAATCTAATACACCATAATCAAATACCACTACATTTTTAGGATTCTTCGAAATTTCCGTTTCTCCAAGTTCATGCGTCACCGTCATTTTTTCCGTAGTTCCTTCTGATGCGCTTGTTTCCCCTGCTTCGCTAGTTGATCCACAGGCAGCCAAGAAAGCAACCATCATTAACGCAAATGTTAATAGCAATAATTTCTTCATCTATTCCATCTCCTTTTATTAAGAATTAAAGTAAACACAAATCCGGCAATTATCCATTTGCTGAATCGGAATATCCATATCATAAATTTCTTTCAAAGCATCGCTTTGGATAATCTCTGCAGTTGTTCCGTCCTTGATCACACGCCCATTTTTCAATGCCACAATCCGGTCTGAGTAAACAGATGCAAAGTTGATATCGTGAAGGACGATGACAACCGTCTTGCCAAGTTCATCAACCAAACGGCGCAAAATTTTCATGATTTGGACCGAATGCTTCATGTCCAGATTGTTTAGCGGTTCATCAAGCAAGACATAATCGGTATCTTGGGCAATAACCATCGCGATAAACGCACGCTGCCGCTGTCCACCGGAAAGTTCGTTCAGATAAGAGTGTTCCATATCCTTCAAATCCATGTATTCAAGTGCCTGGTCAACCATTTTTTCATCTTCGCCGTTCAAGCGGCCTTTTGAGTAAGGGAAACGGCCAAAAGAAACAAGTTCACGAATCGTCAAACGCACGTTCATGTAATTGGACTGCTTTAAAATCGATACTCTCTTGGAAAAATCATTTGATTTCATCTTTTTGGAGTTGGTTTGATCGATCAACACTTCTCCAGTATCTGCATCAAGCAACCGGCTGACCATGGAAAGCAGCGTCGATTTCCCCGCTCCGTTCGGCCCAATAAACGAAGTGATCTGGCCTTGCTGAATATCAACCGTGACATTTTCCACAACTTGTTTTTTGCCATAAAGCTTTGTCAATTCACGAACTTGTATCATTTAGACCGACTCTCCTTTAATAGTAGATAAATAAAGTAAATCCCACCGATAAAGTTGACGATCACACTCAATGTCGTATTGAAAGTGAAGATTCGCTCCACTACCCATTGACCGCCGACAAGTGCAATCACACTAATAATAATGGCACCAAAAATAATTGTTGAATGCTTATAGGACTTAAAGAATTGATAAGATAAATTGGCGACGATCAACCCGAAAAATGTAATTGGCCCAACAAGTGCAGTAGCAACCGCAATCAGCACTGCCGCCAGCACGAGCATCAGTTTAACAAGCGCATCATAATTCACGCCAAGGTTAATTGCCGTGTCCCGCCCCAATGACAAGACATCCAGCGACCCATTATGCCGCCAAGCAAAGACGACTAATACGATGATAATTACAAGCGATGTCCAAACCAGATCGGCGTTGACGTTATTGAAGCTGGCAAACATCCGGTCCTGTACTATTTGAAATTCATTCGGATCGATCAGCACTTGCAGGAATGTCGAAATGCTCGAAAAAAACGTCCCGCAAATGATGCCGACTAAAAGCAGAAAATAAATAGGCTGGTTTCCTTTTTTAAAAAGCAACTGATAAAACAGTAAAGCGAATACAACCATCACAAGTATGGACAAAATGAAATTAACTTGTTTGTTGATAATCGTTACATGGCTGGAGCCAAGGAAAAAAATCAACAACGTTTGAAGCAGCATATAAAGGGAATCGAGCCCCATAATACTTGGCGTCAAAATACGGTTATGGGTAATCGTCTGAAAGACGACTGTGGCATAAGCAATTGCCACCCCAGTGAGCACCATGGCAAACACTTTTACTCCACGCCGCGGCAGTGCGTAGTCGAAACTGCCGTTCAAATCGTGAAACAGATAAGCGGCACATGCCAGTATTGCCAAACCAACAAGAATCATCAGTTTATGTAAATCACGCATATGCTTTCCTCCTAAACAGCAAGAAGAGGAAAATAAAACTTCCAATGACGCCGACCATTAAACTAATGGAGATTTCATATGGATAAATAAGAACTCTTCCTAAAATATCGCAAAGCAACAAGAAAATTGCTCCGAGCATTGCAGTATGGGGCAATGTCTTCTGCAAGTGATCGCCTTTGAAGATAGAGACGATATTCGGAATGATCAGCCCAAGAAACGGAATGATCCCGACAGTCAAAACGACCGTTGCAGTGATCAGCGCAACCAAGACTAACCCAATATTGACAACACTCCGATACTTCAGCCCCAGATTTTTGGAGAAATCCTCTCCCATCCCGGCCACCGTGAAACGGTTAGCATAAAGATAGGCGATAACAAAGACCGGCAAACTGATGTACAGCAGTTCATAGCTCCCCTTCATGATCATCGAAAAGTCGCCTTGCATCCACGCTGACATGTTTTGGATTACATCAGCCCGGTATGCAAAGAACGTCGTGATTGAAGACAAGATGTTTCCGAACATCATTCCGACAAGCGGAATAAAAATAGCATCTTTAAACTTGATGCGGTTAAGAATTTGCATAAAAAGGAAAGTTCCCGCAAGTGCAAAAGCGAACGCCAGCGTCATTTTCTCCAGCATCGATGCATTGGCAAACAGCAGCATGGAAACTAAAATCCCAAGACGAGTGGCGTCAAGTGTACCTGCGGTTGTCGGAGACACAAATTTGTTGCGGCTCAACTGCTGCATAATGAGTCCTGCCATACTCATGCCAGCGCCTGCAAGCAAAATCGCTACCAACCGTGGCAGACGGCTGATGAGGAAGATTTGTGTCTCTTCAGATTGGAAATCCAGCAGATCCATGATACTGATACTGCTGACTCCGATAAACAAAGAGACAACTGACAGTATGATCAATGTAGGTATTAAATAACGTTTTTTCATTACTGCCCTCATCCTTGTTTATAAAGTGTTTCAACTTCTTGCAAATTGATAATGATTATCACTCGCACAAGTTTTAGTATAGCAGTTTGAAAAAGAGAGTCAATGATTTACTGAGAATTATTTTCATTTAGATGATAATGGCCTATTATGGTCATTTTTGAAATCCTAAGAAGGGATAGGATTCTTGATTTCCGATTATTTTAATACAGAATAAAGAAACAATAAAAAAACCCGCCAAAAGGCAGGCTTTTTGTCGTTTTCATTCCAATGTTTGCGCTTGTTCGATGACTTCGTCCGGCAAAACAATTTCCGCCACTTCGTTGTAGTTTTTATATACGGAATCTACTTGAGACTGGATGGACATCAAATCTTCCCCGATTTTCACATCGAAATCCGCATCCATTTTCAAAGATAAGACTTGGAGGGATTTTTTATCGAGTTGGAACTCGAACCGGACAGAACGAATTTCCATATCTTCGCTTTTCATCGGCGTCCCAATTTCCATTTGGCCGAATGTTTTCTTCAGCTGCTCCGTTAGTAAAGGATAGAATGCCTCGCCAGATGACTCCAGTATTAAAGCATATTCTCCTTCCGTTTCTTCTAATGAGAAATTTTCACTAAGGGACTTCAAGCCTTTTAATTGGTGAGCAGGATCTGCAGTTTGCTGATCAGCAAGCAGCTTAAAATCTTCAATGGCTTCATCTTGCAGCTTCAGCCATGTATCCATCGAAGCCTCGTATAAGTACAATCCTTCTTCAGTAAGATACATCTCCATGAAAGTTGGGGTTTCATTTTGTATATCTTCAGACACGATGGAAGTTTCCGACTGGTGATGGAACGCTTCAGGATTCCGGGTCAGGTCCATGCCGGCATCTATAGATACATCCATTGCCATGCCATCCGGCTGCATCTTCATCTGCTGTTTTGTTGCAATATCCGCATGCAGGCTGCCCACTTCTTCTGCCGCTTTTAATGCATCTTCGTACACTTCCACTGCCGTCAATTGGCTTGCTGAACCATTTTCTGCTCCATTCCCGACTTCCGGCTCTGTTGTCTGGCCACAAGCTGATAGACTAAAAGCCAGTATCGTTCCGTTAACGAACATAATCCATTTTTTCAAATTGATCATCCTTTCACTGATTTGCTTATCCGCAAATCCAGACAGCGCTTTTGGCCTGTTTCGAAAAATATTTCGATTCACGAATTTCTATTAGTTAAATGGCAGGATATGCATTATACTTTTGTTTATAGCAAAACTAATGAGGTGGATTTTTTGAGGTTAAAGCAGTTTTTCACATATTATAAGCCCCACAAACGCTTGTTCATCATCGATTTTTCAAGCGCTATCACTGTCGCAGTTTTAGAACTTGCTTTCCCGGTCGCTGTTCAATGGTTCATCGATTCCTTGCTGCCGAGCGGTGACTGGAATTCTATTGTCACAGTCAGCGTCCTGCTTCTTGCCGTGTTCATATTAAGCACTTTCCTGCAGTATATCGTCAATTACTTGGGCCACAAACTTGGCATTAATATTGAGACCGATATGCGGGAAGAGTTGTTCACTCACGTGCAGCGCCAGTCTTTCCGTTTCTTCGATAATACAAAGACCGGCCACATTATGAGCCGGGTGACCAATGACTTGTTTGATATCGGCGAACTTGCCCACCACGGGCCGGAAGATTTTTTTATCGCCATCATGACTTTCTTTGGCGCTTTCAGCATCATGTTCTGGATCAATCCGAATCTTGCCCTTGTCACATTGGTTGTCATACCGTTCCTCATTTGGCTGATCACTTTCTGCAACATTAAAATGAATCAGGCTTGGAGCAGCATGTACGGCAAAATTGCCGACGTCAACGGCAGAGTGGAAGACAGTGTCTCAGGAGCGCGCGTGGTGCAGTCTTTCACAAACGAAGAATTTGAAATAAACCGCTTCAAAAAGGATAACGACAGATTTCGCACAGCAAAGCTTGTTGCTTATAAAGTCATGTCCGCTACTCATTCCAGCATCTACATGATGACACGGCTATTGACACTTATCGTCCTGGTTTACGGAGCTTGGCTAAATTACCAAGGAAATCTGACGTACGGAGAACTTGTCAGTTTCGTATTGTTCTTGAACGTCTTGATCAAGCCAATCGATAAGATCAGCGCACTTCTGGAATTGTATCCAAAAGGCATGGCTGGATTTGGCCGCTTCCGCGAATTGATCGACCAAGAGCCGGATATTTTGGACCGCGCTGACGCAGTTGCTGTTGACGGTTTAAAAGGAAACATACGCTTTGACAACGTCCATTTCGGATATGATGACCATAAAAAGGTATTGAGTGGCATTGATTTGACGTTAAAGGCCGGGGAAACCATCGCCTTTGTCGGCCCATCCGGCGCCGGCAAGACAACTATTTGCTCTTTGATCCCAAGGTTTTACGATATCCAAGAAGGTGCCATTACAATTGACGGCATCGATATCCGGGATATGACGAAACAATCCCTCCGCTCACATATCGGTATTGTACAGCAAGACGTCTTCTTGTTTACGGGAACGATACGAGAAAACATCGCTTACGGCAAGCAACATGCTACAGATGAAGAAATACTAGCCGCTGCCCGGAAAGCACATCTTGAAGATTTCGTTTCCAAGCTTCCTGAAGGCTACGAAACCCAAATCGGCGAACGCGGCCTTAAATTATCCGGTGGACAAAAGCAGCGCTTGGCCATTGCACGCATGTTCTTGAAAAATCCGCCGATTTTGATTCTTGATGAGGCGACTTCGGCCCTTGATACCGAAACAGAACGCGTCATTCAAGAAGCTTTATCCGAACTTGCCGAAAACCGTACAACACTTATTATCGCGCACCGTTTGGCAACCATCCGGGATGCTGACCGCGTAATTGTCGTAACAGAAGACGGCATCGCCGAACAGGGCGGCTACACTGAACTGCTAGAGCACAACGGCATTTTCGCAAATCTCCACAGAATCCAGTTTCAGCAATGAGTAATGCCCCCATCAGGGGCATTACTCATCTGCGACGAAGTGCGCAGCACTGCAGGAGCAATTGTTTATCTGCACCAAAGTTCACAAATGTTTAGCGGTACAGTAACTAGATACCCTTTTATCCTTCTATTAAAAAGGATCACTCAGCAACAAAAAAACGCATCTCCAAATTGGAGATGCGTTTTTTATTTCCCGATGACAAATTCTTCGAAACGATCATAATCGGCTTGGCTCAATTCCACTTTAAGAAGCGTGCCGTTTTCTTCATATTCGGTTTCTTCAATTGTCGCATACTCATTTAAATAAGCGACAATGTCGCCGCGTTCAAAGGGCAAGATCATCCGGCATGTAACGTGGTCTGAAAAAATTCGCTGCTTGATCAGTTCCAGCAATTCATTCAATCCCTTGTCCTCTTTCGCGGCTATCCATAGAGCGTCTCCCGTTACTTTAGGATACGGGATGCCCGCTAGATCCGCCTTGTTGTAGACAAAGAGAGTCGGGATACCTTCAACGCCGACGTCCTGCAGCGTGGAGTTGGTGACATCCATCATATGCCGGTATTCTTCGTTCGATACATCCACAACGTGCAGCAGCAAATCCGCATTGCGCGCCTCTTCCAGTGTGGAACGGAAGGCATTGACCAAGTGATGTGGCAATTTGCTGACGAATCCGACTGTATCGGCAAGCAAGAACGACTTGTTGTCCTCCAAGCGGATTTGGCGTACAGATGTATCCAACGTAGCAAATAGCATATCTTTTTCAAAGACTTGCTTTTCTTCACCTTGGCCTGTTTTTGTCAGCAACTCATTCAGGATTGTGGACTTTCCGGCATTCGTATACCCAACAAGCGAAACGACCGGCGTCCCTTTTTTAGTACGCTGTTTCCGCTGAGTTACACGCTGGTCTTTGATCTGTTCCAATTCTTTGCGAAGCTTCGAGATTTGGTCTTCAATTTTCCGTCTATCAAGTTCCAGTTTCGTTTCACCGGCACCACGGTTTTGATAACCTCCGCCGCTGCTTCCTCCTTGCCGTCCGAGTGAAGCGCGCAAACCGACTAGGCGCGGCAGCATATATTGCAGCTGTGCCAGTTCAACTTGCACTTGGGCTTCACGCGTTTTTGCGCGGCGAGAGAAAATATCCAAAATCAACAAAGTCCGATCAATGACTTTGCATTCGAGCTCTTCTTCCAAGTTGCGGATTTGCGATGGCCCAAGTTCATCATTGAAAATAACCAAGTTCGCTCCCGCTTCTTCATACAGCGCTTTAATCTCTTCCACTTTCCCCGTCCCCACGTAATGGGAAGGGTTGATGCGGTCAAGATTCTGAGTCACTTCTCCGACCACTTCTACATCACAAGCTTCAGCTAAGTTGCGCAATTCCTCTATTTCATAATCAAAATGGATGTCCTTCTGCAACTGAACACCAACTAGTATCGCTTTTTCTATTAGTAGATCCATTTATGGTCCTCCTTTTCCTCAAGGGAAACTTCCTTTATAGCAAAGCGTCTTTTCAGCTTCTTTTAATAACATACAGGCCAACATCGGCTGCTCCTAGTTACCCTTGTTATTCCCTTTCTCCGGCAGCGCATAAACCCCTTCGGCGAATGTCACTTCCTGAACAGCATTTTTGAATACCACTTTTTCCAACCGTTCCTTTCCCCGGTCAGTGGCTTTAAATTCAATACGGCAATTTGCCAGGTTCAGTTTACCTCCGAGTAACCTTGTCCATTTTTCGGTACTTGCAGCAACATCATGCACTCCCAAAATGCATTTTTCGATTTCCAGCACTTCATTTTCAGTCAGCAGTGCACCGCTTTTCCGCAAGTTTTCTAACCGGACCGGATCATCTTCCTGCCACTGGATAAAAAATGGGGATGGCAATTGGTTCGAAACCTCTTCTTCAACAAAAAGCATCTGCCACTGAATCAGCTTGCCAGTACTTGTCCGTCGTTCAGCCTGCAACACTCCAGAAGTATCAAATCCATGTGCCTGTAACCGCTTGTCTACTTCTTCAATAGCTTCTGTCCGAAGGCAAATTGTACCAAACCCTAACTTATCGTGAAGAAGCAATTTAGTCAGTGGATGATTAGCTCCATTTGCAATATCAACATTCTCTACAGCCAACCATTCTATGTAACAATCTTTAACGTAAAAAAGGGCATTATGGGTTCCCCATTTCAAATGCTGCCCACCAACCACGGCTTGAAAACCAAGCTCCTTCCAATGATTGACCGCTTCCTGCGGGTTTTCATCAACAAAATGCACAATATGGTCTAAGTACAAGGCACGTCTCTCCTTCATTGTCTCGTTTTCTCCTATTATACGTTACGAGTAAAAACATTCCTTAAAATCCATAAGAAAAAGGCTTCAAAAGCAATTATAACGCTGCTTTTGAAGCCTTTTGAATTTTAAACAATTACGCTCTTTCTTTGATCAAACGCTCTGTTTCATCAAACTCTGCCGTAATTTCTTTGTTTGGTTTGTAAGTGATCATACTTACAACCAACGTTACGATCAAGCAAAGAAGGAATCCTGGAATGATTTCATATACACTGCCCATAAAGTTCGTAGTGGCAGTTGCGCCTGGATCGCCAGCGGCTGTACCCAGCAAGTCCCAAATGATAACCGTAGCGGCTCCAACAACCATCCCTGCCAAAGCGCCTGCTGTCGTCAACTTTCTCCAGAACAATGCCAAGAGAATAAGCGGACCAAACGCAGCTCCGAAACCAGCCCATGCATAGGCAACCAAATCAAGAATGGTCGCATTTTGCTTCCAAGCCAAAGCAGCTGCAATTAAGGAAATGACCAAGACCGCTAAACGGCCAAGTGTTACATATTGTTTGTCTGTAGAAGCTTTTTTGAACGCAATTTTATACAAGTCTTCTACCAATGCTGATGATGTAACAATCAATTGAGAAGAAATCGTGCTCATGATTGCTGCCAATACAGCCGCCAGCATGAATCCTGCAATTAGCGGATGGAAGAAAATTTGCCCGAGAACGATAAACACACCTTCAGGATCTCCTAAGCTCGCACCTGGATTTTGTTGGAAGTAAGCTAACCCGATTAAAGCAGTCGAAATTGCTCCAAGTAAGCTTAAGATCATCCAGCCAATGCCGATACGGCGTGCTTGGCGAACTTCTTTCAATGTGCTGATAGCCATAAAACGAACAATGATATGCGGTTGGCCAAAGTAACCAAGACCCCAAGCCACTGCTGAAATAACACCAATTAGTGAAGCACCTGTCGTGAAGTTCAAAAGTGCAGGATCGACTGCACGAATACTAGAAGCCGTTTCACCAAAGCCTCCTGTAACGAAGACCCCGATGATCGGCACTGCAATCAATGCCAAGAACATCATTGTCCCCTGTACAAAATCCGTATAACTTACGGCAAGGAATCCGCCGAAAAGCGTATACGCCACTACTACAGCAGAAACGATTACTAGACCCAGATGGTAGTCAAGGCCAAAAGAGCTTTGGAAGAATACTCCTCCTGCAACCATCCCTGAAGAAACGTAAAACGTGAAGAATACTAAAATAATAATTCCTGAAACCACACGCAATAGACGTGAAGTATCTTTCAAGCGATTTTCCAAAAAGCTAGGAATGGTAATCGAGTCTTTCGTGATAAACGAATAGACGCGCAATCGCGGTGCTACGAAGAACCAGTTTAAGTAAGCTCCGACTGTCAAGCCGATTGCAATCCAAGCCTCTACGAGACCGCCGACATAAATTGCCCCAGGCAATCCCATCAGCAACCATCCGGACATGTCCGCTGCTCCAGCGCTTAATGCACCAACTGCAGGGCCAAGACCTCTTCCTCCCAGCATATAATCTGTTAAATTAGCCGTTTTCTTAAATGAATACCATCCGATAAATAGCATAGCTGCCATATAAATGGTTAAAGCTATAACTTGATAAACTGTATCTGACATTTTTACTCCCCCTCAGAATTTTAGTTTATCAGGTTCTTCAACCTTGTCTAGCAGTTTTTTTGTTTTATTTCCCGAATGAAGGGGGAAAAGAAAATCAAGGAGGCGATCATAGTGCCATGGAGCAACGACAATTATCCGGACTCATTCAAAAATTTGAACACAGATGTGCGCAGCAAAGCAATTGAAATTGCTAACGCGCTTCTTCGCGATGGGTATGAAGAAGGACGCGCCATTCCGATTGCTCTTGATCGTGCGCGCAAAAGCATTCACAGTGACGAAGAACAGCCTGTTTACGAGATTCGGTCACACGATGAAGGTTGGCAATTGAAGAAAAAAGACAGCAAAAAAGCCATTTTGATCGAAGAGACGAAAGCAGAGCTAATGGGAGAAGCAAAGCGCTACGTTAACAAGAACAATGGAGAGCTGCGCATTTATACTGAAGACGGGACTCTTGAAGACACGCTGTACAAAGAAAATTAAAAAGAAAAAATCCCGTTGCTGATGAGCATCGGGATTTTACTTGAACCAGCCTTTTTCTTTAAAACGCGAAATCGCTTCAATGCGATTCCCTACTTCCAATTTATCTAAAATTGTGGAGATGTAGTTCCGGACAGTCCCTGTCGTAATAAACAACTCGCTTGCGATTTCTTTTGTGTTTTTCCCCTCAGCCACAAGTTTCAAAACTTCCTGCTCTCGTTCCGTCAAAGGGTTTTCGTCACCGTATGCCAAATCAATCAATTCCGGGGCATAAACCCGCCGACCTGTCATGATAGAGCGGATGGAAGTCGCTAAATCTTCGCTTGGGCTGTCCTTCAGCAAATAACCGCTGACTCCCGCTTTCCGCGCCCTCTCAAAATATCCTGACCGCGCGAAAGTCGTGAGAATAATAACTTTACAAGAGTGGTCTTTCAAGATTTCCGCCGCATCAAGTCCACTTTTCACTGGCATTTCAATGTCCATAATGCAAATGTCGGGCTGATGCTTTTCAACAAGCGCAATTGCCTCTTCTCCGTTCGAGGCCTTTCCTACGACTTCCATATCCTCTTCTAAATCCAACAGCGAACCTAAAGCGCCAAGCAGCATCCGTTGGTCTTCAGCTAAAACAATTCGTATCATACTAACTTCTCCTTTGAATTATAGAGAATTACATTCGGAACCCGAATGTTCAAAACCGTGCCTTCCATTGTTTTGATTTCCAAAGTACCATTGACAAATTCCAATCGCTCACGCATTCCCGCCAATCCATTTCCTTGCGTCAGATTGCTTCCCTCAGAAAGGCCGATTCCATCGTCTTCGACTTGGACCAGCACTTCTTCCGGTTTTTGTTTGATCAGTACGCTGCAGCGGGAGGCATTGCTGTGTTTGACCACATTTGTCACTGCTTCCTTCAAGCACATGCTCAGTACATTTTCCACCAATAAAGGTGTATTGGTCAGTTGGGCATTTCCATATAAGACAAAATCGATATCCGCCGCTTTTAAAATTTGCTGGATGCGAAGAAGTTCCTCTTCCAATCGGGTTCCCCGCATATTCGAAACCAGTTCCCGAACCTCTTTCAATGCAGTGCGTGCAGTCTGCCGCACATCGTTGATCTCATCAATAGCCGCTTGGGGATTGCGTTCAATCAATTTCCTGGCCAGATCACTTTTCAAGCCAATTAGCGAAAGCTTTTGCCCTAATGTATCGTGCAAATCCCGTGCAATCCGCTCTCTTTCTTCAATGATCATCAGCTGCGAAATTCGTTTGTTTGCATCCTCAAGCTGCCCTTCAAGTTTTTCACGCTTGTTGCGATTGTACGTATTGAAAGGCAACAAAATGACTCCAATAACTGTAAGAAGCATAAAAGGAAATTGAGCCGTGTAGAGTTCCTGGTGTTCAATAAGGCCTAAAATGACCGCAACTATCGTTGTGCCAATATGGATGCCATAGACGATGAAAAATCCAACCTTATGGCGAATGTTCCCAATAAAAAACGCTAAAAATAAGGCCAAATACACATAACCGAACAAGAAAGTCATTACAAGGTTAATAGCCATTTCTAAACTTATCCAAGCATATACCATGCCAGTTTTAGAGTTGAACGAAAGACGGTAAGCCAAGAAAAATAGCAAGAGCAGCAAAATGCCGACTGCAATTTCAGCAAATGAAGAAGATCTAAAAATAAAGAAGAACGGCAAAACACAAAAAGCAATCCAGGCATAAAGGCTAAGCCAAGAATTCTTCGGAAAAATTTGATACCAGCTTTGCATAAGCTCCCCCTCTTCTTTCTGTTAGTCATATCATATCAAAAGATGATGAAAAGTGCAGGCGTTCGAACAATCTTGACACCTCTCTTTTTTCACAAAGAAAAAACCATTCACGAAGAATGGTTTTTCTTAACATTTATTCGGTTGCTGTTTTAGAGTCGTTTACAAGATGCTTGATGTCTTTAAACGTAACGAATGTTTTGTTTTTCGCATCGTATACTTTATAACGCAACGATTTTAAGCTTGATTTGATTGTAATAGTTGTTGCTTGTTGAAGCGGCGGAGTTGATTCGTGCGCTTTTTCCAAGTTGTAGTTCGGAACCCGCGGGCTCAGGTGATGAACATGGTGGAAACCAATGTTTCCTGTTACCCATTGCAAGACCTTAGGAAGCTTGTAGTATGAACTTCCATCCACTGCAGCCTTGACATAATCCCATTCGCTTTCGTCTTCGAAATAGGAATCTTCAAATGTATGTTGAACATAGAACAGCCAAATGCCAAGCGCCCCAGCTACAAACATTGTCGTTCCTTGAACGATGACAAATGCCTGCCAGCCAATTGCCCAAATCAATACTGCATAAATAGCCACAAGCAAGAAATTGATCAAGTAAGTGTTGTTGCGTTCTTTGCTGCGCGCATCTTTACGGTTGAAACGGCTTGATACTAAAACTAAGAACAATGGTCCAAATCCGAACATGACAAGCGGGTTGCGGTACATGCGGTACTTGAAACGCTCCCATTTAGACGCTTCTACATATTCTTCAATCGTCATAACCCAGATATCGCCAACGCCTCGTTTGTCGAGGTTTCCGCTTGAAGCATGGTGAATCGAGTGTTCACGTTTCCACTTTTCGTAAGCAAACAATGTCAGAACGCCGGTAATCGTCCCTACTACAGCGTTTGCCTTTTTGTTTTTGAAGAACGACCCGTGCGTGCAGTCATGGAAGATGATAAATGTCCGAATAACAAACCCTGCTGCTACGATTGAACAAGCGATTGTCAACCAGATAGATACATCTAACGCCTGATAAGCCAAGAACCAAAATAAAATGAACGGTGGAATGGTATTGATCAATTGTCTAACACTTGCTTTTACATCGGCTTTTTCAAAAGGTGCCACAAATTTACGTAACTGCGCTGTTTTTTCTCTGCTCATGTTCTTCCTCCTTATACGAGCTTGTCGGCTCGGATAACTTATTACCCTTATCATATAGGGATAGGCAACAGCAAAAAAGGCATAAACGTCTAGTTTAGACGTGACACTTGTCATATCTTTTCTCTTTGCCCAGCTTTTTATTTTGCTGGATTAGTGTATAATTTAATGAGTCAGAAAATTCGAAATGGGAGTGAACGGCATGACCGGACTGATCGCCGTCATAATGATTTTTTCAATTCCGCTCGCTGGCATCATCACCTCGCATCTTCAAACACAGGCAAAGTTGAAAAACAAAATGATCGAAAAAGAACTTGAACTGGAGAAGTTAAAACATGATAACTTTGTTATCGAAACGCAAAAAATGAGGCTTGAATTGGAACAGATGAAACTCGAAGATGCCCGAAAAGGAAACGACTTTCTTTTGAAATGAAAAAAAGCACGAAACTGCATGCAGTTTCGTGCTTTTTATTTATGCAAACACACTTTTTTCTATTTGCTTCATTCCATAAAAATAGCCTTGACGTTCCATCAAGCTATCATATGAGCCTATTTCCACAATTCGCCCTTGTTCCATAACAATGATTTGGTCCATTTGTTCAAGATCAGACAAGTCATGGCTGATAACAACAAACGTATGGTCTTTCCCTTGCTCGAAAAGCCGTTTATAGATCGCTCTTGCGGTTAAACCGTCAATAGAAGAGACAGGTTCGTCCAGCAACCACAACGCCTCATTTTTCAACATGGCACGCGCGATTGCCAGCCGTTGTTTTTCACCGCCAGACAAGTTTTGACCTTTTTCCTCTACTTTCGCAGATAAAGAAAATGCACCCAGCTCTGCTTTTTCAAGTGCGGCCTTCAACTGCTCTTCAGTAGCTTCTTCATTAGCGATGGCCAAATTGCTTCTAATGGTACCAAAAAAGAAATGGTTTTCTTGAAGTACGACATTGATCCGGCTCCATAGTTTTTGCTGATCCAAGTTGTTTATATTTTCTTCATTTATAAAAATCGATCCGCTATCGACTGGGAGGGTCCGCAGCAAAACTTGCATAAGCGTAGACTTTCCTGAACCGCTTGGTCCGACTATCGCTGTTTTAGACCCAGAAGGCAACCGGACCGACACATTGGCCAAAGCCGGCCGCTCTTCTTCCGGATAAGTATAGGAGACATTTTTCACTTCGATTCCTAAGCTTCCAGCTGGCAGGCTATTCTCCCCTTCATTCTGGTAAGGCTCTTCCACAACTTTATCCAAACGGCTTGCCGCTCTTCGGCTATCTTCGTAATAGGCAGGAAATACCGCCATAGGTGTTACGTTTTCAAATAAAGCCAGCGATAACATGACGAGCATCGCTAAATATAAACCGTCCAGTTCGCCCGCTGCCACGTAATATGCACCCAGCCCAAGGACAACCAATGACACAAGCATCGCCACAAAAGCATTGATAGACTGGCTGTAATTTTCCCGTCGCCCTTCATTCCACTGATCTTTTGCGTAAGACTCGACCAATTGCTCAAGCTGCCGTTCTTTTTGCTCCAACTGCTGATAGATTTTCAGATCACGGAAACCATACAAAAATTCAGTAGCTTCTGTAGACAAAGCGGCACGGCTCACTCTCGTCTTCGATGCGGTTTTGCGCTTTTGCCAGGCAAACAGGGCTGGCACTACTATGACCGTCAATAAAAAGCCGACGAATAGCACAAAAGCAAGCGCTGCTGAAAAAAACGAAGCGAAAAAAATAGTGCTTGAGAAAACAAGCGCCAAAACAAGCGGCGGATAAAACACCCGGAGCAGAAAGTTCTGCAAGCTTTCCACATCGCCAACAATCCGGGCCAGCAAGTCGCCGCTGCGATAACGCTGAAATAAAGTCGGTGCACGCGGCGACAATCTTTCAAAAAAAGAAACCCGTAGATTGCTCAACATTGTGAATGTTGCTCTATGTGAGTACAGCCTTTCCGCATAACGGCTCAGCGCTGAAACAAAACCGAATAACTTCAAACAAGCTGCCATTACGACCAAAGTTGTCATTTGCGTGGTTAATGCCGCTTTTGAAATCAAATAGCCGCTGGAAGCAAGAAGTGCCACTCCAGCAATGCCCGCTATAAAACCGAAGAGAACCGCGAGCGCGACATCCCTTTTTTCCATAATCGTCAATTTTAAAATAGATTTCAGGTCCGTCATCCCGCTACTCCTCCTTGCTGTACAGCAACCATTTCGCGATATGGGCTATAATTTTCCATCAACTCCATATGGCCGCCAACAGCTGATAACCTGCCGTCTGAAAGGAAAAAGATTAGATCCGACCGACTGATTGTATGAAGCCGGTGGGCAATTGTAATAACCGTAGATGTTTTAGCAAATTCGGCCATCGAATCTTGCAGAATTTGTTCAGTTCGCAAATCAAGCCCTGTAGTAGGCTCATCAAACAAAATAACGGAAGGTTTTTTCAAAAAGGCACGCGCTAAAGCAATCCGTTGTTTTTCTCCGCCAGATAATCCGCGGCCAGCTTCGCCAATCTCTGTATCAAAGCCTTGCTTGAGGGAATTTACCATTTCGATGATTCCTGCTCTTTCCGCTGCTTCCACCACTTCTTCGTGCGTCACTTCCTTTTTTACGCCGATGGTGATGTTCTCTTGTATGGTTCCGGCAAACAGGTACGGATTCTGTGAAATATAGCTCAACTGGTCAAACCATGATTGTTCGCTAATTTCTTCGCGGGGCATGTCGTTGATTTTCACTGTCCCTTGACTTGCAGGCAAGAGCCCTGCAATCAAGTGCATGAGCGTCGTTTTTCCCGACCCGCTTTTGCCGATAATCGCCACTTGGCTATAAGGTGGAATATTTGCTTGCACCGGATGCAAAGCAAAACTGTCGCTGTATTGAAACGCTAACCCATCAAGCTGGAGGCGAGGCGCTCCAGAAGCTAAACTTTTTTGGCCCCATTCCACTTTCCCTTCTTCTTTTGCAAATTCCGCTGTTAATAAATTCGATGCTGCCATGCTGCCTCTGGCTGTATGGAATGCACTTCCGAAGTCTTTCAGCATATTGAAAAAGTCAGGGACCAGGAGCATCATGAAAAAAGCGGTAAAAAACGTAATGTTTTGGAATACAACGAGACGAAGCCCGATTTCAAGAGCGACAATCCCGATACTTAGCATTGAAATATATTCAAGCATAAGTGACGATAAAAATGCTGACTTTAAAACTCCCATTGTAGCATCTCGAAAAGCCAGGCTGTTTTTTTGAATAAGTTGTTTTTGTTTACTCGCTTGACCAAAAAGATTCAAAGTGGTCAATCCTTGCAAAACATCTAAAAATGTTCCTGAGAACTGGCTAAGCTGCTCCATTTTTTCATCGGCTTTCACCTTTGTCCGTTTCCCGACAATCGCCATAAAGACTGGAATAAACGGGGCGGTGATTAGAATAATCAGCCCTGTTATCCAGTGCTGATAAAAAATCACCCCTAGAAGCATTAGCGGAATGGTATATGTCTGCATCATCTGAGGAATATATTTACTGAAAAAGCCGTCTGTTTCATCTACCGCATCCATCAACACACTCACTTTTTGGCCGGATTGGCCTTGAGTTGCCGCCTGAAGCGGATTTGCCGCAAATGATCGGATTAATCTTTTCCGCAATTCGATTTTGATCGCCGTTGCGAGATGGATGCCCATTCTACCGAGCGCATAACCGCAAGCTGCCCGAAGAACAATTGCGCCAAATAAGCCGCCAAGCAATGGAAGAACCGTTTCAAAAGAATCGCCTTTAAGAAAAACACTGTCTACTACCCAGACAAAAAATAAAGCTTGTAAAACAATGGCTACTCCTTTCAAAATAGAAGCTGCTCCAAGCATTGCCATGGTGTTTTTTCGCTCAAACGCCATTTGTTTCAGATCAATCATGCCGTTCTCTCCTTTGTACCGCTATATTGCTTATGCTTATATTATAAGGCATACCCTTTTAAAACCCTTCGCTGTTGCCCTGTTCTTTCCTAGTTTGAGAGGCGTTTGTTACAATTCCGTTCACAATCTCCAGTTAAAATCAGTGCTTGCCAAACAGCTTGGTTGAAAATAAAAAAGCCCATGAAAAGATTCATGGGCTCACTCGTTATTTGGGGCTGTCCGTTACATTTACTGTTTATGAACTGGCGAAATTACCGATCTGAGCAAAAAGATGTCTTGTTTGATAAGAAGCTTCAAGGAGTTATTCGCACATTTCCGGTATTCCTTATGAAGTTTGATTAGTTCAGTTTCGAAAACAACTCGTTCTTCTTTTGTTAGCAAATCGCCCACCTCAAAGAATCGTAGTTTAAAAGACTCATCTCTTTTTACCTATGTTATCCATGATTATAGCAGGGGCAAAGAAAAATATCCAGAAAATTAGAACATTTCTCATAACAAAAGCAATAAAATTGAATATCCTGCTAAACCCAGGCAAAAAGCAGGGAAGCTGCTTTCACGTTCTTCGGGCAATTCTTCTTTCATTACATTCAATACAATACCGCCAGCAAGCAAGGCAATGAGAAAAGAAACAAAAACTTGCTCTATGTGCGTAACTGCTCCAAGAGCCCAGCCGGCAAAGATGGCTACTGCCAGCAACCATCGGCCGTACTTATCGTAATCTGTCTTATGCGTCGCCCGGAGACCCTTGTCGTTAGTGATAAAATGAAGGCCCATAGCGATAAAGAAAAAAGTCATTGCCCATAGGCTCTCATACTCCCCACGTATAAGAAGATAACCGATCATGGCGTTGTACAAGGTAAAAGAACCGATATGGACCCAAAAGACGCCAGCTGGCGAGCTCTGTTCCATCCCTTTTCTTTTTCGGCGCCGAGATGACATAACCATTTGTTCCAGCCCATAAAAAAGAGCAAGTCCCACCATTGCCACCAAATAAATATGGCTTTCTAAAAACCCCCATCGGCTTGTTTCAAGTTCACCTTGCAGCTCTCTTTGAAATTCGCCTAATTCCGGCAATAAATGCAAAAAGACATAGGCCACCGAGATTCCTCCAGCAATCGACAACAGTCGGCTTCGTGGTACAGCTTTCAAAAACTTCATGTTCTTCGAAAAAATATGAATAAGGACGAACCCAATGATGAAAATAAAGCTAAGCCAAAATGTCATAAGTCTTTTCCCTCCTTATTAAAGGATAAAAAACAGGTGAGAGACGGATCCGCTCACCTGTTTTCACTATATGCCGCTGTTATTGGCTTTGCCCGTTTTTGACCCAGCCAGCTACTTCTACCGTATGTCTTGCCTGCAGCTTCACGGCATCTTCCACATCTTCAACCATTTGGCCTTCTTGGTTAACTGTGACACTCGTTCCGTACGGATTTCCTCCGGCTTTGAAAAGAGCCGCATCTCGATATCCAGGAGCTGCAACAATAGCGCCCCAATGGAACATTGTTGTATAAATAGCTAATATGGTCGCCTCTTGGCCGCCATGTGGATTCTGTGCAGAAGACATGGCACTTACCACCTTGTTTGCCAGTTTCCCTTGCGCCCATGCACCGCCTGTTATATCAAAAAATTGCTGCGCTTGAGAAGAGATATGGCCATAGCGTGTTGGAAAACTGAAGATGATTGCATCTGCCCATTCCAGCAAATCTACTTCCGCTTCCGGAACATCTTGCGTAGCATCAGAATGCGCCTGCCATGCAGGATTTGCCGCAATTGCCTGCGGTGGCGCATTTTCTCTCACTTTTGCTACTCGCACTTCGGCGCCTGCTTCAATTGCTGCTTCCTCTGCCCAACGAGCCATCTGATAGTTTGTTCCTGTAGAACTGTAGTAAATGATTGCCAAGTTCGTATTCGCCATTTTAAATCCGCTCCTTCTCCTATAAAATCCGTGACAGTTGCTAGAGCCGAAATTATCCTAGTTTAAAGATTTTACTTACTGTAGTCATTTCCCCGTTATAAAGTTCTGCTAAACTCCAATCTGAAATAACCTTTTCTGTGTCGTCTTTCAGCTGCAGCCAAAAAGAAATCCATAGCGAGTGCCGGATTTCTTCCTGGAGTAATCATTTATTGAACTTCTGTTTTTTGGCTGCGCTCGATTGCCAATTCTCGCAGTTTGAACTTCTGGATTTTTCCGGATGCCGTCATTGGATATTCTTTTGTGAACTCGATATAGCGTGGAATCTTATGGCGCGAAATTTTTCCGGTGCAGTAGCTCCGCAGTTCCTCCTCTTCCAGCACCTGCCCTTCTTTCAGAATGATCCACGCCATCAGCTCTTCTCCGTACTTCGGATCCGGCACCCCAACTACTTGTACGTCCTGGACAGCTGGATGGCTGTATAAGAACTCTTCAATTTCCCGCGGATAAATATTTTCGCCTCCACGGATGACCATGTCTTTGATGCGTCCGGTAATGGCAATATAGCCGTCTTCATCTTCAACCGCGATATCGCCTGTATGGAGCCATCCTTCTTCATCGATCGCGTTCCTGGTCGCTTCTTCGTTTTTGTAATAACCCTTCATAATATGATAGCCCCTTGTGCATAATTCGCCTGGAACTCCAATCGGCACGGGTTTATTTGTCGCAGGGTCGACAATTTTCACTTCTACTTCGGCATGTGGTTTGCCGACAGTGGCCACACGTTTTTCAATGGCATCGTCCGACCGTGTTTGTGTAATAACCGGAGACGATTCTGTCTGACCATAAGCGATGGTGATTTCCGTCGCTCCCATATCATTGATGACTTTTTTCATCACTTCAATCGGACACGGAGATCCAGCCATGATGCCAGTCCGAAGTGTTGAAGTGTCGAACAAGGCAAAGTCCGGATGATTGAGTTCCGCGATAAACATGGTCGGGACGCCGTGAAGCCCTGTGCACTTTTCATCCTCGACCATCTGCAGAACACGCTTGGCGTCAAACTGCTCAGCAATGACCATCGTCGTTGAATGCGTTACAGCTGCCATTGTCCCGAGCACACAGCCGAAGCAATGGAAAAACGGCACTGGAATACACAAGCGATCGTGTTCTGTCAGATTCATCAGATCACCGACCAATCTGCCATTATTGACGACATTGACGTGCGTTAACATTACCCCCTTAGGAAATCCGGTTGTTCCGGAAGTATATTGAATGTTGATAACATCATTCGGGTCCATCGACTGGAAGCGGTCTTCGAATTTATCATCCGGCACCCCTTTTGCAAGCGCTTCCAATTCACTCCATTTAAAAATCCCGGGATAGTCATTTTCCCCCATGAGGATCACCCGTTTAAAATGCGGCAGTTTACTGCTTTCGATGGCACCTTTTCTGGCTGTTTTCAATTCTGGGCAAACCGTATTAAGAATGTCTATATAGCTGGTTCCTTTAAATTCCTCTCCCAGTATTAACGTTGTCGCATCCGATTGATTAAGCAAGTATTCCAATTCACTGGCCTGGTAGTTCGTGTTCACAGTCACCAGCACTGCGCCCATTTTGCCGGTTGCAAACTGGCTTAACAGCCATTCTCGCTTATTGTCCGACCAAATCGCGACATGTTCTCCTTTTTGGATGCCCATTCCAATAAACGCTTTTGCTAATTGATCTGTTTCTTCATCGAATTCCCTATACGTTTTTCGGATACCCTGCTCCGGATAGACATAAGCTTCTGTATCCGGATGTTTAGCTGCTTGTTCGCGTACGATTTGTCCGACCGTCTTTTGCAAAATTGCCATTGCTATACCTCCAGTATTTTACTTTTAATGTCTTTTTTATATTATCATAAAATTCAGAATGGATGGTCAGGCAATTTTCTTCCCTTGTGCCGCTTACTCGCCCTTTTTTCCTTAACCGTGATAATATAAGGTTATTCTGGTCTGACGAAAGGATTTTCAATGGAACTACAAACAATGCACGCTCAACTTGCCGAACGCTTAGGTGGCCGGGAACTTGTTTCCGCGACCATTAGCCAGCCACGGTTGAAATCAAACGACATTAAACGCATAAAACTTAAGCCTGTAAATATAAAGAACGAATACCGCATTCAATTTGAATACCAGCATGAACATGTGCTGAAACACGAAAACCTTCCTATTGATGAAGCAGCCGCAAAGCTGGAAACTGTTTTTGGCGATTTTCGCCAGGCTCTGTTTCAGTTTACGGAAGAAAAAGTGCAAATCCAGCTTTCTAAAAAGTTTAAAGTTTCCTGGAAAATTGAAGGAACAACAACGAAAACTGCAGAGCTTTCCCATAACCGCAAAAAGCAATATTTGCTGGAAGATGGAGTTGCTTATCCGTTTTTAGTACGCCTTGGGGTTCAAAGTGAAGATGGCAAAGTGAAAAAACAGAAATATGACAAGTTCCGCCAAATCAACCGTTTTATCGAATTTATTGATGATGCACTTGAGCATCTGCCAAAGGATCGTACTGTGCGGATTCTCGACTTCGGTTCAGGCAAATCCTATTTAACATTTGCTCTGTACCATTATTTGCGGATCGAAAAAGGCCTAGACCTTCGCGTAACTGGCCTTGACCTGAAGAAAGAAGTAATTGAAGAATGCCAAAAAATCGCCGATGATCTTCAGTACGGGCAACTGGAATTTTTAGTCGGAGACATCAACGACTATAACGAAGAATCTGCAGTCGATATGGTTGTAACCCTTCATGCGTGTGATACCGCAACAGATATGGCCCTTTCTAGAGCAGTTAAATGGAACGCTAGTGTCATATTAAGCGTCCCTTGCTGCCAGCATGAATTGAACAGCCAAATTGATGCACCAGAACTTGGCCTTATGCTTCAGCACGGTTTGATCAAAGAGCGCTTTAGCGCCCTTGCAACTGACTCTATCCGCGCTGAAATCCTGTCACTGGTCGGCTATGAGACTCAGCTGATGGAATTTATCGATTTGGAAAACACGCCGAAAAACATTTTGATCCGGGCATACAAAACCGGCAAAAAACCGGCAGCAGGCCAATGGGACCGCTATAAAGCATTCACGCAGCTTTTGTCAGCTGAACCTTTTTTAGAAAATGAATTGCGGCATTTGCTATGACGAAAAAGAAAGTATTAAACGGTATTATTCTTGCTTTTTCCGTCATTTTTGTCCGGTTTATCGACGTGCGCATATACAACATGCACACCGTCCTGGTAATTGGACTGATCGTCGGGCTGATCGCCGCATTATCAAAGCTTGCTTCACGTTTCTCTTCATTAGAAGAACCGATAAGCAAGCGCGCGGCACTCGCCGTCAATTTTGTCGTCATCTTGGCGCTCACCTTGTCTTTTTTCGCCTTGGAACTGTAAGAGCCCGCAAACATTTGCGGGCTCTTTTTTATAGCGTTCCTTTAAGGCTGATTGGAATTCGGTTTTTCTTCCTGGTGTTCTTTGATGGATTCATCGATATAGGCTTTTATGGGTTCTAAGGTCAATTCCAGCCCGTTCTCCTCGCTTGCTTGAAGATATTTGTCAAAATAGTAAAGGATCGTTTCTTCTACCATATCCGACTGCAAACTGAGGGCCTCGGAAATATAAAGAATTCCTTCTCGTGTGGCCATCGGCGCTTCAAGGCCTTCTTTTTCCCGCTCTTCTACTCCTTCGATTCCAAGAACCAGCCCTTGTTCGACCAATTCATTCATCGCACGGTCATACTCATCTTCGCCTATTTCATCACGCAGGCGTTTATCAAGCTCTTTTACTTCCGCTGTTGTTGCGCCGCGGTAATATTGTACATAATAAGCCATTAAGATTTGTTCTTGTTCCTGAAATGCCGCCATTAGAATCCCTCCATTTTTTGCTGCTCTTTATGCTTCGTATTCCCTGATTTACCATTCATTATGCATGCTCTTTCAATCTCCGGATTCCAGATTGTGCAAATTCCGAAACTTTGAACCGATTGATTCGTTATTACTACTAAGAGATTACGGAAAGCAGGTGCGGGAAAATGAACGGAAAACCGATTGTTCGATTGCAAAATCTTTCAAAGACCATCGGCAACAAGAAAATCATCAAAAACTTGAACTTGGATTTGTACCCCGGTCAAATTACGGGATTTCTCGGACCGAACGGCGCTGGGAAAACAACGACCATCCGGATGATGGTGGGACTGATGCAGCCTACATCCGGAGATGTATTGATTGATGGCCAATCCATCAAAACCAATTTTGAAGAAAGCATTCAAAAAGTCGGTGTGATTGTCGAGAATCCTGAGCTTTACAAATACATGAGCGGTTATAAAAACTTGCTGCATTTTTCCCGTATGCATAAAGGCATTCCAAAACAGCGTATTAACGAAGTCGTTAGGCAAGTGGGAATGGAGAACCGTATTCATGAAAAGGTCGGTTCTTATTCACTTGGCATGCGACAGCGTTTGGGATTGGCGCAAGCCCTTCTCCATAAGCCTCAATTTTTGATTTTGGACGAGCCGACAAACGGCTTGGATCCGGCAGGAATCCGCGAGTTCCGCCAGTACTTGCAAAAAGTCGCCAGCGAAAACGGTGTCGCTGTTTTTGTTTCAAGCCACTTGCTGTCAGAAATTGAATTGCTTTGCGACCGGATTGCCGTCATTCAAAATGGCGAATTGATCGACATTAAAAATGTCAACGAACTTCATCACTCCCAGTATTATATCCAAGCCGAGCCGTTGGAGCTGGCAGAAGAAGTGCTGGCGGGCATCGGTTTCTCTCTTGCGAGACAGGACAAAGGCTTGGTCATTGATACAGAAGAGCAGCATATTCCTGGCGCTATTCAAATGCTCGTTTCAGCAGGAGTGAAAATCTATGCGGTCCAGCCGTACCGGGCAACACTTGAAGACCAATTCCTTGAAATGACCGGAGGTGGCCAAATTGCTCAAACTCATGCAAAATGAATGGATGAAATTATGGAGCAAAAAAGCAAGCTGGATGATGGTTTTCCTGCTGGTATTAATCCTTTTCGCTTCAGCGGCTATTACTAAGTACGTAAATTCAACAGCTAACGAAGGCATCGAAGAATCATGGCAAGATGTTACTGCCGCTCAATTAGAAGCTAATCAAGCAATACTCATGAATCCAAATTTGAGTGATACACAAAAAGATTATTACACGGAGCAAGTTGCCATTGCGGAGTACCGTCTCGCTAACGATGTACAGCCTTTCGAGTTTACCAGCATGCAACAGAGTGTTCTCAACACGCATGAAATGCTGTCGCTTGTTACCTTATTCACTGTCATTATCGCGGCGGGTATTACAGCTTCCGAATTTTCTCAAGGCACTATCAAGATGCTGTTGACACGTCCGGTAAAAAGGTGGAAAGTGCTGACTTCTAAATATTTAACCACGATGGTATTTGCCGTCTTGTTATCGATCATTACTTTGCTAGCTACTGCATTGGCCGGGTTGATATTTTTCGGCATTGGGGAAGGAACGTATCTTGAATGGAATGGTTCTCGTGTAGTCGAAGGCTCTTACTGGCTCGAAGCCGTTAAATTTTCCATTCTCAGTTTTGCAAGTGTTTGGATCATCGGGACTTTCGCCTTTATGCTAGGCACTGTTTTCCGCTCGAGCTCGCTTGCAATCGGCCTGTCAATTTTCTTAATGTTCACAGGAATTCAAGCTGTCTTTTTGTTGAGCAATTATGAGATCGTTAAATATTATCTATTCACTCATACAGATTTAACCCAGTTTTATACCGGATTCATGCTGATTCCCGATATCACGATGGCCATGTCATTGACCGTGCTGTTTGTTTATTTCCTTCTTTTCCTCGGCATCAGCTACTGGACCTTCTCTAAGCGGGATGTTACAGCTTAGAATGCTAAAAACCGCCTGCGCAATCGCACAGGCGGTTTTTTAGTTATGGTTCAGCCAAGTTCCCAGTGCTTCCACCACTTGATTTTGCTGCTCCAGTGGCGAGATTTCCGCTGCATTGTCCCCTTTTTGCTTTCCATATAACCCAAACTGAGCATGATTTCCTCCTGATATTTCTACAAAGCGGCTTTCCGAGGAAAAAAGGCGACGATTTTCTTCAATCTTTTCGGTTGTCGATAACCCGTCATTTTCAGCAAATATGGAAAGCATAGGAAAAGAGCCTGAAGAAAAATCCGATGCTGGATAAGAACCCAGAAAATAGAGGCCGGACAACTCCTCTTGATGTTTTTGCGCATACATCGCAGCTGCAACACCGCCCAAAGAATGACCTCCGATAAACCAATGCTGGATTTCTGGATGGTTCTCGATGGCTAAGTCAGCATTATTCACACCAAGAATGCCAAAATTTAAAGGCATCTTTGGAATCACGACCAAGAAGCCTTGCTCGCTCAATTTCTCTGCCAAATAGGCATATGATTCCACCTGAACTTTGGCTCCTTGATATAAAATGACTCCTTTTCCATTCCCTTTTTCAGGCTGGAACAAAAGCCCTTCTTCTTCCGTATTAATCGCACTGATATCTACTTCCTCTTTTAATACGCTGCTCGGGGCATATTGGAATTGCGCATATACTAAAAATGTAATTGCTCCTCCTCCAATAAATAGGGCAATCGCCAATAATATTCGGATACTCCATTTTTTCATTTCTTCTCTGCTCCTATAAGGGCTTGCTAATAGGCAATACCCACCCTGCTGCCGATAAACTCGGGATTTTCCAATTGTTTATAAGCAAATTCAGCTGTATCCCCTACAGTGATCTGCTTTCCGCCTTCCGGCAAGAAATCCTTTTCGATCCGGTAATTGCCATATGCTTTTCCATCAGGCAAATAGGTTGGACAGACAATAGTCCAATCAAGATTGGTTTTTTCCAACAAACGGAATGCTGCAGCATGCTCTTCTGCCGCAAATGTCAGCTTCCGGTTCGAGTCGCCTCCTTGAAAACGGAGCTCTCCCGGAGACATCCTGCTATTCAAGATGCCTGCTGTTCCAATAGTGATAATACGCCGGATCTTTTTTGCTTTCATAGCATTGATTATAAGCGGCATGGCTTGCGAAAGTGTAGTGGTCCGATCAGTCCCAATAGCGCTGAAAATTGCCTCTGTTCCTTCAAGTGTCTTTTCAACGTCTTCCGCTTTTCGTATATCACCAACAATGGATTCTAAATTCGAATGTTCAAAAGGCGGTTTTGAACGGACCAAAGCTTTCACTTGGTGTCCGTCGTCCAAAGCATATCGCAGTATGTTTTCACCAACCCGTCCAGTAGCTCCAAACAGTGCTATTTTCATGCCCTTCCCTCCCTAACTAATAATAAAATAAAAAAATAATTTACCGGTCAAAACAACAAAAACCTTGTACCTAGGACCTAGTTAAAAAGTGTTATCATATATTCGATAAGTATATCAAATTTTCCATAAACTAGTAAGTCCTTCCTAGGAAAAACCAAGATACTTTCCAAAAAAAGCACTTAACATCAGCGCAGACCTTAAAAAACTAATCCATTCCAACGCGTTATTTTTTCATTTGAAAAGAAAGCCTTTTTTCTTTAGAAACTCCCGCAGATTGGTACGATGCGGCTTGTTCAGGAAATCGGCCATTTGCTGTGTCCAAGTGATGGATTTTTGATTGGAAGTGCGCTTTTGATAATAGTCTGAAATCGTTTGGTCGTATTCAGCCAATAATGTTTTGTATTTTGCTTCATCATATGCATTTTCATGCAAAATTGCTTCTACCGGCAAACGCGGTTTTACTTCATTTGCTTCATTTGGCACACCTACTGTTAAGCCATAGACCGGAAAAACACCCTCCGGCAAGCCGACGAGCTCGCTGATTGCTTCCATATTATTCCGCACTCCGCCAATATAGCAGATGCCATACCCTTTGGATTCGGCTGCTAGCGCCAAGTTCTGGGCGACAAGTCCGACATCCGTAATAGCCACAATCAAATTTTCAGCCTGATCAAAAACAATCGTTTGTCCTTGCATAGCCGCTGCATGCTTTAACCGGTTATAATCTGCACACATTAAGAATACCGCGCCAGCCCCTTCTATTTGCCGGGGATTGCTGGACAACTTGCCCAGTTTTTTCCGCTTCTCCGGATCGGTTACCCAAACGATGGAATAGGCTTGCACAAAATGAGAGCTTGCTGCGTGCTGTGCCGCCTCGATTAATTCATCGACCTCTTCCCGCGCTAATTGTTTTTCTTTATAATCACGCACTGAAGCGTGGGATTTCATTAATTTGATGACCATGGATTTCATTCTCCTCTCTTTCCTCTATCCTATCAAAAACTTTACACCGATACTCCTCCGGCGCTTTTTGCTACAATAGACTCATAGAGGTGAATGAATTTGAAAAATGCCAAGACTGCTTTTTCCGTTTTATTCTTATTAGTACTCGGCAGTTTTTTGTTTATTTGGCTACGCAGCGAGATAGCGTTTCGGGAAGAATTGAAAGAACGGCCTGTTCCTTCAACCCTTCATCCTATCGTCGAAGAAAAGAAAAATGAGCTGATTGCAAAAGCGGCGGACATCGGAATCGATATCCTTATTACAGATGATTTCCGGTCCATTGAAGAACAAAACAGTTTGCATCGCCAAGGACGCAGCGATCCAGGAAGAATTGTGACACATGCTAAAGGCGGCGAGTCATACCACAATTACGGTTTGGCAATCGATTTCGCATTGCTTTTGCCGAACGGGGATGTTGTATGGGATATAAATCGCGATGGCAACGGAAACGGTAAAGCCGATTGGCAGGAAGTAGTTGATATTGCGAAAGACCTCGATTTTTCATGGGGTGGCGACTGGCGGTATTTTAAAGATTACCCGCATCTGGAAATGAGTTTCGGCTTATCTATCGACGACCTGCAAAATGGCTGGCGCCCTGAAGATGTTATGGAATAGGAAAAAGAGCACCCTTTGGGCGCTCTTTTTTGGTGGCTGCGCTGCTGAATTTCGGCAAGCGTGCGTATTTTTTGTTGAGCGTGCATAAGTTTTCCTGAACGTGCGTATTTTTCGCTGAGCGTGCGTAAATTCTCTTGAACGTGCATAACTTTCAAATTTCACCTATAATTCCTGGCGTAATGCCTGAATAACATCAATTTTCGTCGCTTTACGTGCTGGCCGCCATCCGGACACCATTGCAACTCCTATGCTGATCACTGACGCAATGACCACAAGCTGCCATGGAATAACTGAAATTAGAAGAGTAACATCGTCCATGCCTTCTTCTCCTCCTAAAGAACTTTTTATAATAATTGGAACCAGCCAATTCGCTAAAAAGCTGATACCGTAAGAACTAATAACAGCAAGCACAGTACCTATGATGCCGATAGCGGCACTTTCCATCAAGAAAAGTTTCTGTATCAACTTTGGCTGCGCTCCAATTGCTTTCATGACGCCGATTTCGCGCGTTCGCTCAGTAACAGCCATAGTCATAGTGTTGAAAATCCCAATGGAAGCAATCAACACCGCAATGGTTCCGACAAAAATCAACCCCGCTTTTAGTGCGGTAAAGAACATATCCATCGAATCCAGCTCTTCCGTAACGGAGTATACATAGTATCCTTCATCTTTTAACGTTTTCGTAATAGTTCCAACGTTTTGCAGGTCATCTGCATAGACTAAAATTTCATTGTAACTTTCTCCAAGCGCCAGTTTATTGTTGAACTCCGGTCCGAAAGAATCATCAATGTAAATCTTACTGTTAACAATCCAATCTTTTGCAGGCTCATCCATGATGCCGGAAACTGTGAATTCCCAAGTTGCCGGCTCCACCCCTTCTTTATATGGAGACAGTTCCAGTTTGAACGTCTGGCCGACGACGTTGTCCGTAAAACCTTTAACTTCTTCCCCTTCATCGACTTTCTTCTGTTCTTCTTCTGTTAATAACTGCTTAGCAAAATGGTAGCCTACCAAAACTTCATTTTCTGATTTCGGCATCTCCCCTTGCGATAACGCGAGGCCCGCTTTTTGCTCCTCTTCAAAGTCCACAAGAACTGCGGGAACATACCCTTTCCGCTCATCAAGCATGGCTACAGCTTCCGCATCGGGACTGCTTCGTTTGACGCCTGCTATTACGTGATCGATTTCCCGCATCGCCTGGATTTCCTCATCAGTAATTTTTTCATCGGACGTTTCTTTGCCCGGCACTTGTATTTCTGTCACCAGTTGATTATCCAGTACACCGTCCGTAATCGTTTTATGTAAGCCGAAACCGACCGATGCCAAGATGATCAAGAAAGCACAACCCATCATCGCTGCCAGAATAGTTGTTGCTACCCGAAGTTTGTTTCGTTTCATGTGCTGGCGAATAAAATCAAATTGATCGTTAAATCGCATGGCGCTTTTCCCCTTTCACCAATTCGCCGTCATGGAGCCGGTATTGCCGGTGTGCCACATTGGCAACTTCTTCGTCGTGCGTAATAATGACAAATGTCAATCCAAGTGACTGATTCAGGGATCGGATCAGCTTTAGAATATCCCCTTCTGTTTCCGAATCCAAGCTGCCTGTCGGTTCATCAGCAAGTAAAATCGGCGGGTCGGTGATTAAAGCCCGGGCAATGCTGACGCGTTGCTGTTGGCCTCCTGATAATTCATTCGGGTAATGGTCCGCCACTGCAACAAGGCCTACTTCCTCCAGTAATCGCTGTACTTTTTTCCGTCTTTCATGCTCTGCCATTCCTTTGATTTTCAGTGGCAGTTCAACATTCTCAAATGCGGTCAATCCCGGCATCAATTGGAAGTTTTGAAAAATGAACCCGAAGCTCTCCAACCGAAAGTTGGCCATTTGCGCTTCGTTCAGTGTTGTGGTTTCGTTTCCACCTACTTTTACAGACCCGGATTCTGGCGCCATAAAACCTGCCAATATGTTCAACAGCGTTGATTTTCCCGATCCGCTTTTCCCAAGAATCGCGACAATCTCACCTTTTTCTACGTTCAGCGTCACGCCTTTCAAAACTGGAACGCGGCGTTCTTTTCCTTTTTTGCCAATTGCGAATGTGTGCTGCAAACCCTGAATTTTAATCATCTTTCTGCCCCTCTCTGCTTCATGCCTTTAGTATAAAGGGCAAATCTTAACAATTTAGTAGGGGTTTTCTGAAGAAAGTCTTAAGATGTTTTGAACACAATAAAGACCCTTCCGAAAAGGGTCGATGCCTTTACGGCGAAGTTAGGCAAGCATACAAGAGTGCCGTTTTTCCATCTCTTTTCCATCAGCTAAGCTAAGAAGACTGTTAAAAAGCTCACAAAGAAAAAGCAATGCTTCTTCTTTGTGAGCTTTAACGTTATTCCTATAGAGATAACTTCGCGCGAATTCTATTTCAGGAGTGCGACAGCTTTTCAAACGCCAATTGTTTCTGGCGTTATTGTCCGCGTGCCCAAGCAATGCGCGGATCAATCTGCCTCGACATCCGCACCATTACTGGCTTAAATCCAAGACGCGGCCAAAATGACGAAGCCAAATGATTGGGCGTATGCCAATCAGCAAAAATAAAATCAAATCCTTCATTTTTTAATTCCGTGAAGCAATGATTAGCGAGTGCCCGTCCGATTCCTCTTCCCCGGAGTTCAGGATTTGTGGAAGCTGCCGGCAAATCTACGCAATTGGTGGGTGCCACCAGGCTTAACGGATTGTCTTTCCGGTAATAGACATGGAATCCCGCTACCCTCTCCCCTTGTTCAGCCAGCCACAAATAAGCTTCCTGATCTTCTGATAAAGCTTCATATGCGTTTTTTATATTGTGCATCGTTTCTTTTGTGATCGGCAGCCATGAGGGCGCCTCCGCTTGATGGATACTATTCCAAAGCGCCATCTTTTTTAAAAGCGGGGCATCTTCTTTTCCGCCGCGGCGGAACGACAAATTCGGCTTTTGCGCAGGGAGTTTCGGCTCAAAGTTTTCAAGCGGCAAAACTGCGTATTTCTGTTCATAGTAGAACGATTGGTTCAGCCATTGTTCCACGATTGCCGGATTGCCAAGCGGGACCATTAATACATGATGGAAATAGCCGTGCTTAATCCATTCCGCCCCTGCATCTGCGTACAGGAGCCGCAGCAAGCTCGGGTTTTCTTTCTCACTGATGGCAATCGCTTCGTAATCCATCCAAACATAACGCCCACGTTCGGCATCTTCTTTAAATTCATACAATAAGTACCCGATCACTTCAATGCCTCTTACTGCGACAATGCCGCTAATGTAAGGGCGTTCCAGCATTTTCCGAATCACGTTTTCCGCTTCATCAATTTCCTCAAATTTTTCAGGAAGAAATACAAAGCTTTTCCGCTCCCGCTCATGCCGTTTAGCTAACAACGTCGCCATTTGGCGGATATGGTTTTCTTCGACTCCAATAAATTGAATCATGTCCACTCACTCCCCTGACCGAAGTTTCACTTCCAAAACCCGATAATGTTCTACTTGCAGTCTTTCTCCAAAAACAACTGGCACTGGCTCGACAAAGATTGGCCCATCGATGATGACAGTATGAAATTCGCCTTCTTCTCCACACGCATCAATGCCGAGCGCCTCAAGTTCTTCGATTAATTCAGAAGTAAACTCCCGCCCTAAGAAACGTTCATCAAGACGTTCCGTATCGACAACTGTAATAACCGCTTTAAAGCCTTCGTCCACCAATTCTTGTAACAAAGACTTCCTTGGCTCTTGCCACAGTGGATGGAAAAGTTTCATCCCGGCTTCCGCACTCACTTTTTTCACCCATTCCAAATGATCTTCCAAGTCGATATCGCCGTATACACCCATTTGAATGCCTTCGTTCCGAAAGCTCTTCAGCTGTTTGATAAATTCTTGTTCATAGCCAGACCAGTCCGCTTTTCCAATAACAAGGGGAAGGCCCATTCTTTCAGCTTGCGCTTCCATCACATCCAGCGATAAGCCATGAGAACGTGATTTGGACCCATCCTTTTCGAACATGGTGAACAGAGCAACAGGAACATGCCCGTCCAAGACTGCCCGGTAATACGCAAGCGCAGAATCTTTTCCGCCGCTCCATGACATAAAAAATGTTTTTTGCATTTGGCACCTCTTTTTGTATAATGTTTCTTGTTTTAAGTTATTCGCCACTGTGCCCATTAATTCCTTTGTCAACTGGAGTTTTCAGCAAATTGAAACCCAGTTTAAAATCGTTTTTCAATATTATTTACAGGAAGCAGATGCACTTGCCTATTTGTTTTCTAAACAAAAAAGAACGGCCAAAAAAATTGGCCGCTCTCACACTCATTATCTTCCTACCATATTTTCCGCTTTCACCCATTCGTCAAACTGCTCTGCTGTAAGGTGTCCGCTTTTCACTGCCGATTCTTTTAACGTCGTGCCTTCTGCGTGAGCTTGTTTCGCGATAGCCGCTGCTTTCTCGTATCCAATGTGGGGATTCAATGCCGTTACAAGCATCAATGAATTTTTCACATGGTTTGCGATTACATCAAGATTCGCTTCGATGCCAATTGCACTGTGGTCATTAAAGCTGATCAAGCTATCGCTCAATAACCGCACGGATTGCAAGAAGTTATATGCAATGACCGGTTTGAAAACGTTTAGTTCGAAGTTTCCTTGGCTTGCTGCAAAACCGATAGCTGCGTCATTGCCCATTACTTGGACAGTTACCATCGTCAACGCTTCACTTTGGGTTGGATTTACTTTTCCTGGCATAATCGAACTTCCCGGTTCGTTTGCAGGAATCGTAATTTCACCAATGCCGCTTCTCGGGCCGCTTGCCAGCCAGCGCACATCGTTTGCGATTTTCATTGCGTCCGCTGCCAGGGCTTTGATTGCGCCATGTGCATAAACCATTTCATCGTGGCTCGTCAACGCATGGAATTTGTTTTCAGCTGAAGTGAACGGTGCACCCACTGCTTCTGAAATGAACTCGGCAACAGAAGGGCCGAATGTCGGGTCTGCATTGATGCCTGTACCTACAGCAGTACCGCCAATTGCCAATTCTCGCATATGCTCGACACTCTCACGGATCATGCGCTCGCTTTTTTCCAGCATATGTTTCCAGCCGCTGATTTCCTGACCCAGTGTAAGCGGTGTGGCATCCTGCAGATGTGTGCGGCCGATTTTGATAACGTTATCAAATTCCTCAGACTTTTGAGCAAGTGTCGCTTTGAGTTTCTGGATAGCCGGAATCAGGTTTTCAGTCACTGCCAGTACACCCGCAACATGCATTGCTGTCGGATATGTATCATTTGAACTTTGCGACATGTTTACATCGTCGTTCGGATGCAGTTTTTCTTCTGATCCTTGCTCCGCTAGAATTTCATTGCCGCGGCGAGCCAGTACTTCGTTCATGTTCATATTGGACTGTGTACCGCTGCCTGTTTGCCAGACGACTAACGGGAAATGGTCGTTCCATTTTCCTTCGATCACTTCATTTGCCGCTGTTTCGATTGCAGTCATTTTCGCTTCAGATAGTTTGCCAAGTTTGTGGTTTGCTTTTGCGGCTGCTTTTTTCAATTGGGCAAACGCAATTACAACTTCATGCGGCATACGCTCTGTTCCGATAGCGAAGTTTTGCACGCTTCGCTGTGTTTGCGCGCCCCACATTTTGTCAGCTTCTACTTGAATTTCACCGATGGTATCTTTTTCTGTACGATACTGCATTCCATTCACTCCAATTCGTATGTCTGTAGCCTTCTCTTCTATTAAACACAAGCGGCAACCAAAAATCTAGTTTTGCTGCATGAAAAATCCTTCAATTACTTCTTCATCTGAATGTGGAATGTGTTGGTCTTCAACAATTTGCGCTCCGTTAATATTGCCGCTGGAAAGCAATACGATATCATTCGGGCCACTTTCTTTTAAAGCTTCGATAACCCCTTCACGGCGGAAACGGGCTCTTATCACTTTTTGCTTATATGGCATTGACAAGCCTTTCAGCACCTCATCTATAATGTCGTCCGGATTATGGTATCCAGGATGATCTACTGTCACAACTAATACATCCGCTTTTCCTTCAGCCGCTCGGGCCATTTTAGGCATTTTGGCGAAATCACGGATGCCCACTCCCGCAATCAAAGCGATGAGCCGGTTATGCGGCAATTTCTTCACTTCCCTTAATACCAAATCCAAAGCGACCGGGGTATGCGCATAGTCAAGAATGATTTTGCGGTCCTCCGGTCCTTGAATTACTTGAAAGCGCCCTTCCACTTGCGGCATTTTCGAAAGCACCTCCACGACTTGGCCAATTGGAGCGCCAGCCAGCAGCGCCGCTCCAATTGCAGCCGTTAGATTGCTGGCGTTATATTCACCATAAAGCGGAACTTGTATCGGATAAGATTGTCCGTCATAAAGCAGGTCAAATACCAATCCATCTTTTTGGCTCTCGCAATTTGCCCAAACCAAATCAGCGCCGGAATCCGGATAGCGGCTGTATGTAAGCGCCGGATAATTTACGGTATTTAGTATTTCCTGCGCCATTCCTTTGTCGTCAAGATTAATGACCGCGTTTTTTGCTTGGGAAAACAATTGAAGTTTGCATTGTAAATAATGCTCAAAAACTTTGTGGTATTCCATATGTTCTTCTGAAATATTGGTATGAATTGCAACATCAAAAAGAATGCCTTCTACTCTCTTTTGATCTAATGCAATAGAAGAAACTTCCATGGATGCAGCTTGGTCTCCAAAAGCTGCCAGTTCAGAAAAGATATTATGGGTATCTGAAGATAAAGGAGTGGTTGGCGTACTCTTTTTATAAGCAATTTTTCCAGCCGAATTCCAAATGCCGGTTGTCCCGAGAAATCCGCATGGAATTCCAAGCAAGTTGAATAAATGATAGACATAAGTAGCAGTCGTGGTCTTACCGTTCGTTCCGGTTACACCAATTTTGATCAATCGGTCTTGTATCCGATCAGAAAAAAGAATTGAGGCATGGGCCATTGCAATACGGGGATCTTCTACTACTGCAAAAGTCAACGTGCCATGGATTTTTGCATAGGCTTCTAATGCTTCGCGATCCGACCCAATGATTGCGACAGCTCCTCTTTGAATAGCTTCTTCCACATAGAGGTGCCCATCTGTGTTTTCTCCGGATACGCAAAAGAATGCAGAACCTTCAGCAGCTTCTTGAGAGTTATATACAATGGAACTGATTTCCTGTGTTTCTGGACCGTAACAGACGATAAGCGAAAAATTTGGAATTTGGTTGAATTGTATATTCATAGCTGCTCCTTTTTGAAAATCGACTCATTGAATAGATAAATTTATCCTTCGATTGCCATTATTCTATCATTTTAACAGGAGCTGGAGAACTGTTAACAGAAACCATTTCTCTTATTCCCTTATTTTCGTACTATACGACTAGTCTCACAATTTTTTCTTATCGCTTTTTGGATATCGTTCACTTGTCATGCTGGTTTTTGTGGGAAAACACCCCTATTATGGAATGATACTGTAAAAATACCCTTAAAATCGAATTAAAAGAGCACAAAAGCTGAACGCTTCTGTGCTCTTTGATAATCAGTAAAATATTTATTCCGCTGCTTGTTTATTGACCGTTTCATACTGCAGCTGTTTTAGTGTTTCAGCATAATCGGTTTTTCCTGTCAAACTTTCCAACATCTCACGAACATCGATGCCTGATGATTCTTTTAATGTTTCTTGTAGTGACGACATTAAATTTGTTGCATAGGCAGTTACTTTATTGGCTCCGCCGCCTTCTCCACCGCCTGTATCCACAACTGTGATTTTGTCGATGTTGGAAAGTGGACTTGCAATTTCTCTTGCATATTCAGGAAGCATCTTGACGATCATGTCGAGAGTCGCAGCCTGTCCATACATTTCAAACGCTTCTGCAATTTTACGTTTTGCTTCTGCTTCAGCCAAACCTTTCATGCGGATAATTTCCGCTTCCGATTCACCTTGCGCACGAAGCGAGTCGGCTTTTGCCAAACCATCTAAGCGCACTTTTTCAGCGTCCGCTTTCGCCATTGCTTCAACACTGTATTTCTGTGCGTCTGCTATAGTTAATTGTTTCGACTTTTCTGCTGCTGCAGCTTGTTCAACTGCATAACGGTCCGCATCTGCTTTCTTTTTCACTTCTGAATCGTACTGGCGCTCACGGCGTTGAATCTCTTTCTCTTCCAGTTCGATTTGCTTCTGGCGCTCGATAATGCGGATTTGCATTTCCTGCTCGACGACTTCTTGTTTCGAACGTGCTGTTTCAAGTTCGTAAGCTTGGTCAGCCCGGGCTTTCGCGCTGTCTTGTTCACGTTTATATTCTGCGACTTTCAGCAAATTCTCTTTTTCCGCTTCTGCAATTTCAGTAGCTCGCTCGATTTCGGCGCGCTGTGCATCTTTTCCGGCTTCCGCCCGTTTGATGCGAGTTTGCATTTCCGATTCCGCTGTTGCAATATCAGCATCACGTTTAACTTGCGCAATCCGCGCTTTACCAAGTGAATCCAAGTAGCCGTTTTTATCACGTACATCTTTAATCGTGAAGGAAACAATGATCAGGCCCATTTTCGCCAAATCGTGTGAAGCAACCCGCTGTACCTCTTGTGAGAATTTGTCGCGGTTCTTATAAATTTCTTCTACTGTCATTGATCCGAGGATAGAACGCAAATGACCTTCCAATACTTCTTTTGCTTCATTTTCCCGGTCCTCTTTTGTTTTACCTAAAAATTGTTCTGCTGCTGTGGCGATTTCAGAAATCGACCCTCCGATTTTGATGATGGCTGTGCCATCCGCCATGACTGGAACGCCTTGCTCGGTATACACTTCCGGCGTCGTCACTTCCAGTTTGCTTGAAAGCAAACTAAGCGGCGCTGCCTGTTGGAAAACCGGAAGCAAGAATGTCCCGCCCCCTCTAATAATTTTAATGCGGTTTCCTGAATCATCGGTATGAACATTCTTTGTTCCTAAATAACTGCCTGTTACAATCAATGCTTCATCCGGTCCCACCGTCTTGTATTTCGTAATATAAACTCCAATGATTGCCAATATCACAAATGCTGCAATTCCCACTGCAATCATACCCATTCCAATTTCCATGTCTATTCCCCCTATTGATTTTTCTCGACGAAACTTATCGGTTTATAAGCTCTTACATAAAGAGTATTGTCCTTGATATCAATGATCAGTACTTGCTCGTCCTGACCGATGGCTTCATTATCATAACCCGTAGCCCGCTTAGCAATCATGCCGCCATACGTTTCCATGACGACTTCCCCATATCCATTCTCCGGTATCGGAATAATCACACGCGCGACCTGTCCCAGAAGTGACTCTTCTGTATATGCAATGGACGATTCCGCTGAGGACAGCGGCAGTAAAACAAAGAAATAAAGCAAAAAGTCCAAAAGTACCGCTGCCACTAAAGCGATGGCGAGTATGGCTAAGCTATCCAACCCCGTTCCGATTTCGAGTAAATATCCTGCCGCAGCTGCCAAAGTGAAAAATGCCAAAATTACTGTCGGATTCAAGAAAGGCAACGCCTCTCCCCCATCAGCAATATCGCCAAAAAACACGTAAAGCACTGTCAAGGCCCCTGCAATAATGAGGGTATACATATACAGTTGCTCCATGGCCAGCCCAAACAGCTCCATTCCAAAACCTCCCATTCCAGTTATTTTATTTCCATACTTGTAATACGATAAAAGATGAATAAAGTTTCAGAAAATATACAGCTATCTATAAAAAAAGATAAGTTATACGGCAGTAATGCGCTGCAGAACCCTTTTAATACAAATTTTAAAAGCTGACCGCCTTGCCATCAGATGCACCAGCAACAGTTTTCGTAAGGTCGAGCGCCCTCCAACCGGCAGCAAGGAAGGGGCCAGCTCTTTCTTTAACACTTTATAAAAAGACAACCATCATAAGATGGCTGCCTTTGTTTAATGGATTATAAACTTCTTAGAGGATGGGTTTTGCAAATTGAAGTTCGTAGAAACCTCCAACAAGCTGGAATCCGAGGCCGACATAGCCTTCTTCCAGAAGTTTCCGCTGTTTATCAAAATCGTCCAGTTTTACACTGATGTAATCCGTAAAACGAAGCGGCGGATCTTTTAAATCTTTCATGAAAATATAGCGCTCCATATTATTGTATTTTCGTTTCAGCGCTTTAATATACATATGTTGTGAGAATTTATCTTTTAAACTAGGAATGTTCATTGGCGCTACCGTACAACAAACATAGCGGAACTGTTCCTTCAGAAGAGGCAGTTCTTTCATTACCACTTCCGCCAGTGTCTGCTGAAGCCGATTGCCTCTGTATTCGGGAAGTACTGCAGAAATTTCTTGATAGATGACCTTAGGAAACTCTTCTTCTGCAAGTCCAATATCATACCCTAAGTGCTCTCTATCAATTTCCGGCACCAATAAAGCACGGAATCCGATCAACTGATCCTCCGCAAAAGCGCCTACCATAACACCTCGCTCATTTAAAATAAAAAGGAACTCTTCTGTCGATAACGGTTGAAGCGATTCTTTTTCAGAAAGCGACTCGATTACGGTTTCCTGAACATGCTCAATTATCGGCAAGTCTTCCAAATACAAACGTTTTATATACATGGGTTGTTTTTTATGAAGCGTTTGGTTGATTATCGTTCCTTCATACAAGAACTCCATTGTACATTCTCCTAATGATTGATTTATGTAACTTGTATAAATTAGCATACCACCTGTTAAAGGACTCGTCTGCAAATTGACTAAATATTTATACGATTTCGCTGTTTTTTATAAACATATTTTAAACTTTTGCAACGTCTTTTAGAAAGTCCGCTATCTGTTTTTTGGATGTCAGAAAAATGACGGTATTTCCAGGGCGTACGTTCTGAAATGCCTTCATCCGTTCACGCATCTTCACTTTTCTCGCTGAATATGTAGTAACTATAAACTTTAAGAATGCCCAGTCCATCTTTTCTGGACAACCTTCTGCCAAATCCGGCCGTGTTCTGCCTATATTGATCAACCATCGTTTTAGAACTCTGTACAGACAGACCGGCAATGGCAGCTCCAAGTAAATCAAAGTGTCCGCTTCTTTTAAACGGACGCCAGCAGTTGCCGTATAATTTCCGTCAATTATCCATTTATCGGTTTGTACAATGGTTTCTTGATTTACTTTAAATTCTTCAGGCGCAGCTTCCACCCATCCCGGTTTCCAATAATAGGAGTCAAGATGGTAAACCGGAAGAGAAAGTTTCTTTCCAAGCTTGGCCGCAAACGTCGATTTCCCTACTCCTGCAGATACACCCATAACTACGATTTTTTCCACATTCTACCTCTCCTTTTTCTTTTCTATTCTCTATTTTACTACTAAATATAAAGTGCCTTTTATAAAAAATTTAGACAATCTAAGGATATGGGTTGCTTTTTGTGAGAAGCCATGATATTCTAAGGAAGAATTATTTTTGTTCGGATAACTTTTTTAAAAGTGTCAGATGTATATCTGCAAGATTTGAGCAAGGATAGTAATACAATGTATGCTCACGCATACGAGGAGGAAACACACATGGAACACGGTAAAGTAAAATGGTTTAACTCAGAAAAAGGATTTGGCTTCATCGAACGCGAAGGCGGCGACGATGTATTCGTACATTTCTCTGCAATCCAAAGCGAAGGCTTCAAATCATTAGACGAAGGTCAAGAAGTTACTTTTGACATCGAGCAAGGCCAACGCGGTCTTCAAGCTACTAACGTAGTTAAAGCTTAATCTAAAACCAACTATTTATGGGTTCCTCTTCGGAGGAACCCATTTTTTTGTGTTTTTTCTGTACATAAAAAGCACAGTCAAGCTGTGCTTTTTACTGTTGAGGATTCATTGTGAAATAAAGTTGAAATACTAAATAAATCAAAATACACGCTGCCAGAGTCCCGATGGCAATCATTAGCGCGATTTTCTTTCCGTCCATGTTGTCACTCCTTCATCTCAAGTTTGTTCAGTCAGGAGCAGTGTATTTTCGATTAAATCCATCGCATCAAAAGCACCTTTGCTTTTGTTTGATAGCACCGTCAATATGCTTCCGCTATTCGGATAATAGCCGGAATGAAAACTCACTCCAGGGTCGTAGCCCATGACGTGGTATTTAACTACAGCACTGTCTTGCATCTTGATCCAAACCCCATAGCCATAATTGCCACTTTCTTCAGAAACATGGGAAGTGAGCAGACGGTGTGTCATGTCCTTGGAAAGCAAAGTATAATCCATCAGCCGTTCCCAAAAACGCGCCATGTCATGTGCAGTCACAAAAGCCCCACCATCTGCCCCGCCAACAATCGGGAGCGCATATTGGTTGGTTCGCCATGCCCCTTCTTCCTCATCAATATAGCCGAAAGCTGTTTGAACCGGCAGCCGGTCCAATTGAAAAAATCCAGAGTCCCCCATTTCCGCCCGAACAAAAACCCGTTCTTCCACCGCTTTTATAAAAGGCTGTCCTGTTAACTTCTCTACTACAAGACCCAGAGCGATAAAACCGGCATTGTTGTAATGGAAGCGTTCACCCGGCGCGAACATCATCGGCTTGTTTTGAAAGAACGGCAAAAAATCGCTGCAAGTTTTCATCAGATACATTGGCTGTTCAAGCCACAATTCTTCAAAATCACCCATCGTTTCTTCATCAAAATAGTCTGGAATTCCTGAAGTATGCGTTAGCAATTGGTGGATGGTTACAGGAAAATCCGGAAATTGCTCCGGCAGCAATTCAGACAGCTCTGCCTCAAAGGACAACTGCCCTTCCCCTACCAACTGGCAAACGATAACAGCAGTGAAAATCTTGCAGCCGGAAGCAATGCCAAAGCGCGTGTCTATAGCATTCGGCCGCGCATTGGCTCTGTCGGCCATCCCTTTTGCCGTAGACCAAGTGTCGTTTCGCTTCAGCAAAGCAACACCTGAGAAATCCATATCCTCCAATTTATCGGATATGGGATTAGCAGGAGCTGTTTCTAGGAATCTGCCGTCTTCGGCAATATCGATTTGGCGCCCATCCGTTAGTTCCACTGATAACGAATGGGTTTCGCTTTTCTGTTTTGAAAAATACCAGAGTCGTTTTGGCGGCACAAGCAGCAAAAAAGCATCGTCTCTTCCTAAAAAGTTCAGCGTCGTGGAATCTATTCCTTTATTGCCGCGGACAGGGATGTCCATATCCTCTAAACGTTCACCAATTTCTTTTACATACGGCGTAGTGATGCTGACTTCGCTGATATTCAGGAGCGAGTCAACGGTAAAGTCCCCCATCCGGTCAACCGTCCGTCGTGCAATAAATTCAATAACATTGCCAGCGGGGTCTTGAAAATAAAAAGCATCGGCGTTGAAATTAGCATAAAAGATTTCGTCCATGCCATCTTGGCGATTCAAGGTGACGCGCGAACTTGCCCAGCTTTTGGCGAGCGTGAACTGGTTGCCTGGAATGTTAAAGGCAAAATGATAGAACGCGTTCTGTTCAGATCCTTTAAAGACCAATTGTGATTCCCCAATTGCGAGTGTAAAACTTGTATTGTCCTCTTCAACAATGCGAAAGCCTAGTTGGTATTCGTAAAAGCCTTTCAGTTCTTCTAACCGATTTGTATATAAGGTCACTTTTTTAAACATGTCCTCACCCCTTATGACAAGCATACCGAAATTCATTGGGATTTTCCTCTATTTCATGCCAAAAAGAAAAGGAGCGCGCGGCTCCCGAGTAACGTTCCGATAAATTTTAGTTTCCACTTTGAGGTTAGTCACGTGCTTGTTATTAGACACAGCATGAAAAGCTTTCCAGCTAAAGCGGGCTAATTTTATACTCCAACCGGATCATGTCACGGCACTGAATGCCATTCTCAAAAATTGGTTCCGGATAATGGCGAACAAAAAAATCCCGGTCGATGGAGACCATGCGGAATCCGAGCTTCTGATAAAAGGCGAGCTGATTGATGCTCGAATTTCCCGTACCGATCTCCACTGTTTCATAGCATAGGCGCTGTGCTTCAGCGAGTGCATGCTTTAGCAACTCTTTGCCGTAGCCTTTTCCTCTGGCACTTGTTGCGAGTGCAATATTTTTTATTTCTATGGTGGTTTTATTGAGCGGTACGAGGACATAAGTACCGAGCCGCTCGCCTTTATCTTCTGCAATATAACAATAACCGAACGCAGCATAGGCGCGAACCAGCTCTTCCAATGGATCCGCTTCAAGCAGCAGATCCATCGGCAGTGGTTCCGTATTAGGCAAACGCCGGATATCCATTAGTTTTTCTCCCGGAATCCTTGGTCAAGCAGGTATTCTTTCGCATCATCAAAAGTACCGAAACTTTCTTCCAGGTTCTTACCTGTGTAGATGTTCCAGAAAGGTTCTTCGTAAGCCAAAAGCAATTTGACGTTTTCGCGGTTTGTCCATGTTTTCTCATAAGGCGGTTCTGGCTCAAGCGATAAGTAATCCAGTGCATCAGCAATAATGGAGCGCAGTTCTTTTTCATTAAACTCGCGGATGTTGACAAAGCCTTTATCGTCTGCTTCATAATGCGGCAAGTCGCCAACATAAACAAAGCCGTTGCCGTTCGGGTGAAGGTGGTACACCACTGTTTTTTTATCATATAAGCTTTCCTCAAAGTGAAAATTCACACGCTTCATGGAAACGTCTTTACGCGTCAATTCCGGAAAAGACTCGATGATTTCCAGTTTTTGTTCAAAAGTTAACATGTTATTACCCCGTTTCTTATGGTTCAATCTTTGAATATTATAGCATGAAAAAGGAAGAGCTTTGGATGGGATTCATGTAACAATGGTGTTTAGTCATGTAAAAGCGGCCGAAGCACCTGTATAGAGGGTGATTGTTCATGTAAGAACTCAAAAACTTCATGTAAAAACCAAAAACTTCATGAAGCAATTTTTGGAACCCGCAACCAAACAAAAAAGCTGCGCGAACGCAGCTTTTTTCATTAACTCTTCACTTTTTTATCGACGAACGGCCACCAGACACCGCGGTCGAACGATACTGAAATTGCCGGTATCAATAGCGGCAAGACGATCAAGCCGTAAAGCAGCAAGCCAGTGATTACGATAGTGGCAATCTGTATGAGGCTGAGGACGCCGGATGGCATCATGGCACCAAATGTACCAGCCAGAATAACGGCCGCTGTGATGATGACTGTGCCCATTTTAGCCATTGAGATGCTCATCGCTTCGCGGACACTCACTCCACGGTGCGCTTCTTCACGGAAGCGGTCCAGAAGGAAAATAGAGTAGTCGACGCCAAGTGCGACTAACATAACAAAACCAAAGAACGGTACTGCCCAGCTGATTCCATCATAGCCCAATCCATTGACAAAGATCAGTTCCGCGATTGATATCGATGTATAGTAGGTCAACAGCAGCGAACCAATCATGTACAAAGGCATGATCAATGAACGGAATAAAATCGCCAGCACGATAAACAAGCTGATCAACATGATCGTTACCGTTTTGGTAAAGTCGCTTGATGAAACTTCCTGTAAATCGTTATTGATGCTTGAAATGCCGCTATAGGCAATTTCTGCATCTTCCAGTGGTGTCGACATCACTGTGCGGTCTACCGCATCTTTAACTTCAGCCGTGATGTCGATTGCTTCTGGCGAATATGGATCTTCAGCCAACACTACTTCCAGTTTCATGCCTGTGCCGTCTGCAAACGAATAGCGGTCAAGCACTTGAGCAAATTCTTCAGCTTCAAGCGTACCGTCAGGAATGAAAAGCCCGGTATCACCAGCCGCTTGGCTGCTGCTCATTTCCTGCATCATGTCTGTCGCGTCGGTCAAACCTTGCTGAATTTGAATGATGCCCTCATTAGAAGCACCGACTCCATCAGCAAGCTGGGAAAGGCCGGCACCAAGTTCGCCTGTTTGTCCGGCTGCTCCAGCCAATCCTTGTTCAATTTGCGCCAATCCGCCACTAATGCCGGTTAATGCCCCTACAGTCTGTTGTACATTGCCAGTTTGCTGCAGGCCTTGATTAGTCAATGCGAGCTGTTGATTGATTTGAGAGAGACTAGATGCCGCTTGATCAAGTCCGCCAGCACCGTTGGTTTGAGCGCTTACTCCGGCAAGATTCGTTTCAATTTCGTTCAAGCCTTCCTCGACTTCACCAAGTCCGTCGCGCGCATCTGTAATGCCATCAGCCAGCAAGCCGATTTGTTTGTCGACGTACAAGTCTTCAATAACATCTCCAGTCGGACGCGTAACAGTGCGCACCGCTTCAACTCCATCGATTTTCTCGATTTCACGGCTGAGTGATTCGAAATATGGCACAATCTCTTCTGTTGCAAGAGAATCTTTGGATTTTACAATCACCTGTACCGGCAAAGAATCCCCTTTTCCAAAACCGGCTTCAATGGCGCGAAGCCCTTTAACCGATTCATATTCCGAACCAATCTCATCGACCGTGTTGAAAGAAAGCGAGTTGTCATATGTGAATAAGAGCGGAACTGTTATGATGGCCACCACTAACATTGACAATAACGGACGATTGATGGACAGTTTGCTCATCGAAATCCATAATTTGCTGTCATTGTGCGAAGCCGATCCTTTTGCCGGCCAGAAAAGTTTTTCTTTCAGCAAGGCCATAAAGAATGGCACGACTGTAAACAAGACAAGAAGCAAGACGAAAATTCCGACAGCTACTGCAACAGCCGATTTAAAAATCGGAAATTCGGCGAAGCCGATGGCAAAAAAGCCAATAAATACGGCAATGCCGCTGATGAATAGCGTTCTGCCTGCAGTTTTATACGTGTTGACAATAGCTTCTGCTGTATCGTGTCCAGCCGTCAGTTCTTCTTTGTAGCGGCTTAAAAGCAAGATACAGTAATCAGTTCCAATCCCGAACAAGATTGCTACCAAAAATATCTGAGTATAATTCGATACCGGGAAACCAAACCAGTCGATGAAATATGCAACTATCGATTGGCTAAGCAAGTACGAAATTCCGACTGCAACAAGCGGAATGAACGGCGTAACGATAGAACGGAACACCGCTAGAAGCAAGGCGAAAATCAACACGACTGTAATGATTTCTGTGCGCTTTAAACCTTCCTGTGCACTGATGTTGACATCATTGTTGATGATAGCTTCTCCAGTTATATATGCTGTCATGTCTGCCGGAAGAATGGTTTCCCGGATTTCATCAGCTACCGCGTTCACTTCTTCATCTGTTCCATCAACCATAACCGGCATCAGGACCGTTTTTTGGTCTTCTGAAACCAATTGTTCTTCTAACTCTTTGCTTTCCACTGGATTAAGGACGCTTGTAACCGGATCGCCTAAATCCTCAATTTCACTTACCATCCGTCCAAGCGTGTCCCGTATTGAATCGTCAATCCCGTCCTCTAGCGGAAAGACGAGTGAGATGGTCTGCTCGGATGCATCGGCATCACTTAAAATCGTAGCTGCAATTTGAGATGATGCTTGATCGGAAAGCTGGAACGATCCTGCTTGTTCGGCTTGTTCCGCCAGATTAGGCGCCAATAAAAACAAGGCGACTGTAAGAACGAGCAAGCCAATGGTAATCGGCCATTTTAATTTTAGTACTGTACGCATTCCTTACACTCCATCCATTTTTATAATTTCTTTCAACTTGCGAAAAATGATCAAAAACTGCTCAATTTCTTCATCTTCAACTTGATCGGATAAAAGCTTGCCAATATAATCCGTCAACACCTTGTCAGATTGCTCAAGCACTTCTTTTCCCGCCTCTGTCAATTCCAGCAATTTTTCCCGGCGGTCTTCTGTTTGAACAATTCGGATTAAGTCTTTTTGCAGCAATTTTTTTATGCGGCTGGAAATGGCACTTTTATGGACCGACTGCAGCAAAGCCAAACGGCTCGAAGTGATTTTTTCTTCTTTGCTGATTAGCTTTAACGTTTGAATTTGCTCTGGTGAATATTCATTCCATAACGGATTATCCACTGCCCGTATAACGCGCTCTGTTCCATAAAACATTACTTCCTGAAAAAGATCGACTGCTTCTATTATTCTTTCATCCATAAAGTTTACCCCCTAAACTAATTAACAGTTTAGGGGGTAAACTTTCTTACGTCAAGCAATTTACTTTCCATAGAAAAAACCTGTGGAACAAGTCCACAGGTTTTTTTAATCCACGTCTTTTACAACAGTGTGCCCAATTTCCTGGCGCATGGCGTAAATATTTTTAACAATTGCTTTAAGCACTGCATAGACTGGTACAGCTAGAATGATGCCCCATAACCCAGCGATATTTCCGGCTGCCAAGATGATTGTAATAACAGTTAGCGGATGGACATCTAATGCGTTGCCCATTACGTTCGGCGTAATAAAGCTGCTTTCGATTTGTTGAGCGACGAACATGACAATGATGACATACACAGCCTTAATCGGATCTTGTACCAAAGCAATAATAACCGCAGGAATAACAGCAATATAAGGTCCTAAAAATGGGATGACGTTTGTGGCCATGCCGATAATAGCCAGCAATAAGGCATACTCCAGGCCGATGACCAAGTATCCGATCAACAACATAACACCAACTAAAAAGCTGACAAACAGCTGCCCCTGGATATAAGCTTGCAAGGTTTGATCAACATCATGCATTGTTTTACGGATCCACCGGTTGCGTGAGCCCTTAAAGAAACCGGAAATAAACGGCACAAACTTATGATGATCAATCAGAAGATATATCAGGAAGAACGGTACCAGTACGAGTGTGAACAAGCCAGACACGAAACTCATCAAAAATGTCAGCACCCATGTTCCGATTCCAGCGGCTCTTGCGCCAAACTGCTCTGTTACCCCACTGAGCTGTTCTTCAATTGAAGCCGGCAATCGATCTCGCTGCTCCAATAAATATTGAACATAGCCTTCAGTACCTTCAATTATTTCCGGTGCATTTTCAACCAACGTATTGACTTGGTCGCTAACAATTGGGCCAACCATTACATATAATAGCCAGAACACAAGCACAATGAGCAGAACAATGCTTAAAATACCTGACCATTTCGGAAGTTTTTTCCTTTCAAAAAAATAAAGAAGGGGCCTCGTTAAATAAAAAAGCACGCCCCCAAGCAATAATGGCACAAATATTGTTTGAGCAATGATGAACAGCGGATCAAATATTGCCTGTACTTCTATGAATAAACGGATAATGACTAAAGCAAGTATGATGCCGACACCCGCTTGAAACCAAAGTTTACTTGTCAACTCATGCACTTCCCTTCTTTTTCAATATAAAAGTAGTTTACCACGAAAGCTCCTTCTTCTAACGTCAATCAAAGGATTCTATTTTTAATCGTACAAAAATACATTTCAAAACAAAAAGACATCTGCGCAATATGCAGATGCCTTAAATTAGCGATTAAAGAATTTTTCTGTAAAGTAAGGCTGATTTTCTTTATTGAATGCCGCCCCGACTCCCAAAAAGCCGTAATCAGCCTTTACAATGTTTTCTCTGTGACCCATGGAATTCATTAGTCCTTCATGCGCAAAGATGCTGCTGTATTGGCCATACGCCAAATTCTCCCCTGCTACAAAAAAACGGATTCCGTCTTCTTCCATGCGGTCAAACGGTGATTTTCCTTGCTGGTTCGTGTGGCTGAAATAATTATTGGCCGCCATGTCCTCACTATGTTTCCGTGCGGTTCCAGAAACTTCATCATTCCATTTCAAAAGCGGCAAATTGCGCTGGATGCGCGTTGAATTAGTCAACTCAAACAACAGGAATTCCGAACCTTTTCGCAGCTCATCACTTGGATCTGCATAGATTCCTCGCCGTTTTTCCTCCAAATCCTCGTGAATGACCTGAATGGCCGTGACAGTATTTCCTTCATGGATATCATAAAAAACCGTAACGTAAATAGTGTCGATCTTGTACAAATCATATTCGTCCCGAGTATCCAAGATATATTGGACATTGCCTTTTCGCAAGTGCTTCAGAGGGGTTCCAAGGGCTTTCCGCACTTCTTCTTTCGTTGAATCCATAGACAGGTGTTCAGTCGAAGAAATAAGCGCTTGATTGGTGTACATCCCATTGACCTTTCCTTCTTGATCGTAAGAAAGCAAGACGTAATTCTGATAATCTTTATGGTAACTATGCCAATCTGTTCCGTACTCGTTCCGCATCAATCGCAGGGGGAAGCCCACTTTTGCCTGTGCCTCTTCTTTCGTCATGCCGAGCGTTATATTATGGATAGCAAAAAGAGAATCCGTTTCTGCAATATCGGGTTTGGCCACGGCTTCGGGAATCTCTAGCGCATTTTCCGAAACCAATGACTGAAGTTCTCCGCTAAGGCGGGCGGTGATTTGTTTGGCACTATCGAGCACTTTTTCAACTTCCGGACGTTCCGCTACATTCTCAATGGCCTGGTCAACAGAATCTAAAAAGCTCAAATCTACATATTCACTGGCTTTTTCTTCCCATAACGGACGCGCCACATATGCAAGCATCAGTATCATCAGCAACCAAAACAGTTTCCGCAAGTGCATCACCTCTTCCCTTCATTTTAATTGCCATTGCTGCAACTATAAAGCAATAACGCTCAACAGATTACAAGGAAAGCCCTATGCATAATAACAATAGGGCTTTTCCGCTCATTCAATTGCTTTAATTGTCAGTTCTCTTACCGGCAGGAACAATTCCCCTGTTTCCGAATAGGTTAAAGAAACGTTGTCGCCTTCTTGCAAGTAGATGGCCAAAGGCACCTTTTCAGAAGAGACAATGTAGTTTTTCCCATCTTTCAACAAAAATGAAATTATAGTGAAGTCGCCATTTTTTTCTTTGAATACCCGTTCAACAACCCCTGCTGTTTGCGCTTCTTCAGCATTTGATGTGCCATCAACTGTACTTCCGCCCCGCTGAAGAGCCGTCTTATATAAACGTAATGCATCATTTGGGGTGGCGGCAAAAACCGAGATCTCCGGATTTGCTGCCGAGACGATAAAATAGTTCTGCAAAAAGCCGTTGGAATCGAGCACTGGCGTCAGCCAACTTGTTTCACCGTAAAAGTTATAAAGCACAGGCATAGCTCCAGACCATTCTTTTTCAATAAACTGCTTTTCGATAATCTGCAAGTTTCCTCCCGAATCCATATAGGAGTCTTCCATATTGCCCGTGAAATACGTTGAATCCCCGCTCCGCGCATTCGTCAAGGAATAGCCGAGCATTGAGTCGACTCCTTCTTTCGGACTGGTAAAGTCCGTGAAATAGAACATGTCGCCCGCTGCGTCAAATACCGGGCTTACGTTGGCTTCCGTTCCTTCATCTGAGGGCAACTTCACATCTTTTTTGCCAAAAATGCTATTCCAGAATCCATGCACATATTCACCATAATAGCTATTTTCCAAACTGACCGATTCAGGAGAAACGGCCCCATCGATAAATTCTGGCACTTCAGCCAATGAATACGTTTCAGCCACTCCCGATGCCGGGTCCACCACGACAACCCCTTTTACCTTGAACCCGTTTCGTGCCGAAATGAATTCCCCGAACGATCGGATATAGAATGGTTTGCCACTATCGTCAATTTCAAGTTGCGGATCACCATAAAAAATCGCTTCCGGATTTTCAATGCGCATATGCCGCTCTAAATTTTTATTAAAATAAGAAGAAGGAGTGTACGCCATGTCAGCTTTCATGAATTTCGGATTGGCTGCCGCATCAGTTGCACTCATAGTAAAATACCCGGGTGTAATCTCCCCATTCCACCATTTGAAAAACCCGGAGAATTCGACCGGCGAAATGTAAACATATTGTCCATCCACTTTCTGAATCTGCAATTTCCCCAATTCATAATAGCTTGTATTCGGCACTTGTCCAAACGCTTTTTTCATTTTATTGCGTGCGAATTGCGGGGGCACGCTTGCCGGTGTTTGTGTTTCATCGAATGCTGTTATTTCCACTTGTTCATCCATTTCGACGGACTTGAATTTTTCCGTCGCGTTAAACAACGGAGCAGCTAAAACATATGCCCCTAAAACCAGCGAAGCTGCAAAGATCAGCCCTTTTATTTTTTGTTCAATACCGCTTGAAGCGAATACACCGAGCCCCGCAGCTAGAATCAACAGTGGCCAAAGCGATAACAAATTGCGGTCCAAATTCGTGAAATAATAGTACCCAGCGATCAATGCCGTGAAAAAAAGCAAGGTGATCGCAAGACCCACAAGCCGGGTTGCCAAAGTGCTTTTTTCTTTGCTGCGCTTTGTCTTCTTGCCTTCTGCCAACGGCGAAACGATCAATGCAGCGGCTAAAGAAGCGATCAATGCAAACAAGATGATATTTCCCATTATAATTCCCCTCTTTTTTTGATTCTCTCCCTCCTTTTATACGGATAGACGAAAGAGAAGTTTCACTTGATGCTTTTCACCAAGAAAAAGCAAGACTCATGTTTGGGAAACATTAATCCTAAAACAAAAAGTATTGTGGGCACTCCATAAAAAAAGCTGGCGTACAATCATCTAAGTGATTGCACGCCAGCTTGCTGTTATTTTTTGAAGTCCAGTTGTTCCGCTTGTTCCATAATTTCCCGAACAATATCGGCAGCCTTCATTTCCTGGGTCAGCATGCGCGTCGACTGGCCCGCCCATAAGGACATAAATTCCGGATTCGCCTTTTCTGACGCTGCTGCCCGAATATCTTTTGTGGCGGTATTTTGAGAAGGAAATGGCAACGGCTCGATTTTCGCCTGCTCGAACTCTTCGATAAAACGATTTTTAATGCCGCGTGCCGGACGCCCGGAAAAACTTTTAGTGATAACCGTGCTTTCTTCCGTACTGTCAAACAAAGACTGTTTGTACACTTTATGAGCAGCAGATTCTTCTGAGGCAAGAAAACGTGTTCCAACCTGAACAGCTTGCGCACCAAGGACAAGCGAAGCTACAAGCCCGCGGCCATCCGCGATGCCTCCAGCTGCAATGACCGGAATATTGACCGCATCAACGACTTGCGGCACAAGCGACATAGTCCCGATTTGCGCGCCGTAAGGATGATTGGCCAGCTTGAATGTACTCCGGTGCCCGCCAGCTTCACTGCCCTGGGCGACAATAGCATCTACGCCTGCTTGTTCTGCTAACTTTGCTTCATCCACAGTCGTCACCATCGCGATAATTTTGGCGTTTTTGCTTTTGGCCTGTGCCATCTGCTCTGCCGACAAAAGGCCGAACGCCGTGCTGATGATTGGCACATCAAGCTCTAAGCAAATTTCAAGTTGCTCGGAGCTCCAATCCGGAGAAGCCAATGAAGCAGGTGGACCACCAATTCCAAGCTCCGTACGAAAAGAGTTCAAGACTTGCTGCACTTCCTCAAGACGCGAAAAGTCATCTGTTGCTTCAGTTGCAAACAAATTGACGCCAAACGGTTTTGACGTCCGTGCCTTAATGTCGCTGATAGCCAAGTGGAGTGCCTTCGGCTCCATATACGCGGCGCCCAGCGTCCCTAGTCCTCCTGCTGCGCTGACAGCTGACACTAACTCTACAGTTGTCGGTCCTCCCGCCATCCCCGCCTGGATAATAGGATACTCAATGCCCAGCAACTCGCAAATAGGTGTTTTTAATGAAACCATCCTTGTCCTCCTCTCGTTATCTGATATCTTTTTACAGTATCCCGTAACTGGCATTTTTCTACAACCGGGAACTTTTTTGCCATACTTGTCGTTCTTATTAAAAAGCAGATACAAAAAGGCGGGATTACTACAATGAAGGGGTTCCTTTCACTTTTGGGCATCACTTTGATCGTCAGTGCATTTGGATTGATACTCATGATTTTCATCGGTAACCCTCTCGAGGAATGGAAAAGTGATGAAAGAATGTATGCTTATATCGAAATGCGCCAACATCATTCTGCAGAAATAGCCACCCAAAGCGAATTCGCTTTAAAACCAATAGTTGCATCAGCATATGAAATAACGAACTTCTATATAAATCTGGACAGCAGTTGCGAGAGACCTTTTCGCGATTAATATAAAAGGGTGGTCGAAATCGTTCTTTGACGATCTCAGCCACCCTTTTTCGTTCAAACAATATCCATCAAATACAGTTCCCAACATTTTCTTCATGAATTTTTCGGGATCCCACATGATTTTCCGGTTTTTTTACAGGACTTTTCGAATCCATCCAAGACCATCAAGCTTCTTAGCTTTTTACACGAGCTTTTGCACTCGAGAAGATTAGACGGTCAGCCGAATCACATTTCCGGCTGGATCTTTTGTTTCCATGTACTTTTCGTATTCTACGACTTCCGAACCAATATGCCGAAGTTGATCAACTATCCTCTTTCTTTTTTCCTCTGCAGCAACGTTTAAGGTATAGTAATTCAATCCTGCCGTTTTTTCAGGAAGCGCCGGAATGCCCACGCCGTTCCAAACATTCAATCCGATGTGGTGATGGTATTTCTGGTCGGCAATAAACAGCGCTTGCCGCCCCATCGAAGTTACAATTTCAAATCCCAAGCCATCCACATAGAATTGTTCTGCTTGTGCAAGGTCCGATACATGCAAGTGAATATGTCCCATAACAGTGCCATCCGGAATTCCCTGCCATGTTCCACCGGACTCCTGTGCAGCTCTGATAATCCCTTCCGCATCCAAGGGATCAACTGCCATCCTGATTTCATCGTTATCCCAATCCCATTCCTCCGCGTCCCGGTCACGGTATATTTCAATCCCATTTCCTTCTGGATCAGACAAGTACAATGCTTCACTCACCAAATGGTCCGAGGACCCAAGCTCAATTCCCCGGTAATGCAGATGAAGCAGCACTTTCCCGAGCTCTTCCCGGTTCGGAAGCAAAATCGCAAAGTGATAGAGGCCGGCATAGCGCTCACTTTTCGGCATCAGCCCATCAATTGTCTCAAGCACCAGCAGCGTCTTGCCTTCTGCTCCAAGCCCCGCCTTTTTTTCTGTTCGGGACAATAATTCAAAACCGATTGTTTCCGTATAGAATTGGATCATTCTTTCTAGATCTAATACCTTTAATCCTACTTCAGCCACGTAAGTGACTGGTTTTTGGTGAAAATTCACAGTACTTCCCCTCCCATTCAGTTACTTTATGTAACTTATGATATTTTAATAATAAATAGTTGTCAAGTAACCCTATTCTTTTAATTTACGATATTTTTTGCTATTATAGGGGAAAGGAGTGAGGAACATGGATACTTCCCTAATTTGCCCACGCTTTGAAAGTGCCATTTCAATTTTGAGCCAACGTTGGACCGGCTTAATCATATATCAATTGTTATCAGGGCCACAGCGCTTTAGCCAATTGACCGAATCTATCGGAATAAGCGGCCGCCTCTTGTCTGAACGGTTAAAAAACTTAGAAGCAAACGGTCTTGTTACCCGTACTGTCTATCCGGAAACACCCGTGCGCATCGAATACCAGCTAACAGAGAAAGGGATAGCGTTGAAACCTGTCATGGATGAAATCCAAAACTGGTCCCAAGCCTGGGTAAAACCGGTTGAAACCAAATAAAACAGCTTATCCGGCCAAGCGGATAAGCTGTTTTATTTTTCCTGATGATTGATGATGTATTTTAATCCTTCATAAGCCGTACTGAACGTTTTCGTCTTGCTTCCTAAAGAGACAATAGACATTGCCAGCTTAGGGCTTATGCCAACTAAAATGCAATCGGTTCCGATGAGCTTCAGGCTATCCGTCAGCATCTGGATTTGATAACGGATTTGATTTTCAAATTCCGTGATGCCACTCAAATCGACAAGAACGTGCTCTATGCCTTTTTTCGAGCATTCCGCTAGTACCGTAGCCAGCAATTGGTCAGAACGATCTTTGTCAAACTCGCCGATGAGTGGCAATGCAATTGTCTTCTCCCAAACGCTTAGAATCGGGATGGACAATTCCTTGATCAGCTTTTCATTCCGTTTTTGTTCTTCTGCTTGCGTCGTTACATCCATGAGCATAACAATATAACCTTCGATTGCGTTTTCACTATTTTTAATCGGTGTAATCACAATGTCCGTTACAAACTCGTTGCGGATGCTGATCCGGGATCGGTGAGTGTCGTTCAATCCTTCCATGAGCCTTTTTTGGCGTTCCGGCTGTTTGTGAAAACTGTCCATATTCATGCCGATAAGCGCCTGGCAATCGGCGATGCCAAATAACGGTACTACTTCCGACAGCAATCTGCATGCCTCGGAGTTCATCCATCTTATTGTATATGAATTATCAGCGATAATAATCGTTTCACCAATATGATCCAGCGCGTGCAATAATGAAATTGGTTCTGGGATTGTTCCTATCGCGGCCATAGCGTTCCACCTTATCAATCAATTTGGTTTTTACTTTATACCCATTATGACATAAAACTATTCCGCCTATCGACATTACATTTTCACTCCATCAAAAAAGGGAATCGCACTTTAGGTGCCATTCCCTGATCATCGGTTAACCAACTCATTTACTTGATGGCTATCGCCTTTTTCTTTTCTCTTGCGAAGGTATAATTTCCATCAAATCGTTCAATCGTCTCGTCGCGCAGCCAGTACGTCACCGGAAAAAGCTTATCGAGGAAATAGCGGTCATGGGATACCGAGATGATGGTTCCCGGAAAATCAGCGAGCGCTTCTTCCATGACTTCTTTCGCTTCTAAATCCAAGTGGTTTGTCGGCTCATCCAATACGAGCAAATTATGGTTCATGTGCATCAATTGAGCCAACCGGAGCCGCATCCGCTCGCCGCCGCTTAGTTGCCGGACGGGCTGGAACACCATATTTCCGAAAAACAGGAATTTCGCCAAGATCGGACGGGCATCGTATTCGGAAACCGGCACTATATCGCGGAATTCCTGGATAATGGTACGGTCATTGTCCATTTCAAGCGTATGCTGGGACAAATAGCCGATTGATAATCCGGTGCCTAAACGGATCTCTCCAGCATCCACCGGCTCGTTTCCTAAAATCATATTCAAAAGTGTCGTCTTCCCAGTCCCGTTAGATCCGACAATCGCCACACGTTCCCCGTAGCGAATGTGCATGGAAACGTCGTGGAATAAGATACGGTCGCCGAATTCTTTCCAAACCTCTTCCATCCGGACTACATCTTTTCCGCTTCGGTCTTTCGCTTGGAAATCAAGGGCCATTTGCTTTTTCGACAAAACTGGACGGTCCAGCACATCAATTCGCCCCAATGCTTTTTCCATGCTTTTGGCTCTTCTGTGCATGCCGGCATTTGGCGGATTTGCTCTGTTCGCCCACTCTTTTAGCCGCTTAATCGTTTCTTTCATTTTCTGTATTTTCTTTTGCTGGTCTTGGTACTGTTGGAATTCAATCAATAATCTCGCTTCTCGTTCTTTTACATAAGCTGAATAGTTTCCTTTGTATTGGATTAAATCGCCCTGATCCAATTCCCAAATATGGGTCACTGTTTCATCCAGGAAGTAGCGATCGTGCGAAACCAGCACAATGGTGCCTTTATAATGGACAATAAACCCCGCCAGCCATTCGATGGCTTCCAAATCCAAATGGTTGGTCGGTTCATCGAGCAACAGCAAATCCGGTTCTTGCAGCAATAATTTGGCAAGCCCTACTTTTGTGCGCTCACCGCCACTTAAATGCCCCCATTTTTCAGACTTCAATTGCTTGATTTTCAAGCCATTCAGCACTTGATCGATTCGTACGTCGATTTCATAGCCACCCCGTTGGATAAAGTCATCTTGCACTCTGCCATAACGCGAGAGCAGCTTTTCCATCTCTCCTGCAGAAGCTGTAGCCATCGCATTCTCCATCGCAGCCAACTGTTCTTGAACTGCAGCAAGCTCCGAAAAAACATCCAAGAGCAGTTGATAAACCGAAATCCCGCCCTCTTCATCCGGTGATTGCTTCAACAGTCCTACAGCACTTCCTTTCTGCCAGGTAACCGTTCCTTCAGTCGGCTGCAAATGGCCGGCCAGCACATTCAACAGGGTTGTTTTTCCTTCTCCGTTGCGGCCCACCAAACCGATTCGCTGACCTAGGGCAACCTCGCCTTTTATATGATTGAATAATTTTTGTGTCGCAAAATGGCACATGATTTGTTGAAATTGGCTAATAATCATCGTTCTCTCCCTTTCGTTGAAGAGACTAAGCCATACAAAAAAGGGCATGCACAGACGCATGCCCCCTTGAATCCGTTCGTAGGCAGATGTCTCTTACTGGTTATTTTCACTCCATGAAATTGACTGAAAAAGGACAGACTTGTCCCTTGCAGCAAATCCAGTGAAAAAGACGCCATGAAGGATATACAAGTATTCTTCGCAATCCGTCATGCGCTTACCAGTTTGATTCATCTTACCCACCTCCTTCGTTCATTTCTTTTATCATAGGTGAAGCGAAAGATGCCGTCAATAAAAAAACAGAATATTCTTTTCTTTTTTTGAAAATAAAAAACGGGAGTTTTATTCCCGTTTTTCGTCTGCTACCCATTATATTTGGACTTTGGATGGGCTGTTTTCAATACATCGCCGATCCAGCCGCGTCTTCTTAAGTAAAGGTATAGTACCACTGTAGTTGAGACAATGAGTGTAAGCGCCATCGGATAACCAAATGACCAGTGCAGTTCCGGCATGTTATCGAAATTCATGCCCCATAATCCACCAAAAGCCATAAGGGGAGTGAACAGGGTCGCTAAGACGGTCAAAGTTTTAGCAATTTCGTTTCCTCGATAGCTGGCAATAACGTTTTCCATATCAACCAAGTTATTGATTTCATCTTCATACGAATCAATCAGCATGGCACAGCGTTCAATGCGCATCGACGTGCGATAAAATTCCGGCTCTTCTTGAACGGTTCTGCCAAACACTTCCGGTATAGCCATTTTGATTTCCAAAAAACCGATAACCAGATGTTTCCAAAGAAATATTTTATGGCGGACACTTTGAATTTCTTCAAATGTTTTCTTGTTATTTTTCTCTTCGATAGCCCACAACAGATTATGAAGGCGCTCTTCGAGAAGGTCGATTTTTCGGAGGATGGCATTAGACATCTTGCCAAGCATAATCATCATAAGCTCAATTGAAGACGAGGCATTCTGCATTTGCCGAAGAATAGCTTCTTCGTCTAAATCCTCGTCTGTTTCAAAAGCCAGCTCATTTGTCACTAATACATCTTTAGAAAGATAAAAGTGAAAGATATCACGAGCACTTCGGTGCTGTTCACTTTGCCTAAAAACCAATGAACCCCAAATTGCTTCATGCCCCGGTATGGAAGTTTCGGTATGTAAGACATTAGCGGTGATCTTCCCGCATTCCTGAATCCATGAATGCATTTTTTGGTTTTCAGGCATGAAATCACGAAAATCTTCATCTTTTAAATCTACTTCCCGCCAAATCGAATGGTTAAATTGATGGTGCGGCATCAAAAACCCCTCCTTATTTCCAGATTAAAAAAGCAAGCCGCCGCAGGCTTGCTTTACTTATCGCTATCCTCGTTTTGATCGGTATCTCTGTACTTCTGATTTGAGTTTTCTTTGTACTCCAGTTCCTTATTCGGCAACAAATCAAAATCTTGTTCAGGCGACGGTGGTGTATCCCGATGCGGCTCAACTCTCGGAATCAGCTCTTCGCCCTCATGATCGCCTTTTTTCATCGCTGCTCCTCCTAAGATAATGATTACCTTATAAATACCCATTTTGCTTTTAGTGTAATCTTACTGTCGCATTTAGCAGGAGGCGCATACAAAGTATAGCGGGAAGCGACGCTGTAAATATATGGAAATATCTACCTGTCTAAAGAAATACCAAATCAGCCAGTTTCAATGAAGGAACTTGACTGATAAGTGTACTTTATTGAATCTTCTTATCTTTTAATAGAAAGCATGTTGAAAGGCTAATTAAAAGAACTAAAAAAAGAGCTGTTTCATGTATTTCTTTTTAATTTCTTACGAGCGATTCAATAAGCGGAATATCATCCGGATAAGCCAAATTCAGTTCTGCTAATCCTTCAATCGGTTTCCAGGCAACATCTGCAATCCATTCATCATCTGCCAGAACCATAATTTCTCCGCCTGTCAGTTCCACTCTAAAATAATGGAGTTCAAATGATACAGCCGCATTTTCATAAGTCCCCCTTTTCACCGTCAATTCTTCAAATGCCCGGACACTTAAACCTGTTTCTTCCTGGAATTCCCGCTCACAGCTTTCCCGGAGCGTTTCTCCAGCTTCTTGGCCGCCTGAAGGCACCCCCCATTTTTTTTCTTCCCCTGGCGGGCCTTGCAGCACCAGTAATACTTCGTTTTTATCGTTAACGCAGATTCCTGCTGCGCCTTTCCAGTTCGACATTTCCATCAAATCTCTCCCATTGATCGTTTTTCAATTTGCAGCACTAAAAATTCTTTTCCTTCAATATACAGTTCAATGTTATCAGGATATTCTCTTGCTAGCTTCTTTTTCAATCTGCTGTACTCTTCTGCTGCATGAGGATTTTCTTGAAGATAGCTGCAAAATGCTAAATGGCGCACAATTTCTTTACTTCCTTCCTGATAAATATGGACATGATGGGTTCTTTCATCTCCGCCTTTTTCAAAATAGCGTCTGCCGGCAAGTCCATTTTCGCCTTTGGCTACATATCCCAACTCCATCAATTCCAAGTTGAAATCATCAATTTTCTCTATATCCCGGACAATTGGCATCAAATCAATTACCGGTTTTGCCGCCATGCCTTGCACGGACGTACTGCCGATATGATAAACAGTCAAGCATCCCTCTCCTAAAACCTTTCGGATTTCGCTTGCTGCTATTTCAAACTGCTTCTTCCATGCCGGGTCGTATTCAACGACCTCCACTTTTCTCATCTTCACTCCCCCTAACTGCATATACAAGAAAAAACGGCTTGCCGCTGCAAGCCGTTGCTCTCTCTTTTATCTATTCTGCCGCTTTGCTGTATGCATCGTTCAGTCTTAAACTATGTGTCGCTTCCGGCAATCCAAGATCTGCTGAAAATCCATTGGCCCGGTAAAAGGCGTCGGCATTAGCAGAATCAGTCCGCACCACGATTTCGCTGAAATGGCCACGCCCATGATTGATGATTTCTTTAAGCAACATCGTACCAATGCCTTGTCTGCGCACATGCTGAGAAATATAAAATCGGCGAAGCCTTCCTACACCGCCTTTAGTTGAATACGGATCCCGGTTCAAACCGCCGATAGCTACAAGGTGCTCTTTGTCGTCCCATACGCCGTAAAGCACTTCGCCTATTTTGTTGAACGTATTGGTGCCATCTTCATACTGGCTGACCAATCGCTTAAGAAAACGATAGCCTTCAGCTTCGCTTTCTTCCACTAATTTCGAGACATCCACCGTTGTTAAATCTTTGATTTCTCTAAGTTCTACGGTCATTTAATAGCCTCCTCATTATAGTGTATATGCTGCTGGTTCGCTACACTCTTTCATGTTCTTTTCTAGTGTATAGGAGTTTCCTGGCAGTTTCCATAAAAATTCTAATTTTTCTTTCTATTTAAAAGAAAAAACTGTGCTTCAGCACAGCCTTTTTCCTTCCACTTAGATAGTGGAAGATTCGATATTCGCTTTTTTCACTTCAATTCGTTTGATCAAATAGATGCTTGTCTCGTATAAAGCAATCATTGGAACCATGATAATAAACTGACTGAGAAAATCCGGCGGAGTGATTATAGCAGCGATAATCGCAATCACTAAATAAGACCATTTCCGGATGGTTTTCATCGTGCTTGAAGTAAGCAAGCCAATTGATGATAAAAATAAAGCAACAATCGGCAATTCAAACATCAATCCTATAGGAACTGTTGTAATGATCAAGAAATGAATATATTCACTCGCTGAAATCATCACTGCAAAATTGACAGCTCCCATTCCAAGCAAAAAATTATAGCTTAATGGATTAACAATGAAATAGCCGAAAGCAATGCCTATAAGAAAAAGGAAAAGCATAACAGGAGAGTACAAGCCGATGAACTTCGATTCTTCTTCCTTTAGCCCTGGTTTTACAAATTGCCATAAGAAATAGCAAAGGAAGGGCAAGGAAAGGCCTAGAGCCAATGTCATGGAGATGGAGGTATAGAATCTTATCACTTCCATCGGTCCCAAAATAACCAGATCGTGCCCTTTGACGATAAAAGGAAACCAGTAGTTGATGGTAGAAAAGACCAAGATCAAAAATACGAAGAAGACTAAAGCACTTTTTATTAACTGCTTTCTCAACTCTCCTAAATGATCGATCAACGTTTCTACATGGTTATCCGGTTCTCTTATTGGCGGTTCAGGCTGCTTCGGAATTTCGGTGCTCTTTTTTTCTATAGGCTCTTCTGGCGGAACCGCTTTTTTATGCAACGGACTTATCAGTTTTCGTTCTCCATACGGATCCATTTAACCACCTTCATAGTGTTTCAGATTTTTTCTTATCAGTGGCTGCTGCTTGTACAGGTGTTGCCGGCGGCGGTTGGATCGTAGTTTGTGCCGGTTGATGAGGTTGCGGCTCTGTATCTTCATCGTCCATAATCCCTTTTGTAGAACGTTTAAACTCTGATAACGTCTTTCCGACAGCGCCTCCAATTTCAGGCAATTTCTTCGGCCCAAAAAGAATAAGTACGATGACTAGAATAATGATCAATCCTGGAACTCCAATAGATGAAAACATAATGCATTACCTCCTGTTTTAGGCGAGTGCCCCTCCGTCTTTGCTATACTTGATAATTCCTTCTGCGCAGCGATAAGCAAGTGCCCCGACGGTTCCTGTTGGATTGTATCCGCCGTTATGAGCAAAATTCCCTGCCCCTACAACAAATAGATTCTCTGCATCCCAATGTTGCAAGTAGTTATTGACTACACTGTCATCGCGGTTAGTTCCCATTATTGTTCCACCAGTATTATGAGTCGTTTGATAAGGAACAATATCATAATCAGAAATCGGGTTGCCGCCTACTACAGTTTTAGCTCCCATCTCTTGCATGATTTCTCCGGCTCTTTGTGTTAAATGGGCATGCAACGCTCTATCTTGATCGGTAAAATTATACGTTAACTGCAGCAAGGGTACGCCATAAATGTCTTTGTACGTACCGTCAAGCGACATGTAATTTTCTTTGAAAGGCATTGAGGCACCTTGTCCGGTGATATTCAAAGTTCTTGTGAAATTATGAATGGAAGCTTTCTTGAAATCCGCTCCCCAAGAAGGCGTGTCCGGTGGAATAGGATTATGCAAAATTGGCCTTAGCCCTGTTTGGGTGATGGACAAACTCGCTCCATGAATAAAATCCAAATCACTATGGTCAAAATTGTCGCCATTAAAATCATCTACAGTCATACCAAGTGCTCCGGCTCCCATAAAGGTATTCATCTGTTCGTCAAAAAAGCCAGTAGCGGACGGGAGAATCTGGTAACCGTAGTTTTTTCCGAGAGTGCCGCGCCCTGTTTCCGGATCGTATTGTTCACCAATATCCGAAACCATCAGCAACTTCGCGTTATTCATGATATAACTAGTCAGAACAACTACTTCCGCTGGTTGGATGAACTCTTCAAATGTTATCGTATCAATATATCGGACTCCTGTAACTTTATCGTCTTCTTTTAGTATTTCCACTGCATTTGCATTGTACTTGACTTCAAAATTCCCTGTATTGAGAGCTGTTGGAACAACGGTGACTTCCGGGGATGTTTTTGCCCCATACGCGCAACCGAAGCGTTCACAAAATCCACAATACTGGCAGGCATTGATTCTTGCTCCATCCGGATTTTCGTACGCTTCCGATAAGTTTGCCGACGGCATCATGAAAGGCGAAAGCCCCAACTTGGTCGAAGCAGTTTCAAACTTTTTCAGAATGGGTGTTTTCTTCATAGGAGGAGTAGGAAATCCTTCCGATCGCTTTCCCCAGAATGGATTGGTGTCTTCTCCTGAAATTCCTGCCGTTTTTTCAAACCGGGTAAAATAAGGTTCCAGTTCATCGTAAGTAATGCCCCAATCTTGAATGGTATAATCAGCGGAAAGTTTGTTCTTTCCATACTTTTCTTCCGTCATTGTCTTAATTTGGAAATCATAAGGCAAAAAACGCCAGTTCTGGCCATTCCAGTTAGTACCAGAACCTCCTAGACCTTCACCAAGTAAGAAAGAACCCATCTGCCGCATCGGTAAAGCTCGTTGATTTCGCCTATTACGGAATGTAATGGTTTCTCTTGATAAATCTTGCATCAATTCATAGCGGATAGCATAGCGGTATTCATCGTGAACAATTGAATAATCTTCTGTGCTTCGTTCACGTCCGCGCTCCAAACCCACTACTTTCAGGCCTTCTTTAGCACATTCAGCTGCAATGATCCCGCCCGTCCAACCCACACCTACTGTCACCACATCAACTTTTTCTAAAGTTGTCACCATTAAAATCCCTCCAAGTATGCTGTGCTACATGCCCAGTGAGCGCGGTTCAATTTCTTGAAATTTTTCACTGTCGACCTGGTTAATATAAGCCGCTTGATGACCAGGGAAACCTTTCATTCTCCAGCCATCCATGTTTGCGTTTCCGTTATAAACCGGATCTGAATAAGCACCCTCCAAAGTCGCTTGCCGCAGCAACCTGAAAAAGAATAAAGAGGAAACTCCCTTCATCTTGATTTCATCTTCTTGAAAGGCTGTTAAAATTTCATCCATCTGTCTTCCTTCAAGATCCACAAAATTGGCATTGAAGCGATTTTTCGCTTCAGTCTGCATGGCTTGAAGGCCTTGCCGGAATATTTCATTTCTTCTTAAACGGCTCTGGTACCCCTGAGTCCTCTCCCCTTCATAAAAAGGAGGCTGCATGTATTCTTTTGAGTTTTCACCATATGCCCCTGCCAATTGACGGTCGATAAAGTATGGAACATTCAATCTGATTGCTCCTGGCCCCAATTCATCCTCGGGGAAAATCCGTTCTGTAGCTTGCATTAGAATTTGGAATTCCTCATTATTCGTGAAAAATTGAAGATGAAGAATACCTCCGGTTGCACCTGAAGGCACTGTTGCAGTTGAAGACCCAGTTCCTCCAGCATTTGGCCCAATCAACCCTCCGATTACTCCGCCTCCAATCAAAGCCCCGGCAGCGATACCCGAAGTTTTCAAAAAATCGCGTCTAGAAAAGTTCTTTTCTTTCTTTGCCATCTTTTGACCCCCCATATTTTAAATATTACAACTATTTAACAGATAGATTTTTTAAGAAATTTTAAAGCTACAAGAAAAAAAGAGCTTACTGTGCTATAAGTTATTATCAGAAAGTAAATATTATGTTTTAGTTTTATTTATAGCAAATCCCAGCATGGCAATGTAACTTGAGCTTGAAGAAAATTTAAAACACTTCTATTCCTTCAAAGAACACGAGACAGCCGCTTCAGAAAACAACCCAACTATCATATAGAAAAGAATCTCCTCTTATTGTTGTACTTAATTTCCACAAAACTTCTAAAAATATTATTCGCTTTTAACTTGAGGATAACTCTATTAAACCATACATTCAATAAAAAAAATTAGAAAAATCAGAAAAGTGGAAAATTCTCTTACATATTACTCTCTTTTTCCCCATAAAAAAAGGCCGAGGGAATGAACACCTCGGCTTTGTAGCATTATTTGCTTATTTCAAAATCTTGATTTTAACTGTTTTGCGGCCAAAATTTATGGCTGCATCTTGTGACGGAATGAACAAATCAATTTTATTGCCTTTGATTGCTCCGCCAGTATCTCCAGCGATAGCTGTTCCATATCCTTCTACCCAAACTTTAGAACCAAGTGGAATAACTGTAGGGTCTACAGCAATTACTTTTTGGTTCGGATTTGAACGAAGATCTTGTCCTGTAGCTGTAATTCCTGAACAACCTGCACAGAATGCAGTATAGGCTGTTGCCGTTACAGTCATCTCTTTACCAGAAACCGGTTCTGCAGAAGCTTTTGTTACTGCTGCTTTTTTAGCCGGTGCTGCTGCTTTTTGTGCCGGTGCTGCTGCTTTTTCCACTTTTTCTGCTGGTGCTGCTGATTCAACTGGTGTTGGTACAGAAATTGGCGTTCCGCCTTTGACTACCAATTTATCTCCTGGATAAATCCAATGGCCTGTAATGCCGTTCCAGCTCATTAAAGCATCCAGTGAAATCCCGTGTGCTTGAGCGATTTTGAATAGCGTATCTCCACTTTGTACTATGTACGAAGATTTTTCCGCTGCTTGTTGTTGTTTTTCTTGCCCTGCTACTTCAAGTTCTTGATTAGGATAGATGATGTCCGATGACAAACCATTCCACCCTTTTAATTGATCCACTGATACGTTCCGCTCTTGAGAAATACTCCAAAGCGTGTCCCCGGATTCTACTTTATACGATGAATTAGCGCTAGCTTGACTTGCTAAACCTACACTTAATGCCGCAACTGCCGTGAACGTGATAATTTGTTTTTTCATGAAATGAAATTCCTCCTTCTCACTGTCTGAATGCATCATAACACCTTAACATTTCAGGAAGATGACAGGAAGACGGTTTAAACTTATCAATTACGTTACGTAAAAGTATGATATATTACGGCTTGTAATATAGCTGGAAATACTTTGATAAAAAATAAAATTAATCCTATTTAAATTTTTTGTATTATTTTATTCCCATTTAAATAACGAATGGCTTATCTACTTGCATGAAAGCTGAGAATTTCATAGAAAAAAGCGCCCTATTTTGTCAGGGCGCTTTTTTTACTGTATTGAAATTTACTTGAAGACACTTGTACTATGAAGCGGCTGGAGTTTGGATTTCGGATCTAGATAAGCTTTTGCATTGTTAATGGCCGTTGGCGCTTCGCCAAATCCGACAGCAATCAATTTAACTTTCCCTTCATACGTTGCAATATCGCCTGCAGCGTAAATGCCTTCAATGCTTGTTTCCATCTTGGAATTGACGACTACTGAGTTTTTTTCCATTTCAAGGCCCCATTCTTTGATTGGGCCAAGAGATGTGATGTTTCCGTAATTGACAATAACGTGGTCAACTTCCAGACGTTCTTCGTTGCCTTCTTTATCAATGAGGACCAATTCGCGGACTTGGCCATTATCGCCAACCAGCTCTTTTACCCCAAAAGGTTTTTTGACTTCTACTTTTGATTGCATAAGCACATCGATATTTGCTTCATGCGCTGTCATTTTGTCCCGGCGATGGCTTAACGTTACATGCTCCGCTACGTCTTCAAGCATCATCGCCCAGTCCACTGCAGAATCGCCTCCGCCTAAAACAACCACTTTTTTATCGTGGAACATCGCCAAATCTTTTACTCCATAATGCAATGTTTTGCCTTCAAATTGCTCCGAGCCATCAATGCCTAATTTGCGTGGTTGGAAAGCTCCGACACCAGCTGTAAGCAAGATCGATTTTGTGTAATGCAAGCCTTTATCCGTCTCAATAACAAAAATGTCACCATCGCGCTCAACTGTTGCCACTGTTTCTTCCAGACAAATAGCTGGGTCTCCGTAGTTTGCCTGAACCACTAGGTTATCGACAAGGTCTTTTGCTAAAATTTTTGTAAATCCGCCAATATCGTAAATGAACTTGTCAGGGTACAACTCTGACAGCTGGCCGCCAAGCTGAGGCAAACTATCCAAAATCTTTACTTTCATTTTGCGCATACCGCCGTAAAAGGAAGCGAACAATCCTGTTGGCCCGCCTCCGATAATTGTAATATCGAAAATTTCACGTTCTTCCATTTATAACACTCCTAATTTTAATCAATACCTATATTTTAGCACAATCCCCCCTATTTCTCGCTATTGGACTTATGACGGAAACCCGAAAATTAAAATATGTTTAGCTGCCTTAAATTTCTGCAAGTTGCTCCAGCTTTCGGTACACTAAGAGTACTAGAAGGAAGGAAAGGATGAATCAAAATGGACTTAGGATTGAAAGGGAAAATAGTGGTAGTCATGGCTTCAAGCAAAGGGTTAGGAAAAGCAGCTGCGATGGAATTTGCTAAAGAAAACGCTACCGTCGTCATTTCAAGCCGCAGCCAGGAAGCATTGAAACTGACAAAAGAAGAAATTCAAAAGCGTACAGGCAACAGCGATGTCCATCTGCGTATTTGTGACATGTCCAAAGAACACGATATTCTATCGCTTTTTCAATTCGTCATCCAGAAGTTCGGGCGCATAGATGTACTGATCAACAACACAGGCGGACCAAAAGCCGGCGGGTTTAGCGCAGTTGACGATTCTGACTGGTACAATGCGTTTGACCGGAATCTCTTAAGCTATATCCGGACGGCACGCGCAGTTCTGCCCCATATGAAGAAGCAGCAATTCGGACGCATTATTAACATCTCCTCTTCTTCCACTAAAGAAGTAATCGACGGATTAATCTTATCCAATACGTTTCGTGCCGGAATGGTCGGATTCTCGAAAACATTGGCGCGCGAAGTTGCAGGCGATAATATCATGGTCAATACAATTGGTCCCGGGCGCATCGCTACTGACCGGGTGGCGGAGCTGAACCAACTCGCGGCAGACAGACAGCAAGTGCCGATTGAAAAAATCATCCAAAAAAGCGAATCAGAAATCCCTGTCGGCCGGTTTGGAGATCCCGAAGAATTTGCTAAGATTGTGGTCTTCCTCGCTTCTTCTGCGAACTCTTACTTGACCGGCCAATCGCTCGTAGTTGACGGCGGCCTGCTTAAAGCTTTGTAGTAAACGTAAGATTATACACAAAAGCTAAAAATCGATATACTGGAAAATGAACCAACTAAAAAGGAGATGTTGAAAATGGCGAAAAAAGGCCACATCCATATGGAAAATGGCGAAAAGATCGAATTCGAACTTTTCCCGAATGAAGCACCAAACACAGTAAAGAACTTTGAAGAACTTGCAAATTCCGGATTTTATGACGGGGTTACCTTCCACCGTGTTATTCCTGGTTTCGTTTCCCAAGGCGGCGACCCAACTGGCACTGGTGCTGGCGGCAGCGGCAAAAACATCAAATGTGAGACTGAAGGCAATCCGCATAAACACCAAGCAGGCAGCCTTTCAATGGCACATGCGGGCAGAGATACTGGCTCAAGCCAATTCTTTATCGTGCACGAACCACAACCGCACCTTAACGGCGTGCATACAGTTTTTGGCCAAGTAACTTCAGGGCTTGAAACAGCTAAAGCCATGAAAAATGGCGACAAAATGACTAAAGTTCATGTTTTTGACGAAGAATAAAACGAAAAACCGGCTTGGATTCAAATCCAAGCCGGTTTTTTTAATGATTTTATGATTATGGAAAATGACCATACTATACAAGTGAAAAGAAAGGCCAATGCGTAATGAGAAAGCCATCAACTTTTACCGCTTACCCCATTTGCAATTTCCCGCTTTCTTCGCAGCCTCATAAAGATCCTGAAATTGTGCACCAATGTTTTAAATACGGCATAGGCCGGAATAGCAACCAAGAGGCCGATAAACCCATAAAGTGCTGCCGACACCAGCAATAATAAAATAATTGTCAGAGGATGGATGTTCAAACGGCTGCCCATAATATTCGGAGTCACTAAATTCCCTTCCAGCTGCTGCACGACTAAGAGCACAATAAGCACCTTCAGTGCCATAAAAGGTTCCGGGCTGATCAATGCAACAAAAAGAGCAGGCACGACACCAATCATTGGACCAAGAAATGGCACAATATTAAGGAACATTGCAAATACTGCCAGCGTGAATGCATATTCGAGCCCAATAATTATGTATCCTATATACATTAAGACTCCCACTACCACCGCTACAATAAGTTGACTGACAATATAAGTAGAAAGAGCCTGATCGGCATCTTTCAACACTTTTCTGCCTTCCAATCTCCGGTCTTCCGAAAGGTATTTCATTAGATGCGGGACCAACTTCTCGTCATCCCTCAGTAAAAAGAACAAAATAAACGGAACGATGATCAAGACGAGAGCCACATTCATGACCATCGTTGCAATATCCACCACATCTTGCATTAATCCATTCGATAAATTTTCAACATACCCAAGTGCCTGGTTTTTCAATTCTCTTCCTGAAACTCCGGCAAACTGAACTTTCGAAAGGGCGTTTTCCGATTCCTCTGTTACTTCCTCTACTCGTTCCGGCGCAAGTTCTGCTAAGCTTTCAACTTGGGTTTTTATTAATGGTCCAAGAAAATAGACGGATGTTGTGATGACAAGAGCCACAAGCATGAATAAAACAATAATTCCAGCGTGCTTTGGCATATATCGCATCAACAACCTAAGAAAAGGCCGAATGATGTAATACAAAAGACCGGCAATAAGAATAGGGGCAAAGATTGTTGCGATAATAATTTTAAAGGGCAACCATACATAATCGATTCGCCCAAGAAAAAATAAAATAATAGCGATAAGAAGGACTCCTGTTGCGTATTCAAAAAACGGTTTTCTTATCCACATTCCCTCTACCTCCTTTTTATGGCGTTCTTAATAAAATTCATCAAAAAAGAGCGAAAGCAAGGCTATCATCGCTTCCGCTCTTTAAAGGCTGGTTACTTATCCTCTTCCAGTTCGCGCATTTCCCGATGTGTCTGCGGAAAGCCGTTTGCTTGCCATTCATCACGGTAAGCACTGTCCAATTCCGTCAAACCTTTTTCTGCAGGATCCACATCCGCATCCGGGCTTTCACGCTTATCGACTTCCTGGCTATTGCGCATATCTACATCTTCTGCAACGTGCACTTGTTTTTTTGCTTGAACCGCCCGAAAAACAAAAAAACCGGCTGCTGCAGCTAAAGTACTTCCTATCACTGTGTTCATTGTTGAATTTTTCATCTAAATCCCTCCACATATATAAACTTTATAATTCTTCTCTTTCTTTCTATACCCTAATAAATCTATTTTTAATTACAAAAACAAAAGATTTTCAATTCAGCTACCCTTCAATTGCTGTAGCGCCTTTTCTTCTGCCGGTATCCTGACCAACAACAGCAGCAAGGCGTTTGCTATCGTGAATATTACAGCGGTGCGCCATGCTCCAAAAATCATTGGTAAGGAAGCGATTTCCAAAGCGACAACTACGTAATTCGGATGAGGAATCCACCGGTAGGGGCCACTTTTCACTTTTTCCGCTCCAGGAAGCACAAGGATTTTTGTATTCCAAAAACGCCCTAAGGAAGACAAAGCCCAGATGCGTAAAATTTGCGCGATGATAAAGATCAATAAAAAGAAGAGCCAAGATCCACTTCTCTCTGCTCCCGTATACATCACTTCCCAAAGCAAGGAAGCGAAAAAGAGCACATGGAGCAGGACAATCCACTTGTAGTGGGAAGCTCCCGCTTCAATGGCGCCTTGTTGTTTCATCCTTCGCTCATTGGACTTGGCATATACAAGTTCAAACAATCGCTGCAAAATAACAAAGCCGAAGACGATCCAAAAAAAAGTCATTGACCTACTTCTCCCCATTCAAGCCAAAGCATTTCCGAGCTGAAACCGGGACCAAGGGCCGTCAATAGCCCCTCTTCCCCTCGGTTTGGCTGTTGTTCTATAAATTCCTTGAGAACATAAAGCACCGTCGGCGAAGACATATTGCCATAGTTCGCCAGCACATTTCTGGAGATGTCCGTTTTCTCATTGGAGATGCCGAGAGATTTTTCGTAAGCGGCCAATACTTTTTTTCCGCCAGGGTGAGCAACGAAATGAATGATATCCGAAGAAGTTTTTCCAATTTTTTCTAAGAAGAGATCCACATTGGGTTTCAGCCACTTTTCGATGATTTTGGGGATGTCTCGAGAGAAAACGACGTGAAGGCCCTGATCCTTTACGTCCCAGCCCATCACATCTTCCGAATCTTGCATCAACGTTGATTGGGTTTCTTTAATGAAAAAACCGGCTCCTGAAATTTGAGCCCGCTCTCCTGTTACAAGAGCGCATGCGGCTCCGTCCGCAAATAACGAAGTTCCAATCAGATTGCTTTTTGAAGTATCAGATCGCTGAAACGTCAAGCTGCATAATTCGATGCACAATACGAGCACTTTCGCATCAGGATAAGCGCGGCAGTAATCATGGGCACGGCTAATTCCGGACGCCCCTCCTGCACAGCCTAACCCCCATAGAGGAATCCGCTTGATATGAGGCGGCAACCGCAACTCATTCATGATCCGCGCATCGATTGTGGGCGTCGACATACCGGAACTCGAGACAAAAATAAAAGCGTCTATTTCGTCTTTTTGCACACCTGACTCTTCCAGGCAACGAGAAACGGCGCGGCTACCCATTCGCACCGCCTCTTCTACATACCGTTGATTTTTTTCCTCAAGTCCATGCTCTTTTTCAAACCACTCGGGCGGAGCTGCAAAATACCGCCCTTCAATCTGGCCATTGCCAAAAACCCGCAGCAGCCTTTCAATGTCTTCGTAATGTCCGCCAAAAAGATTTCTTACGACTCTTACAGCTTCTTTTTGATCGACATAATAAGGTGCATTTTCAATGACCACATTCCGAATAAATGACATCCGACTTCCTCCTTTTTCTTTTCGGGATAAAAAGCCATCCTTATAAAAGGACGGCTTGCCGGCTTGTTGTTATAAAAAATGAGTCTCCGCCGCTTTAACATGTTACCCCCAAATACCCTGCCCATAAAAAAGTTAAACGCTTAGGGTGTTTCTGTTTGCATCTGTTCAATCACTTTAAGCGCTACCCCTCTAGCGGATGCAGGATTTTGGCCTGTCACAATTTTTCCGGACACCACCACACATTCCGTCAGCGGAAGTGGAGCTTGCTTAAAAAGAACACCTTGTTCCTTCATAGTCTGTTCAAGCGAGAATGGAATATAGCTGTATAACCCCATCAGTTTTTCTTCCCGGTCAGTAAATCCGGTGACCACATGTCCGGAAAGAAGGGGGCGCTCACCTGTCAGATGCACATTTAACAAGCCGCTCGGCCCATGGCATACCGCTGATACAATTCCTCCGTTTTTGAAAATGGTTCTAGTCAACTCCTGAAGTTCACTGTTATTTGGAAAATCCCACATAGTACCGTGTCCGCCGGTAAAGTATATGGCATCATATTCATGTCCATCAACTTGGCTTGGAACTAAAGGCTTTTTCAAGTGGTCCATCAAGCTGTCATCCATATAATAATGACGCGTTTTTTTATTGGTCAGAACAGCCAGCAGACTTCTCGGGTCAATCGGCACCCGTGCCGGAGCCGTGCTGACGATATCAACTTCAAATTCATTTTTCACTTCATGATAAAAGTCCGTCAGTTCTCTCAGCCACAACCCCGTCATCTTCCCTGGAACTCCTAGTGAAGCATGATTCGTTACCGCGATTAAGATTTTTTTCATGCTAATCCCCTTTCAGCCGAATAAGTCCTTTTTCTTCGTATTCCCTTTAAGCTGAAAGTTAGTCATTGCCGGTTCCACTACGGATCAAAAACCGGTTTAATTAAAAAAGACAGAGTCTATAGGCTGTTGCCGACTCTATCCTTCAAATTTAGCGGTAACAGCTTCAAGTAAACCAACCAAGCTTTTTTCGAATTTCTCATTGTCTTCCGGCCGGCGTTTTTTCGGGCCTTTCATACGGCCTCCCGCTTGGCGGATTTTTTTCGCTACATGCCGGCCATGAAGCAGCTGATTAATATTTTCTTCTGAATAAACACGCCCATTTTGATCAATAGGATAGCCCTGTTTCGCTAAGACCATAGCCGCCAATCCATAATCCTGCGTGACTACTACGTCGCCTTTTAGGACCCGATTAACTAAAACAAAGTCGACCGCGTCCGCTCCTTTAGAAACAGTGATCGTTTCCGCCCCTTCCCGCTGCATGTCATGGGCGGTATCACACAATAACAGGACTGGCAGCCCAAAGCGTTTGGCCGCCGCAATGGTCTGATCCACCACTGGACATCCATCAGCATCAATTAGAATTTTTGACATTAGCTTTCCGCCCCTTCGCTCATCTCATCCAACAGTTTTTCTGCCGCCCGTTTGTACAAATTGCTTGTATGGACCAATGAAGCGATTAAAAGCACTCGCTCAAATTCTTCCATTTCTCCGGCTTCCTGCATCTGCACGGCCACTTCTTTTTCCTGGCGTTCAAGCTCATTGGCAAAACTTGCAATATTGCCTTGTTGGAGGTGCAAGTAGCTTGCGTAAAATGGCTGCAAATCCAAGTCCTTTTGAACAGCTTTTTCATTGATGCCATCAAGCACGCCTTTAATATCATTTATCGACAAGACACTTTTCATTTGGTAGATCAGAGAGATTAACATAACGTGATTGCGGGAATATTTTTTATTATGAAGCGGGTAAAAGAGCTTTCCTTTGGCATAATTATTGATCATTGTTTTGGTCAAAATTTTTTCCTTTTCGTTTCTCTTGGATTCGGCAAAACCTGTTTCAAACAATTGGATTACTTGATCGATGTATAAATCGATTTTTGGAATGTCTTCTATTTGAATCTGATTTTGGAAATCCTTTTTATCAATGGTTCCTTTATAATTGTCCAATTGTCCACTTCCTTGCGTGTTGCTTGATATTCAATAGTTTAACTTATCATTACAAATTCTCCAAGCTTGACTACTGAATTGCATACATATATCATCATAAGTAGTTTTAATAACTACATAAAGCGAGGAGCATATTAAATGACTACATATATAAGAGAACCTTTTAATGCATTATCCCATTTAACTGGGGCTGTTCTATCGTTTATCGCATTTTGTGCCATGCTACTAAAAGCTGCATATGCCAATGCTCCAGGTTTGCATGTAGCAGCCGTCATGATTTTCGGGATCAGTTTAATGTGCCTTTATTCTGCTTCTGCTATTTACCATGCAGCGATTGCCACACCAAAAACAATAGCTTTTCTTCGGAAACTTGACCATTCGATGATTTATGCATTGATCGCAGGCTCATATGCCCCATTTTGTTTGATTGCTCTTGGCGGAACGGTCGGCTGGGTAGTGTTTGCCTTTGTGGCTGTACTTGGCATCAGCGGCATTCTTTTCAAAATGGTTTGGTTCCACTCTCCGCGTTGGCTTTCAACTGCACTTTACATTGCCATGGGCTGGATCATCATTTTCGCCATTGTGCCGCTTGCTGCCAGCATGTCGCTTAGCGGGTTGCTTTGGTTAGTGGCTGGCGGGCTCTTTTATACAATTGGCGGTATCATTTATGGATTAAAACCTAATTTTTTATCATCCATGTATTTAGGTTTTCACGAGATTTTCCATATCTTTATTTTGCTTGGCAGCCTATGCCATTTCATTGCCGTTTACTTTTATGTTTTAGCTTAAAAATAAAAAAAGCCTGTTCTTCTCAAGCAAGGTAGTGCACCCCCAAAGTTAGAGTCCAAATCTAACTTTAAGGGGTCACTACCAACAAGAAGAACAGGCTTTTTTATGGTTAGCCTTCGTATGTTTCCAATGCGCGCATTAAATTGGCTTGGACTTTGACGTTTTTGAAATCGACGCCAAGTGTTATCGCCGTTTGGGCGATTTCAGGACGAATGCCGGAAAGCACCGATTGAACGCCGATTATTTTTAATGACGCCATCAATTGGAACAATTGCTGCGCCACCATCGTATCGATAATTGCCACTGCCGATAAATCGATATACAACGTATGGAGCTGTTGCTTTACTCCTTGCTCGAGTGCAGTCTCCATAATGACTTTAGCTCGGTGGGTATCAATATCGCCGACAAGCGGCAAAATTCCCACTCCTTTTTTAATGGGAATAATCGGACTGCTCAGTTCGTTGATCATGGCTTGTTGGCTGGCCAAGATTTTTTGGGTTGCTTCGTAATGACGAATAGCAAAACTTTCAATAACATAGTCAAAAGCATGGTTTATCGCTTCGCTCCAACGTAATGCATCCTCACTTACAGCATTAGGGTTCTCTTCAAAGAATTTCCGGACAAAGTCCCAGTAAATGCCCCTGAAAATCCGCAGTTGGGCAATTACTTCGTGAAGCGGAACTGCTTGTTGGACCCGCTCTTGAGCGATTGCTGAAATCCAATCTTCGATGGAGTGGCCATATTCTTCTCTTTCTTGTATAAATACCAAAGAAACTGCTTCGATGAATTTTGCGTTCTGTACTTTCAGCCGTTCTTCCATTTCTATCGCCACATTTTTCGAATAAGGGGAGCCATCTGCTTTGCTTCGCTTGTCGAGCCACTCCTCCGTCAGATTGCATTTATTTTGAATCATAAACTCATATAATTCCCTGCTGATTTGGCCCATTGCTCATAATTCTCCTTTTTCATTGTACTTTCATAGTAACAGAAAAGCCTTCTGAATAAACAGAAGGCTTTTTTTTCGTTTAGTTTTCGGAAGTCTTGTGGTTAATCATCGTCCATTTGTTGTAAAAAATGATAGCAATCCTAATTGCCGTTAAATTAAATGAACAGCAACAATTCCAAGCGATTTGCTCGCCGCCTCTTGGATTCAAGAGAGACGCCCTACCGGACCGGCCATGAAGACTCCCTAATTTCACCGTTAAATCAAGATGCCCCGTTTTTTCGCCTCAAATAATAGTTCTTCGCGGAAGTTTGGATGTGCGATGCCGATCAGGCGTTTCGCGCGTTCGGAAAGCGACACGCCGTGAAGGCGCGCAATGCCGTACTCTGTCACAATATTATCAACATCATTTTTCCCGGTTGTCACAACTGAACCGGGAGCCAAATCAAGTTTTATGCGTGAGATGGAATCGTTTCTTGCAGTCGACTGCATGCAGATGTAACCTTTGCCGTTTTCCGCAAACCGGACGCCTCTAGCAAAATCAATCTGGCCGCCGCTCGACGAATAGTATTTGCCGCCTACCGTTTCGGAAGCGCACTGTCCGAACAAATCCACTTCAGTTGTGGCGTTGATCGATACGATATTTTTCTCTTTAGCAATTTCACGGGGATCATTCACTAAGCTAACAGGAAGAAATTCGACTCCCGGATTATTGTCGATAAAGTCGTATAATTTTTTAGTTCCATAGGCGAAAGTCGCAATGATTTTGCCGGGATGCGTAAATTTCCGGGTTCCGTCCACTGCCCCCGCATTCACCAGATCCACAATGCCATCTGGCAGCATTTCGGTATGTATTCCTAGATGGCGATGATCTTTCAGCATGCTGATGACTGCATTTGGCACTGAGCCGATGCCAATTTGCAGTGTATCTCCGTTTTTAATATCTGCAGTTACCGATGTGGCGATTTGAATGTCCTTTTCACTGATTTGAGAAGATTTTTCTTCGATCAATGTCGCATTATGTTCAATATAGCCTGCGATTTGGCTAATATGGATTTGATTGCGACCATAAGTTCTTGGCATTTGATTGTTTACTTCCAATACAAAAGGAACGGTACCGATAAATTCAGCTACGTAATCCGCCTGCGTTCCTAATGTGAAATAGCCATGTTCATCCATTGGGGAAGCGACAGTCATAATCATCGACATTTTCGTTATTTTTTTCAGCATTCTTGGAACTTCATGAAAATTATTCGGCACAAGCTCCAATTTTGCTTGTTGGTACACTTTTCTTGTTGCTCCACTAAGAAAATAGGATACGTGTTTCAGTTGTTCGAACTGACCTTCAATATACGAACGAGGACGCAAAGCCAACATTTGGTGTATAGCTACACCACTTAATTTATCTGCATTCTCCTCCAATAAATCAAGCAACCGAATTGGTTCTCCGTTTGCTATTGGAATGATGATATCCGCTCCCGGTTCAATCAAACTGATCAAATCTGGAACACTCAATTTTTTGGTCATTCAACTTCCACTCCCATCTCTGCTACTATTGTTAAATTCTATCATATTTCCCTTTGCTTTCTGAGCCATTGTCCTGCTTTTTATGAAAAACGAAAAGCCGTCATTTTCGCTGACGGCCTTGTTGTATGATGCTAAAAATGATCCCTCCTATACCAAACGCAGCCATCAACCCCCACAAGATTAGCAAGGTGACTGAACCTGCACCTGGAGAGCCTTCGGAATTTGCGAAAAGCTGGAGACTGAAAAAAGCTAGGCAGATCACTGTAATTACAGAAAAATAAATGATGCGGCCTTTGAAGCTGAAATTTCGCATAGAAAAAACTCCTTTAAGCGGTTTGCAGATCATGATCGAGCATTCTTAGATTCTAAATGAATTTTCGTCCAGACAAGCGTAAAAAGCAAAAATAATTCGAACCCGTTGGTTGCTGCAGAACTGTTAACCGGTATAGGGACTGCGCTTCCGATGACCATCACGGCCGAACCAATTAGCATCCACTTCCAACCTGTTCGTTTCCATAGTATTGCCCCCGAAAAGATGAGTACGGCCGTCAAAAGCAAGACCATAATTGGAGGTCCTGTTGCGGGTTCTGCTGAGACATAACGCAAAACTCCATATTCGCTTGCACTTTTCAACGTGAGATTGGCTGTTTCAAAAATGTATTCGATTACGACAAGCCCGAGCGTGTATAAAACGGTAAAAATTAAAACTGCTTTTTTCTCTGCCCATTCCACGCCAGCCCATTTTAACGCGCTCCATGAAAACAGCACGAGTGTCGGCGTCAAGAAAGCATGGATCCAAAAGCGCGGCACACTTAACGCCTGAAGCAGCTCTCCTTCTCCTATAAACTTGCCGAGTGCAATTATGCCATTGTCGTAAACAAGCCCAAGCACTACCGCAAAAAGAAATGACATCATATTCCATTTTTTCTGTTGGCTTAAGCCCCATATCAGCAATATGAGATAAGCCGCCGTAAAGAAAAAATAAAGAAGTGTATCCATGTTTTCTCCTTCCAGAACCATCTGTTACTTTTGTCATTCACTATTCAGGAAGGATTTAAACACCAAAAGCTTACTTACTTATCGAAACAGCTTGTCACTTAAGCAAAAAGCGGGTTTGGCTATACCCCTCTTTCGACTTTTTCACTTCCAAAATTGCCGGAATAGCCGCTTTCAATTCCTGGACATGAGAGATAACGCCAATCATTCGGCCGGACTTTTGAAGATCAATCAGCGTTTCGATGGATTTGTTCAGTGACTCTTCATCCAGGGAACCGAAACCTTCATCAATAAACATGGTGTCGATCGCTACTCCTCCTTGGAAGCTTTGAATAACATCCGCCATGCCAAGTGCAAGGCATAGGGAAGCATTGAACTTCTCACCGCCCGACAAGGTTTTAACATCACGAGTTTGTCCAGTGTACGAGTCGTAAACATCGAGTCCCAGACCGCTTTGTTTACCGCGTGCTTCCTGGCGGTCGCTGCGGATCAAATAAAATTGGCCATTCGACAAGTCTTTTAAGCGCTCATTGGCTGAATGGATGATTTGCTCCAAGTACTCAATTTGCAAGTAGCGTTCAAATGAAATTTTCAATGGGTTCTGACCACGAATCATATCGTGCAAATCGGCAAGCCGGTTCATTTCCTGTTCTGCTTCTGTTGCTTGTTTAGTAGCTTGTGCGATCTTATTGATCAGAACCACCGCTGTTTTCTCAAATTCTTTAGAATGATTCAGCTCGGCAAAAGCTTGTTCGTAAACGCGCTTTAATTCAGCAAGCTCTGCTTCAAGTTCAACCGTATTTGTCTTTTCTTGCCCCGAAAGCAAAATTTCCATCTCTTTTACTTGTTCAACTAATGTATGACGGCTTTGCTTGTAGGTTTCTACCGCTTTTTTCAACGCTACTTGCTCGGTTTCTCCAAGTTTTGCTTGCAGGTAAGCCGCTTCCGATTCGAACGCCGACTTTTGGAGCGCTGTGAAGAATTGCTGCCCAGCCTGGTCCCTTTTGTTTTTTGTTTCTGCCGCTATATTTTCGGAGTGCTCGAGCGCTACAGCAGCAGAAGCTTTGCCTTCTTTTGCAGTCTGGAACCGCTGTTGGGATTGGACCCATAATTTTTCAAGCCGCTCTTTTTCAGCAAGAGCTAAACGGATGTTCTGTTGCAAAACAGCAAGCGTCCGTATTTCTTCAGGAATTGACAACAGCTGCTGTTCGAAAACAGCTGCCGCTGTGTCAAACTCTGCCCGCTGTTTTTGCATGAATGCCATCGTCTCTTCTTTTTGCCGTTCCAGCTGTTCAACTTGCCGTACGGATTGCCCAAGAGTTTCTTTAAAAACGCGCAGTCTCTGCTTGTCTTTTTGCAATTCTGCGACTTCCGCATCCAATTCTTTTCTGGCCGCTTCAAGGCTTGCGTATTCTTCTTCTGCCAATTCCGAAGTTAACCCGAATTTGCGCGCTTCTTGTTTTTTATTGTCCACTTGTTCAGTAAGTGCCATGAATCGTGCCGACGCATTGCGGAATTGATTATCCACTTCGACAAGTTTGGACTTTTCAAAATCAAGCTGCTCTTTCGATACCGTTGATTCATGTAGATTCCCCGTTTTGTTCGGATGCTCCAGACTGCCGCATACCGGACAGGCTTCGCCTTCATGCAATTGCTCAGCAAGGACACGCGCTTGGTCCGCAAACCAGCTTGATTCCAGCTCCGCGTATTCCGCAGCAGCCACCTGATACAATTCTTCCATCGCCCGGCTTTCCTTTTCCTGTTTTGTGCAGCTCACTTGTGCGTTCAGCAACTCAGCTGCTATGCGGCACTTGTCTTTCAGTTCGGTCAATCTGGCGGTTTTCTCGTCAAATACTTCAACTTTTTGTTCCAGTTCTGCTACTTGCAACGCTAATTGGTTATAGACTTGTTTTTCAGTCTGCCATTTTTCTTCGGCTGATTTCGCACCGGTTTCCGCTTGTTTTGCCAGTACCTCAAGGCGAGTAAGTTCCGCCCTCTTTCCGTCCAATTCTTGTACAGCAGGCAACTTGTTTTGCAGCTCAAGAAGTTGGATCCGGATTTGTTCCCGCTCGCCCTGCCGCTTTTCCTGCATCAAATATTCCGCTTCTGCTTCTTGCCATTCTTCCAAAGCGGCTTGCGCTTTTGTCCGTGCCGCTTTTGCAAGATCCCGTTTCTCAGCTTCATTGGTTTGCAGCTCTTTATAGAAGTTTTCTAATCCTTCGATCAAACTTGCACGTTCTGCATGCTGCAAGCGCCGCTCTTTCTCTTCATAAGCTGGAAGGTCTGCGGTCAGCCGCTCTAAACGTTCTTCTTTTTCCGCCAGCTCGGCAAAGCGATCGTTCCATTGCCTTGCTTCATGGAAAAGCTGTTGCTTCATCGTATGCTGTTGATAAGCAGTTTGATATGCCGCTTTATCCACATCAATCTTTTCTTTATAAAACTTTGTTTCTTGTTCAAGAGCTGTTATTACTTGATGGACATTGTAGTGGTCGCGTGTAAGCAATTCGAAAATGGCTGAATCCCGCTTTGGCAGCGAAGATGCTATGCTCCGGATATGGCTGCCTAGAATCTGCTCTTCCAGCTGGAACGCTTTGGCAGCCACGTCTTTTTTTTGCTTTAATCGTTCGCTAATCATTTTGTATGGTTCAGTCTTGAAAATTTTGCGCAAAATCTCTTCTTTGTTGTCAGTTTCCGAAGTTAACAGCTTACGGAATTCGCCTTGTGGCAGCATGACGATCTGGCTGAACTGGTTTTGGGTCAGACCGATGATTTCTTCCACCCGGCGGTTAATTTCCGAAACAATCTGGCGCTCTACGCACGGTTTTTCGCCGCCATCGCATTTCTCGAAAAATTCATAGCGTTCACCGGTCGGGCTTTTGTTGCCTTTTTTAACATGGCTCATCTGGCGTAAAATCCGATACACCTTATTATGTATCTCGAATTCCATTTCGACGCATGTATGCGTTCCGTCATCTGCAAAATCGCTGCGCAAAATCCGCGATTCGCTTCGGTCCGACCCGCTAGCAGATCCGTAGAGCGCAAAACAGATGCCATCAAAAATAGTCGTTTTCCCTGAACCGGTGCTGCCTGAAATAACAAACAGCTGATTGCCCTGCAAATCGGCAAAATCAATCACTTCCGTTTGCTTGTATGGCCCGAACGCAGTCAGTTTTAACTTTAAGGGTCTCATACGTTCACCCCTTCTTTTTTATCGCTTTCTTCATTTAAAAATTCATTCAGCACATCTTTGAAAATCTCTTCTGTTTCTTTTGAAGCCGCCTCGCCTTTCACTTCTTCATAAAACGCTTTGAACAATGACAGCGAATCCATTTTCCGGCGGGCTCCTCCTGTAGCGCCCTGAGAAGCAGTGCCGATAAAGTTCTTTCGCTCCACGTGCATGGCGTTCGGATAAACCGAACGGACTTTTTCCATCGGATACAAGATTGGTGCATCATCCAACAGTTTGACAAAAACAAAGTCTTCGTTGAGTTCATGCTTCAAGATTTCATCCATTGTACCTTCAACCGTCCGCATATTCCGGTTCGGTCTAAATAAACGCTTTTCAACCGCCACTCCGCCGCTGGCATCCATTTCAATAACAAGAAAACCTTTTTGGTGATTTTCTTCTGAAATCGAATATTTCAAAGGAGATCCGGCATAACGGATGGTCTCATTCAATACATAATGAGCTTTGTGCAAATGGCCAAGCGCGGTGTAATGAAAAGCTTCGAAATGATGTGCAGCGACATGTTCAGCTCCGCCAATCGACAGTGGACGCTCCGAATCGCTCGTATTACCTTCCTGTTCGCCATGCGGCGTCACGAATGCATGGCCGACAAAAATGTGCCGGGCAGCCGAATCAAGCGACTTCTTAATATTTTCCGTGATTGCCTTCATAGCATCGTTATGCGAACGGACTTCTGGAGTTTCAAGCGTGTACTTGACCATTGAAGGATCGGTATACGGGACAAGGTGAAAATGAACTTCTCCATGCTCATCTTTTAAGACGACCGGCGTGTGTTCTTTTTGCACATGCCCCGCGATGTGAATATTGTTCATCTTCATGATGCGGCTGCCGAAATTCAATCGCCCCGGACTATCATGGTTTCCAGCTACGGCAAGCACCGGTGTGTTCAATTCCAGAACGATCTTGGCAAGCACTTCATCAAGCAGATTGACCGCTTCTGTCGGCGGCACTGCCCGATCATATAAATCTCCTGCAATGATAACAGCATCGGGTTGTTCTTCTTCTATGGCGGCAATCAATTGATTCAAGACAAAACGCTGTTCTTCTGTCATGTAGACCCCTTGGATCAGCTTGCCTAAATGCCAATCGGCAGTATGAAAAATTTTCATGGTTTTGCTCCTTTCCAGGGTTAAAAGAATATATGTTCGTTCCATTATACACGAAATCCGTTTGCTTGTTTCTCCTTAGATTATGGTTTATAATAAGAACAAACGTTCTATTCGAAGGAGTGAAAATCATGAAAGCACAGGTTCTCAAAGCATTTAAACATCAGCAGCTGATCGATATGATGTATATGGCAAACGACGGTTCTATCAGCAAACGCCGAATCAAAATCCTGAAAGTGAGTGGCGATACATTCCAGGCCTATTGCTTTCTGCGGAACAAGAAGCGCACGTTTAAAGTGGAGAATGTGCTTTCATTGATTCCGGTAACGCGGAAAGAACGCCTTATTATCTAATCCGTCTCCCAAGTATGTTAAACTGAAAGAAATGGGTGTCGGAGGGATTAACATGAGATTGACTGTTTATCTGGCTGGTGAAATTCACAGCGCGTGGCGTGAAGAACTCAAAAAGAAATCATTGGCATTAAGGCTCCCTGTTGATTTTGTCGGGCCGATGGAAGACCATGAGCGTTCGGACAGTATCGGCGAGGAAATCTTAGGGAAACAACCCAATGCGTTGGCTAAAGACATGACTGCATCTAGCTTCAACAACTTGCGCACCGGTGTTTTGATCCATAAAGCGGATCTGGTCATCGCTTTTTTCGGCGAACAATATAAACAGTGGAACACTGCCATGGATGCCAGTTCCGCCATTGCAGCAGGCAAGCCGCTGATTATCGTCCGCCCTGAAAAATTGCATCATCCGTTAAAAGAGTTGTCCCGCAAATCCAGTGCTACCGTTGAAACCGTTGATCAAGCACTTAAAGCTTTGTCTTACATTTTCGAATAGAAAACACGGCCATCTTTAGGATGGCCGTGTTTTTTGCTTGTCTGGATTATTCACAGTTACAAGTAAAATATGCTCCATTAACCACAAAATACGACTTCAATGAAAGTTTTAGCTGCTCGAGACATGAAAAAGCGCTGCATCGCTTTGCTAGCTTCGTCGCAATAAAAAACCAAAACTTATTGCTCCTGCATCGCTTTGCTAGCTTCGTCGCAATAAAAACCAAACTTATTGCTCCTGCATCGCTTCGCTAGCTTCGTCGCAATAAAAACCAAAACTTATTGCTCCTGCATCGCTTCGCTAGCTTCGTCGCAATAAAAAACCAAAACTTATTGCTCCTGCATCGCTTCGCTAGCTTCGTCGCAATAAAAAACCAAAACTTATTGCTCCTGCATCGCTTCGCTAGCTTCGTCGCAATAAAAAACCAAAACTTATTGCTCCTGCATCGCTTCGCTAGCTTCGTCGCAATAAAAAAAACGTCCTTAAGGACGTTTTTTTTATTGGTACCAGCTTCCTACAATCGGGTAATCGAAACGGTCGCCGTTCAATGCTCTGATGATGCCGAGGATCGGGACAATAACTGTCATGATTCCGAAGACGATTAACATCGGGATACCGATCAAGATAACGGTCAGCAGCGATGAAATAAAGATTAGGACTCCCATGGCGATTTGGAACAATAGGGCCTGGATCGACAGCTTCTTCACTTCCTGGTCATACGTGATGAGATACACGAAAATCGGCACTAAAAACGGAGCAAAAAAGGCACTGGCGTGGACAAGCACTTTTAATCCGGTATTTTGCATTTGTTTCATCTCCAGTCATTTTCTAATAACTATAATACGGCTGACTGGTCGAAAGGTTTCACGGTTTTATTCGCTAATCTGCAAAACAACTTTGCCGAATTGCTTTCCTTCAGCCAAGTAATCGAATGCTTCCTGGGCGTCTTCTAAACGGAACACTTTGTCAACAAGCGAATGCGTTCCGTGCTCTTCGATGTGGGAAAGCATGGCCCGCAGTTCATCCCTGCTGCCCATCGTTGATCCATACAGCTGGTACTGGCCATAGAAAAATTGGCGTAGGTTGAAATCTACATTGTCTTCGGTCGTCGCTCCGAAAATCACGATGCGTCCACCTTTTTTCAATACTTCAAGCGAGCGGTTAAAGGTTGCACGCCCGACGCTGTCGATGACTAGATCAATGGTTTCTTCAGCAAGCTCTTCCTTCCAATCGCTTGCTGTATCGATGGCAATGTCTGCCCCCAATCTTTTCGCCTGTTCAAGTTTTTCTTTACTTCTTGATGTCACGATGACTTTTGCTCCGGCATTTTTCGCAAATTGAATAAGATAGGTTGCCACACCGCTGCCCGCTCCAGGGATAAACACTGTGTCCCCTTTTTTTAGCTCGCCTTTTGTAAAAAGTGCACGGTAGCCGGTCATCGCTGCCAACGCCAAGGAACCTGCCTCTTCCCAAGACAAGTAATCCGGTTTTGGCTCAATTTGTTCTGCAGACAAGGCGATTTTTTCGGCAAAAGTGCCATGATCCGGCATACCGAGAATATCAAAACCTTGTGGAGGCGCATCACTATTGTCATACCAGCGAAGTGCTGGATTGATCAACACTTCGTCGCCGACAGAAAATCTGCTGACCCCTTCTCCAATCACTTCAATAATCCCTGCCCCATCAGATCCGATGATAAGCTCTTCCGGGCGATCACCATAACGCTTCGGCAACCCCAAATCCCGGCGGTTAAGCCCTGCTGTCTTTAATGCGACGACCACTTCCCCGGCTTTCGCTTGTGGTTCATTCATATTTTTCACTTTCAATTTCCCAGATTCGATGACAAATGCTTTCACTTGCTTCAACCTCCTAGACAAGTTGTTTACTGAATAACTCCAATTGTTCCATGCTGATAATGTCCCTGGAAAACAGCGGAATGAAAATGAGTTCCTGTTTAGGGAATGTTTTGCGAATCAATTCGAGGTACTGCTGCTCGTACTTTTTTCTTTCACGCAGAAATTCGCCATCTGCTTCTTCGGGCAATACTTTATTGATGATAAGCGTATTAACATGCAGATGGTATTTATGCAGCAACTCGAGAGCCTTCTGTGTTTCCAAAATCGGCAGCCGTTCCGGGTTGAGTACGAAAATAAAGCCAGTTTCGCTTTCGTCAAGCAACACTTCCCGTGCTTTTGAAAAACGCTCCTGCCGTTCCCGCAGCACATCGTAGATCGGGTCTTCCCTCGGTTCGCCATCATTCAGCAAAGCCGTATAATTTGCATTCGTTTTGCGTCTTTTCTCAAGCAACCCTTCAATCCAGACACCCATCAGTTCCGGCAAAGTCAATAGACGGATTGTATGCCCTGTAGGTGCTGTATCAAATACCAGTTTATCGAAGTTTTGCCGTTCTTCCAAAATGATATGGATAAGTTTATCAAACAGTGCCGCCTCATCAGCTCCAGGAGACGCTTTAGCTGTATCAAGCTGGCGGTTCACTTCTTCCATCATGCTCGTATGGACGGTGCCTTTAATATTCTCTTTGACCCCTTTTATGTACTTTTCCGTCTCGATTTCCGGATCGATTTCCAGTGCATAGAGGTTCTCCGCAATCTTTTGCGTTCTGCCACCGATTTGCTGATTGAAAATATCACCGACATTATGAGCCGGATCTGTAGAAATCAGCAAGGTCTTATAGCCATTCTTTGCGGATTCCCATGCAATGGCAGCGGCTGATGTCGATTTTCCAACGCCACCTTTGCCACCGACAAAAATTATGCTTTTTGATAGAACGTCCATTTCTCCGCCTCACTTCTTTCTTGCCTAACAGCAGCGGATGCCGCTTAAAGGGGATTTTTCCATGCCCATCCGTAAGTGCCAATCGTGAAATTCCTCAATCATATACGGATATAGCTCCAATGTATAATAATAGGCAGGATTTGGAATGCCGAGCATCTCTGAGTACAGCATCAGTAAAAACAAATCGTCTTCAGCGCGTAATTCACGTGCAATTTCGGTGCGGTGCGGCAGTTCCAATACTTCTTCGTAATAGGCGATGAGTTTCTTCAGCTTATCCAGCATGTCTGCACGCCTCCTTCATATGTATAAAGAGAAGGGATCATGTAAGCATGATCCCTTCTAGTCAGTTTAATCCAGATCCAGTTCTGAAATTCCTGTACCACGCGGGTTCATCAATGCCTGAATTGCAGTCAGGATGATCCAGAGTGTAAAGACGAAAATGATCGATCCGAAAACAAATAGCAATGTGTTTGGCGAATCTGCATACCAGGCCCATTGTAGGAAGACCTGTTGGAACATCGCCCATAACGTCATGAACATCAGGAAGATCATCGGTACGATCGTAATTACATAACTTCGCCCAAGTCTTTTCAGCCATATGGAAACCAGCAGTAAACTGATGCCAGCCAGCAGCTGATTAGAAGTTCCAAAGAGCGGCCACAATAAGTATCCGCCGGAACCGAAACCGTTTGGCCCTTCAGGAAGCAGCACAAGAGCAGCACTTGCCACAACAGCAATCGTTGTCGCTACATGTTTCTTCTCCAAAGAAGGGACTTTGTACTCAACGCCGAGTTCTGAAATGATGTAGCGCATCAGCCGGACTGATGTATCAAGCGTCGTTGCAGCAAACGATACTACGATAATTGAAACGATTGTCGCAGCGACGCTTGCCGGGATCAGCAGTCCTTCCGCCAACTGGGAGGCTCCTTGAATAAATGTACCAAGGCCCGCTCCGCTTGCTGCTTGGAAGCTGCTGTAAGTAGCAAAGAAAGCTTCACGGTTCGGGAAGAACGTGATAACCGCAATAATGGAAACCAAAGCCAAAATCCCTTCTCCAACAGCCCCTAGATAACCGACAAAGCGCGCATCGGTTTCTTTGTCCAGCTGTTTCGAAGAAGTTCCGGATGAAACAAGCCCGTGAAATCCGGAAATTGCTCCACAAGCAATAGTAATAAACAGCAGCGGGAACCATGAAACGTTCGCGTCCGGGTTGGAAATCGGCGCTGTGATTTGAGGATTGGTGAACAATAAGCCCAAATACAAAATACCCAGCCCTACTATTAATTGGTGTGAATTGATAAAGTCACGCGGCTGGAGCAATTTCCAAACCGGCAAGGTAGAAGCGATATACACATAAATCATTAAAATGGCGATCCAGATAAAGAAGGCGGTAGAGATCGCACCCAGCCCAAAGAGTCCCGCTCCTTCTTCACCACCCATATAACGGACCAAATCAATTTGCAGAAAACTGACTTGGCTCGAAACAATGGCTGTAATGTACATGACAGCCAGAGCGACAAGCGATGGCACCAACATTTTTTTATTTCTCTTGTAAACCGCATGCCCAATCCAAAGAGCAAGTGGAATTTGAATAAATACCGGCAGCACGCTCGCTGGAAAAGAAATGAATAAGTTCGCGATAACCCAGGCGAACACAGCGTTGACCATCAACACGAGTATTAGAATAATAAATAGGAATAATATCTTTCCGCGCTGGCCGATCAAACGGTGTGCCAGCGTGCCGACCGATTGCCCTTTGTTTCGTACCGATAGCGCAAGTGTTCCGAAATCATGGACACCTGCAGCAAAAACAGTTCCAAGGACTACCCATAAAACTGCAGGCAACCAACCCCAGTAAACCGCGATTGCCGGTCCGAGAATCGGGGCAGCTCCGGCCACGGAGGTGAAATGGTGGCCCCATAAAACAAATTTGTTTGTAGGGACGAAGTCAACTCCATCTTTGAACTTGTGTGCCGGTGTAACATAATTCGGATCAAGTTTAAAAATTTTCTCTGCTACAAACTTAGAATAAAAACGATAACCTAATGCAAAAATAAAGATTCCGATGACAGCAAGGACAATAGCATTCAAACACCTCAACTCCTTCTTATTTTTTACAAGTCTAAGTAAGCTTGTAAAATAAGCATAGACAATATTCAGAATAATGTAAACGTTATCAGGAGAATTTACTTGCTTTTTTCTTACTGAAGCTCATACAGTTTCAATTTTGTATAGATGGTTTCTAAGACAGGCACTGCCAATTGTTGAGACTTCGCTTTCTTCAGCAAATATCCCTGCAAATGATCCACTTCTATCGAATGCCCTTTTTCAACATCCCGCTGCATCGATGACTTCATTCCCGGGTCTAGGGACATGATTTTTTTAAATTGTTCTTCGGCAATAGTTTCTTTAATTGGTGCAGCTGCTCCTTTCATGACTGCTGTCAACTCTTCCAATAAAGCGCTAATCGTCCGCTTGCCGCTCTCCAGTTCCCGAACAGGGCCAATCGGTGACTCCATCGATGCTGTAATCCCTGACATTGCCGCGATAAACAAATATTTATGCCACATGTCCTGTATGATGTTCCGGCTCAATGCAAAATCTGCTTTTGTGCCGCTTAGCGCTTTTTTCACCCTTAAAATACGCTCTGTTTCTTCACCGGAACGCTCTCCAAAAACAAGTTGATGCATGGGGCTCGTCTGGATAATGGTCCCTTCGTGATCAAGTGTTGTTTCGATAAAACACAGGCCGCCAAGCACCTGTTCTTCGCTAAAAACATTTGCCAATTCACCAATATGCGCAAAGCCATTCAATAGTGGAAGAATCATGCTTTCTTTACCGACAAACGGGCGAATGTCCTGAATAGCATCCGGCAATTGATATGATTTTACTGTTAAGATGATCAGATCGTATTGGTCAACCGAATTTTCAGCTGTTACCAGTTTCGGCTCCAAATGAACATCTCCATTCACACTATGTACGTTCAAACCGGTTTCTTCGAGTTGCTTTTTGCGCCGCTCGCGTACTAAAAATGTAACGTCTTGCCCAGCCTCTAAAAGTCTTGCTCCGAAATAACCTCCTATTCCTCCAGCTCCTACTACAAGAATTTTCATCGCTTGTCATCCTTTCCATATAAATCATTTTGCTCTTGTTTTTTCATGTAATTCTTTAGAAATGATCTGGATAGCAGTTGGTGATCAGGAAATCCGGTACAGTCTACTTTCCAAAACTTACGTATAGTGTTTGTTTCCCAGCTTCCTCCTTAATTTACATACTGCTCGGCATCGATCATTAGTTTTGCAATATGCCGCTTCGTCAGAGTTCTGCCTTCACGCTGCAACCGGCACAGTTCTCCTGTCACAGCTAAAACAGCATCATGCATTTGCTTGCCGGAAGCAGAGCCTTGGATCAATTTACGGGCAGCCACTTCGACTTCCAAGAGCGCGTCATCAACAAGCGCTTTTGTTAGCGCAATTTTCAGCTCTTCGCCCTTTTCTCCGTTGCGTTCAAGCGCTTTTGCGGTACGCATAACAGCTGATTCCACTGCAAAAAGCGCAATTGCGATATCGGCTAGCTTCATAATCGTTTCTTGCTCTTCCCCCAATTTTACATCGTGGATTTCTGATGCCAAACCTGCTGCAAGAAGGAAAACCCGTCGAATGGCATGGACCGCTTCTATTTCCCGGGAAATGGGACCAATGGCTGCAATTTTTGGTAAGCGTATTTCTGTCAGTGCCCCCCCGACCAACCGTTCAAAAGGAATAACCCCTTTGGCAACTTTTTTAAAAAAAGTTCCTGGAATCAGCAGTCGGTTCACTTCGTTCGTCCCTTCAAAAATCCGGTTGATACGGGAATCCCGGTACATCTGCTCAATTTTGTACTCCTTGATATAGCCATAGCCACCGTGTAATTGGACAGCTTCATCGACAATATAATCCAATGTTTCAGAACCATATACTTTGCAAACTGCACATTCTACAGCATATTCCATCATCTGCTTGGCAATTAGCCCTTGGTCTTCTGATTCATATAATCCACCAAGCGCACCTTCCAAATATCCGGCTGTCCGGTACTGAAGCGATTCGGCCGCATAAATGCGCAAAGCCATATTTGCGATTTTCTCTTGTGTTGCGGTAAAATCAGCAATCGCTTTGCCAAACTGCCTGCGTTCTTTCGTATATTTCAATGCCAGTTCCAGTCCATATTTAGCGGCTCCCATACATGCTGAACCAAGATTATAACGTCCTATATTCAATACATTCAACGCAATAACATGGCCTTTCCCTGGTTCGCCTAGAAGATTTTCCGCCGGCACTTCACAGTCTTCAAAACTGACCGTCCGTGTTGAAGATCCTTTAATGCCCATTTTCTGCTCCTCTACCCCAAGAGATAAACCAGGAAAATCTTTTTCCACGATAAAAGCGCTCAACGCCGTGCCATCTATTTTGGCGTAAACAATGAACGTATCTGAAAAAGCAGCGTTTGTAATGAACATTTTCGTGCCATTTAAGATAAAGCGGGTACCGGCTTCATTAAGTTTAGCTGTTGTTTTAGCAGATAAGGCATCGGATCCCGCTTCGGGTTCTGTTAAACAGTACGCCCCAATCCATTCGCCTGACGCCAGTTTCGGCAAGTACTTTTCCTTTTGTGCTCTCGTTCCAAAATAGGTAATTGGCAATGTGGCAATACACGTATGATTAGAGTGGGCAACGCCATACCCGCCTGCTGAACCCAGTGATTCACCGACCAAACCTTTGCTTATTTTGTCTAAGCCGAGTCCTCCGTATCCTTCGGGAATGCTGTGTCCTAGAAGACCCAAATCACCTGCTTTTTTGAGAAGCCTTTTGACCAGTGTAAAATCTTGTTGTTCAATAGCTTCATTATTTGGATGTATTTCGGTTTCGAGAAAACGCTTTGCTATTTTGCCAATCAGACGATGCTCCTCGGTGAAATCTTCCGGAGTAAAGAGGCTTTCTGCTTTTGATGGCCCGCAAAGAAAACCTCCGCCATCATAAATGGTTGTTTTATCTTCCATAGCGGCCCTTCTCCTCTATTAAATGCTTTTCGAGCTTTGCTCTTAATTCTGCAGGCAACCTTTCGCTTTTTTGTGTTTTAAAATTAAAGTAAACTGCCCCTGCCTCTCCTTTGGCAATCAGTTCACCTGTTTTTTCATCCATTATTTGATGCACCAGCATAAAGCTGGAGTTCCCAATTCTGCTCACTTCCGTGAGAATCTTTAGTCGCTGGCTGAAATAGCCCTGGCGGAGAAAATCGCAATGAGCTGATATAAGAATGATTTTCCAATCTGCAATGTCCGTGCCTTGCCCAAGCTCCTCAAAAAAATCGGTCCGGGCTTGTTCCAAATAAATAAAATAGCTGATGTTGCTGATATGTCCAAGGGCGTCTGTTTCGCTGAACCGTACCTTTACAGTTGTTTCATGTGCCATGTTGTTCCTCCTCTTTCCAATACGCTTTTTATACAGCGTGCATGCCGCCATCTACAATAACAACATCTCCGGTGATATAATCTGATGCTTTCGATGCCAAGAACAAGGCGGCGCCTTTTAAGTCTTCATCTGTCCCAAACCGCCTTAAAGGAGTATGTTCCAGAAGCTGGTGCCCCCTCTTTTCAATCAATGCTTCAGTCATTTTGGTTGGAAAAAAGCCCGGGGCTAATGCATTGACGTTGATGTTGTATTGGCCCCATTTAGCGGCGAGATCCTTAGTGAATGTGATGACTGCACCCTTGCTTGTGTTGTAGCCGATGGTATCCATAAACCGGGGATCGCTTCCTCCAAGACCGGCGACAGAAGCGATGTTGATAATTTTTCCGCGTCCCTGTTTGATCATCGGCTCTCCTACTTCGCGGCTCATTAAAAAGGTTCCAGTGACATTAACATTCATGACTTTTTGCCAAGCATCAAGCGGCATATCCAAAACCGGCGCTCCCCATGTGGCACCGGAATTATTCACTAGAATATCAACTGTCCCGAATTCCAGTATTGTATTTTTCACTACATTTTTTACGTCTTCCGGATTGGTGACATCACAAGCAATCGCTAATGAGCGCACCCCTTTTTTCTTTAACTTATCGCTCATTTCCCGACAAGATTCCACTTTCCTGGAACATATGACCACATTCGCGCCCGCTTCAGCAAAACCTTCAGCTATTTGCGCTCCAAGTCCGCGTCCACCTCCTGTAACGATAGCTGTTTTTCCCTCAAGGTTAAACAAATCCATCACGTTCATCAGCTTATCCCCTATCTTATTGATATGTTAAGTTGCATACCAACTAGTTAGTATTTTCAGAATATTAATTACATGTTACCGTTTTCATTTTTCTAATGCAAGGCGCTTTCAAAGCGCAAATAAAAAGGCCATCAAGTTTTTACTTGATGGCCCTGCTGATTTTCGATTGTCTTGGCGCTTGTTTACTTTTTCATCTGGGCTTTGTTGTGCTTCTTCTGATTGACCTGCTTTTTAAAATTTTCCGTCTAGATTACCGTTTGTGCCGCTTTCAACTTCAAATCATCATTGGCTAATTTTTTATGCGGCTCTTTGTTCTCGCTCATGCAATATGCTCGATTCATAATGTATGTTTCTATATCTGCTACTATCACTTTTTAGACAGTAGAAGATTCCGTCAAAAAGTTTTTCACTTGATGCAAATCCACATTGCCCCCTGACAAAACAGCAACAATATTTTTATCGGCTGTCTCGAGCTTGCCAGAGAAAATAGCGGCAATTGCCACTGCACTCGAAGGTTCGATTAGCTGCTTGGTCCGCTCAAGCATAAATTGGAACGCTCTTTTGATTTCGTCTTCTGATACTAAAACAATCCCGTCCAAATGCTTCTGCAAAATCGGAAAGGTCAGATTGCCCGGCTGGGAGGTCCGCAGCCCATCCGCAATCGTCGTTGTGCCATGAATTGCTGTAATTTTATTGTTATTGATCGATAAGTACGTATCGTTAGCCATTTCCGGTTCTGCCGCAATCACTCTTATATGTGGCTTAGCGGCTTTAACGGCTGTCAGAATGCCGGCGAGCAAACCGCCTCCACCGACCGGGACCACTATGATATCGGCTTCTGGCACTTGATCGATCAGTTCCAACCCAACTGTTCCCTGTCCTGCAATAACGTCCGGATGGTCATAAGGCGGCACGTAAAATCCAGTGTTCTCTTCAGCGATCTGGATTGCTCTTGGAATCCGCTCAGCGGAAGTGGTGCCGCAATACACAACTTCCCCCTTATACGCTTTGATCGCTTCAACTTTTGCACGGTTTACGTCTTCAGGAACTACTATCGTTGCATGAATGCCCAATTCGGCCGCAATATATGCTACTGCTTGTCCGTGATTACCGGATGAAGCTGCCGTTACATAGTTAGCACCTTTTCTAACCGCATCTATGACCGCATTGGCAGCGCCGCGCACTTTAAAGGAGCCGGTTTTTTGAAGATGTTCCGATTTGAGGTAAATACGGTTTCCGCTTTTTTCATTCAGTAAGGCCGAAGTTAAAACCGGTGTTTGGCGGATGATGCCCTTTAGTTCCCGCTGAGCTTTTTTCACATCATCTATACTGACCATAACTCTCCCCCCTTTTATGAAAGCATTTTAACATAAATTTTTTTATTATTCTGTCTTTGGACTGACTATTCCAGCTAACTCTACAGAAAGTAAGGCGTTCCCATGTTAAACTATCCTTATAAAGGAAAGGGGCTGCTGCTATGTTGAAACGCTTGGTGGTAACTGGATACAAACAACATGAAATGGGGATATTCGATGATAAAAATCCTGGAATTCGTTTTATCAAAAAAGCACTGGAAAACCGTCTTCGTTCACTAGTTGATGAAGGGCTGGAGTGGGTTATTGTAAGCGGCCAGCTCGGCGTTGAAACTTGGGCGGCCGAGGTTGTGATCGATATGAAAAAAGAGTTTCCGGAATTGAAATATGCCGTGCTCACCCCTTTTCTCGAACAAGAAAAAAATTGGAATGAAAACAAGCAGGAGAAATACCGCACGATCATCGAAAGCGCGGACTTTCATCGAAGCTTGACCAATAAACCTTACGAAGCGCCATGGCAATTTATCGAAAAGAATAAGTTTTTCCTGAGAAACTCCGACGGCATTCTTATTGTATATGATGAAGAAACAGACGGGTCACCTAAATTCATTAAGCAAGAAGCCGAACGGTACGCTGAAAAAGCCGATTACGAAGTATTGACGATTACAGCAGACGACCTCCGTGTCGTGACTGAAGAAGAACAATTGGATGAATGGGGATAATCAATCAGGCCTCCAAGTGCCTGATTGATTTTTTTGACATTTGACTAATTTTATCGTCTTCGATAACCTTAAAACTTGTCTTTATCAAAAAGGATTACGAGGAGAAATTTATGAAGAAAGCTTCAAAAGTGTTTTATATCACATTCGTTTTAATTGTACTAACGGTTGCGTTCGGAGTTATCGCGCCAGAAAGTTTTGAAAAAGCGTCTGGAACGATCCGGTCGTTTATCGACACCTCATTCGGTTGGTATTATTTGATGCTCATGGCATTACTATTGATTTTTACCTTCATCATCATTATTAGCCCGTACGGAAAAATTCGTCTAGGGAAAGATTCTGACCGGCCTGAATTCTCGACTGTATCATGGATCTCCATGCTGTTCTCAGCGGGAATGGGGATTGGACTTGTTTTTTATGGAGCTTCCGAACCACTTTCCCATTTTGCCATCCAGCCTGCCACTGCTGATCTCGGAACAGATGCAGCTTTTAAAGAAGCGCTGCAACGCGCGTATTACCATTGGGGCATCCACATTTGGGCAATGTATGGAATGGTAGCTTTGTCGCTCGCCTTTTTCCAATTCAGAAAAGGGCAACCTGCATTAATTTCATCAACATTGAAGCCGATTTTCGGCAAGAAGATGGAAGGCCCTTTAGGGACGCTCGTCGATGTGCTTGCGGTTTTCGCAACAGTTTTTGGCGTAGCAACTTCACTCGGCTTCGGCGCTGCTCAAATTAATGGAGGGCTTGCTTATTTGTTTGGCATTGAGCAAGGCTATGTTGCTCAAATGATCATTATTGGCGTCGTTACCATCCTTTTTATTATATCCGCATGGTCAGGGCTCAATAAAGGAATCAAATATTTGTCCAATACTAATATGGTGCTTGCCATCACGTTGCTAATCCTTGTTTTAGTTCTCGGTCCGACGATTCTCATTTTAAATATGTTCACCGAAACTTTTGGCGCTTATTTTCAAAACTTGATCGGCCTTAGTTTCCAATCGGCTCCACTAAATGCAGAAAACCGTAACTGGTTAAACTCTTGGACCATCTTTTATTGGGCCTGGTGGCTTTCATGGGCACCATTTGTCAGTATGTTCATCGCCCGCATCTCAAAAGGACGGACCATCCGAGAATTTCTGATTGGCGTGGTTTTCGCGCCAACCGTATTTATTGCTATTTGGTTTGCCGCTTTTGGCACAGCCGCTATCGATATTCAAAAAAGCAGCTTTGATCTGACTGCTTTTCCAACTGAACAAATCTTGTTCGCAGCATTTAACCAATTGCCTATTGGTACATTGATGTCCATCGTGGCCATTTTGCTTGTCAGTACATTTTTTATCACTTCTGCAGACTCCGCCACTTTCGTGTTGGGAATGCAGTCGACAAACGGATCGTTATTGCCGAGCAATCAAATTAAAATTCTTTGGGGCATTGCCCAATCGCTCGTCGCCGCAATCCTGCTTTCTGTAGGCGGGCTGACTGCCGTACAAAATACCATCATTATTGCAGCTTTGCCGTTTTCGTTCATCATAATCTTAATGGTCATTGCTCTATTCAAGGCATTGAACGCTGAATTGAAATTGGCAAAACCTAAAAAATGATGCATAACCGTCTTCCATATTTCTAAAGGAAGGCGGTTTTTTTGCATACATAACTTTTACAGCGCAGGGTATAGGAAAAAGAAAGCAAAAAATGGAGGTGCTCGGTCTTATGGAAAAACAAACGAAATCGATTATTCAGGATTCTTTGGATGCCTTGCTGGAAAACCAGGAGTTCTTGCCGGAGCTGCAAGGGCAAATGAGAAATCAAGCGTTTACTTCATTAAGTTCCATTCTTTCAACTCCTAACAAAATACACAAATCGTTTCTCCGCATTCCATTGGATGATGGCCGCGTTGTCCGGATTCCCTCTTTTCGTGTGCAGCATAATAATGCACTCGGCCCATACAAAGGCGGCATCCGTTACCACGAAAGCGTCAATGAAGAAGAAGTTATCAACTTGGCATTTCTGATGACGTTGAAAAACGCGCTGCACAGCGTTCCATTTGGTGGCGGTAAAGGCGGCATTGTGATGGATCCGCGTAAATTTTCGGAAAAAGAATTGAATCTTATAGCCCGTAAATACGTCCGCTATTTTTCAGACGTTATCGGGCCCGACAAGGACATTCCCGCACCTGATGTCGGATCAGGTGCAAGGGAAATGGACTGGATGATGACAGAGTATAAAAAAATAACCAATGGCAGCGCCTATCTTGGAAGCTTTACCGGAAAAAGCATTGAAAATGGCGGTTCATTAGGCAGAAGAGAAGCGACAGGAAAAGGCGTTTACTTTACTTTCCACTATTTGCTTCATGATTTTATAAAAGAAAACGAACAGCAATTAAATTCGTCTGATAATATATTTGCAGCAACTGCTCTAGCCCACTATGGCCGGCCCTTGACGATGGCTGTCCAAGGCTTTGGAAACGTTGGATCTGTTGCGGCGCTTGAAGCTTACAAGAGCACCCACATCAATAACAAAGTTGTAGCTGTCAGCGATCGAAATGTTACATTATACAATGCAGATGGGCTGGATATCCTGACACTGGTCGAATTCGCCTCCGCAAATGGTGGAGATTTGCCGAATACAGAAGAACAGCTTCAACAAGCCAATGTAACAGCGGAAATTAGAGGACGGGATGAGTTAGTGACCTTGCCTGTCGATGTTCTTCTGCTCGCTGCTTTGGAAGACCAGATTCACTCTGGCAATATGCAAGCTATTCAGGCTCGGGTTATAGTAGAAGGGGCAAACGCTCCAGTCACGCAAGAAGCGGATGAATACCTGAGTGAACAAGGGGTTATCATAATTCCTGATATTTTAGCGAATGCAGGCGGTGTAATCGTTTCTTATTTTGAATGGCTGCAAGGGCGGGAGACCCAATTCTATTCGGAAGAAGAAGTTTACCGGATGTTGCTGGAAAAAATGAAAAACACAATGGATTTGATATTCCCGCAGTTTTTCGGAGATCCGTTTCCTCTTCGCCAAAACTGTTACATCCATTCGGTGCGGAGATTATCCACTATTTTATACCGCCAAGGCCAATTGTATTAGACCCCGAAGAGCCCTTCCCGGCTCTTTTTTATAGTTTCCGGGCAATCCCACTGGGGTAAATGCGGCCAAGCCTCGCCTGCATCAGAATAAATGGAGAAAGTGCTTTAAATCAGAAAAAAGGGGTATAAAAGATGAAGAACGAATAGAGGAGGCAAAAGCGTGATCTCAAAATGGAAAGAGCTAATGCTAATTGGTTTTTTATCTTTTTTATTGGCTGCTTGCAGCTCCGGCAACAACGACAACGATGATCTGCAGAATGACAATCCAGCTGTTGGAGGAGACGATGATACAGAAGAGCCTTCAGAAGAAAAAGATACTAACGAACAATTAGAAGAAGACGTGGTAGAAGATGAAGATGAAGACTAATCCGTTAGCATACAAAAAACACCTCCGATCCCAGCACTTTGTAAAGTGTGCCCATTCGGAGGTGTTTTATATTGTCCAAATCGTCCAGGCTAATCCATCAATGGTTTTTCATCGTTCCGATATTTGCCATCTGGATCTGCCCGCTTATCATCAGCGTTCTTTTTCTACATGCCATTCGTTCGCCGGTCATAAGAAACGGAATAGGCATCTTTGCGGAAATTCAGGATCCGGTCCTCCGAGCATTCAATCCCTTCGGTTACCGCAGTTGGATCAAAAATGGTCGATTCGGCGTTTTCCGCTTTTCCAGTAATCATCAAACGGCCAATTGTGAGTTTCTTTCGTTCTGCCGGCCATTCTTGCGTCGGGTCATCCGTTGGATCTTCTTCTTCCCCAAAGACGACATTCAGTTGAAAAGCTACCGGTCCTCGAACAAGCCGGTCTTCAAGATCAGCCTTATAATATTCAATTGACAGTGAAACGGCTCCCGTCAGCGATAACGTTTCCACTCCTGCTTCCGGTTCCCATTCGTATTTGATCGGCCTTTTGTTCTCTTGTGCGTCAATAAAATAAAAAGCATGTATGGCGTGATAACGCCCGGTAGCAAAACTGGCAGGCGCATGCATTTTACCCAAAATATCGATGGCAGCTCTGCTTTCAGGATATTTCGCAACCAGTTGAGCCAAATCCAATACACGGGGTTTTCCGTTCTTGAACGATTTAATGATGGTTAGCATTTCAGTAAACACTTCAGGTGTTTTCGCCATGAAAATAGGCGAATTCACTCCTACGATATTTGCCACAGCTCCTTCCGGCAATCGAAACTGGACAGCCATGCCTTTTACCGGGGACATGATATCGGTCCAAGTCGGGTCTGGTGAGCTATGGGAAAATCGGACAAGCGCCTTGACTTCCCCATGCTGGAAATGCGGTGCTATTGTAAAGTCTGACGCTGAACCATTTGCTGAAAAGATTCCTTCGTAGACATCTCCTCTGGCATGAGCACGCCGATATCCTGGATACTTTCCGAATACTTTCTCGATCTGATTGACTGCTGTTTCCGCTAATGGCTGTTTCTCCATTTCATCACCTCGTTGCTTTTGTTATACCCTTTTAAAGTGGAACTTAGCAGTGAAAATGCAAAACATTTAATATTGATCCGCGTACAGCCACCAAACTAATGTAGCAACCACCCCCGCTAAACTGGTAGAAAGAACGATCAAAGCATTGCCTACTTTCAACGCATACTCTTCTCCAGCAATGCCGCTGTAAAGGGCCGGAATAGACCATGGAAAATAATTTCCATATCCGATAGCGGCAATAATTTGTGAAAAAACGACCATCAAAACCATAAAACCTAAAGGAGCCAAATAACCTCTGCTCCAACTTGCAAAAAAAGCCAGGGGCGTACTTAAACTGATGGTCAGCAAAGTGGTAATCGATAGAACGAAAAGCCCTTTTTGCCAAACAGCCGCCGACCATCCGGCGAGGCCGATTCCCCACCCTATGAAAATACCGAAAGCCACCACATATGCACTTAACAGAGTTGTTGCCGCTAGAACCGTCAAGAACTTGGCGATAACCAAAATTCCCCGATGGTATGGCAAAGCCAAAAGGTCTTTTATCGTCCGGTCTGTATACTCCCTGCCAAAAATCCAGCTAGCAACAAAGCCGAAGATCAGCATTCCCCCTACCGCGATAATTTGGGCTAGCATTGAAAAATAGGCTTTCCAAGTGGCTTCTCCTGCAATTTGGGCTTTCGCACCAAGCAAACCAGTGGTTTTTGCAAACTCCGGATTTTTCAAAACGAACATGAAAAATCCACCCATCAAAGGAGCAATTGTGAAAGCGGCTAAAACCGCCCAGAGCAGTTTGGATTTTCGCAGTTTCAGCGTTTCCACCTGCAACGCAGCCAATATAGGGGTCATAAGAGCCTGTCTCCTTTCTGTCCGATGACCCGAAGAAAGTAAGACTCCAAGTCCTCTTCTTCCACCGCTAGTTTAGTCGGAGCAAGTCCTTGATAAACAAGAAAGCGAGCCACATCATCCGGGTGATGAATGGCTTCCTTGCAGTAGATTTCGATAAATCCCGCCTTGTTCAGGAAAGGAGCAAACCCAGCTGAAGCCAACGCTTCGAGGCCCGCTTTTTTTTCACGCATATCCAGCACAAGGCGCTGATTCAAAAGATGATGCAACTTAATAGCGTCTACTTCCTGAACTAGCCGACCTTCATGGATAATGCCCACCTTTGTTGCGATTTTAGCGATCTCTGTCAACAGGTGGCTTGAAATGAAAATGGCTACCCCTTCATTACAAGCCAGTTCTTGAAGAAATTCTCTAATTTCTACGATGCCTGCCGGATCTAGCCCATTAACCGGCTCATCCAAAATTAAAATCTCAGGTTTGTGCAAAAGAGCTTTAGCAATTCCCAAACGCTGCGCATTTCCCAGCGAAAGGTTTTTCGCTTTTTTATCTGCATACGGCGTCAATTTCAGCCTATCCATCACTTCGTCTACCACTTTAGGGTCAGCAATCAAACGGAGCCTGCGAAAAGCATGGAGATTTTCTTTTACTGTAAGCTCCGGATAAGCATATGGTGTTTCGACCATATAACCGACCTTTTCCCAAATAGCATAATTTTTAAGGTTCACCTTTTCCCCGCTAATGAAGCAAGTTCCAGCAGTCGGTTTGACCATCCCTAAAAGCATGCGGATGGTGGTTGTTTTTCCAGAGCCGTTCAATCCGATAAAACCGTAAATCTCCCCTTTTTTCACGCATAGCGAAAGATCTCTGACTGCCTGAAATCCGTTATAACGCTTCGTCAATCCTTCTGTTTGGATAAGGTTATCCATGTCTCGTCGCCCCTCTCGGCAGAACCGTCTAAACCTGATTTCCGCTTATATGGCCTGAAAGAAGAAAGTGCAATTATGCCATTAGTATGTTCTTCAACGCGAGAAAATTCAAGGCGAAATTCAGAAGGAAGTTGCCTTTTCCATTGAATATCTCATCAAATAACGGGAATACATATATAAAATCCAAAATTAAAGGAGGAACTGAACATGGATATGAAGCATGAAAACAATAAAATTTCCTTTTTGGACAACTCAGAAGAAATGGCGTTTATTTCTTATGTACCAAATGGCGATGTATTGACAGTGGACCATACCGTTGTCTCCCCGGAACTGGAAGGCCAGGGAATTGGCAAAAAATTGGTGGCAGAAGTTGTACAGTATGCACGTCAAGAAGGAAAGACCATTGACCCTCAATGTCCATTCGCCAGCGCTGTCATAGAAAAAACTCCTGATTTTCAGGACGTCTTGGAAAAGTAAACCACATCCGCGATAGCGGATGTTTTTTTGTCTTCCCTATTTGATGCAGGTTGTTTTACGCCTTTATTTGGGGGAACAGTAGAGACAAACAGCAGAAAGGGGTTTTCACCCGTGTCCCAGCCGTTTGAGGAAGCAGTCAGAAAATATTCACAGCCGTTTCAGACTTCAGAAGATTTGACGCCTCTGATTGAAGCCATCGGAGATGCAAAGATTGTCATGCTTGGAGAAGCGAGCCATGGTACTTCCGAGTTTTATACTGTCCGGGCTGAACTGTCGAAAAGGCTGATCCAAGAAAAAGGATTCACGTTAATAGCAGTTGAAGGTGATTGGCCATCATCACAGCAAGTCAATCGCTATATTCGGGGATATGACGGCAGCGGCAAATGCGCGGAGGAAGTGCTGCAGTCGTTTAAACGATGGCCGACTTGGATGTGGGCCAACGAAGAAATTGCCGAGTTTACCCGATGGCTGAAAAACTATAACGCAACTCACGATCAGAAGGTCGGGTTTTATGGGATTGACGTATACAGCCTGTGGGAATCGATGGAAGAGGTTGTCCAGTACTTGACCACTACAAACCCCGCCGGAGGAGACTTGGATTTAGCGAAAAAAGCATTTTCCTGCTTTGAGCCTTTTAACCGCCAACCTGAGAAATACGCCATTTCGTCAGCAAATTTCTCTGACGTATGCGTCGATGAAGTAACCAATCTTTTAACATCGATTCGAAACAACGAACATCACTACAAAGATGATCAGGAAAGTGGTTTGAACTTGGAGATTAACGCCCTTGTCGCCAAAAACGCGGAAGATTATTATCGGGCGATGGTTCAAAGCGGTGAAATTTCTTGGAATATCCGCGATGAGCATATGGTCGAAGCCATCAATGAAGTTCGGGATTACCATGGGCGCGACGCTAAAATTATCATTTGGGAGCACAATACCCATATCGGCGATGCGCGGGCAACCGATATGAAAAGAGACGGCATGCTCAATGTCGGACAAGTGCTGCGGGAGCAGAACCACCCGCAAGATGTCTTTGCTATCGGTTTCGGAACACATCGCGGCACTGTTATCGCAGCAGATTCCTGGGGATCTCCATATGAGCGGATTGCCGTCCCTCCCGCCCGAATCAATTCATGGGAAGAGGTTTTGCATCGAACCGGCGCTAATGATAAATTTTTAATTTTCGATAAAGAGAACCGTTCGCTATTTGAAGATTGGATTGGCCACCGTGCTATCGGCGTCGTCTACAACCCGGATTTTGAAGCTTATGGCAATTACGTTCCATCCAAAATCTCGCAGCGTTATGACGCGTTTATATTTATCGATGAAACTAAAGCATTAGTTCCTTTAGAAGTAGACAACCAGGTGGTCGATTAGTTGTTGCGCTTTTTTCTATGCGTATTCTCAAAGTCTAAATTCAAAGAAAAAGGCAGACCGTCTGAGGTCTGCCTTTTTTCATATAGAACTGCCGTCGTTGAGGCTGTATAAGTAATGCCAGTTGTCGGCTTTATACAACGCATGGATCGTCAAGCGGTCCCCTGTCCCAAGTGTCACTTCTTCTTGCGCAATTGCCACTACCATGGCAGTCGCTCCATTGTCCAAATTCAAATACACATCACCAACAGAAGGCCTTAACGCGTGCTTTTCTTTTATCACATCTTCAAGCTTTGCATCTTCTTCCAACTGTTCTGCAGACACTTTCGATTTATCCTGGTAGGTAATGTCATTGCTGCCAGGTTCCTCGCCAGGCACCATGACATAAAATTCCCGGGATTTCACCGTATTTTGGCGTGTCGTTATCACATCTTTCCCCTCAACCGCTTCAACTTTTTCAAACTCGTTCAAGGCATAGTGGTCCATATAATCCGGATCCGGTTTGGTGATTAAAATATAACCGCCTTCTTCTGCAGTACGGTCTTCACGAAGCGTATACTTTGCCCCTAAAAATAACAGCGAATCCATATGCTTCGGTTTGTAGTAGGTAACTTCTTCCGCCTTGCTCGCCACTTGCTCCATATCTTTGATCCGAAACATCAAAATCGACTTTTTAGCTAGGGGCTTAATGGAATAAATTTTATGCAGCTCATTGTTGTAATAAACAAATTGCCCTTTGCGTGCTTGAATTAATTTCATCTTTTCCCCTCCAATCCTATTATTTATACTCTGTAGATTTTAGAGGAAATAGCACCAGAAGTCCATGCAATCGATAAAATTGTCTGGTATGGTAGAACAAACAGAACAACAGGAAAGGAGCAAAGACATATGGACTTTAAGGACCGCGAAGAGTTCATCATCAAAAAATACCAGCAAGATGAAGAAATGATGATTCAACTTTATGCGCAATGGTGTTTGAACCACGGTATAGATCCTATCGCTTTGTACCAAAGCGCCTATCCCGGCCAAGTGCAAAACGAAGCGCTATTAAAGGCAGTCGAAGAGGCAGGGCAAGAAGAACTGGCAATTGACAGCGGTACTCTTTTAGAAGTACTGCAGGTTTTCGGGAATGACGATTTGGCTTTTGCGGTAACTGAAGAAATACAAAAGCTCCATAAAAAATAAAAGATCGAGTGCTTGGAGCACCCGATCTTTTATCTTTTTTTCTTTCTCAATTCTTTCGCCTTGTTTTCAATATAACTGGTTCGAAGGTTTTCATAACGGTTGGAAGCTATGTTGCTGTAAATTTTATCAAAACGTGATTCATCCTCTTTTTCTTCTTCCTCTTCCTCCGGCTCAATCAGTTCTTCTTCATTTCTTTCTTTTTCCATCATTGCCACCCCTTTGCCGTATGCAATCTGGTTCTTATAGAAATTTTCCCCGGTAGACCATGCAGTAAACACAAAGAAAAAACCGGACGCAGCTATTACTAGCCGCTGCCCGGTTTTTGCCCGACCGATTTCAGACAGTCACTTTTACGCTTTGAAGTTCTTTCCCAAGGAATTTTGCAAGTTCAAGCATGCCGAACTTGCCGGCAGCTGCTTCTGCATCTGAATTGTAGTTGGTGTTGGTATTCACATCATAAGTGAAGATTTCCCCTGCACTGTTGCGGATAAACTCGATTCCCGCCACAGTGATATTATTCTGGCGAAGGAACTCTTCGTATTTTTCAATAATCGGGTCATTAAATCCTTCTACCACTTGGAATTTCGGTTTTTCTTCTGCTTGTTCGCCGACCGGGCAGAACAAATCTTCGATACTGCAAGCATCCGCTGGACATAATTCAAAGCCTTCAGAAGTATCCACTTGCACCGCATAGACAAACTTGCCGCCAACAAATTCACATCGAGTGATAAACGGTTCCGGCGCTTGGATATACTGCTGGACAAGCGTAATTCCGTCAATAGACGGTTCAAAACCGCCGCCGTCCAGGTGTTCATGCAACGCTGCCATGGAATGGAATAATTGCACGCCCAAGCCTTTGCCCGCGCGGTTATGTTTAATGATGAAAGAGGATTCACCCAATTTTTCTGCCGCTTTGACAATTTGCTCTTTGCCGTTCGCCGCAATCGTTTTAGGAGTACGGATGCCTGCTGCGTTCAAAGCCATATACTGATTGACTTTGCTGACTTCTAGGCGAAGTGCCCGACTTCCGTTAAAGACTTTGCGGCCGTGGTGTTCAAGCCAAACAAGCAAAGATTCCGCCAGCTCAGGTGCGTAGCGATGACCGCGTGTATGGGAAGAAGCACTCATTCGGCTGTAAAACACGCCTTCAGGAGGTGCTTCGTTCAAATTCACTAAGCCTTCATCCGTAAACCAATTTTCGTAAGGCAAGCCAAGCTCATCAAGTCGTTTGAATAAATGTGTTGTCCATTCTTCATTTTCGTGAATTACATATATTTTTTCAGTCATGAAAAAGTCCTCCTATTTAGAAAGCGTTTCAAGCGCTTTTCGTTTTTCTTCTACCAGCGGCATTACTTTTTTCGAAAAGCGTTCCATTTCTTCCAGCTGCGGAGAAAATTGCAGAAGCAACAAATCAAGTCCCGCATTTTCATAAGCCAGAATTCGGTCAGCAATTTGTTCTGGCGTACCGATCAAATTCGGACGCAACCCCCGGTTGGACACCGAATAATCTTCTAGTTTCACTTGCTGTTCCAGTTGCGATTTGCTGACAAAATCGTTATAGCCAACATAACCGCTCGCGTCTTTCATATCGACAATGCGTGCATATTCTTCCTTAACTTCTTCTTCCGTATCACGGCATACTACATAAGCGGCCATGCCGAATGATTGCAATGGTTCTTTCCCTGCTGCTTGGCGAAGGTCTTTCATATCTTGAATTTTCTTTTCGATTTCCTCTACTGTTCCGCCGTGCATTACATAAGCATCGCAGTTCTCGACAATCGATTTTTTGCCGCGCGGGCTTTCCCCGCCTGCATACAAAATCGGATTCGGTCGCTGCACCGGCTTTGGCTCCAGGTGCGCATTTTGGATATCATAATATTTCCCTTTAAAAGAAAACTCATTTTGCGTCCACATGCCTTTTACTACTTCCAAAAATTCGTCCGTCCGTTCATAGCGTTCATCATGCTCTGTAAACTCGCCGCCGTATTGGCGTGCTTCTTCTGCCCACCATGCGGAAACGACATTTAACGTAAAGCGCCCGTTTGAGATTTGGTCAATGTTCGCTGCCATTTTAGCTGTAACAGCAGGATTATGGAAAGCTGGACGGATAGCTGTCATAATTTCGATCTTTTCAGTTACAGCGGCAATTGCTGCTGCAGTCGACCAAGCTTCAAGCGAATCAGCTTCCACTCCTTTTATATCATTCAAATTCAGTTCAGCAATCAACGTTGTATCATATCCCCATTTTTCTGCTGACTGCGTCACTTTTTTTGCGTATTCAAATGTGGTAGGCATATTTTCATCTTCTACATTTCGAAGCCATCCGCCAAAAATCGGCATCCAAAAACCATATCTCATCTCTACTCGCTTCCTCTCATCTATGAAGTGGTATTCGCTTTTCGGATTTTCATTTCCAAGAAAGCAGGAACTCATTTATTTTGACCTCAATGCTTTTTATCCAAAAGCTTAAATATTCAATTTTTATAGAATAAACGTATTATACAACAAAACCTTTTATTCTTACTAGTAAACTAGGTTATAAAATTCCTGCTAAATTCAAAAGACAGAAAATCTATCAACCTGACAGTCAATTCATCTTCAATTACCGAAAGAAGCCGGCATCACTACAGCCACCACTTCACCCGTTGCACAAAGCGTGTCTTCTGCAAACACTTCAACTGTAACTTTGAATTTCTTTGGATGAACTTCTTCAACTTTTCCAACAGCTTTCAATCGAGTTCCTTGGCGAGTCGGCTTCTTGTAGTCTACATGCAATGATGCTGTGACAAAGCGCGGCGGCTCTTCTCCGCTTCCTGGTTCAAAACCATTTTTTCGATGCAAAGCCAATGAAGCCGAACCGGTGCCATGGCAGTCTATAAGAGAAGCGATCAGCCCTCCATAGACAAAACCTGGTATGGCCGTATGTTCTTCCTTTGGTTCATAAAAAGTCATGGTTTCTTCCCCGAACCAGCTCGTACGAAAATGGTGGCCAGATGGATTTAAACGTCCGCAGCCATAACACCAAGCAAATGCTTCTGCATAATCGTCTTGTATCGCCTGTCTATTATTTATCGTCATGAAAGTACCTCTTTTCTTTTAGTCGAATATTTTCAGGAAAGGCCTTTATAATACGGGAATGAATATTATGTATGGTAATAGAAATAAATTTTCTTTATTCTATCATAGTATCGTTGAACTAAACGGACTATTCCGAACCTTTTAAACTACAGAAAAAAAACGGCTATGAAGCTTGATGCTTCATGCCGCTAAAAATTCCAAAGGAAAAAGCATGATCCTTTTCATCAGATCATGCTTTTCCTGTTGCTTCCCCTCTTCTTAAAGGGGGTTCTGCACGCGGAAAATTCAGTTAAATTCCTTCTACAAACTGTCATCTTCTGACGAATAACAAACCCTCGTCATTCTTACAGTTCACTTGCTCTGACTGCTAGTTGCCATTCCGGCATGTGGATTCACATCTACATTAGGTGACGATTAGTGGCAGCCAGTCTTTCAAATGCACTTACACAAAAAACTTACATCTTACTTTTGGTACACTTTCCATTAAGAAACTACTTGTAACATTGTTTCTCGACGAGAGTGAAAATCGCCAGTAAAGCAAATTTTCCGCCAAGGCTGTGCAATTCCTCGTCTGAAGGCGATTATAAACGATCTTTCTCAATTGCTCGTTTATTCGTTTCTTCCTACGGTAGTTCTGCCTTGTATAAGTAAAATACCCTTCCACTTTTCTTTTAAACCTCTTTTTTAAAAATTTATTAGAATCTTTACTAAATTTTAATTATTTTTTTACTTTTCCTTTTATGGAGGCTATACTAGTAATTAGTTCGTAATCCGTAATAAAAGGAGTGGTTTTATGGTCAAGAGTTTGCCGGCACGTTCAGAAGTGCGCCTAGAAGATACATGGGATTTAACAAGTTTGTTTTCTTCAGAAGAAGAATTTCATCAAGCCCTATCGGAGCTCGAAAAACAGACCGATGCTTTTCAGCAGCAGCATTCAGGGAAAATGGAAGATGCTTCTTCCATAGTTGGAGCACTGACTGCATATGCCGCGCTTTATGAAAAATTGGTTCCTTTGAGTACATACGCGAGCTTGGTATTAAGCACCGACCAGACGGATGATGCGGCTCAAATGCTTTCAAGCAAATTCGGCTCGGTCGCCGCAAAAATTAGCAGCAAGTTGTCCTTTGTAAACAGCGAACTTCTGAATTTACCTGAAGAAACACTTCAGCAGGCCATGAAAGAGTCTGATGAGTTTAAAGTTTACCTGGAGAAGTTGATCCGCAAAAAGCAATATCAATTGCATCCTGAAGTAGAAAAAACGTTAGCCGCTTATTCTTCCACTTTCAGTGCACCTTACGGCTTATACAATACAACAAAGATGGTCGACATGAAGTTTGACGATTTTGAAGCAGGAGGCAAAAGCTATCCGCTCAGCTACGTATCATTTGAAGGAGACTGGGAAGCAGAACCGGATGTCGAAATCCGCCGCGCTGCATTTACCGCGTTTTCAAATAAGTTAAAAGATTACCAGCACACGACAGCAAAAACTTACGATATGCAGCTGCAGGCTGAAAAAACAACCTCAGATTTGCGCGGCTACGATACCATTTTTGATTACCTATTATTCAATCAAGAAGTCGATCGTTCCCTATACAATCGCCAAATTGATTTAATCATGAAAGAACTTGCGCCTCATATGCGAAAGTATGCGAAATTGCTGCAAGAAGTTCATGGTCTTGGCAAAATGACGTTCGCAGATTTGAAGATTTCATTAGACCCTTCTTACGAACCGGAAATCACGGTTGAAGAGTCTAAAAAATACATCGATGATGCCCTTGCAATCATGGGGCCTGATTATTTGGAGATGGTTGACCGCTCGTATTCAGAACGATGGATCGATTTTGCGCAAAACACCGGAAAATCGACCGGCGCTTTCTGCTCAAGCCCTTATGGCGACCATCCGTATATTTTGATTTCGTGGACAGGGCGCATGAACGAAGTGTTCGTCTTAGCTCATGAACTTGGCCATGCGGGACATTTCTATAACGCTAACCGCGAGCAGAATGTCTTCAATGCGCGCCCTTCCCTCTATTTTATAGAAGCACCGTCAACAATGAATGAAATGCTCGTTGCCAATCACTTGCTTGAAAGCTCGAAAGATCCGCAATTCAAGCGCTGGGTCATTTCTTCCATCGTCGCCAGAACGTACTACCACAATTTTGTAACGCATTTGCTTGAAGCGGCTTACCAACGCAAAGTGTATGAGCGCATTGACGCCGGGCAAAGCGTCAACGCCGGCATTTTGAATACTTTAAAGCGTAATGTGCTTGAAGAATTCTGGGGAGACGCTGTGGAAATTACGCCTGGAGCGGAATTAACATGGATGCGCCAGCCGCATTATTACATGGGCTTATACCCATATACTTACAGTGCCGGTTTGACGATTTCCACACAAGTATCCAAGCGCATCTTAAAAGAAGGACAACCGGCAGTCGATGACTGGATCGAAGTACTAAAAGCTGGCGGCACAAAAACACCTGTAGAGCTGTCTCAAATGGCTGGCGTAGATATCACGACCGAACAACCGCTTCGCGATACCATTGCTTATATCGGCGAGCTAATAGACGAACTGGTCAAACTTACAGACGAAATTAAAGTGAAATAATAAAAAGCCGGACAGTATTTGTCCGGCTTTTTTCATTTTCTGGCACTGCTCCATTTTAAGGCTTGTTCAACGGCGATCGCCGTCATTGTTCCAACAATCAATCCGTTCGACAATGTGGCAGCCAGGACAGAGGGCAAGTTGACCATGCTTTCAGACGGCACGAACATAAGCCCGACGCCGATCATCAAACCAAACGCCGAAACTTTATAAGCGCGCTGCCGATCTTCTGCTTCAGTTAATTCGCTGAATGCCATTTCAACCATTTTAGTGAAAATCGCAAAAATGACCGCATAAGCAACTGGTGCAGGCAATGCTGCAAGCAGCGCCATGATGTCCGGGAACAAGCTGACTAATACAACTAGAATACCGCCAATTACAAAAGGCTTTAGCGAGGGCGTTCTCGTGGCGCTTACGAAACCGGCAGCTCCGGAGATCGGGACTGGTCCAATCGAAGAAAATGCGCCGGCCAGGATTTGGTTAAGACCTGAGGCTACAGAAGCTTGTTTGACCCTGTCTTTTTTGACGATAGCGAACTCATTCTTTAATAACGTTTCCATGACACGAACCGAGGCCATCATGTTGGCAATAAGCAGAATCGTGAGGAATAGTGCGGTCACGAACATGCCGCTGTCCCAAATAACCGGTCCGAAAACAAACATTTTCGGGAGTGAAAAGGTCGAACTCTCCCCAAATGCAATATTCGGCGTTTTATTCAATAGAAGAAATATCAACCAGCCAGCAGAAATGGCCAAAAGCACTGAATAGCGATTGACCCAAGCAGTTTTATGGCCCATTAAATAAAATGTAATCACGATGACCAATACCGCTCCAAAAACGATTATGCCATCAATCGGATCTCCTTCTGCCACAATTCCGAGCAGCCCTTTAAGAATAGATTCGCTCAACTGCAAAACGAGCAACAACAAGTAGATGAAAGTAATCGTTGGCGTGAACAAGCTTTTCATCTTTTCTACAAGGCCTGTGTATGCAAAAACCATAAATAGAACTCCACTGTAAATCAGGCCGCTTTGAAGAGCCTGCAAGGAAGCGGCCATTGTCGGATACATCATCCCGATCAATCCGGCATAGACAATGAAGATCCCCCACCATAAACCGGCCGGCCCTTCATTGATTGGCATTTTATGGCCGATAAATGCCTGTATAAGACAAGCAACCCCCAGTACGAAAATAGTGCGCTGGACAAATAAGGTCGTGTCTCCTGCATCCATTCCAAAAACACTTGCGATTGCAATCGGAGCTGCTATTGACGAAGCTAAAAGAAATACCGCCCACTGAATACCACCAGCTAAATTTTTCATTAAAACATTCTCCAATTTCTGCATGTGTCATATTGGTATTCAGTATACACCATTTTCCGGAAGACCAAAAAAGCCCTGACATTGTCAGGACTCTTTTTTCTTATCGCTGTCTTTATTATGCGTTACTGTATACCCTTGATCTTCTAATTGCTGCACTTGTTTTCTTGAAGCTCTTACTAGAAGCCACATAATAACAAGTGATAAGAGGAATATTACAATAACGGAAATGATTCCGGGAATATATTCGGTCTTGTCTTCCGGAAAATATAAAAATTCCATTATACTTTTACCGCCTTTAACTAATCAATTTTTTCTTATTATACATGATAGCCATGGCTGACAATGGATGGAACGTGAACGTTTAGTGGCAATCCATTATTTTCAAACTTCACTTTTCTGTGTGATTGATTTATAAAAGAGCCAGCCGCATCGATATGATCGGCTGGCCCCTGTTTACAGGTCACTTATTCGCCTTCTGATACAACCGTAAATCGCTTGTTCTTATGTTTTGGGGCTTCGATTTCATCAACCAAAGCGATGGCGTAATCCCGGTAGCTGATGTAGCTCTCCCCTTTGGAATTGACGATATATCCGTCTTCGCCGGATTGATAGTAACCTGTACGCTTTCCCTCCGAGTCGAAAAAAGCGGCCGGACTCAAGAAAGTCCACTGGATTCCGGTTGAGGCCTCTAAATCCGCCAAATTTCTGCTTTGGTTTAAAGCGATTGCTTTGAATGTTTCCGGAAATTCCGGCGTCTCATAAAAACGCGTGGTTTTCGCTTCGTCGACAAACAAGCTTCCCGCGCCACCGACTACAATCATCCTTGTACTCGGTGCACCTTTTAATGCCTCGATTAAAAATTTTCCAGCTTCTACATGCTGTTCCGCTTTTTCAACCGGCACACCAAATGCATTTACCACTACATCAAATTGCTTCAAGTCATCTGCAGTCAGATGGAAAATCTCTTTTTCAAGCACTTTTACATCTGGCCGCTCAAGTTTTTGCGCATTTCTAACGATGGCTGTTACTTCATGCCCTCTTACCATCGCTTCTTTCATAATAAGGCTTCCCGCTTTTCCAGTTGCTCCAATAATCCCAACTTTCATCCAGGTTTCCTCCTAGCGTTTTCTTACTGCTCTACTGCGTTTTTCAAAATTGCATAAGATCGCTTTCTTTTTTCCTGATCATATATATAAGACACCGCCATCAATTCATCAATTCCTAATTCCCCGCGGAACCGGTTGATTTGCTCGCTGATGGTGTTCCGGTCTCCTTTGAATGTATATTTTGACATGCCACGTACCATGCTTTCTTCATAGAAGCTCCACTGGCCATCCATTGTTTCAACTGGCGGTTGAAGAGGATTTTTTGTGCCTCTCACTACATTCAAATAAAACAAATCACTTGAAGTGGAAAGAAGTTCAGCTTCTTCATTGGTTTCTGCGGCAATCACGTTAACACAAACCATAACGTACGGTTCCGCAAGATACTCTGATGCCTCGAAATCATTGCGGTAAATATTAAGTGCCTGTTCCAATTGCTGAGGTGCAAAATGAGCTGCAAATACATATGGCAAGCCAAGGCGTGCTGCTAATTGCGCGCTGGCCGTGCTGGATCCCAATATAAAAATCGGCACTTCTGTCCCGACCCCTGGATATGCATTGACCATATCTTGATGTTCAGCCGGCTTTAGGTAATTTTGCAGCTCGACAACGTCTTGAGGGAAAACGAAAGCCGTTTCCTGAGTCGTTCTGCGCAAAGCATGTGCAGTTTTCATATCGGTTCCAGGTGCCCGGCCAAGCCCTAGGTTAGTGCGTCCGGGATACATTGTTTCCAGCGTCCCGAATTGTTCTGCCACGACAAGCGGCGTATGATTCGGCAGCATAATGCCACCGGCACCGACTTCAATTGTTTGTGTATTATCAAGAACTTTTGCGATTAAAATAGAAGTCGCTGAACTTGCGAGCGTCGGAGTGTTGTGATGCTCGGACAGCCAAAACCGCCGATAGTTCAAGCTTTCTACATGTTTCGCCAATCCAACCATATCCTGTAGCGCTTCTTTGGCTGTATATCCTTCACGCACCGGTACCAAATCCAGTACAGACACCGGCATTGCTGTTGTTTCTTTGCTCATTGCGTAACGCCCTTTCTTCTATAGCTCTGCATTAAGCATAAAACCAGAAAATCTTGAATACAAACTTTCTGCCTGAGCTGCCAAGAAAGCGGCGTTTCTCCAGAACATTGTGTCATGCGTCAATTTAATCTTCGGCACCTTTCACCCCTTTTCGATTGTTCTTTCAAAACAAATGAAGGTGTACTCCCATCCCGATGGTTCCGATTAATAAAGAAACAATAATTATAATAACTACAACAATGCCGTCAACACGAGCTGCTAAAAAGCGGATTCCTTCCTTTTTTAGCAACCGGAAAAAGTCTTTACCCCTCTCCATCCCTTTGGCTTTTCCCGCCTCCTGTTATTCTTTTTGTTCCCCAATTATTGAAAACTCACACACTTAGGCAGAAACTTTGCGAAAGAAAAGGAAGGACCGTGAAAACGGTGCTTCCTTTTCCAAATTTATATATCATAAGTTTTGCCGATTTCGGCCAAATCCACTTCGCCACTATAAGTTGATTTGGCTGCATGCAGTATTTCTTCGAGGTTTCCATACTGCGGCAAATGCGTCAGCAACAATTTCCGCACGTTGGCTCTTTCCGCAAGTGTACCTGCCTGGCTTCCGCTCATATGCCCTTCAATAACCCCAATATACTTTTCATATAAATTCGATTCTGCTACCAGCAGATCCGCATTCTTTGCAAAACCGATCAAGGATTCTGTCCATTCCGTATCTGCAGTAAAGACCACGGACTTGCCATTGGAGGAAAAGCGAAGTGCCAAGCAATACACCGGGTGCACAGTTTCGCAAAATGATACTTCCCACGGACCGATACGAACCGTCTCATTCACATTCAACGGGCGGCCTTCTGTAACGCCTTTGAAAGAAAGATTTTCAAAAGCATCAGAATCCTTATCATGGGCATAAATTGCCAAAGGTAGATTATTCCACTCTTTTAATTGCATGCCAATCATCGCAGCATGTTGCAAAACCCCGATGTCTGCTATATGGTCTGTATGATAATGGCTTATAACTACAGCATCGATCTCGCGCAATTCCGTGTAGTTCTGCACTGCGGCCAATACACCGCTGCCACAATCAACCAGGCAGCGAAAACCATCTTGTTCAATCAAAAAAGATGAAGTCGCCTCGTTTCTATTCGGAAAAGCACCCCAAATTCCAACTGGTATAATTTTCATGAAATCGCCCCTTTGCCAATTTGTCTTCTTCAGTATACCCATTCTAATCAAAATCCTCTTGTTTAGCCCCTCTTTATGTGTGGTATGTAGAAGATGAGTGATATTCGAATGGAGGGATTACTATGACAGTAAAACTAACAGTAGAAAACGCAGTGCAAGCAAAATCCGAGGTTGAAAGACTACAAAGCCAAGGTTATGACGATGACAATATTTATATTTTCGCGCATGACAAGCGCAGAGAAGCGGACATCACGGAAGCGCTAGATACTGAAAGTGTCGGCGTGAAAGAACAAGGCTTCCTGAATGGCATGAAAAATATCACAAATTCTCGTGGAGATGAACTCCGCGCTAAAATGGCCGCAGTCGGTTTATCTGATCAAGAAGCGGAAGAATACGAAGAAGAGCTCGATAAAGGAAAATTGGTAATCATCGCAACTAAAGACGAGTAAGCATAAAAGACCTTCTCTCCCCTGGAGAGAAGGTTTTTTTATTTGGGCGTTTCCGTATAAAGAGTGCCGCCTCAATTATACTTCTACCACATACTAAAATACAGTCAGGTGTAAAAAAGAGCGGCCCTAACAGTTACAAATCAAACCACCTGTTTGATTGTATTTCTTCACAAATTCTTTCTAACGAAGAACAAGAAAAAGCAATGCCTTATTTAAGCATCGCCTATTTAACAGGATTTTTTTTATTTGTTATTGATAAGTGTTGAGAAAAAAAGTAGGCCAATGTTGCAATTGATAAAGTGGTAAGGAACGGAATTATGGAGGTCTGCCCAAAACTTGCTTCATGGCTCGCCTTATTGATGGCTGAAGATATGTCAGGAACAAAGAAAGCTGTTAAAATCCAGCCTGATAAAAGCTGTAAAGGTATATACAGCACTATACAACTACATATGAATACAATATATTTCTTCAAGTTTCTTCCTCCTTTTACTGTTATACGAAACACCTTTGAATAGGTTTCGCTTAATCTCATTTCTTAATATTTCTTCACTTGAACGAAGCAATTTCTATCCAACAAAATGATATATTTATATATTTTAAAAAATTCAGACTCATATATATATCTTCCATTTTCTTAGTAAAATAGGCGTGAATGTAGAAGAAACCTTCTACTTATTGATATAACTGCTTGATTTTGCTATATTTGAATAAGTTTAATTTTCGAAAATATAGAGTTGCAGCTTTTTTGTAAGGCATCAAGGGGGAGCAGGATGAAGAATAGTATAAAAATGGGTAGTGCCTTTATCGGCATTATCGTTGGAGCAGGTTTCGCCTCCGGGCAGGAAATCCTTCAATATTTCACAAGTTTTGGTACGCTCGGTATCGTTATCGCTGCTATCGCCACGGCATTATTCGCTTATTTAGGTATGAATTTAACACTTCTCGGCAGCCGGATGCAGACCACTTCCCATAAAGAAGTCGTTTACGGCATTAGCGGAAAAACATTCGGAAGAGTAGTTGACTACATTATTATTTTCACGCTATTTGGTGTGGGAGTGGTCATGATTGCAGGAGCAGGTTCCTTATTTTCACAACAATTCGGATTGCCCGCAATCGTCGGCAGTATATTGATGACGGTGCTGGTCATTGTCACTATTATGCTCAATGTCCACAAAGTCATCGCCATAATCGGCAGCGTGACTCCCTTCCTAATCTTAATGGTTATCGGGCTGGCAATATACAGTTTGTTGACAATGGACGGTTCTTTTGCCGATCTTGACGCAATTGCCCAGCAACAGAAATCTGCCGTCTCAAACTGGTTTTTATCCGCTTTCAATTATGTATCTTTCAATATCGCGTTAGGCGCTTCTATGGCAATCGTAATGGGCGGCACCGAGAAAGATGAGAAAGTTGCAGCACGCGGCGGTTTAATTGGCGGCCTCGGCCTTGGGGTACTTATTATATTAAGTCATTTGGCGATTTTCTCAAAAATCGATGTAGTCGGCAATGCCGATATGCCGATGTTGCAAATTGCAAATGATATTTCACCTATTTTAGGCTTTATCATGTCGATCATCCTATTCGGAATGATTTTCAATACAGCTGTCGGAATGGTTTTCGCATTTTCAGCCCGCTTTTTTACATTGGGCACGTTGAAATTCCGGATTTTTGTTGTCATTACCGGAGTGGTTTCGTTCATCTTAAGCTTTGTTGGTTTCAAAGGCCTGGTCAGCGATTTTTATCCGATTGTCGGATATCTTGGCTTTTTCCTGGTTGGGGCGATCATTGTCGCCGCCTTCCGATACAATAAAAAAACCGTTACAGTTTGATCATGTACTCAAAACTCCAAGCCGCCAAAGCATGCAATTCCGCTTCGGCGGCTTTTCATGTTATGGTTTTAGATAAGAAAACCGAAAGGAGCACACCCTGATGGATTCGTTCATAAAAACGCCCGAGCAGCAACAGTTGCTGGATCAACTAAAAAAACTGCAAACGGATTTCCAAAAGCGCGAACCGGAATTGGATGCTTTTGGCTCTTTTCCTTTTGAGAATATAGCCAAATTAAAGGAAATCGGCTACCATACGCTAACATTGCCAAAAGAATTTGGCGGCCAAGGACTTGGCCTTTACGAATACATACTTGCCCAAGAAGCTATTTCAGAAGGGTCTGGCTCTACTGGCCTGTCTATTGGATGGTCTGTCGGCATCGTCCTCGAGTATGCCGAAAATCGCCATTGGCATCATGGATCGGCCGTCTGGTTAATGGAAAAAATACGGAACGGGGCACTTATCAACACCGCTGCCACTGAAAACAATGCAGGAAGTCCGCTACGCGGTGCATTGCCAAGAACGACTGCAGTGCTGGACGGGGATGAATGGGTTATCACCGGAGAAAAAACCTACACATCGCTATCCCCTGTCCTCGATTATTTCTTCGTGACCGCCACTGTGGAAAACAAGGAAGTGGTGACGGTCATTATTCCGCGTAAGATGGCCGGTTTATCGATCAAAGAATCATGGGACATGCTCGCAATGCGAGGTACTGCCAGCCACACACTTGTCTTGGATCATGTCCGCGTTCCCGCTTCCTACCTATTGAAACCTTCGAATGTCCAGGCAATTGCAAAAGGATGGCTCCTTCATATCCCGGCTTGCTATATTGGCATTGCTGCTGCAGCACGGACATATGCAATTCAATTTGCATCAAGTTATATTCCTGCATCGCTTGGCCAGCCTATAGCCGAAACACCAAACATTAAGCAGACCATCGGCGAAATGGAGCTAGAATTGGCTACAGCACGCCATATGCTTTACGGAACGGTCGAACGTTATGAACATGCTAAAGACAAGGCTGACATGGATGAAGCGCTGAATGTCACAAAAATTGCCGTCACCAATGCAGCGATCAACATCGTTGATAAAGCGATGAAAATTGTCGGTTCGCGCGCTTTGTCGGAATCAAATCCAATGCACCGCCATTATTTGAACGTACGGGCCGGCCTGTATAATCCACCGATGGAAGATATGGTCAAAGCACAGCTTGCCAATCAGGCAATCGAAAATTCCCGCTTGAAAGAAAATTGAAAGGTGGAAGCAAAATGACTTTGGTATGGATTGACGATACAAAAATTGATGCGTTGAGTTTTCAGGAAGAAACCATTACTGATGATGCCTCCGGAAAGACCAAGCGAAAAATCGCCTTTGACTTTAAAGTGACAAGCGCCGAGTATCACGACATTGCTGTCTTGTTGTATAAGATGGAATTCCGTATTCAAGTGCCTGAAAAAGAATTGGACTTTTTTGCAGCTATCTCCAACTACTCAACTTCCATCACAAACCTTTATGAAGAAGATCAAGTAGCAGATTACAAGTTAGAACTGACAGAGAAAGGATAAAGTTCAAAAATCCCCGTCCTTCCAAAAAGGAGGCGGGGATTTTTCATTTCATCTTCTTTTAAAACGGCTACCCGACTTCCTTTTTAGCCGCTGCATCAAATTCTGTGCGTGAGCTGCTTTTGCCTGAGTCAATGGTTCGTCAACCTCAATCAACACTACCTCTTCCTCTTCCATCGTAATCGTGAACCATGAATGCACCCGACTTCCTTCAGGCAATTGAGAAACTGGAACAATAATCTCCCTGCCGCTTTCTTCCACCAAAATAACTGCCTTGGAGTCATCTTCGATTCGATCAAGCATCCCTTTCATCCTGTTATCCCCCCACACAAGCAAGACCTTGTTCTTTAATGTTTTTAAGTTTTCCAGGCCCTATGCCTTTGATTTCAGTTAATTGGTCAATTGTCCGGAACGGCCGCTCAGCTATGATCTCTTTTGCAAAAGCGGATCCAATCCCTTCAATTTCCTGCAATTCTGAAGAAGACGCTGCATTCAAATCGATGCACCGGTTTTTCCCTTCCTTTGCAACTCCGTTCCGTTCAACAGACACGCTGTATGTTTTGCCGTCTGTCTGCACAATGACCGTCCCATTGACGTCGGTGCCGTATACTTCCGCTCCAGCGTTTTCCACCGCTGCCAATACTTCTGCATGGGGATGTCCATATGAATTTCCTTCACCTGCACTGTAAACAGCAATTTCAGGTGATACTGCTTTTAAGAACGCGTTGCCAGTAGATGTATTGGAACCGTGATGCCCCAAATGCAAAACTTCCGCATCCAATTCCATTCCGCTATCAATCATATTTTGTTCTTCTTTAACCCCGGAATCTCCTGTAAAGACAAAACGGACATCGCCGTAAGTCAGTTTCATCGAAATCGACTCTTCATTTGCTTTTCCAGTGGCTTTTTCCGGATACAGCACTTCAATTTCCATGGCGCCCAAATCAAATATTTCCCCGCTTCGCGGTTCATAGTAATCGGTGCCCGCCAAGTCGATCGCCTCTAACGTATTAATGAACGTATTGGACGTACTTTCATTTCCCGACATCCACACTTCCCCTACGTCAAAGTTATTGATAACATCTGCCAATTGCCCGATATGGTCAGAGTCAGGATGGGTCCCGACAGCGATGTCGATTTTTTCAATTCCCTGTTGTTTCAAATAATCGATTGTGGCCGTAGAATTCCAATCACCTGCATCAATAAGCATCGTATGTTCTTCTGTTACGAGCAATGTCGCGTCTCCCTGCCCCACATCAATAAAGTGCACTTGTAAGCCGCCGCTTTGCTGTTCTTGAGCCGCTTGTTTTTTAGGCTTGGCCACTTCCGCTTTTTCTCCTGGCCGAATGCAGGCAGCCATCAGCAATAGAATCAGTATGCTATAGAAAATCAGCCATTTTTTCTTCATAGGCTTTCCCTCATTTCATACTGCATTTTACCATAAGGTATTCCTTTTTTTCTGCTCTCACCTTCCCGGCCATTCTTCATCTTACTTACGCAACTTAAAAGGCCGCCCGGAAGTTCCGGAACGGCCTTGTTCTAATTATTCTAATTGAAGTATTACGATGACATATAACCGCCGCCGTTTATATGCAAAAATTGGCCGGTCATGTATGAGTTTTGCGGATCTGCCAAGAAAACGAAAGCTTTCGCCAATTCATATGGCTGCCCAGGACGGCCTACAGGTACATCTTTCCCGAAATCTTCCGCCACATCCGGATTGATGTCTTCGAACGTTTTCGTAATGAGCGGTGTCCAAATTGGTCCCGGCGCAATGCCGTTAACTGCAATATCCTGATCGACCAGGCGCCGTGCCAAGGAACGGGTCAAGGAAACAATGGCTCCATTGGCACCTGCATAATCAATCAAATCTGAATGCCCTTGGTAAGCATTGATGGAAGCCGTATTGATGATGCGGCTCCCTTTTTTCAAGTGCGGCAGGGCAGCTCTGGTAACATAAAACATGGCAAACACTTTAATCTGAAAAGTTTTCAGCAATTGTTCATCCGAAATATCGAGAGGGGATGTTTGAGGATATTGAAAGCCCGCATTGTTGACCACAACGTCTAACTGGCCAAATTCATCCATTGCAAACTGGACCAGCCGGTTGCAGTTGTCCGAGGTGCTCAAGTCCGCGTTCAGCGCCCTTGCTTCCCCACCATATTTTTCGATGACTTTTATCGTTTCATTGGCTGATTCCTCATCGTCCAGGTAACCAATCACCACTTTTGCGCCTTCTTTTGCATACGCGATAGACACGGCGCGGCCAATGCCGCTGCTGCCTCCGGTAACAAGTGCCACTTTCCCTTTCAACACCCCGCTTTCTTTGTAATCTTCCAGATCCGTGTTATTGAATGATTTATCCACTCCATTACCATCCTTTCAAATCTCAAGATGTACTTAAAATTTTCTCGAGGTGCCATACTTCATCCGAATACTGCTGGATAGTGCGGTCGCTGGAAAAAACGCCGGATTCTGCAATGTTTTTTATCGACATTCTACTCCACAACTGTGGGTCTTCATATGCTCCCAGTACTTTTTCATGCATGGCAGCGTAGCTATTGAAATCCTTCAGCACAAAATATGGGTCGTTTAAATCTACTAACTGTTTGTGGATAAAGCTGATGTTTTCACTTCCATTAGAAAGTTCACCGCGAAACAGCCGTGCTGTGAGGCTCTCCAACTCCTGATTTTGCGCAATCACTTCTTGTGCCCGGTATGTTTTGTGCTTTTCAAGCTGCATGATTTGCTGCGAATGCAATCCGAAAATAAATGCATTTTCCTTGCCGACTTGCTCGACGATTTCAACGTTGGCTCCGTCAAGAGTCCCCAAAGTCACTGCACCATTCATCATAAACTTCATATTTCCTGTACCTGAAGCTTCCTTGGAAGCAGTCGAAATCTGTTCGCTGACATCAGCGGCGGGAAACATCCTCTCGCCATGGCTAACGTTATAATTTTCCACAAAAACAATATGAATGTGTTTGCGTACTAAAGGATCTTTGTTTATTTTATCCGCCACGACGTTGATCAGTTTGATGACCTGTTTGGCAAATTCATAGCCAGGAGCCGCTTTTCCCCCAAAGAAGAACGTCCGTGGATAAGGCCGGTAAGTGCTGTCTTCTTTGATGCGGTCATAAAGCGATTGGATATGAAGAATGTTCATTAATTGGCGTTTATAGCCATGGAACCGTTTGATATGAATATCGAAGATGGAATGCGGATCAATCAAACTGTCCCCTGCTTTTTCAACATGGGCAATCAGCTGATTTTTTTTCGTCTGCTTTACCGTTTTTAAGGCTTCCTGGAAAGAAGGATTACCGACAAACTTGTCCAAATCATTTAAAAGAATTGGTTTTTTTATCCATTCTTCTCCAATAGATTCTTTGATTAAATTCGTTAGCTCCGGGTTGGCTTTGATAAGCCAGCGACGGTGGGTGATTCCATTGGTTTTATTGTGGAATTTTTCAGGGAACTGTTTGTACAATTCTTTCATTTCCCGATTTTTTAAGATGTCCGTGTGAAGCTGAGCCACTCCATTTACTTTATAACTGCCTACTACAGCCAGCACAGCCATTTTGACAATGCCATTGTCGATGATGGACATTTTTTTGAACACTTCTTCTTTGCAATGCTGTTCTTGTAGCTGTGCTTTAAAACGGCGGTCAATTTCCTGGATGATTTCATAGACACGCGGAACCAATGTCGCCAGCAAATGGCTATCCCATTTTTCCATTGCTTCTCCTAGAATGGTGTGATTTGTATAGGAAATTGTTCGAGTTGTAAGATTCCAAGCTTCATCCCAATCTAACCCTTCCTCATCAAGCAACAGGCGCATCAATTCGGGTATTGCAATGGCCGGATGAGTGTCATTGATTTGGATTGCCACTTGATCGGGCAGTTGCCGAACCGAAGAAGGCAAGGTTTTTAAGATGATTTGAAGAGAAGCACTGCACATAAAATACTGCTGTTTCAAACGCAAAATCTTTCCGCTAACCAGGGAATCGTTAGGATAGAGGCGGTCGGAAATCGCCGCAGTTTCTACCGTATATTCCTCGAAATCTTTATGCGCCGGAAGCGGACGCTCGGAAACTTCAGCTTGCCAAAGCCGCAGCGTATTCACTGTTCCGCCGGATGCGCCGATAATCGGCATATCGTACGGGACAGCTTTGACCCATTCTATATCTGTAAGATGCGGATGCAGACGGCCATAAAACGGGATTTCCACCGCCAGATCTTCTCTTCTGACCTCCCAATTTTCTGTTTCCTTTATCCAATCTGTTGGGATTTCCATCTGAAATCCATTTTCAATCTGTTGGGTGAACAAACCGCCTTTGTAACGGATTCCGCAGCCATGGCCCGGCAACTGCAAAGCTGCAAGAGAATCCAAAAAACAAGCAGCCAACCGGCCGAGACCCCCATTGCCAAGTCCAGGTTCCGGCTCCATTTCTTCGAAATCCTCCAGGCTATAGCCGAGTTCCTCTAATCCTTCTCGCACAATTGTGAAAATCCCCATACTATGAAGATTTTGTCCAAGCAGCCGGCCGATTAAAAACTCGATTGAAAAATAATATAACTGCTTTGCCTCAGATTTTTCGTAGCGCTCTTTTGTTCGAATCCATTCCTCTTCCACCATTTCTTTCACCATAGCACCAAGTACTGCATATGCTATACGCGGCTCTTTCTTTCCATCGTCTTGTGCCAAGCGCTTTGTCAACTCTTCTTTAAACTCTTCTTTCGAATAGAACATACTGCATCCTCACCCTCTGGCTATCCTCTCGTATTCCTCCGCATATTCCTTTGCAGAATGCGCCCAAGAATAGTCGCCTGCCATTCCATTTTGCTTGATCTTCTCCCAATGTTCCGGTTTTGAATACAGTGATAAAGCCCGCTCCAATGCACCGGAAAACGATTCCTCCTGTGAAAAGTCGCTAAGAAAGCCCGTGCCGCTATGGCTATTTTCATCATATTCTTCGATAGTATCCTTCAAGCCGCCAGTTTTGTTGGCTACGGGAACAGTACCATAGCGCATTGAAATTAACTGGCTTAATCCACAAGGTTCAAAATGTGAAGGCATCAAAAAGATGTCAGCTCCCGCATACATTAGGTGGGCAAGTGCTTCATCAAAACCGATATAAATCCCTACTTTTTCAGGGTAATCTTCTGCTAACTGCCGGAAAAATCGTTCATTTTTTTCTTCGCCGGTTCCCAACAACATAAATTGCACATCGAATTTCTCAATTACTTCCGGTAAGGTTTCCATTAAAACATCAATGCCTTTTTGCTTGGAGAGTCTTGACACCATGGTCAACAAAGGAATATCCCCACGTACCGGCAACTCGAACTTTTTCTGAAGCGCCCGTTTGTTTGCCGCTTTTTCTTCCATACTGGTGTGGTCATATTCTTTTTCAATCATTAAGTCAGTCGCCGGATTGTAAGCAAGTGTATCGATGCCGTTTATTATGCCGATAAATTTCGCTTCTAGTTCCTGAAGCAAAGGGTGCAATTTTTCCCCATACTTTTCTGTAAGGACTTCATCCCGATAAGTAGGGCTGACAGTAGTTATGCAGTCAGCATATAACAAACCGGCCTTCATCATATTGAACTTGCCATTCCATTCAACTATGCCTTCGTCAAAATAACGTTCGTCCATCTCGTAATTTGAAAGAAAAACCTCTTTAGAATAAGGCCCTTGATAAAATAGATTATGGATTGTCAGCATTGTTTTGATGTTCTCATTGAATTCTCGGAACTGTTCATCTTCCCTTACCAAGAATGGCATCATTGCTGCATGCCAATCATGGACATGCAATATATCCGCTTTAAAATCCAAAACTTGCATTACTGCCAAGGCTGCCCGGTTAAAAAAAGCGTAGCGTTCGGCGTCATCGGTATGCCCATAAACACGTTCCCGCTTAAAATAATTATCATGTTCCAGAAAAATAAACCGTACACCATTTTGTACATATTCAAAAATTCCACATTTTTTCTTGTCATATTTAAACGGAATTTCAATTTCTTTAACGAACGAGAATTCCTCTTCGTATTTCTCTGGAATTAAGTTGTATTTTGGGAGTATGACCATTACTTCATGGCCCAGCTCCACCAATTCTTTTGGCAATGCCCCCATTACATCACCAAGCCCTCCCACTTTTACAAAAGGGGCACACTCGGCTGCTGCCATGACAATTCTCATCCAACTTCCTCCTTCAACACTCGTTCCCCTTTGCGCAAGACAATTGGATTTTCTTTTGTCCCATGCAAGACTACTCCTGCTTCAATGTAGACGTCTTTATCGGCAATTACATAGGATAAATCGCAGCCTTCTCCAATGAAGCATTTTTGCATGATAATGCAGCGATCCAACTTCGCATTCTTTTTGACTATAACTGCCCTTCCAAGAATGCTTTCTGTTACTGTTCCTTCGATGGTCCCGCCATTAGCTAGCATTGCCCGTCTCACTAACGAACCTTTCAAATACCGGGCTGGTGGTTCATCTTTTACTTTTGTATAAATAGGACAGTCATGGATAAACAACTCGTTCCATTGATCGACATTTAACAAAGCCATTGATTCACTAAAATAACTTTGAATTGAGTCGATGACGGCTACATAACCCTCGTATTCAAAACGGCCATACGTATAAGGTTTCTTTTTCAAATTGACAAGGTCCTCTACACTGATAATTCGTTTTTCTTTGTAGACATCTATCAACTCCATCAAAAGATCTTTGGACATGATGTAGCTTTTCAATGAAATGTCTCCGCTGACAGCTTCAGTAATGTCCATTCCCGACTCGACATGAGCATGCAGCATCTTATGATATTTGATTTGGGAAACCGTATAGCAGTTTGTAATGACAACGTACGGCCGTCTGCTCTTCGTTATAAAAGCTTTATGTTCTTCCAACGCCGCAAAAGTGCCAACACTCAAGTGTCCCCCATTCAGCTGCGTAGGAGGCAGAAGAAATAACCCATCTTTTCTGTGGTCCAAATCCCAACTTTTCCCCATTCCAACATGATCCAAAAGTGAACCGAACGGATTAGTGGGGAAAATGCCGACTGAGTTGATGCCGGAATTGACCACATTGGATAATGTGAAATCAATCAGCCGGTATCGTCCTGCAAAAGGGACAGTGGCTGTCGAACGGTACATCGTTAAATCTTCCAATCCAGGCATTCTAACCGCTGCATCAACGATTGCCATCAAACGCATGTTCACCACTTCCTTTCCATTTCTCGATAATCTCATCTGTTAATAAAATGATCTCGCCTTCTTGGTTTTGTATTTCAAAGTTATCTGGAACGTTGAAAGATGGAGGAACGATTGCTCTCGACAATTTTGCACCGGTTCCTACAACTACATCGCTCATGATGACGCAATCATGAATAACCGCCCCTTCTTTCACATAAACATCTTGGAAAACTACTGATTTAGCTACTTCCCCTTCAATAACACAGCCTTCGTTGACAAAAGACTCTTGAACATAGCCCGTTTCTGTAACTACTTGCGGCGGCAACTGAGGGTTCGAAGAGAAGATGCGCCAGGCCGGATCATGCAAGTTCAATCCTGACTCCGGGTTCAACAAGTCCATATTGGCTTGCCATAAGCTTTCTACTGTCCCCACATCTTTCCAGTATCCCTTATAAGGGTAAGCAACTAATTTTTCTCCTTTGCCAAGCATCAACGGGATGATATCATGGCCAAAGTCATGGGAAGAATCTTCATTTTCATTGTCCAATACCAAATAATCTTTCAACTTCTGCCAATTGAATATATAAACGCCCATCGAAGCCAGATTGCTTTTTGCATCTTTCGGCTTTTCGACGAATTCGATTACTTCCATGTTTTCATCAGTGTTCATGATGCCAAATCGATGGGTCTCTTCCCATGGCACTTCGATGACCGAGATGGTGGCATCAGCTTGCTGCTCTTTATGAAAATCGAGCATCATGCCGTAATCCATTTTATAAATGTGATCGCCAGATAAAATGATGACGTATTCGGGATCATGTTCCATCAAATAATTGATGTTTTGATAAATAGCGTTGGCTGTTCCGTCGTACCATCGGATGCCGCCCATCGCAGCGTAAGGCGTCAACATTGTTACGCCGCCATTGCGCCGGTCCAAATCCCAAGGTGTTCCAAGTCCGATGTAATTGTGCAGTACATGGGGCTGGTATTGGGTCAGAACACCGACAGTATGGATTTCTGAATTCATGCAGTTTGATAAGGGGAAATCGATGATCCGGTATTTCCCGCCAAATGGAATGGCAGGTTTGGCAATGTTATACGTCAGTGATTTAAGCCGGCTTCCTTGTCCTCCTGCTAAAAGCATAGCCACGATTTCGGTCTTCATTCAACTTCACTCCTATCCCAATTTTTCTTCCAAATGCTCATGGTGAAGGCGGGCAGATTTATTTCAATTGATTGGCTTTGGTTATTGAAGGGAGCTTCCCTAGCAAGGACCAGAACAGGTTGCTGTTCACTATTCCCTCCGTAATGAGCAAAATCTGTCGAAAATATCTGTTGGTAAACGCCTTTTGATGGAACCCCAACCTGGAAATCCGGGTAATGCTTGTCTGAAAAATTGCAGATGATGATGCACTCATTTTCCGGCGAGCGCCCTCTGCGGACAAACGAAGCCACGCTTTGCTTGCTGTTGTCTGCATCAAGCCACTGGAAGCCCTCCCGTTTATCGTCCAGCTCGAACAAGGCTTTTTCCCCTTTATAGAAAGTTAATAATTCTTTTGTAAATAACGCCATTTGCCGATGGGCTTTAAAATCATACAAGTGCCAGTCTAATTGAGGCTGGAACTTCCATTCGTCAAAATGGCCAAACTCCTGTCCCATAAACAGCAACTTCTTTCCTGGATGCGCAACCCAAAACCCAAGAAGCAGACGCAGTTGATGAAATTTCTCTTCATAAGTGCCAGGAAGTTTGTTAAGCAAAGATCCTTGGCCATGTACAAATTCATCGTGTGAAAAAGTCGAGATAAAACGTTCTTCGTAATGATAAAAAATCGAGAAATTTATATTGCCATGAACACGGGAGCGCTCTGCAGGCGGCGTTTTCATATATTCCTGGACATCATTCATCCAGCCAAAATTCCATTTGTAATGGAATCCCACTCCGCCTTCTTCAATGTCCCCGGTTACTTTCGGATAATGCCAGGCGTCTTCTGCAATAAGCACCGCTTCCGGGTGATGGTGCCTTAGTGAAGCTGTCAACGTCCGAAGGAATGCCACCCCGTCCTTGTTATGAGTTCGATCTGGATCATTTGGAACAAACAGCAAATTAACCAAGGCGTCCATCCGAAAACCGTCAAACTTAAATTCATCCAGCCAGTAATGGCTGCTTGATAAGAGAAAGCTGACTACCTCCCCCTTGCGCACATCAAAGTTCAACGTCCCCCAATCCGGATTCATCCTGCGCTCCGGCCTCGATTCCTCGTATAGCGGCGTGCCATTAAATAAAGCCAATGCATGAAGATCTACGCAGAAGTGGCCAGGTACCCAATCAAGAAAAATGCCAATTTCATTTTCTTTACATTTTTGTACAAAATATTTTAAATCGTCCCCGGAACCATACCTGCTTGTAGGCGAAAAATAGCCGGTAGTTTGGTACCCCCACGATTCGTCCAAAGGGTGTTCTGTAATGGGCATGACCTCAATATGGGTAAAGCCTTGCTTCTTCACATATGGAATTACTTCTTCAGCTAATTCCCGGTATGTTAAAAATCGGCCGCTCTTTGTTCGCTTCCATGTGCCGATATGCAATTCATAAATTGCCATCGGCTCTTCATAATGTTGTGGGTTTGGCGCTCTCTTATTGGCAAGAACCGAATCTGGCCAAACGTATATGGATTCCGGTTGCACAATTGAACGGCTTTGCGGCCTTTTTTCACTTGCGCGAGCAAAAGGATCGACTTTGCGAAGCTTTTCTTTTTGCAGCGTTTCGATTTCATATTCATACCGATAGCCCATCGTCATTCTCGGCACGGATATTTGCCAAACAGTCGAATCGAGCGGATGGGTAGCCATTGGAAATCTTTCTTCTATATCATCTTTGATATTGGTGCAAATTACTGTGACTGTTGTTACATCTGGTGCCCAAACAGTAAAAGTTGTTTCGTCGCCTTTGATATGCGAACCAAAATACCGGTAAGCATCTATCATTCGACCTTCATGGAAGTCCAATAATTTTTCTTGCGTCAAAGAGTTTGTGTGGCTAATCAATTTAACACCTCCAAAAGGACTGCCGCTCCTCGTCATTTCTTACTAAGTATTCTACAAACAGCTTAGAAATCCCTTGAAAAAATGCAAAATAGTCAGAAAATAATTAATAAAATTGATTGTTTCCATTAAATATGGAGGCTGTTCGAAATGTTTACACATATTCCCCCTGTAAAGCACTTGTTTGAAAGCAGCATTTCTACTACGCTTATGGAGAACAAAACTAGTTACAGAAAGCGAGGACGAGGAACCTTGAAAAAAAACGTCTGGCTTTTTTCACTGTTGCTTCTTTCCCTCATCCTCACAGGATGCGGACAATCGATAAAAGATCCATTAAACTGGGAAGTCGAAGATTTCACATTTACAAATCAGGAAAATGAACAAGTGGGCCTAGCCGATCTACAAGGCGAAGTATGGCTGGCTGACTTTGTATTTACAAATTGCACGACGGTTTGCTTGCCGATGATGGCAAACATGACCGACCTTCAGGCGCAGTTGAAACAAGAAGGGCTTAATGTGAAAATTGTTTCTTTTACAGCTGATCCGGCTTTTGATACTCCTGAAGTGTTAAAGTCCTATGCAGAAAATTACGGCGCGGATTTATCAAGCTGGCATTTGCTTACCGGCTATTCTTCGGAAACGATCGACCAGTTTGCCATGGAAAATTTTAGGACGATTGCGCGAAAACCCGAAGATCAAGATCAGGCCATGCACGGCACTTCATTTTTTCTTGTCGACAAAAATGGAGTGGTGATGAAATACTATGACGGCCTTAAACCGCCAGTCGACGACATCATTTCGGACATCAAAATCTTGGTGGAGGAGTAAGTATGGGCAAAAACAAGAAATGGCTATGGATAGCGGCCGTGATGGCAGCCGTTCTTCTTGTGCTCTTTTTCATGCCGCGTGATAACCGGCCATCCCCCCAAACACGAGTTATTTTGGAACACTCACACCGGACCTACATTGCCTATTCCTGCTTTGAAGAATCGAACGCGACAAACTTCCTTGAAGAATCCACGCTGCAAGAAGCCCGTGATTTGAATTATCCAGCTGAATCCACGTGCACGGAAAATGCTTTTCAGAGCAATCGCGATAGTTTTTTTGTGAGCTTAATGAAAGAACTTGGCATTATGGAAAAAAGCTCAAAAGATTGGTGATAACTGAAAGCAGACAAAGGGTTGCCCTTTGTCTGCTTTTTGTCTAAGTTTCCTTCATTTCTCTGTTGATATGACTAATGCTCCTTAAAGAATTTCTACTGGTTTCTTACTTTTAGGTAAAGTTAGGCTGATTGGGAACTATCGATTATAATAAAGGCTAGGATGCAGCTGCGCTGCTTTCCAAGCATGAATGGATGACTTGATTTTCCGGACAGCGGGAACGAGGAAACTCCGCTGATGAAAGTTTCATTTTATCGCCGCTTAGCGACTATGGACGCTCACTTTGCTGCGATGCATATAAAACAGGCGCTTATCAACGTATAGGAGGAAACAAAGTGGGATTAACGAGAGACTTCTTTATTTCATTGTCAAAAAATCAACTATTGAATAGTAGCGCTAAGAAATGGGGATTAAAACTGGGGGCCAGTAAAGTTGTCGCCGGGACGGATATCGATAGCATGATGAAATCAGTCAAAGAACTGAACAGCAACGGCATTAGTGCCACTATTGATAACCTCGGGGAATTCGTTTACAGCAGAGAAGAAGCACTCCATGCGAAAACAAATATTCTAGAAACACTAGAAGCAATCCAAGCTCATGCTGTTAACGCACATATGTCGATTAAACTCACTCAAGTGGGCTTAGACGTCGATTATAAATTTTGTCTTGAAAACATGAAAGAAATTGTTGCTCTTGCTGCCAGCTACGATATTTTTATCAACATCGACATGGAAGACTATGGTCATCTGCAGCAGACGTTCGATTTGCTTGATGAATTGCTGCAGGAATACGACAACGTTGGAACGGTCATCCAGTCGTACCTGTACCGTTCAGAGAAAGATTTGGAAAGCTTGCAGGATGTCCGGCTTCGACTTGTCAAAGGCGCCTACAAAGAAAACGAAGAAGTTTCCTTGCAAGGCAAACAGGAAATCGACGAGAATTACATGAAATTAATCAAAAGCCGTCTTCTTGGCAAAGCATTCACTTCCATTGCCACACATGATCACAACATCATTGATGAAGTGAAAAAGTTCGCCCGGCAAAATAACATCCCGTTCAGCCGCTTTGAGTTCCAAATGCTTTACGGCTTCCGCACGGAGATGCAGAAAGAGCTGGCAAAAGAAGGTTATAACTTCACCACATATGTTCCGTTCGGCCAAGACTGGTATGGCTATTTTATGAGACGCTTAGCTGAGCGTCCACAAAACATTAATCTAGTATTAAAAAGCATGGTTTCAAAATAAAAACTGCCTCTCCCACTCGTTTTAAAATGGGAGAAGCAGTTTTTTAGTTAATCCAACACACGTACTTGAATCGGCTCTAGCTCTTGCTGAAGCCGGGCCCGGTTCTGTTCATATTGTTGCGGAAGCATCAATTTTTCGCCTAGTGCTTCCTGCGGTTCATCAATTGCAAAGCCTGGTGAGTCCGTTGCAATCTCAAACAAAATGTCGCCGTACTCTCTAAAGTAGATGGCATTGAAATAATTACGGTCCTGCACCGGCGTAACCCCAAGGCCGAAGTTTTCAATATGCCGCTTCCAATCCAATTGGTCTTCGTTGTCTTTTGCCCGCCATGCAATATGATGGACTGTTCCAACACCTAGTTTCCCTGCTTTGCTGCGGGCCTTTTTTAAATCAATGATATTGCCGATCTCGCTTGTTGAACGGAAACGAATCAAATCGCTTTCTTCTCCAACCCGTTCTAATCCCATTCCCGTTTCCAATAGTTCGGCAGTTTTCTCGGCGTTCGAAGAATACAGCGTCGCACCGCCAAACCCTTTAATGGCTTTGTCCGGACCGATTACGCCGAAGCTCCACGTGCTGTCTCTTCCGTCTTGTCTGGCTACGATTTCCAAATGCAGACCATGCGGATCATCAAAGCTCAAATACTGCTCACCGAACCGTTCGCTTTTCGTTGCCGGAATATCAAAGCCTGCTAAACGGTTTTCCCAAAAATCCAAAGCGCCGGGCGGAACAACATAAGTTGTCACGCCTACTTGACCATCGCCAATCCGCCCTTTATAGGCGTCTCCCCACGGGAAGAAGGTGATGATCGTTCCCGGCTCTGCTTCTTCATTGCCAAAATACAGATGGTAAGTGCCTGGATCGTCAAAGTTGACGGTTTGCTTTACGAGACGCAATCCCAGGACACCTGCATAGAAATCTACATTTTCCTGAGGATTTCCGACAACTGCCGTAATGTGATGAATGCCCATTGATTTTTTTGTCATATATGATCTCTCCTTCAATTCCTGTTCGATTGTTGCAATAATATTTAGTATAACACGATTTATCTCGAATTCAAGACAATGCCATACGGCGCATTTGACTGCCTATTTGGCAGATTGGCATTTGCTTGTCTGGCCACATGGTCAGTTTCCTTTCTGCCGCTGTTCGATTACCTCTTTCTTTTCCTGCTCTTCTTGTTCTTTCAACTCTTCTTTTTCTTGCTCTTTTTGCTGCTCGATCTTCTCATTTTCCTGCACACTTGTGTTTTCTTTTTCCTGCTCTCTTATTTCTTCTATTCTTTCCATTTCTTCTTCATACTGTTTTTCCACATCAGTCGTCGATGGGATGAACGGTTCTTGGTTATAGTCTATCCGCTTTCCGTAGCGAAGCAATTCGTAAATAATCAGTCCATTATTTGGCCTGCCATTAAATGTTTTCATTGGCACAATATCAAATAATACATAGTAGAGTGCATAAAAGACAAACCGATCCCAAAACTTTACAGATTCCTGAATCGTTCCATTGGCTAAAAGGGCATTAAGCGTTAAAGCCAGCGCCAAGTTCATGAAAATAGGCCCTGCATAGATGCATATATATGCGAAATTATTTTTCCATTTAAGCGCATCATAGGAAAACCAGCTGTAAAGGTGATAATATTTTCGTATATCAACTATTCCAAATTTAATAATCCGTGGACCTGTTCCAATGGTAAGCCTCGGATTTTTCACCCCAAATATTCCACTGACAATTAAATATCCTGTCTCTCTCAAAAATACAACCGCAGGTAAAATGATGAAAGCTGAAATGACTAATGAAAGTAAGTCTGATACACCAAACATCTAATCCCCTCTTCTATGTGTGCAAAATAAACACATGATTTACCGCTATACCCGAATTTCAAATAATAATTCACTTTTTAGTAAATTTCTCTTTTGTAAAAGCTATATCGATACTAAAGTCCCTATCTTTTTACCATAAGTCCCGGATAAGATGGGATTACTATTCTTTAAAGAAACTACTGGGTTAGAGGAAGTGTCGCATGAGAAGAAATTATTTAAGCTTTCATAAGCGCAGAAAAATAAGAGTCTTTCTTTGCATGATGTTCGTTTTGTTCACCATCGTATCAACAGAGCAAATCGCGACTTCTGTAAATGTTGCCGCTTCCGATCAAATTACCGGTTCTGCGGTCTTCAGTGCAACACCCAATATCAATACCATAAAAAAAGAAGTTCATGTCTTGAAAGATTTGATATATGGGGAAACGAAAAATAGTTTTTTGGATATTTACCGTCCGGCTCATCAAAGGGAACCTCTTCCAGTTATTTTATGGATTCACGGCGGCGGCTATGTCGGCGGATCAAAAGACAGCCGGCAAAATTACGGCATGGCGCTTGCAAATGCCGGTTATGTTGTGGTTAACATCGATTACGCTCTAGCGCCCGATCAATTGTATCCAGGACCGATTCTTCAAGCGAATGCTGCACTCGAATTCATGATGCTCCATGCTAGCAAGTATGGCGGCGATATGAGCCGCTTGTTTATCGGCGGCGATTCCGCTGGGGCTCAGATAGCCAGCCAAATGGCCGCGGTGATTTCCAACAAACCGTTGGCCAATGCGATGAATATCCAACCAGCAGTCCAGATTGGCCAGCTTAGAGGCGCTTTGTTGATGTGCGGTTTATACAATATGGATACGGTCAGGGCAACCGGCTTTCCCAATATTGATTTGTTCTTGAATACATATACAGGATCCCATCGCTTCGAATCTTTCCCTCGAATCGGTGAAATGTCGACAGTCAAACAAATCACACCAGATTTTCCGCCAGTATTTGTTTCAGTAGGAGATGGCGATCCGTTTGCTTCGCAGTCCGAGGAATTGGTGCAAGCGTTAAGACTGCAGGGAGTCGCAGTAGAGAGCGTATTTTTCAAAGGGAGCGGCAAAGAGCTGAAACACGAATATCAATACGCACTGGATACAATCGATGCTCAGGAAACTTTAAAAAAGACAGTAAGTTTCTTGTCGGCGAAAAGCGATTGATACCTAAAAAAAGAGCCTTCAGCAGAAGGCTCTTTTATATGGATTAATGGTTGATTGCACTTTTTTGCACCGGCATACGAACTTGCTGCTTTCTTTTAGAAGGAAGCATGTTGAAGACAATATTCAAAACGATTGCCGTGACGCTTCCGGCTACGATTCCATTGCTTGTTAAAATCTGAATGCTTGAAGGCAGTTGCGCAAACAATTCTGGCACTACTGTAACTCCAAGGCCAAGACCGACAGAACAAGCGATGATCATAGAGTTTTCTTGTGACTCGGAAATGATTTTGCTGAGCATTTTAATGCCTTGTGCGATGACCATGCCGAACATGGCAATCATTGCTCCGCCAAGCACCGCAGTCGGAATGATCGTTGTTGCTGCCGCCACTTTAGGCAAGAAGCCCAGCGTGATCAACATCAATCCGGTGATCAAAATGATTTTTCTCGATTTCACACCCGACATCTGGATAAGGCCAACGTTTTGAGAAAAAGTCGTGTATGGGAACGAATTGAAAATTCCGCCCAGGACAATAGCCAGACCTTCTGCCCGGTAACCTTTTGACAGATCTTTTTCAGTCAATTTCTTTTCAGTAATATCACTCAATGCAAAGTAAGTGCCTGTTGATTCGACTAGCGATACCATGGCTACTAAACACATTGTTAGAATTGCTGACAATTCAAAAGTCGGCGCTCCGAAATAGAACGGCTCGACCATATGGAAGTAAGAAGCGTCTTTGATCGCTGTAAAATCAACCACCCCCATAATTGTTGCCGCAACTGTTCCTGCAATCAAGCCAAGCAAAATGGAGATGGCTCTCATGAAACCAGTCGCGAAACGGTAAACCAAAATGATGAACAGCAAAGTTCCAAAAGACAATGCAATATTTGTCATTGAACCAAAGTCACTTGCTCCTTGGCCGCCGCCCATATTATTGATCGCTACAGGAATCAATGTAATTCCGATGATCATTACTACAGACCCTGTAACAACAGGCGGGAAGAAACGAACAAGCCTGCCGAAGAACCCGCTGATCAGAACAACGAACAAACCTGAAGCTAAAATAGAACCATAAATTGCGGATATTCCATATTCAGCTCCAATGGCAATCATAGGGGCAACTGCCGTGAATGTACAACCTAGAACTACTGGCAGGCCGATACCGAAAAATCGGTTGTTAACGATTTGCAGAATGGTCGCTACACCGCAAAGCAAGATGTCGATGGCGACTAGGTAAGTTAATTGTTCGGGTGTAAGGCCAAGGGCTTCTCCTACGATCAATGGCACTAATACTGCTCCTGCATACATGGCAAGAAGATGCTGGAAACCTAAAGCTGCTGCTCCTAAAGAGTTCTTCATACGGTTGGAACCTCCTGGTGAAATTCTACTTTGCCATTGGCCATCGATGAGATAATTGCAAGCGACTCCACACGGATTCCGCGCTCACGGATCATACTGCCGCCTGTTTGGAAGCCTTTTTCAATTACGATGCCGGCGCCTGCAAGTGCCGCGTCCGCTTGTTCCACAATGTCGACAAGGCCAAGAACAGCCTGTCCGTTAGCAAGAAAATCATCGATGATCAACACCACATCGTCGCTTTTAATAAAATCTTTGGAGACAGAAATTTCGTTTGTTTCATTTTTTGTAAAAGAATGTACACTGGCTGTATACAATTGGTCGATCAATGTCAGGGATTTCCGTTTGCGCGCAAATACAACGGGGACGCCAAGTTTCAGCCCAAGCATTACAGCTGGAGCGATTCCTGATGACTCGATTGTCAGAATTTTCGTTATGGCTTCTTTACCAAAGCGGCCCGCAAATTCATCTCCAATCTCTTGCATTAACAATGGATCGATTTGATGATTTAAAAAAGAATCAACCTTCAATACTGATTCGGACAGCACTTTGCCGTCCGTTAAAATTTTTTCCTGTAGTTGCTTCATGCAGCTGGTCCCCTTTCGTCACGCCCGAAGGCATAAAAAATAGCCCTCAGAACGTGCATCCATTCATACCATGAGCGGAGCAGTGTCCTTCGAGCTTGATGCCGAAAGGAAACGAAAAGAAATATGCCGGTTTACACAGGCATAGTCCTATCATTTCAATGCTTCTCATAGTCGGTTTGTTAACGGCAAACCGGTAGAAACTTGCGGGCCATATCCCCGCTATTATATGAGTGAATCTATTAGAATGGTCTTATTATAGCACGTGAAAAAACCGTTTCAAGGTTTACATAATTAAAATATAATTCAATAAATTCTGAAATCTATAAGGGTTTTATAGCAGCATAATTTTTCACAAGTGGGCATTCAAATCGAATAACTGCACTTTTATTTGGTCCCTTTCCCAAAATATACACTGTTGATTTTCATTTAACTGGCTTTCCCTTAATTTATAGTTTGCTGAAATAAGTTGATTTACTATGGGTTTAACCTTATATTTAGAGAGTCGAAATAAAAAGAAAATACTTAGTGAAACGAGTGGGATTTTATGCCGGGCTGGCTCCGCGACTGGAAGTTGAAAATCACGTCATTCAACCGGAATATCAAATTGTTTATGTTAGCCAATGTACTCATCCAGATCGGCTTGGGTGTATTTATGGTGATGTACAATTTATACATAAAGGAATTGGGAATGCCTGAAACAGTGAACGGTCAAGTAATTTCAATGACCGCTTTAGCATCAGCGATTGCGCTCATCCCTGCAGGTTTTTTAAGCGATAAATTCGGTAGGAAGTGGATTATTATAGGCGGAGTTGCCCTAGGTGCCGCCACTCTCTTTTACCGGAGTTTTGCGGTGGTCGAAACACCGCTTGTCTATGCAGCCTTCTTCACCGGCCTTTTTATGGCGTTCGTCCAAGTGTCTGGCGTTCCCTTCCTGGCAGAAAATTCAACTTCTGCTGAACGGGTGCACTTATTCAGCATTTATTTTGCGTTGATGACTATAGCTAACGTTATCGGCAGTCTGCTTGGCGGTGTCATTTCAGATGCGTTCCAAATTTTCCTTTCTATGGCCGCAGTTGAAGCCATCCGCTGGTCACTGCTTTTCGGTGCCGCTCTTTTTGCTCTGGGGCTCCTTCCGCTCTTACGGTTACATAGCGGAATTGCTGCAAAAAAAGATAAAACCGAAGCTCATATCGACATCAATCCTGCTGATATAGATTTCAAGAAGAACCTGATTATCATCTTCCATTTTTCATTTGCCAGTCTTTTAGTAGGCATAGGTTCCGGATTGGTGGTTCCTTATCTGAATTTATACTTTTCCAACCGCTTCGAAGCATCCAACGCTTACATCGGATTGATTTTGTCGCTCGGTTCCGCTATGACTGCCGTAGCGATGCTGATTGGTCCGGTGCTTGTAAGAAAAACCGGCAAAGTAAAGGCCTTGATTCTTTTTCAGGTTCTTTCCATTCCGTTTCTGCTTTTAACTGCCTATACATCTTCTCTTTTGCTTGCTTCTGTCGGTTTTCTGTTCCGTCAGGCATTGATGAATGCGGCTAATCCCATCCAAAGCGCTGTCGCTATGGAATTGGTCCATGATAAATACAAAGGATTGTCGAACTCGGTCAATCAAATGGTCTTCAATGTCGGTTGGGCAACAATGGGTCCGGTTGCAGCCGGCCTTGTTATTTTGTATGGCTCCTACTGGGGATACGCATACGCTTTCACCATTACAGCCTGCCTGTATATCATTTCTTCGGCCTATTACTTTTTCATTTTCAGCAAGAGAAAGTTAGCGGACGAATAAAAAAGCGGCTCACCAATATTCCGGTGAGCCGCTTTTTGACGGTTATTTTTTCTTAGCTGTCAGGCGGCCAAGCGCATAGGCGCCTGCAAAAAGGCCAATTGCCGTGTTAGTACGTTTGTTGAACACTTGTTTTATAACTAGGTTCAAGTTTTGCGGACGTTCTGCTAGCCGGCGCATGAAATAGCCGTACCAATCGTCGCCAAATGGCACATATGTGCAGAACTTATAGCCGCGTTTTGCCAAATCCACTTGCATGTCTTTACGGAAACCGTAAAGCATTTGGAACTCGAATTTCTCGCGTGAGATGTTGTGCTCTTCTACAAAATCAATCACGTGGTTAATGATATTGTGGTCGTGGGTTGCAATTGAAGTGAACTTCCCGTTCAGCAAATGATATTCAATCAACTGGACGAAGTTCGCATCAATTTCTTCACGTGTTTGGTAAGCATATTCAACCGGCTCTTTATAAGCTCCTTTTACAATACGCAAACGCAAATCTTTATGTTTTTCAATATCTTCTTGTGCACGATAGAAATAAGATTGAATTACTGTTCCAACGTTGCTGTACTCTTCCAAAAGGGTTTCCAGCAGATCATATGAAGGCTGAACATGGCCATAATCTTCCATATCAAGGTTAATGTGCATGTCATACTTGCTTGCAGCAGCCACAATTTCCTTCAAATTCTCATAGCAAAAATCATAATCAATATCTAAACCGATTTGTGTAGGTTTTAGTGAGATGTGAGCGTCTACCCCGTTCTCATGGATGGCCTCAATTACTTCTAAAATGCTGTCTTTCGCTTTTAAAGCTTCTTCTCTTTCAAAAACAAATTCACCAAGGTTATCGACTGTGCAACTGATGCCTAGTGCATTTAATTCCCGTATGCTTTTAATCGTCTCTTCAACATTTGTTCCTGCCACAACATTTTGGGCTCCAAGCTTTAAGCCGTATTTTTTTGCCGCAGCTGTCAACATTTGATTTGTAGACAATCCGATAAAAATCTCTTTTAACATGTTTTTCCCTCCTGATACAATTCACCAAAAAGCTGCTCGCAAAAGACAAACAGTAAACTTGAGTCCATCTTTCTTGATACACGCAAGCTTAATTGTAGCCTTTTCCAAAGAAAATAGCACTGCTTTTATTTATCAAAACCAAAAAAATAATGGGCATTTTTTAGCGTCTTAGCGCCATTTGCAAGCAAAAACCTGTATTTCCCAAGGTTTATTGGCATTAACCTAAATGCAATATATCAGTTAACTTTTTTTTAGTAATAAAAAAAATACCGTAAAAGCTGCAAAGCTTTTGCGGTATTTCGCAGTTAGGCCATTCTCTTATAAAAAGATAGAAAATTTTCGACTACTTGATCCAAAAACCCTCTGGTTCCAGAATCAACCATTTCGTTTTGCTCGTTCAATTTTTGATGGACTGAACCGATGTATACTTCATTGTTTGGAAGCAGCCACGGCGAGAGTGATGGGTTCGACAAAATTTCCCTTAAGTGAATTTGGGCACGAACACTGCCGAGCACTCCCATGGAAGACCCGACGATAAATGCTGGTTTCTCCCGCAACACAAAACCGCCGCGCGACAGCCAGTCAATGGCATTTTTCAAGGATCCGGGTATCGAAAAATTATATTCCGCTACTGCAAATAAAACCGCATCAGCTTGTTTGATCTTGTTTCTAAAATCAATCACTTCTTGTGGCGCATTTTCCTCTGTATCAGGGTTGTACATCGGAAGGTCGTTGATCAGAATAGGCTCAATATCCATTTGGTCCGCGTAGCGTGATTTCATGTATTCCACCAGCTTCAAGTTATTCGAGTCCTTCCTTACACTACCTATAATAGCTGCCACTTTAATCGCCATTTTGCACTCTCCTTTGTACGGTTTTAATCGCCGTATAAATTGTTGTTACCGTATTGATACCCGGACTGTAAAAATATTAACTTTTTGTTGGCAAGGAAAGTAAGGCTACACTGCTGTCCTTATCAGCCTCACAGTTCATTTAAAAAAACTGCCATGCGCGTTTAGGCATGCCAGTTCTTATTTATTCACTTAATTGTTAATGTACTTTTCAAAAACATCTCCGAAATCTTTTACGTGGTATTGATTGCGGACGGAACTTAACCAGGTAAAGCCAAAATCGGTCAGCTTGGAGTACTGGACATCCAGTTCAACGTTCGATGGACGGGAGTTTTGCAGCACTGTCACCGCTTTGTCCAAGCTTTGGCTTGCCATATCGATCATAATGGCATTTTCGTAAGTCATCTCAGCAATGCGCAACAACGTTTTGTACAAATCCTTCAATTTCTCAATCTGGTTTTTTTGAACATCGATCTTGAAAGCTGCAGCACCTAAACGGAAGCCAATTTCTACGTCCAAATCGATTTTCCCTGCTGTTTCAAGAATCACTTCTGAAATAGCATACTGTGAATATGGATAGCGGCGCAATGTCCGTTTGGAGGACAAAGCGCTGTCACCGTCAACATGGATCAATGCCAAATTCGTAAAACAATATTCATCTGCACGGGTTTTGATCAAAAAGTAAATTTTTTCGCCGTCCTCATTCATCACATAATCATCAGCGTCTGTTTTATCGTAATCCTGCGGATCAATGATTTTTCCTATATCCGATAATCCTAAAGCATCTGAAGCCATTTTCTTAAACATCTATCCAACCTCTTTTCTGCCTGGAAAAATACTTTTCCTTAATACGACTAGTTTAACAAAGAACTGAAAAAGCTTCAGCCCAAAAATAAAAAATGAGGGCTATGCCCTCCTAAACTGTAAACAAAGTTTATAATTGATGAAAAGGAAAGCATCAAACCAACCGGACCGGCCACTTCCTCCATTCAAGTTCCGGGATTCAGCAAAGGTAGGCGCAAGATGCCCTGTCGTGCCTTCTTGCTTCAGGCACCGGAGTGGAAGGCGGCGAAGGGCAAAGATGTGCTCCTGCATCGCTTCGCTAGCTTCGTCGCAAAGACATGGCCTCACTGCTATCGGCCAACGTCTTTCCTGCGGGACAGCGAAGCGCCGAAATCCACTCGGGCTTGCCCGAGTTAGTTTGGCGCGAGCCCGCGGAAAGCGTCCCCCTGGAGCGGAGGTGCCGATAAGGCTCTAATCAAATGTGTGTATTTATTCCTTTAAACAATAACTATTCTTTTGTCTACAAGCTCAGAAGGCAATGCCCTCCTAATTTATTGTGCATTCAGTTTAACGATAGAGTAGTTCAAGCCTAAAGCAAAAGCTACCCAGCCAATGTAAGGGACCATGAGCGCTCCGGCGATTTTATCATGTTTATTGAACTCATATGCTGTAAAAGTCACCGCAGCAAGCAAAAAGGCCATTTCAACCAGTGCGGTGCCGCGGAGTCCCCATTTGAAAAACAAGAAGGACCATAGAAAGTTTAAGCCCAGCTGTACATCATAGGATATGTTCGTTTTAACACGGTTATCATGAAGCTGCGCTTTTTCATCTGCCCGGTATTTCGCGATTCCCACCATTGCATACAACGTAGTCCAAACTGTCGGAAAAACCCACGGCGGCGGAGAGAATGAGGGCTTCTTGAGTTTAGCGTATTTTTCTTGCGAATCACGGTTAGCAAGGGCTCCAACAATTGACCCACCGACAACAGGAACCAAAACATTGATCGCCAATTTTTTCACATTAACCTGCCCATTCACTTTCAAAAGTTCCACTTTCCCACTCCTCTTTGCGCTTACATTTTTGTATTACTCTTTCCTCTCCTCCCAAAAGTAAACATGCTTTATTTTTTTAAAAAGAAAAGGAATTTTCCATAGAGTACCGAACTTTTACTTTACTGACTGGAAAGAGGTGTTAGAATGAACGTTCATATACAGCCTGTTACCCGAAAGAATTGGGAACAAGCCATGGCGCTTCAGGTCAAAGAGGACCAGCGCAGCTTTACTCCGGCTGTTGCGGTATCCCTTGCGAAAATCGCCATTAAACCAGATGGCGACCACGTTACTTATTTGCCTTTTGCCATTTATGAAAACGAGCAAATGATCGGTTTTATCATGCACGCATATGAGCAAGGAACAAGCGATATGTACTGGATCAACGGCTTTCTGATCGATGAGAAACATCAAGGAAAAGGATATGGCAAAGCTGCTCTAGAAAAGATGATGCGCTGGATTACAGACCGCTTCACGGAATGCCGGGAAATCAGATTGACCGTCCATAAAGACAATAATGCCGCCCGTACCCTTTATCTGCGTTCCGGTTTCCGTCCAACTGGCGAAGTTTTCGGCGAAGACGAGGAAGTAATGGCTTTTCCGGTTAAATAAAAAGGAGTTTAGAAAATGTGGATGCCGTTCAATTACTAATTGTTAAAATAAAAACACTAATTTGGTTGTTGGAGAACAAACAGCACCTCTTTTCGAGGTGCTATTTTATTCGATTGTCCAAAAAGCTTGAAAAGTATCTGGAATCTTTTTCTCTTAGTATAAACCTGAAATTCAATTAGAAGATTGATCGGATATCTTGTAGGTTTTTGAACCATTTCCCATTCAAAACCGAAAAATTTAAACAGCTATCTACTCTTCATCTTTTATCCACACGGTAAGTAAATTCAACCGCCGTCGCTTTTTTCGCTGCTGTACGCACAATGAATTTTACATGGCCGGCATTTTTGATCTCGTAATCATGTGTGGATGATTCCATTATCCAAATCGGCTCATGTATAGTATGGCTAATGTGGATGCGGACATTTTCCTGCTTATTGTTCATCAAATCATAACCATACGTTACATATTCCACCCCTTCTTGTAGCCACCGCTTTTTCTCATGGCTTCTACAAGAAATAGCGAATGCTTCTCCTACAAGGACTGAAACGATGTCCTCTTCCATTGAAGATTCAACTTCATTTTCTCCGACAAATTCCAATTCCTTATTCTTGTCGTGGCGAAAAATTTTCACTGCACCTCTTGGCAAAGAAATGCCGAGGCCGTTCGATTTTTTATTGTCATACTCTATTTTCACGCGTGCCCGCTCGCTCCAGTTATCTACTTCATAGATTGTCCGAAACGATTCTATATGCGCTTCCAGGAACTTGATTTGTTTTGTCTGGCCATCTAATAGTGAAATAGGCCGATCTAGTTTGTAGCTGGGATGGTCTTCAAAATCAGCTTGCTCGAATTGGGAAGAACTCATTGAACTTTCGTGTATTTTCGGTTCAAATGAAAAATCTATGGTTTTCGGTTGACGGTACACCTCTCCTGCTATCAGCTTTATTGCCGGATTTTCATAATCAATCCCTGTATTATTGCGAATTTCCATCCATCCAGTAAGGAATAGCGCGGTTCCTTGTATTTCCACTATATAATTCGTCCGCCATTCGATGCCTTGTACAATATAGGACACGCTGATATGCTGATCCAACTCGCCAGGAGCCATTTGCCAAACGAGCATCGGCTTTTCCAGAAGTCCTTTCGGCATTGGCGGCAATATCAGTTCTCCTGCCGGGTCAATGATAATTTCTTTTGTATCTGGCCGCTCTCCGATCAGACCATCCACAGCGCTCAGCAAGCGGATTTGCATTGCTTCCCCAGTATCTTGGTTACGAACTATTACTTCACGCCCAATGTATTTTTCGAGTAATGTATTCTTGCTCATTGCACCGTCAGCATAACTTTGTTCAAGCACATTGAATCCTTTCACTAAAACAGAAGATGCTTCTATGTTTCTTGCTATACCCGTAAAGTGAATTTCGCTTATTTCTTCCTCAGTTGTAATTTGACGCAATTCTTTAACCATGCCAAAACCGCCTTGATAAATGCTTATCACTAAAGAGATTCGATCATTTTCCGTTGACTGGAACTTCATCATTCCGCCCCTTTCTTAACGTATATCTATTTTCAAGCCGTGATGAAAAAGCAGACGTTCGTCTGATCACATCGTTCTTTACGTTCTTTTCTGACTAGTATTGCAGCTGTTACGGCCATTCTAACATTTTTCGTCTACAACCCGCCTTATTTTCAGAAATTTTTATCAATTCACTCAAATTCAGGTACAATGAAGATAATACTTTTTAAAGGAGTGGCTATTAAATGACAAGTACTAAATCATTTGTAACTGATTACATGAATAAACAAAGAGGCCTTTTTGAAGAAATCAGTTCCTATGTTTGGAACCATCCGGAAACCCGTTTTCAGGAACACGCATCGGCAGCTTTTCTGGCGAATGCACTGGAGGAGGCAGGATTTGCAGTTGAGCGAAATGTAGCGGGTATCGAAACCGCTTTTGTCGGCACCTTTGGAGAAGGAGCACCGTATATCGGTTTTCTAGGTGAATTCGACGCCTTATCCGGCTTGAGCCAAGAAGCTAATATTGCCGAGCAGAAACCGATTGTCGAAGGCGGGATTGGCCACGGATGCGGCCACAACTTGCTCGGCACAGGCGCCCTTTCTTCCGCTTTTGCTGTAAAAGCATATATGGAAGAACACAACTTGCCTGGGACAGTCCAGTTTTTCGGCTGCCCTGGCGAAGAAGGCGGTTCAGGGAAAACCTTTATGGCAAGAGAAGGCGTGTTTGACCATCTTGACGTAGCGCTGTCTTGGCATCCTTCGCCAGTGAACAGCATTATGCACCTCAGCACACTTGCCAATTATCAAGTATATTTTCAATTCAAAGGCATTACCTCCCATGCTGCAAATTCCCCTCACCTCGGGCGAAGCGCATTGGATGCTGTTGAACTGATGAATGTCGGCGTCAACTACCTGCGGGAACATGTTCCTGCAGATGCCCGCATGCACTACGCCGTCACCAATACAGGCGGTTATTCGCCAAATGTTGTCCAAGCAGACGCAGAAGTCCTTTATTTGATCCGGGCGCCAAAAGTTGAGCAGGTAGACGAAATCTATAAACGCGTTTGCAAAGTCGCAGAAGGCGCTGCGCTTATGACCGAGACAAAGTTGACGGTCAAATTCGACAAAGCGTGTTCGAATTATGAGCCGAACCGGGCATTGGAAAGAATACTCCATCAATACCTTGTGGAGACAGGTGCGGGATCAGCGAGTGAAGAAGATCAACAATTTGCAAAAGCCATTTGGGAATCATTGAACGAAGGTGAACAAAAAAGTGCCGTTGAAGTACTTAAAGGTTTTGGCTATACCGGTGACGGAACTGAATTTGAAGGGAAGTATTTATACGACGACGTTTCGGAATACATTCCGTCTGATGAAGTCCTTTCCGGATCGACCGATGTTTCAGATGTAAGCTGGCTTGTACCGACTGCTCAATGTACGACGGCAACAGCGGCGATTGGGACCCCTCTTCACACCTGGCAAATGGTTACACAAGGCATTACGCCGTTTGCCCATTCCGGAATGCTTCGTGCCGGGACAGCAATGGCGCTGACAGCAATCTATTTGCTTGAGAACACAGATGAGTTAAAAGCAATCAAAGAGGAACATGAAAAGAAACGGGAAAAAAACCCTTATGTCTGTCCAATCCCAGCAGATATAAAACCATCTGCTATTAAAAATTAAAACAAGCCCGCTAAGAGAAGCACAGTCTCTTAGCGGGCTTTATTGATTTCATTGTGTTGCAAGAGAAGCTGCAATTCGGGCTAGCACGTCTACTCCTGTTGGCAATACCTCTTCGTCATAGTCGAACCGTTCGTTATGATGCCCCGCAGCAAGTGGTGTTCCTACAATAATGTATGTAGCGAGACCACCTTTTTCTTTTACCCGTTCCATAAAATAAGTGGCGTCTTCAGAACCGGCCGCATCGGTGCTTAACTTGGTAACCTTCTCGACAAACGGCGATTGTCCTGCCGCTTTTGCCACAATTTCAACCAATTCCGGGCTTGGCATACTGCTCCGTGCTTCGCCGACAATGTTCACTGCCACTTCGGTATCATACATCGTCGCGGCTCCGTTCAAAACATTCAATGCTTGCTCCCGTATATAATCATTGATTTCGGAAGTTTCGCCTCGTGTCTCAATCTTCAAAAGAGCCTGGGAAGGAATGATGTTGCGCCCGCTCCCAGCTTGGAGGACCCCGACATTCACTCTAGAAGCGCCATCGGCATGGCGTGGAATCCCGTACAAGCCAAGTACTGCCGTAGATGCGGCCATCAAGGCATTTTTCCCTTCATGCGGTCGCCCTCCTGCGTGAGAAGCTTTCCCTTTGAATACTACATCCATTTTCGTCGTAGCCAAAAACCCTGCGTTGCCCGCGACAATTTCACCTGCCGGAACGCCTGTGCCCAAATGGGTAGCGACAAAATAATCTACATCATCGACAATGCCCGCTTCCGTCATCGACTTGGCTCCGCGCGTCCCTTCTTCTGCCGGTTGGAAGATCAGTTTGAAGGTTCCCTTAAAACGGTCTTTTTGCTGAATAAGAAGGGAAGCTAGGCCAAGGCCCATAGCGGTATGGCCATCATGGCCGCATGCATGCATCATGTTTGCATTGACTGAGGCAAACCCTTCTGCAAACGGAATATGATCTTCACTAAGTTCCTCCTGAATATCAAGGGCATCCATATCTACACGAAATGCAATGACTGGGCCAGGTTTTCCTGTCTCAAGAATCCCAACAACACCCGTCATTCCACCCGTCAATTTCTGCAGCCATTTTTCATCTGCACCGTTTTCTTTTGCCCATTTCTCGTGCTTTATCAGCACCTCTTCATCCGGAACCCCCATACGCTCTTCCGCCTTCATCACTTCACTGCCCGCTTTTACTTTATAGCCCAGTTTTTCCAAATACGCTGCAACAATAGAAGCTGTCCGCATTTCTAAGAATCCTGACTCTGCATACTTGTGAAAATCGCGTCTCCATGTCTGAAGTTGAGGACGCAGCTCTTCAACTGCTTGTTGTAAATCCGTAGCCATTTACTCTCCTTCTTTCTCTTATAGATATGGTGTAATTCCCGGTCCAAACGGAATTCCTGCATAGAAGAAAATTAAGATTAAGATGATCCAAGTGATAAAGAAGATAACCGAATACGGAATCATCAGTGAAATCAGCGTGCCAAGCCCCGCTTTTGGATCATATTGACGCATGAAGGATAAAACCACGATGAAATAAGGGTTTAACGGCGTTATGATGTTTGTTGATGAATCGGCTACCCGATAAGCGACTTGAGTAAATGCCGGGTGGTAACCTAGTTGCATAAACAGCGGTACAAATACAGGAGCTTCCAGTGCCCATTTCGCAGAACCGGATGTGATTAAGAAGTTTAGCAAAGCAGTAAAAACACTATATCCAATAATTACCGTTATGCCTGTTAAGTTTATGCTTGTCAAAAATTCTGCGCCGTTTACTGCAATCCAAGTTCCAATATTGGACCAAGTGAAATAAGCGATAAACTGGGCAGCTGCGAAAATAAGGACAATATAGCCGGCCAGGTCTTTGATGGATTCTGTCATATATTTTGATATGTCACTTATTTGCTTGATGGCGCCCGTAGTTTTTCCGTAAGCAACGCCTAAAACCAAGAAGAAAATCAATATGATAGGGACAATGCCGCTTAGGAACGGAGATGGAATCATGCCACCCTCTTCATTGCGCAGCGGTGAATCTGGAAGAAGGATAAGCGCAAGGAGGACGCCTAGATATAAAAGTCCCGCAATTGCTGCGTTGCGAAGCCCTTTAGAAGCTTTCGGATGTTCTTCTCCAATGTCTGCTTCAACAGCTTCCCCTTTATATGTACCAAGTTTTGGTTCAATAATTTTTTCTGTTATAAGTCCGCCTACAAGAGTTAGGACAAAAACAGAAACGATATTAAAATACCAGTTATCAACCGGCGTTACGACAATTGAGGGATCTAAGATCTTTGCGGCTTCCGTTGAAATGCCGGACAAAAGCGCATCTGTTCCTACAATCAACAAGTTGGCTGTAAATCCAGCGCCTGCACTTGCAAATCCAGCTGCCAAGCCTGCTAAAGGATGGCGCCCGATTCGATAGAAAACCATTGCGGCTAAAGGAGGAATCAAGATGGTGGCAGCATCAGAAGCAATGTTACCCATGATTCCTACAAAAACAATTGCATAGGTAATAATAGCTTTTGGCGCTTTCAATACCGATTTCTTAATCGCCGTTTCAAGAAGGCCTACTTTGTCGGCAAGCCCGATACCAAGCATCATTGCAAGCACAAGCCCAAGCGGCGCAAAGCCAGTAAAGTTCTCAAGCATTGATGTTAAAATAAATTGGAGCCCAGCTCCTGATAACAGGTTTTGGATGGCCAAGTTCTCCCCTGTCCCCGGATGAATGACCGCTGCATTAAATTGAGAGAAAATAAACGATGCAATCATGACCAGAACTGCTAAATAAACAAATAACATAAATGGGTCCGGCAATTTATTGCCAATCCGCTCTATTCCATTTAAGATGCGTATAAACGTTCCTTGCTTCTTTGCGTTTTCCATATTTCATCCTCCTTTTAATAAAATTTATAATAACACAAAATTTCTGTATTTTTATTAACAATAGTAATTTTTTATAGATTATTCAGTAAAAGCCATCTTGAAATCACTTCATAATATATTTCCTTCAGCTGCTGTCCTCCAATGGGAAAGTACATTACACTGAACAAAGGAGGCGAGTTTTATGACGAAAAAAATGTTTGCGAGCGATAACAATTCCGGTATTCACCCCTTAATTTTAGAAGCAATTTCAAAAGCTAACGACGGGCATGCGCCAGCGTATGGCGATGATTCTTTTACTTCAAACGTTGCCATCAAATTCCGTGAACATTTTGGAGAAGACAGTGATGTGCTTTTTGTCTTCAACGGAACGGGAGCTAACGTTATCGCCTTAAAAGCGATGGTCCGTTCTCATCAAGCGATCATTTGCACAGAAGGCGCCCATATTCATGCAGATGAAGGCGGTGCTGCAGAAGGCTTTATCGGCGGAAAGCTCTTGACCGTACCGACAGAAGATGGGAAATTGACTGTTTCGCAAATTGAGCAGCAATTGGTGCATATCGGTTCCCAGCATCGCAGCCAGCCTAAAGCCATCTCCATCTCCCAGTGCACGGAACTTGGCACGGTCTATACAATTGATGAGATAAAGCAATTAACTTCGTTTGCCCATGCCAACGGCTTATTGGTTCATATGGATGGTGCACGGATCAGCAATGCGGCTGCTTTTCTCGGATGCAGCTTGAAAGAAATGACAACAGATGCCGGCATTGATATGCTGTCGTTTGGCGGCACTAAAAACGGCATGATGATTGGCGAAGCCGTAGTCTGCTTAAGAAAAGAACTTGCGCCAGAGTTAAAGTACATCCGCAAACAAAGTATGCAACTAGGCTCTAAAATGCGTTTTATCTCTGTTCAATTCGAATCCTTGTTTTCTGATAATCTATGGCTTGAAAACGCCATTCACGCAAACAACATGGCTCTTCAACTTGCTGAAGGATTGCAGAAAATCCCCGGCATCGCTCTCACTCAGCCCGTTCAATCCAATGCTGTCTTCGCGAGCATTCCAGTTGAGCATATCCACCAATTACAGAAATCCTATGGTTTTGCCATCTGGAATATTGAAAAAAACGAAATCCGTCTTGTCACATCTTTTGATACTACCCAAGAAGACGTCAATCTCTTTTTATCAACAACCCAAAAAGCATTTGAATGAACTGCAAAAAACCACTTTGGCCTAGCGCCCAAAGTGGTTTCTCAAATATTCAACCGTCACTGTACGACAGGGTTGGGATAATGGCGATTTTGTCGGATGCACCAATTCGCCGTAAAGCAAATCATCCAAAAAACGTACTTCCTCCCGAAAATGCTTGTTTGTTTCTCCATCAAACACTTCCACTTGCACATAAAGCGAATGCCCCTTTTCTATAAAATCAATGACAGTTACGTGATGGTTTATATCCATATATCCCCCTTTCAACAAAAAGCCCAAAAGCAGCAGCGCTTTTGGGCTTTTTGTTGTTAAAATAATCCGATGGCTTCTCCGTCTGCTCCAACATCCATCTTTAAAGCTGCCGGCTGTTTCGGCAAGCCCGGCATCGTCATGATGTCGCCTGTCAAACAAACTAAAAAGCCCGCGCCAAGCTTCGGCATAATCTCCCGGATGGTAATGGTAAAGCCTTCCGGACGCCCTAGCAATTTCGGCTGGTCGGATAAGGAGTATTGCGTTTTTGCCATACAGATCGGCAATTCATCCCACCCGTATTTTTTTATATCCACTAATTGTTTTTGCGCTTTATCGGACAAAAGAACATCGGCACCGCCATATACTTTTTGGACAATTGCGCGCAGTTTTTCTTCTACCGAATCAGTTTCCTCATAAAGGAAGGCAAAGTCTGTCGGTCTTTCCAGTTCGGCTTTAACAAGTTTCGCCAGCTCCAGGCCGCCTTTTCCGCCTTGTTCCCACACATTTGTCAGGGCGATTGCCACACCTTGGCCTTTTGCCCAGTCCATGATTTCCGCAATTTCTTCAGCTGTGTCAGTGACAAAACGGTTCAATGCCACAACCGGCTCTACGCCAAATTGGCGGATTGTATCAACATGCTTTGCCAAATTGACCATTCCGCGACGAACTGCATCGCTGTTTGCTTCTCCAAGCAACGTTTTATCAACGCCACCATGCATCTTCAAAGCACGGACTGTCGCAACGATTACAACAGCATCAGGATGGAAGCCGCCTTTTCTCGATTTAATATGCATAAACTTTTCTGCTCCCAAATCAGCACCAAAGCCTGCTTCGGTTACGACCACATCTGAAAGCTGACGTGCGGTATTCGTCGCCATCAGTGAATTGCAGCCATGCGCAATATTGGCGAACGGCCCGCCATGGATAATTGCCGGCGTACCTTCGATCGTCTGCACTAGATTTGGTTTAAAAGCATCTTTTAGCAGCAATGCAAGCGCTCCAGCCACGCCTAAATCACGTACAAGAACAGGTTCTTTATCGTAAGTATAGCCTATGACCATTTGTGCAAGCCGTTCTTTCAAGTCTTCCATTGAAGTGGCTAAACATAAAACTGCCATGATTTCAGAAGCGACAGTTATATCAAATCCGTCTTGTCTTGGAATGCCTTGGGCAGGACCGCCAAGGCCTATTGTTACTTGGCGAAGTGCACGGTCATTCATATCCAAAGCGCGTTTCCATGTAATCCGACGCGGATCTAAATTCAGCGGATTTCCTTGGTGCAACTGATTATCGATAAATGCAGCCAATGCATTATTGGCTGATGTAATAGCATGAATATCGCCAGTAAAGTGAAGGTTAATGTCTTCCATCGGTAAGACTTGGGCAAAACCGCCGCCAGTCGCGCCTCCTTTAACACCCATGACTGGTCCTAAAGAAGGTTCCCGCAATGCCACAATGACTGATTCGCCTAGCTGATTAAATGCATCAGCCAGCCCTACTGTTACCGTCGATTTCCCTTCTCCTGCAGGAGTTGGGCTAATTGCCGTAACAAGCACTACTTTCCCAAGCTTTTCGGCCGCCGGCAATAACTCTACATTAATCTTCGCTTTGTATTTCCCGTATAACTCTAAAGCATCTTCTGGAATTCCCGCTCGGTTTCCAATAGTCTGTATCGGCAAAATCTTCGCATCTTTCGCTATCGACAAATCAGTAAACGCCATTAATCGCCCAACTTTCATTTTTTTCTTCTATTATAACGTGTTATGCGCCAATTGAAAGAATAACCGCCTTTCGCAGATGCGAAAGGCGGTTATGTTTCAGGATTTATTTTTCGATTTTATCTTTTTTTTCATCTGTCTTAACTTCATCTGTTACATCGTCCATAATGCCTTTTGTTGAGTTTTTGAACTCTCTTAACGTTTGTCCGGCAGCTCTTCCTAGTTGCGGCAATTTAGCTGGTCCAAAAATAACCAAAGCAATGATAAGAATTAAGATCAGACCTGGTACACCAATGTTTTGCATGAATTTCCCTCCTAAGGGTCGAGTATTATTTAGCAAGCTCTTCGTAATGTTTGAGTTTCCGTCTATATGTCCAACTGGAAACAAAAATACTGATTTCAAACAAGATGAATAGCGGAATGATGATCAATATATCTGAAATGAAATCTGGCGGTGAAATAAGAACGCCCACTACAACCAGTACAAAATACGCTACTTTACGCATTTTACGCAAAGTAAAAGGAGTGACAATTCCTAATTTCGTCAAGAACATGATGACGACCGGCATTTCAAACACAATGCCGACAGGAATAATTAGGTTGAACATAAACGTAAAGTATTGGCTCATTCCATATGTTTCCGTCGCACCAATAGATTGGTTAATGCCGGACATGAAATTTAGCATTAGTGGAAACAAAATGAAATAACTAAAGCTAACACCGGCCGCGAACAGCAGGCAAGAAGCTGGTATAAAAAAGAATGTGCCTTTTGCTTCTTGTTGGGATAAACCTGGCTTTACAAATTGCCAAATTTGATACAATGCAATCGGCAATGTAATCAGCAGCGCCAACAGCAACGCACATTTCAAGTAAATCATGATTCCGTCTGTATAAGCAAATACGTTCCATTCTACATGGGCAGCAGTCGGCTGCATTTTAATAAACTGTAAAGTTCTTTCAGCAGTTGCAAAACCAATTCCCAAAGAGATTGCAAAAGCTACGACAATAATAATTAGCCGTTTCCTCAACTCCGCTAAATGTTCAACAACTGTTTCTTGCTTATCCATATATTAACCACCTACTTCGTTAACTCGAGGAAACATGCTGCTTCCAATGATGAGAAAACTGCTAGCTTTTCATTAAAAGGTTTGGATCATCTTGAGTTCAATAAAAACTTTAGATTGATGCCTCATTCCACTTGTAATTATACTCTTCGTGGAAGATTTGTAAATCATATAGCCATGCTGATTATCAAAATGTGAAGAGCAAGTGAACAAAATGACAAAATCCAACAATGAAAAACTAGTACGGATTTGATTGGCTTTAAATATCGAAAAGACTTCTATTTTAAAGAAGAGCAATCCCCTTACTTCCAAATCAGCTTTGCCGAAAGAATGGCCACAGATAAAGAAATTTCAAGCCATTAGTGCCTCCAACATTATCTTTTAAGCAGAGAACTGGAGTGTCCTTATTTTTACCCTTCGCTTTCTGCAAGAGTAAGTTCAGGGAAGTCCTTTTCAATAACTTCAAACATATCGTTTTCCGCCAAGTACTCAAACAGCTCTTCTTCTCCCACTTTATGGAATTCATGAGTGTCTGCTGGGTTATGGAACTGAATGATGTATTTTTTCCGCCTATTTTTTGCTATTACATAAACATCCATTTCCGCATACTTTTTTACAGTGCACAAGTTTTGGTTTTCGATAATAGAAGCGGCGTCCATCTTATCCAAATGCGTATATAAAAAAGCTTCTGAGCGTTTCTGTTCTGCTGAGATGAAACTCATTTTCTCTTGGTGCTTGTTGATGAAGCGTTCTGATAGCTGTTGATGGAAGGAAATGGTTGCCCATTCTACTTTTCCCCGATGTTTTTCGATAAATTTTTCTGACAGCACTTGCACTCGGGTAATCACATGCCAATCCACTTTTTGCTGATGGCGGCTAATCAATTGCATGGGCAAATTCTGGCAGAGCGACAGGCAGCTCCACGACAATTTCTCCTGGTGCCGTTCGATAAAAGCAGGAGACAATCCTTTGCCGTTAGCCAGCTCTTGTTTCATCGACACGATTGTCCAGTATTCTTGTTCATCAAACGGTTTGCCCTCTTTTTCATAGAAACTTTGCTGGCGCTTGCTCAGCTTGTCCCAATTGATTAGCCATTTTTCTTCCGCCGCAAATTCTTCAATAAATCTCTCTGATACTTTTTGATGTTTTATAACACTTTCCCAAAACAGGCGCCCACTAAATTCTCGGATAAATTCTTCGGACAGTTCTTGAAATTCAGAAACTAGTTTCCAGTTTACCTGATCGCTGTTCTCTCTTAAAAATGTTTCCGTTAATTTCTCTTCCTTGCATATAGTATTCCACGGTATAGAGCGCTTATCTCTATAACCTTTTTCCTCAATCAGTTCACCTAACGAATTAATCATAGTATCCACTCTCTTTTCAAAATTGATTTCGTTATTATTTTATTCCCTTTTAAAAATCGATAAAACGAAAAGGTGCCAGGTTAATGGAACAGAGTTTTGTTATCTTGCTTTTTCATTCCTGAAACATTAATAGACCAGGCTTTGGGTGTATACTGTAAATAAAGGCGGTGAGGAAATGCAGGCAAAAAACACTTCTTCAATTCCTGCAGTTTATTGGCAAGCTATTAAGGAAAACGATCCAGAATTTGATGACCGCTTTTTTTACGGTGTCCAAACAACCGGCGTTTTTTGCCGTCCTTCATGCAAGTCCCGTCTGCCCAACAAAGAAAATGTTCAGATTTTCAAGAACGCTTTTATCGCGCTTGAACAGGGATACCGACCTTGTAAACGCTGCAAACCGGACGGATTAAAACTTCCGATGGAAGAATGGGTTCAACAAATCTCTGAATGGATAGATGTCCATTTTACCGAAGAAGTAACGCTTAGCTCACTTGCAGAAACGACTCATAGCAGCCCTTATCATCTGCAGCGATCATTCAAAAAAGTTACAGGAATATCACCTTTGGTTTATCTTCAACAAAAACGTTTAGAAAAAGCCGCACAAGAGCTTACATCAACTAGTCGTTCAGTCACTGAAATCGGCAGAGCTGCCGGATTTTCGAACACCCCTTATTTTATTACGTTATTTAAAAAGAAGACCGGCCAAACGCCGGCCCAATTCCGAAAAGGAGTGAATTAGAGTGGATCAAAACAAAAAAATAATTGAGTGGACGGTTTTGGAGAACGGACAATGGACTCTTTATGTGGCTAAAACAGAAAAAGGGCTTTGCTATATCGGCTCTCCCGGCAGTTCCTTCGAAGAGTTTGAAGCCTATTTTGCGAAACGCTACCCTGATGCCGGCTTAGTGGAAAACACTGAGGCGTTAGCACCTTATATTCAGGAGTTGGCTAATTATTTAAACGGTTCTACACAGACTTTCTCTTTGCCTATCGATATTAAAGGAACTCCTTTCCAAGAAGAAATTTGGCAAGTTTTGCAGAAGATTCCTTACGGAAAAACAATATCTTATTCGGAAATTGCGGAACTTATCAACCGGCCTTCAGCAGCTCGGGCAGTCGGCAGCGCCATCGGAGCCAATCCGCTTCTTATCTTAGTGCCCTGCCACCGCGTAATCGGAAAAAGCGGAGCAATCAGCGGTTATCGGGGAGGCATGGAGCTTAAGCGGTTTCTGCTGGATTTAGAACTTCAAAAAATATAAAAAAAACCCGTTAAAGCCCTAGTTCTTATGCTTTGGCGGGTTTTGCCTCAGTTAATGTTCATGTGCTAGAATGCCGTTCAGGATAAAATCTGTATACATATCTGCCAATTCGGCCACAGACAATGTGCCTTCCGGATTGAACCATTGGTAGCTCCAGTTAGTGACACCAAGAATCGCAAAGGTAATCATCTTTGGCTGCAAGTTGTTCCGAAATTCGCCGGAATTAATGCCGTCCCCGATCACCTGTTCAATGTTTTCTCGGAACTCTCCGCGTTTTGCTCGGATAGTCGCTGCGTTTTCTGCTGACAAATGACGGATTTCCCGGTAATACACCTGGCCAATCGCCCCTTGATTTTCAATATCATGAATAAGCAGCTCTACAACTTTCACCAGCTTCCCTCGGTTTGTTGGTTCAGTTGCCAGCAAATCCTGTTGTCTTTTAAGTAAATCATCTATATAGCGAAGATGTATATCCATTAATAAGGCTTCTTTGCTTTTGAAATGATAATAGAAAGAGCCTTTTGTTACGCCTAATGCATCAACAATATCTTGGATGGATGTCGCACTAAACCCCCTTTCCACAAAAAGATCAGTGCTTTTCTTCATCAATTCCGCTTTCATGGATAGCCACTGCCTTTCTTGTTTTACTGAAGATGTTTCCATTATTATAGCATTTATCCCCTCCAACTTTTTTGGCTGGAAAATCAAAACAACCTATTGAACCGCCTTAAGCAGGCACGCTTCAGCTGTTTCTACAGTGAAAAAGTAAGGTCGACTTTCAAGACGCTTTTGTCGAATCGATTAACGGCAACATTGGCTCCTTTACTCGCCAAACGCTCTGTAATCTTCCTGCCAATGCCTCGGCTTCCTCCTGTTACAAACGCTGTTCTTCCTGCAAAATTTCGTCCCATTCTTGTCCTCCCTGCTATTTGAGGCGTTGAATATAAGTTTTTAATTTTAAGCTCCAATATTGAACGGCCGGTATGTTAACCGTAAAAAATTTCTTTAATACGATTAAAGACAGACTAAATGTAAGCGCTTTATATTTTTCTTAAAATTCAGTATACCTCACTTTTTCACCGGCATTCAACAGTCTCTTTACTTTATAGAAAAAGAAGGCAGTCTATAATAGACGCCTTCTCTGCTTTACACTACTGCTGAAGTATTCTGTATTTTTTCATAGACATAGGCCCCGTTTTCAATGCGGCTCAGTTTGACTGCATCCCCGATTTCGACGTCCTCTTGAATGCGTGCCGTAACTTTTGCATTTGCTTCATCCAAATCGATCAACACCACATTATAAGGGGCAATGTCGGCAAATTCTGCTGGAGCAATATGAATTTTCGTATAGCTGTATACAGTCCCTTTATCTGATACTTCTTTTTCCTCATGCTTGCTTTCGCTGCATTTCGAACAGGCATACTTTTTGGTAATGGAGTCCGTGCCGCAACAAGAGTAGATTTTCATATTCCTTACACCCTCTCTAAAATGTGGACAGTGGAATAAGATCCTGTTCCACCAAGATTCTGTGCCAGTGCTAAACGAGGATTATTCGCCACTTGATTGGCTGCATTGCCACGCAGTTGACGCACCAATTGGTAGAGTTGCGCAATGCCCGTGGCTCCGATTGGATGGCCTCGCGATAACAGCCCACCGCTTGTATTGACCGGCTTATCACCTGTTACTTTGGTGCGTCCTTCCTCAACGGCCTTCCATCCTTCCAAACGATTGAAGAAACCAAGTTCTTCTGTAGCAATGATCTCCGTCATGGAAAAGCAGTCATGAATTTCTATGACATCAATATCTTCCGGCCCTAAACCTGCCTTCTCATAAGCAAGGCGCCCTGATTCTCCAATTGCCGGTATGGACAATAAGTCCACTGCGTCCTGCATTTGCGTAGGCCCTGAAACTTGAGAGGAAGAGCGGACATGGATGGGAGATTTTTTACGGGAAATGACAATTGCTGCAGCTCCATCAGTCATTGGCGAACAGTCAAACAAGCCGAGTGGATCTGTAATCATACGAGCCGCTAAAATTTCTTCCAAGCTTGTCGGTTTCGGGAATTGAGCTAACGGATTTCGCACCCCATTCTCGCGATTTTTCAATGCCACGCGAGCCAAATGCTCTTTCGTAGCTCCTGTTTCGTAAAAGTAGCGATTTGCTAACACACCGAAAAATCCCGGAAATGTCAGCCCTGCGTGCTTTTCTGTAGAACTAGTGTCCATTGCGGAATTGATTGCCTGAGTTACGTCCGGCGTAGAGGCATGCTTCATTTTTTCCACTCCGGCAACCAGGACCGTTTCATATTCCCCGCTCAAGATTCCCAGTATCCCTTGGCGGAAAGCAATTCCGCCCGACGCACAGGCCCCTTCTACTTTTGTGGAGGGGATATAGCCAAGGCCCAAATCATTGGCAATCAAGGCTCCTAAAATTTCTTGGTTCGAAATGCTTCCTCCCATGAAATTACCGACGAATACCGCATCAATTTTGGGACGCCCCGCGTCATTTAATGCTTCTGTACTGGCTTCCAGCAATAGCTCCTTCAAAGAAGATTCCAACTTCCCGAATTTCGTCATGCCGATCCCGTGGATATATACGTTTGTCATTTGCTCACCTCCACATGTTGCTGTTTCATTTCCCTTTTCAGGATTTTGCCGTAAGAACTTTTAGGCAGCTCTTCCACAAGAAAAATTTCTTTAGGCTTTTTGAAGCTGGCCAAGTTGTCTTTGCACAACCCAATAAGCTGCTCTACCGTCACATCTTCTTTTCCATTCGGCACGACAAATGCAACTACGCATTCTCCCCATTTATCGTCTGGCACGCCAATGACGCATGTTTCTTTAACGCCTTTATGCAGGTTTAGCACCTCTTCCACTTCCCGTGGATAAATATTGACGCCGCCGGAAATGATGACATCTTTTTTGCGGTCTACAATATGGACGAATCCTTGTTCATCCCGCCAGCCTAAATCTCCTGTATGTAGCCAACCGTCTCGCAATGTTTCATTGGTCGCTTTTTTATTGTTCCAGTAACCTTTCATGACAAGCGAACCTTTCGCAATGATTTCACCGACTTCGCCATGGGGGACTTCCTTGTTTTCGTCATCCACTATTTTCACATCTACAAATACACCAATCCGGCCGCACGAATCTAAGCGATGGCGTATTTCATTCCGCGGCATCATCGTAATGCACATTGGCGCTTCCACTTGGCCATAGGTCTCCACGAAAATATTGCCGGCTTTCTCCAATGCCTCCTGCAACTTACTTGCGGCAATCGGCGATCCTGCCATATTGATCGATTTGACAGTAGCTAGTTTAGAAGCATCAAAACTTGGATGCTGAATCATCAGATTGACCATCGTTGGAACTAAAAACAAAATAGATACTTTATCTGCTGCCAGATGATCTAAAAATTCTTCCGGTTCGAATTTGCTGTAGACGATTTGTGTCAATCCATACAGCCAGGAGACATGGCTCAAAAAGTTCGAACCATGCGTTAACGGAGCAACATGTCCGACAATATCTTCATAATCCACTTCGCACACTTGCGCCAAAGACAAGGCTCCGGCAATCATATTCCGATGGGAAAGCATCACACCTTTTGGATTTCCTGTAGTTCCCGAAGTGTACATGATTGCAAATAAATCATCTTCTGCAACCTTCTCAAAAAATGATTTCCCTTCAAATTGTTCAAGCACAGTTTCGTAAGGTTGGTCGATATAAAGCACAGGCACTTCCATTTCAACGGCATCAATCAACAACTGTTCGCCGATCAAAATGCTCAGACCGGCATCGTCAATCATGTACTGGTGTTCTTTGGGATGAAGGCGGTAATTAAGGGGGACTTTGACCATTCCAGCTAATGCAACAGCGATATCCAACTCGATATGCTCCAAACGGTTTGACATCAAAATGCCGATGCGATCACCTTTCTTGAATCCTAAATCATTGAAGTAGGCAGCCAATGCTTTAGCGCGCCCGATAAACTCCCTGTACGTAAAAGAACGGCTTGCATCTTTTACAGCTATTTTTCCGGGATAAGCATCCGCAGATTTTAACGCTAATTGTCCCAAAGTTTCCATTTACTCTTCACTCCTTTTTGTAAACTGGAAAACAGGCAATCCCCAATGAGGATCTTTTCCACGCTGCATTTCGACGCCATCTAACGGAAAAAGGATGTACTCAATGGTAACAGCTACCGGATTTTCATCCGCCAAAAAATGCCCTCCATTAATTTGGCGATCGCAATCAATCATCATGCCATGAAAATGGACATCCAGTTCTGCATCTTCGCCATAGCCCACAAATCCCGTCCCGGATAACAATTCCACCGCGGAGCTGGACTTTATTTTCTCCGAGTACCGTACAGTCCCTTCCACATCTCCCCGCTCCATCTGGACAAACGTCGCATACTTCAAAGAACCGAAACACTGAAAATGAGCCGCTTCTACGTTAAAATGTTTGCAGACTTCTTTGATTCCTCCGAACAAGTCAACATCCTTCATCAAACGTCCTACAATCCGGTGAGATCGCCCATCGTATACCGCTTGGATGCGAGCAGGATCTAAGACTCCTCCTTCCTCTCCAGCAAATTGGGGAGTGGAGTCATCAAATGCTGTCTGAGTTCGACTATTATCCAATACTAACCCCTCCGTCGACCTTCAGAATCTGGGAAGTTGTGTAACTGGCTTCTTTGGATGCAAAATAAAGAACAGCATTTGCTATATCACTTGGCTCTCCCATCCGGTCAATGACTTGGTTGCTCGTATCATAGGGAACCCCTGCAGTAATCGCTGTTGCTGTTGCTCCTGGAGCTACAGAATTGCACGTAATTCCGTATTTGCCGACTTCTTTGGCGACCCATTTGGTTAGCGCAATAACGCCGCCTTTTGATGCCGCATACGCCGGGCCAGAGCGTCCGTTTTTCTCGTCTCCTCCGGATACCACACCTCCATTGAGGCCTGAAACAGAACTAATATTGACAATTCGGCCATACCTTGCCTCTTTCATATGCGGGAAAATGACGGCTTGCGTGAACAAGAATGTCGCTTTCAAATTGGTATCCAAATCCCGCTCCCACATTTCCAGTGTCATGTCCTCTAGATCCAAACGACTGCAAGTACCGGCGTTATTCACTAAAACATGAACTTCATCAAATTTTTCAATGGTCCGGTTTACGACCGCCTTTACAAAATCAGGGTCACGAATATCCCCAAGACATTCCAGATAATCCGCTTCACCTAGCAGTTCGATTGTCTTTTCACATGAATTCAAATCCACTAAGACCACTTTTGCGCCTTCTTTCGCAAATTGCACCGATACTTCCTGTCCGATACCGCTTGCTGCCCCTGTCACAATCGCTACTTCGTTTTGCATTCTCAATTATCTTCAGCTCCCTATTTCACATTTAGTAAATCTGGTAAAAAGGTTGAGATGGCTGGGATATAGGTGACTAGCATCAATACGATCACTGCCGCGATTACAAAAGGCACAACACCTCTTGAAATCTCTACTATATTTGTTTTCGAAATCCCAGCTGCTACATATAAATTCAGGCCTACCGGAGGAGTAAACAGTCCGATTGCCAAGTTTACCGTCATAATAACACCAAAGACTGTCGGATCCACTTCTAAGAAAATAATAAGCGGCAAGAGAATAGGAACAAAAATGTAATAAGCTGAAATTGCGTCGATGAACGCTCCCGCAATTAATAGCAAGATATTAATCAATAACAAAATCAAGATCGGGTTGCTCGTCAATCCCATTATGCTAGTTGAAATATCCCGTGCAATTTGCTCGGTTGTAATAATATAGGCAAATACCGATGCTGCACTGACAATGATCATTACCACTGCCGTCTGAATTGCCGCTTCAACAAAAATTCTATACAATTTCCCGAACGTATCTCTGCGGTTCATTATAATTCCAACAACCAGTCCATAAACTACGGCTACAACAGCGGCTTCTGTCGGTGTGAAAAACCCTCCATAAATCCCCCCTAGAATAATGACTGGAATCATCAGCCCAGGAGCGGCTCCCACCAAAGCGGCCCACAATTCTTTTTTAGTTGCTTTACGGATTTCCAAACCTTCCGGGAGAATAAACTCTCCCCGCTTTTCTTGTCTTGAACGGACAATCATTGCAGCAATAATAAATGCAATACCCATGAGAATACCTGGAACCACACCTGCTGCAAATAGGCGATTGATCGTAACGGGAATTTGATCACCAGCCACAACCGCAAAGACAATAAACGCGATACTTGGCGGGATAACAATTCCGATTGCTCCGGAGCTTGCGACCAAAGCGCCAGCTGTTTCTTTCTTGTAGCCGTTCTTGACCATCGATGGAATAAGGATTCCTCCGATTGCAGCCACTGTTGCTGGGCCTGACCCTGAAATCGCTGCAAAGAAAATCGCTACGATAACCGTTACAAGAACAATTCCACTTTTGCGGTGTCCAACCAACGCTTGAGCAAAATCAATAAGGCGTTTGGAAATACCCACTTGTTCCATAATTACACCCGCAAGAATAAAAAAAGGAATGGCCAATAACGTAAATTTCGCAACACTCGTATACATAATATCAGTGACCATTTCCAGTCCGAAAACGCCACTCGAAACCACAAGAATCACAAGTGATGCAACTCCTAATGCAATAGCGATTGGCACCCGCAAGAATACCAACGCAAAAAATGTTCCGAATAAGGATATAGCTGTCATGCTAGCCCATCTCCTTCCAAAGCAGAACGCTTCACAACTTTCCGCTTTTCTTCACGGGCAGTTTGGTTGACTAGCTTTATTTCTTCTATACAAACCTGGACGATGCGAATGACACATAACAAAGCCCCTAAAGGCAATGCCGAAGATAGCACCCATTGAGGCCAGCCCAATGCAGGCGTTTTTTGCCCCATGTCCATCTGGAACAGAACCATCTGGATTCCATACCATAACAGAACACCAAATAAGAGCAGCCCCATCAATGCCGAAAATAAGATCAAAGCTTTTTTCAGTCCATCTTTCACATGATCAAATACCAGGGTAAAGCCAAGGTGTGCGTAGCGTCGCACACCTGCAGCCGTTCCGACAAACGTTAGCAAAACGAACAAATTAATGGTGATTTCTTCAGTAAAAGAAAGAGACAGGCTTGCTATATTCCGAGCCACGATATTCGCAAACGTGATGATGGTCATGATCAAGAGGGCAACAAATAGTATGACTTCTTCGATATAATTTAACACTTTCATCTAGAACAGCCCCCTTATTCACCCTGGAACGCTTTTAGCAAATCGGCACCCCAAATATCCGTGTATTTATCATAGATCGGTTGTGAAGCTTCTTTAAATTGAGCGATTTCAGCTTCTGTTGGTGTATAAAGCTGCATGCCCGCCGCTTCTAAATCCGCAATTTGCTTTTCTTCTTTTTCACGTGCAATTTTCACTTGATAATCTGCCGCTTCTTTTCCTAAACGGTCAAACAACTCTTTGTCTTCGTCGCTCATCGATTCATACAACTTCTTGTTCATTCCAAGTACGAGTGGATCGTATGAGTAGTTCCACATAGTCATATATTTTTGAACTTCTTGCAGCTTGGAAGAAGAGATAACGTCAACCGGGTTTTCTTGTCCATCGATCGTCCCTTGCTGCAATGACGTAAATACTTCCGAGAACGTCATAGTTTGCGGATCTGTACCAAGCTCTCGGTAAAGATCGGTATACATTGTGATGCCAGGAATTCGGATTTTCAATCCAGCCAAATCTTCAGGATTTTTCACTTCTCGCTTGTTGTTCGTCAGTTGGCGGAAACCGTTTTGGCCAAAGCCTAATGCGTGAATGCCTTTTTCATCCAGAATGCCTTTTAATTGCTCTCCGCCTTCGCCATTGAATACCGGATCTACTTCATCGATGTTCTCGAATAAGAAAGGCGCACTTGCAACTCCAAAGCGATCATCTAAAACCGAGTAAATGATGGTTGAGTTGAATGTTAAATCGATGGAACCTTTTGCTAAACTTTCAACCGCTTTTGCAGAATCTCCTCCAGACAATTGTTCGTTGGCAAAAAGTTCGATATTAATGCGGCCGTCTGATTCTTCAGCAATATCTTTTTTCAACTTCTCTGCAGCCTCATACCAAGTTGATGAATCTGATACTGTCACAGACATTTTCAAGTCGTATTCTTGCGCTTCAGCATTTGCCCCACTTTCCGCTTCCGAACCACAAGCCCCCAAGATCAGTGCCACTGACAATCCCATTGCTGCTAAATTGAATTTTCTCTTCAACATTCCATCCACCCCTAATTTTGATTTTTTTGAATCGCGTCATACAAGAAGTCGACAATATGGACAGCCTGTATTTCCTTTTCCAAGCCTTCCCTCTGAATGCCTACCTGCATTTGCATGAGGCATCCTGGATTGGATGTTACAACTTTTGACGGTTGCAACTTCCGTACTCCTTCCATTTTCAGTTCCAAAATTTTTCTGGCCATTTCCGGCTGCAACAGATTATAGATTCCTGCGGACCCACAGCAACTGCCTGCATCGATTAATTCTTTATATTCAAAGCCCGGAGCATCTTGCAATAACGACCGAGGCTCTAAAAACACTTTGTTGACGTTCCGTAAATGACAGGAATCCTGATAAGTAACAATCGCGGTTTCATCAGATTCCAAGGATTTTAGCCGCACGTTCATTCCGAGCTTGACGAATAATGATGAGATGTCGAGCATCTTTTGGGAGAACCTGGCTGCTTTTTCGGCGTAATGCGGGTCATTTTTCAGATGCTTTTCATATTCAGTTAAAAAAGCGCCGCAGCCGCCAGCATTATTGACGATGTAATCAACGTGATCTGAGTCAAAGGCATCTATATTCGCCCTGGCATTTCTTAAACCCTTTTCCATTTCTCCACTATGGCCATGCAAAGCGCCACAACATTGCTGCTCTTTTGGCACGACCACTTCCACGCCTAGCCATTCAAGCAACTCGATAGTCTTGCGGTTGGTTTCCTGAAACAGCGTATCCATTAGGCAGCCGGCGAAGAAAGCAACTCTCGTCGTTTTCGGTTTTAATGAAGAAGGTTTCTTTTTCTTCGTCTCGACTTTAGGCAGCACACCTTCCATCTCTTTCATGAACGGTGGGAAAAGGCTAAGGAAACCTATTTTACGCGTTGCCGACTGTAAACCCGACTTTTGATAAAACTGCACTAACTTTACCGTTGCCGCCATTTTCTTTTGATCTGCAAAGACGCCATCAAAGCTAGCTTTCCGAACAATTTTTTCCATTAAATCTTTTGGTTTTGCCTGCTGAATGGCGACTCGTGTTTCCTCGATCAGCACTCCGTATTGGACCCCTGCCGGACAAGCCGGCTCGCATGCCCGGCAGCCAAGACACATATCAAAAGCATCTTCAACCGAACCATCCCATACCACGTCGCCATCGCGCATCGCTTTCATAAGGGCGATACGCCCTCGAGGAGAATGGGTTTCGTCGTTATTTGTCGCTAAATAAGTTGGACAAGCTGGCAAACAAAACCCACACCTCATGCAGTCCATCAAATATTCTTCGTTGACATTCTCTACAAAAGATTCGTGCATGCGCTGCTGCAATTCACTAACCATTGTGAATCACCAGCCTCATTTTTGTTTCTTTCGCGAACAACTTTCCAGGATTCATGATATTCAACGGATCAATTGAATTTTTTATTGCCTTCATGAGGTCAATGCCGCTTTCTCCAAGTTTCCACTCCAAGTAAGGGGCTTTCATCTCTCCTACGCCGTGCTCTCCGGTAATGGTGCCGCCAAGTTCGATTGCGACATGAAAAATTTCAGCTAATGCCTGTTCCACGCGTTCCATTTCTTCTTTGTCCCGTACATCCGTTAGACAGGTGGGGTGTAAATTACCATCCCCCGCATGGCCAAAAGTCGTAATTTGCACATTGTATTTCTCAGCAATTTCTTGGATAGCTCTGACCATTTTTGAAATCTCGGAACGCGGAACCGTTGCATCTTCCAATATTGTAGTGGGCCGCTTTCGGGCAAGAGCAGAAAGAGCTGCCCGCCTACCTGTTTTCAATACTTCAGCTTCTTCATCTGATGACGCCATGACCGTTGACGTGGCACCTTCTTTTTCAGCAATGGCTATCATTGTCTGGATATCCCGTTCAACCTGTTCTGCATTGCCGTCTTGTTCCATGAGGAGCATGGCTTCTGCATCCCGAGGCAATCCTATTTTCATAAAGTCCTCAACAGCGCCAATTGTTCCTTTATCCATGAATTCCAGGGTCACCGGAATTATTTTATGGGCAATAATCGAGGAGACGGTTCTTGCTGCGTCTTCTAACGAATTAAAATAGGCAATACCCGTTTTTTTTGAAATGGGCAATGGAATCAGTTTTAGCGTGATTTCTGTAATAATGCCGAGTGTTCCTTCTGATCCGACCAGCAGAGACAATAAATCATAGCCAGCGACATCCTTGGCCAATTTGCCTCCCAGTTTCAACACTTCCCCATTCGGAAGCACAACGGTGAGGGCCTTCACATAATCTTTTGTAACACCGTATTTTAATCCTCTTAGCCCCCCGGAATTCTCACTTACATTTCCTCCGATCGTGGAAATTTTCATTGAGCTTGGATCTGGGGGATAAAATAAATTATGCTTTTCAACGAAATTGCTTAAATCCTGAGTTATTACTCCAGGCTGAACAGTGATTGTCAGATTTTCTTCATCCAGCTCTAAAATCTTGTTCATATTGTTGAATAAAAGTACGATGCCTCCTTGTGTCGGCACGGTACCAGCCGCCAAGTTAGTGCCGGATCCCCTGGAAATTATCGGAATTCTCTCTTTGGAACAGATTTTTACGATATCCCTTATCTCTTCCGTACTTTTAGGAGAAAGAACCATGTCAGGCTTTGCTTGAAAATTTGCAGTGGCATCATAGGAATAGGCCAGCAATTGAGCTTGGGAGTTTTTTATATTGGATTCACCTACTATTGAGGTAAACGGTTTTGCTAAGTTTGCATCCACGGCTTCAACCTCGCTTTCATGTTAACGCTTTCATTTATATTAATATTCAAACTCTTCTGAAACTATGTGTGCGAAACACAAAGTTTCACTAAATTTCCTCATATTTTTTGTTCATTAACACAAAAAGACACCCTGGAATCAGAGTGTCATTTCTTTCTATATAAACGCAGGGCCGTATAAATAATGGCTATGTCTTCGCTATTGGTTAATTTTAAACCTAGAATTGATTCGATTTTGCCTAACCTGTAATTCAAAGTATTTTTATGGATATGCAATTCGTCGGCTACTTCTTGAAGCGAGCTCTTTTTTTGAATCCATAATTCCAAATTATGCAGCAACTCCTCTTCTTCAAGGAGCGGTCCAATTGTCCTTCTTAGATACTCTTCCTGAACGTTATGGGGAATAGAGTAATACAACAACTCCAATTTCAAATCTTCTTCAAAGACCATTCGATCTTGCCGCATTGAAATAGCGACTGCCATTTCAGCTTGCTTGAAAGATTCTTTCATGTTGTAGAAACCCGTTGCTTTTCCAACACCTATAGGATGTCTTTTTTTAGTCTTTTTTTGTATTTTTGCCGAAATTCCCATTAACCCTTCGCATAAACGCTTCTTTGGCATGTTTGGCAAGATTAAAACAAGTTTTTCCATTCCCCATCGAACAATTTTCAAATTGGGATGAAGTGTCTGAACACGCAATAAGTTTTCAATATCTGCAATTTCCAGTTGCCAGTCTGTCTGTATTAGCGCTATCCGTTCATAAAGGGAACTGTCAATATTCAGCACTTTCGCCCGATCTTCAATCGCTTCCTCAGTCGATTCAGTTGTGATCAAATCAAAGAAGAAAAACTCAATTTCCCGTATATCCCGTTCTTTTTCTTGGCGTGACATAAAGTCAGTAATAAAAAGTTCAGCAACCTTCCTTACTAACTTGGCATATTTTTCGACTTCAGCCGGCTTTCCTGTAATGCCGATAACCCCAATTGGCGTATTAGCAATAATGATTGGCATTACGATTCCTGGTCTAACACCTCTTAATTTCTCGCACATCTCTTTTGTCATGTTAATTTCGACTTGGTTCTTCATTGAGAGGGAAGCCCCTTCATGAAAAGTATTTAACCGCGCAGGATCTGTACTCGCTATCACAAATCCGTTTTTATCTGTAACCAAAACATTTTTGTCAATTAAGGAAGAAAGTTCTCCTACGATTTGTGTTCCAAGCATTTGAAAGTCGAACATCACATCACCCCTGTAGAATAATATAACCTATTCATTAGCTCATTTTTATACTTTTTTGCTTTAATGACAAAATGATTTAAGAGCCATGTGTTCCCCTAAAAGCCAAGTATAAAAAAGCACCTCTTTTCTATTGGTAAAAATAGAAAAGGGGTGCTGCTGGTTTAAGGTTTATTTTTTCTTTTTGACAATCGCTACAGTACATCTCGAAACACAAATCAAGTTCTCTTCTTCGTCGACAATTTTAATGTCCCAAACCATTGTTGTACGTCCTCTATGGAGCGGAGTGCCAATAGCTGTTACCAGACCATCGCTTTTGCCACGGATATGATTTGCGTTAATTTCAAGACCGACCGCTATTTCATTTTCTTGATCTATCAAATTCCATGTTCCTATGCTTGCTACGGACTCTGCCAAAACAACAGAAGCGCCTCCGTGCAGCTGGCCGAATGGCTGGTGGGTTGCCGCATGGACCGGCATCGTCGCCATAACCCGATCCGTTTGCATTTCCACAAATTCAATGCCCAATACACCTGCAATCGTTTCTTCAATCGGTTTCATTTTCATCTCTTAATTACTCCCCTTCCTGTTCGGCTTAGGCTTTAGTTCGAGGACTGCTTCACAATAGGCTGTTTTCAGACTAAACAATGCTGCAAGACTTACCATTGGCAGTAAGTCTCTCGCTGATTCTCTTCACATTCTTTAAGGGCTTCTGTTTGGATACTCGTTGGCGCTCTATTCAACCCTTCTATTCAATTCTAGTTATTATTTTATCAACTTCCTTATCAAAAAATGCTTATTCAAATTATTTTTTATTTTTAATGTCAGATTAAATAAAATATTTAAAAAAGTGATTAATTGATTATATAGTCACATTTTTATAATTTCCATTGTATTTTTCGCTCATTATAAATGTATAGAAAATCACAAGAATCGCTTTTGTTAATAATGCAAAACAGTCCAGAACGCCAAAAAAGCTTAAGCAGAAGTATACTACATAAACTTTTCCTATTATTTCCTAAATTTAGATTTATATTATGAGAAATATATCAAACAGATATCATCTCAGTAAATCATATTGCCTATTTTAACGTGGTTAGATAGAATAAGACATGCTCTTGTTTTATTTTCTGAGCCCTTACGTTTCACTATTTTTTAAAAAGGAGAGAAAAAATGAAAAAATTTGCTTTTTCAGTCCTCGCGACAAGTTCTTTGGCCTTGTTTTTCGGAGTGTCAGATACCGAGGCAAGTTCTTACACAATTAAGTCCGGGGATAGCCTTTGGAAAGTTGCTACAGAAAATAAAGTTTCTGTTTCTGACCTTAAGCAATGGAACAACTTAAAATCTGATTCCATTTACCCAAACCAAGTGTTAACCTTATCAGCACCAAAAGCAGCAACTGTTTCGACAGCAACCAGCCAAATTAGCGTTTCTAAAAGTTCAACTGCTTCTTCCAGTTTATACATAGTAAAATCTGGAGACACATTATCAAAGATTGCTTCGCTACATAAAACAAGTGTCAGCACTCTTCAACAGTTAAATGGCCTTTCCGGTTCCCTGATCTATGTTGGACAAAAGCTAAAAGTAAATGGCACAGCTGCAGCACCTGCTTCACCAACTGTAACAAAACCAGCAACGACTGCTTCACCGTCAGCGACTTCTACTTATAAAGTAGTAAGCGGGGACACTTTAGCAGGCATCGCTAAAAAGAAAAACGTTTCTGTAACTCAGCTTATGAATTGGAATAATTTATCTTCCAGCCTTATCCGTGTGGGGCAAGTGCTTAAAATCGAGAATTCTGCTTCTTCCAGTAGTCCAAGTCCGGCGGCAACAACTCCCGCTCCATCGGTTCCTGCTCCAACGGCTTCAGCAACTGGAACATATAAAGTAGTAAGCGGGGATACATTATCCGGCATCGCTCACCGACACGGTGTCTCGGTCACACAAATTATGAACTGGAATAACTTGACTTCTAGCCTGATTCGGGTTGGCCAAACATTAAAAGTCAATAATTCCCTAGTGGCAACACAGCCAAGCACGACTCCTGTCTCTGCTCCTGTAACTGCTCCGACAAATTCTAGCACTGTTAACGCGATCATTTCTACTGCTACTTCATTGCAAGGCATTCCTTATGTATGGGGTGGATCGACGACCAAGGGGTTCGACTGCAGCGGGTATATCTACTATGTATACAATAAAGCGGGTGTAAGTGTACCTCGTACAAATACAAGCGGCCTAGACGCACGCTCGTATTATGTGAATACACCTCAAGTCGGGGATTTGGTTTTCTTTAAAAATACCTACCGCCAAGGCATTTCACATGTCGGCATCTACATGGGGAACAATAAGTTCATCCATGCAGGCGGTGACCGTGTTCAAATCACTAATTTGAACGATAGTTACTGGGGCAAGCATTTTGATAGCTTTAAACGTTTGTACGCCATGGATTAAGTTGGATACACAAAAAAATAGCGCTCACTGCATTTTGCCGAATGCAGTGGGTTTTTTTATGTATTTCAAATAAAATATACCCTTTTTTTACCTTATTAAACTTTTAAAAAGGAAAAATTTATAATAAAACCACTTAGTGTTCTCAAAGTTTCAATTACTACAATCCACTGGGACGGAGAGATTTTGCTCATCCGCCTTAGAAAAAATATAATTGGTAACCTTAAACAGCATTGATAACTGAAAGTTCTTTGGTTGTATTTTAATCTACGGTCATTAGATCCGTATTATATATAAAGAACGCTGTTGAATTCCTCCGTTATTTATAATCATTATTAACAAGTATTGATTTTTAAATGAAAAATGTTATCATTGTTATTATAGTTTTAAATTAAAATGAGAATGAGGTGTTCGATTAATGAGTACAGATAAAAAAGCTCTAACAACTAGCTGGGGTGCCCCAGTCGGAGACAACCAAAACTCACAGACAGCCGGACAGCGTGGCCCCGTCTTACTGCAAGATGTCCACCTGCTTGAGAAATTAGCTCACTTTAACAGAGAACGGGTTCCTGAGCGTGTAGTACATGCAAAAGGCGCAGGCGCACACGGTTATTTTGAAGTAACAAACGATGTAACTAAATATACAAAGGCAGCTTTCTTATCAGAAGTCGGCAAAAAGACGGATATGTTCGCGCGCTTTTCAACAGTAGCCGGTGAAAACGGATCTGCAGATACAGTTCGCGATCCACGCGGATTTGCATTGAAGTTTTATACTGAAGAAGGAAATTATGATTTAGTTGGCAATAATACGCCGATTTTCTTTATCCAAGATGCAATCAAATTCCCTGATTTTATCCATACACAAAAACGCGATCCAAAATCTCACTTGAAAAACCCTAACGCAGTGTGGGACTTCTGGTCATTATCACCTGAATCATTGCACCAAGTTACATATTTGATGGGCGATCGCGGAATCCCTGCGACTCTTCGCCATATGCACGGATTTGGAAGCCATACATTCAAATGGACAAACGCAGCGGGCGAGTCCCATTGGGTTAAATACCATATGTTGACTGAGCAAGGCATCAAAAACATCACGCAAGATGTGGCTGATAAAATTGCCGGTGAAAATCCTGACTTCCACACAGAGGATTTGTTTAACGCTATTGAAGAAGGCGACTTTCCTGCTTGGAAAATGTATGTCCAGATCATGCCGTTGGAAGATGCAAACACATATCGCTTTGATCCATTCGATGTAACAAAAACGTGGTCCCACAAAGACTATCCGTTGATTGAAGTTGGCCGCATGGTGCTTAACCGCAACCCGGAAAATTATTTTGCTGAAGTTGAACAAGCAACGTTCTCACCTGGCACACTAGTTCCTGGCATCGACGTATCACCGGATAAAATGCTTCAAGGCCGTCTGTTCGCATACCACGATGCTCACCGCTACCGTGTAGGGGCCAACCACCAAATGCTCCCGATCAACGCAGCGAAAAACCAAGTGAACAACTACCAGCGCGACGGCCAAATGAACTTTGGCAAAAACGGCGGCGGTTCTGTTTACTATGAGCCGAATAGCTTTAGCGGCCCGACTGAAACTGCATCAGCAAAAACAGCTCCGCTTGAAATTTCAGGCGTTACAGATTCAGTTCCGTACTTCAAAGAAGATTACTACACTCAGCCTGGAGATCTTTATCGCTTGCAAAGCCCGGAAGAACAAGCACGTCTTGTTGCTACATTCGTTGGCGGCTTAAGCGCAGTAACGGTCGAGGAAATCAAACTTCGCCAAATCGGCCATCTGTATAAAGCAGATCCGGAGTTCGGAACTCGTGTTGCAGAAGGGCTTGGCCTGCCGGTTCCACATTTAGCTGAAACTATCTAATTCTTAATTCGGCCACACAATTCTCAATTAGCAGTCGTCCTTTTTTAGGATGGCTGCTTTTCTATAACAAAAAGGACGCCGTTTAGGCGTCCTCTTCTTTTACTTTTTCCCTTGCATTTCTTTACCGATCGCTTCCGCCAATTCCTTGCCGTTTTGAATACAAGCCCCAATGCCTACACCATAATAAGACGCACCTCCAAGCCTGATATCCGGGACAAGTGCCAACATTTTTTCTTCCAAAGCATCTACAGCAGATTTATGGTGCATATGGTAATTCGGCATCAAATTATTCCAGTTGGTTACTTGCACAACTGAAGGATCCGCTTTGATTTTCAAGCTTTTTTCGATGTCGCTCAAAGCGACTTCTACCAACTCAGCCTCTGATAAATCTTTCAGTTTTGCATAGGATGGATGCGAACTTTTATAAAACAAGCGCACCAGCAGATTGCTACTTTGCGATGTATGCATCCACTTTCTGCTCGTCCATGTGCAGGCATTGCAATGCAAATCACTGTTCTGAGAAACAATAAAGCCAGTGCCGTCTGCAGGAAGATCAGCATCTGGAATTTCAAACCCCAGATAAACGCTGATTAATGTGGAATCTACTAATTGATCAAAGTCTCCATTCAATTCTTCCATTCCAAGCAATTTTTGTGCAACAGAATGAGGAGTCGCTAAGATAACATAGTCAGCTGTTAGCGCTTCCCCATTGTCAAGCTCCATCAGATAACGGCTGCCTTGCTTTGACACCTGTTTTATGCCAGTGCCTTTCATAAGAACCGCGCTATCTAAGCTTTCCTCCAACCGGTCGATTAGCACGCCCATGCCTTCATCAAACGAAATGAATTTTTTGTTGGCTGCACCTTGGAAACGCTGCTTATTCTCTCCTAACCCTTTAATGATGCTGCCATATTTGTTTTTGTAATCCACAAGGTAAGGCAGCGTCGAAGCAAGCGTCAGTTCATAAAGATTGCCTGAATAAACTCCGGACAGTACCGGGGCTATTTGGTTCTTGACCAATTCCTCCCCTAAAAACGCCTCCAAAAACTCACCGATAGAACTATCGCGCGTATAGGTTTCGTTTGAAGTCTCGAAATCCCGCAACGCTGCTTTTTTTCCTTCTTCAGAGACAAGCGTTGAACTGAACAAGGCTTCTTCGTTCATCGGAATGCCGAATACGGTATCCGCAGGAATGGCATGGAGTTCATTGTTAGCGTATAAATACGAAATGCCGGTGCTATTATAAACAAGTCGGTCTTCTAGCCCTAAATCTTGAATAAGCGGCATTACGCTTTTATTCCGGGCCACAATAGAATCAGCGCCGGTTTCCATGATAAACTCCCCGTCTTTTACGGTCCGGATTTTCCCGCCCAGCACCTTTTGTTGTTCAATGAGCACCAACTCAATGTTAAGGTTCTGTTCTTTTTTCATTTTCTGCAAATAATGCATTGCGGAGAGACCTGTAATGCCTCCACCGATCACAACAGCTGTTTTCATCCACATTCACTCCTTATTGTTGTCTTCATTTTACCAGCAAATATAAAACGAGAAGCGAATAGATTTTGTCATTTTTGACACGCTTTTATTGCTATTCCCCTTTAAGACTGGTTTTATTAAAGAAACGAATTTTTTTATTAAAGGAGAGACAAAGATGTTGAATGCAGTAGATCAAAATATCATCAGCAGACGGACAATCAAAGCTTTCAAGCAAGATCCTGTGGACGTTGAAGAAATTATCGAGTTATTGAATATCGCAAAGTGGGCTCCAAATCATAAAGTCAATGAGCCGTGGCGCTTTCAATTGTATACGGGTGCTGGGAAAGAAAAGTTTGTTCAAGCTTATGTGAATGCTATGCCAACAATCGAGGGATATGTATCGCAGAAAGTATTGAACAAAGCGCAATATTTCCGTGACATTCCGCTTCATTTAGTTGTAATCATGCCGGAAGATCCGCGCCAAAGAAGATGGGATGAAGACTATGGCGCCATTTCTTCTCTGATCCAGAACTTCCAGCTAGCTGCATGGGAGCGCGGAATCGGCATGATTTGGCGTTCAAACGATTGGATTTACGATCCAAAGTTCAGAGATGCAATTGGTGTCACGCCCGGCGAGAAAATTGTGGCAACATTAATGATCGGCTATCCAAAACACGTTCCTGAAAAACGGCCACGGACCGATATCCGCGAAAAACTGATTATTATCAATGAATAAATATAAAAAGATGGCGCATTTTGCGCCATCTTTTTTATTTCACTAAGGAAAGGGCTCCAACTGCTCCTGAGAATTCTCCATTTTCAAGAAATAACGGTTGGGCACCACGCAACACGGTGTAGCTGGTTACAACTTCTTTTAACAGCGGATTTTCGAAGAATGACGACCCAATGTAGATAATGGTCGAAACCCCGCATTGTTTAGCAGCGTGAACACTGACTGTACTGACGGTTTCACCGACTAGACCAAGAACAGCAGCCAACAATTCTTCTCTTGATAATTCCGCCGCTACACTAAAAAGGTTATTTCCAAAATTGCTTGCCGTTAACTCACCGGAAATTGGAGGTTCTTTTCCTTCATATATATGTTTTACTTTTAAATCGATTCGATCTCTGGATCCAGTGCCAGCCATTCTTACAATTTCCTCATAATTGGTTACACCCGTTAACAGATGTGACAAACCGAGCAGAGTTCCACCTCCGACACCAGTTCCCCCAATACGTTCTTGACGATTATTTTCGATGCAGTGGATAGACGTTCCTGTCCCGACATTCGTGACCAAATAGGAGTCTTCCACCCGTCCCATACGCTCTAGCAAGAATTTCACACCAAGATGAGTTGCCTCAAACTCCATTATCTCCTTGGCCTTTTTATTTAACAAAGAAAGAAGAACTCCTGCTTTCCCTCCGGTTATACAAACTCGGCTTTCACTTTGTTCGTTCACCCAAGAAGCTACTTTCTCAATTTCAGCAATCGGAAACTTGGTGAATTGAAGCGTACCATTTTTGGCATAAGCCACTTTAATCAGCGTACCGCCTGCATCTATTCCAAAAATCATTTTTGCACCTGCTCTTTCTCGCATTTTCCATCCAGAAAATACCAGCTTGTTTTCTTATAAGGAGAATAAATATTTTATCTTCAGGAAGTTTCTTTTATGCACACAAAAGGAATTTTATCATACTAATTTGTCCTATGGCATATTTTTCGATGCACTTCCAATTTTTTAAAAATTATACTAGAAATGACCTAGGTTTTATTTTACAATATATTCAGTATATTCTTTAAATTGAGAAATATGAAGTGGATTATAAACTATATTACCTAAAAGGAGACTGATTTATGGAGATGATTATGGACAATAAACGGTTGCCGCTTATTATTTGCGTTACTTTGGTCCTTGGGTTTTCTTGTGCCTCGTTATCCGCAAGGTATGAATTTTTATACCTAATGGTAACAGCCTTAATCATTGAAGTATTCATTTTTGATGAAGACCGGAAGTTGAATATGTGGAAATATTTCGCTGCTAACCTGCTTCTGCTTTTCTCCATATTTTCATTGTTTACTTTCATGTAATATTAGAACGAAAGCTTCATTATCGTGCTGGATGAATAACATGTAAAACAAACTGTACGATATTGAAGTAAAAGCTTACGAAGAAAACTATGCGGCTTCTGCTAAAAAATTGCAGATATGCTTCGCGAACATCCTCCATTGCCCTTTCAGGGGTCTTAATCGGCACACATACCACAGGCAGCATAAACGCATAAAACAAGCCACCTCTCTATGAATAAAAAGAAGTGGCTTGTTTTGTGCATAACTCTATACTACTGTTGGTTCGTCAAATAAACATCAGTGAGTAAGTCATTGGTCATCGGGTGCGGTTCATAACCCTCCACATAATCCACCTGTGCTAATGGCGGTGTAGTATAAGCTAACATGACCCACGGAGCGTCTTTTTGGAAAAGCTGCTGTGCCTGTTTGTACAGTTCAATGCGTTTATCTTGATCAATCGTTTCACGCGCTTCTGTAATTAACGACGTAAATTCATCGCTTTTATAGAAAGCAATATTTTGTGCTGGCTTTTCTGTATTGGTTTTGCTGAGGTTCGGATATAGGAAGTTGTCCGGATCGGCCATAACACCAGTCCAGCCATACATCGCCATACTGTGTTTGCCTTGTTTCGTGTCATCCAAATAAGTCGCCCATTCCGAGGACCTGATTTCAGCCGTAATGCCGACTTCAGCTAAATCCGATTGAATGGCTTCTGCAATTTTTACCGGTTCCGGCATATAAGGGCGCGGATTGCTCATTGTATACAATTCGGTTTCAAAACCGTTCTCGTACCCTGCTTCCGCCAATAGTTTTTTCGCTTCTTCTACATTGTATTCATAAGGTTCTAACGTGTCATCATAACCCCATAGCGACGGAGGCAGCGGGCTTGTAGCGGTATCTGCAAGGCCGTTATAAAAGGCATTGACGATTTCTTCCTTATTGATGGCCATGTTGATTGCTTGGCGCACTTTGGGATCGTCAAATGGCTCCTTCTCTGTATTGAAAGCCATATAGCCGATATTAAAACTCGGGCGTTTCAGCAGCTCCAACCCTTGTGTTTCTTCAACGACATTCGTATCAGTCGCGTTCATGCCATCCAATACATCAATTTCCCCAGTCTGCAACGCATTTAGCCGAGCTGAATTTTCCGGTATTACCTGGAAGATCACTTTATCCAAATACGGTTTCCCTTCCATCCAGTAATCCGGATTTTTGGCCAATGTAATGGTATTGTTTCGGCTCCATTCTTCAAATACGAAAGGCCCTGTACCGACAGGCTGTTCATTTACCTCGCCCTCGTATTGTTCAATTGCGGCCGGGCTTGCGATGCCAAACATAGAGATAGCTAAATAGCTTAAAAAAGGAGCGGTTTTCCGCTTCAACTTAATTTCAAGCTCATGCTCACCAGTTGCTTTTACGTGTTCGATCAAATGGTTTTCGTCCCCTTTAAATCCTCCATACAGAAAAGGGTAGTAAGGAAAATCTCCTTTGTGGTAAGGATTTTCCGGATCCATCCATCTTTCGAAGTTAAATACGACAGCATCTGCGTTAAAATCTGTTCCATCATGGAACTTGACTCCCTCACGCAATTGAAATGTCCATGTTAATCCGTCTTCGCTTGAGTTATATTCAGTTGCCAGCTTCGGCTGTAGTTCCAAGTTTTCATCATATTCAAGCAATGTTTCAAAAATATTGTGTGTCACGCGTATGGATTCCCCATCCGTTACATTGATAGGGTCCAAGCTGACAGCATCAGCTCCACGTCCATAAACAAGCGTCCCACCCTGCTTGTCTTCTTCCGAAACTGTACCTCCACTTTCAGAAGGCGCTGATTCGTTCCCTCCGGAACATGCGGATAACAGTAAGACAAAAACCAGTATTAAATGAAACAAGCCAACTAATTTTTTATTCATCTTTTCTTCCCCCTTTTCGGTTTTCGAAATATTTTTAATTATACGAAATTTGTCAGCAATTATCTACAATATAATCAAAATTCTATTTTCCATATGCTTTTAATTTGTCTATCTGCTATTAATAAGGGTATAGGAAACCATCATGCAGTTGTTTTTCGTCGGTGAATTTACTCTAGAATGGAGCCTGCTTATGCCGTATGTAACTACAGAAGATGCCGTATCATTATATTATGAAACTTCTGGCGCCGGATTGCCCATTGTATTCATCCATCCACCTGTCATTGGCCACCGTGTATTTAAACATCAAAAAAGGCTTTCCGATCATTATCAAATTATTCTATATGACCTTCGGGGCCACGGCCGCAGTTCAAAAGGCCAGAAACCTTTATCAATCTTGCTGCTTGCAAATGATTTAAAAATACTGCTTGATAGAATGGGCATAGAAAAAGCCGTTATCTGCGGTTTTTCCAACGGCGGAACTATTGCTCAGGAGTTCGCTCTGCTCTATCCGGAAAGAACCTACGCACTGATATTAAGTGGAGGTTATGCTCAAGTAAATAGCCCCAACTTAATGAGTTTGATCCGTTTTGCCATGGCAATGGCAAAACTCCAGAAAGTCCCTGTGCTCGCTAAGTTACAGGCCAAGTCCCATAAATATTTTAAAGAAGATGAATTAGATTTTTTTGATTATGGTAAACGTGCGGATGCAGAAAGAGTTTATGACTATTGCAAGGCCGGGCTTCATTATAATGCCAGCTCCTCACTTTACCGGCTGCAGATGCCCATTCTTTTAGTTTATGGTTCACTGGAAGTGGCCATGCATCATTATCGGAAAGATTTTCAAAAAGCCGCTCCCCAAACCGAGATAAAGTATATAAAATGGGCATCCCATAGAGTGCCGCCGCGCCATTTCCCTCAGTTTAACGAGGTTATTCATAGGTTTTTGCAGAAATAAATCAAGCAGCTGTCTTTCCATAAGGGCAGTGGCTTGTTTTTTTATCCAAGCATCATTATGTAAGCAGCCATATCTTGAGGCTTCGAAATCAATCCCAGCAAAAAGCCGCCCTCTTCATGAAGAGGGCGGCTTTTACAAAGGACGAGATTAGTTTAAAGCTGTCTGAAGCCTCCAGTATTGGCCCGGACTTTGACTTCGGAATATTTTCTGACGTCGCTTTCTTTTGAAAGCAGCGTACCGACCACCCCACCAATAAAACCTAGCGGAATCGAAACGATTGCCGGATTTGTTAACGGGAAGAGTGGCGTGCCTGTGATAATGGCCGCACCTGCTTCTGGATTCATGACACTTGGGCTGATCGACACGAGAATTAATGCAGAAATTAATCCTGTAAAGATAGCTGAAATCGCACCCGTTGTGTTGAACTTCTTCCAGAAAATCGTGTAGATGATGACCGGCAAATTCGCACTTGCCGCGATGCAGAAGGCAAGCGATACCAAAAACGCCACATTCAAGCTTTGCGCAAAAATCGCTAGGAGAATCGAGAATACCGCTACCCCAACAGATGCATATCGGGCGGCCAGCATTTGTTGCCTTTCTGTCGCTTTTCCTTTTTTAATGATTTGGCCATAGATATCATGAGCAAAAGCGGATGCTCCCGATAAAACTAAACCAGCCACAACCGCCAGGATAGTTGCAAAGGCAACGGCTGAAATGAAGGACATGAGAATGTCGCCGCCGAGGGCCTGAGCAAGAAGTGGTGCCGCCATGTTGCCTGCCGGGTTTGTCGCAATGATCAGATCAGAACCCACAAAGGCTGCTGCCCCAAATCCAAGGAAAATCGTCATAACATAGAAAATACCGACAATCCAAGTGGCCCACATAACTGAACTTCTCGCTGTCTTGGCGTCACGGACAGTAAAGAAACGCATTAGGATATGGGGCAATCCTGCTGTACCAAGTACCAATGCCAGCATTAAAGAAATGGTATCCAGAGGGATCTTATATCTTACTCCTGGATTCAAGAATGCTTCACCATGAGGCGTTGCAGTTTTCATTTGAGTGAACATTTCCAAGATGTTGAAATCAAAACGCTGTAAAACCAAGAATGACAATATTACAGTACCAACCATCAACAAAACCGCTTTGATGATTTGGACCCAGCTTGTTGCAGTCATCCCGCCGAACAATACATAAATTGTCATCATAATCCCTACAAGCAAAACGGCCCATAAGTAATCGATCCCAAATAATAATTGTATAAGTGCACCAGCTCCTACTAATTGGGCAATCATATAGAAAATAACGATGGTTATTGAACTTAATGCTGCCGCACCGCGAACTTTTTTGGCGTCAAAACGGGCATTAATCATATCCGCCAGCGTAAATTTCCCAAGATTGCGAAGCGGTTCTGCTACGATAAACAAAACGACTAAGTAAGCGACTAAATAACCGATGGAAAACAAAAACCCATCAAAACCAAAAAGTGCAATCGATCCTGCAATCCCGAGAAACGAAGCGGCAGACAGGTAGTCCCCCGCAATAGCCAATCCATTTTGCCACCCTGATAAACCGCCGCCAGCTGTGTAAAAGTCACTGGTCGATTTTGTCCGTTTTGCCGCAAAGTAAGTGATGACCAGAGTCATCGCTACAATCACTAAAAAAATAACAATTACCGTAGCATTCATAGATTTTCCTCCTTATCGTAATTGAATTCTTTTAGTGTTTTTACAGCCATTTCATCAAACTTTTCCGCCCGTTTCATGTAAACGGTTACAAGTATCCAAGTCATAGCGAATAGTCCAAAAGCAAATACCCATACCCAGGAAATATCCCCGATAAAAGACTTTTCCAGCCAATTGGTATACGAAATAATAAAGTTAAAAAGAAGATACAAACCTAAAAATAAGATTGTCGTCGGAACTAAAAACGCCTTTTTCTTTTTCATCAGTTCTCTGAAGCTTGCAGATGCCTCAATTGCATCGAAATCCGGCTTTGCTTCTTTAACATTATTTCCTTTTACTGTTCCGCTTTCTTGATTGCGCTTTTTACTCTCGCCTTGAACAACACGCGTTTTGCCTCCCGCAACAGTTTTCGCCATTAGTAACACCCCTTTATAATTTAATTTTCTGAATCTAAACACAATTAAAACATGTATAATTTTACAAGTCAATAAAATAAAATACCGGTTGGTATGCTAATTTTGTTCGGCTCTTAAAAAAGGTCTTCTAACAAAAAAAGGTTCCTCTCCTATTAATTAGAAGAGGAACTCTTGATTTATGTTTTATCCTTCAGTTTTTATACTTCCCATCTTTACCAAAGGCCCAGAAGTTTCCACCATAGCCCTCCAGCGCCTATCCACACAATGATATGGATAATGGAAATGATAAATCCTAGCATCCACCATTTTTGTTGGCTTACATAGCCGCTTCCGAAAAAGACCGGTGCAGGGCCAGCTCCATAATGAGTTAAGCATCCAAACAAATTACTGAAAAATGCCAGTATTAAAGCAGAAAGAAGAGGCGGTGCCCCAGCCGCTACAATAACTGACAAGAACGCAGCGTACATCGCACTGACGTGCGCAGTGTTGCTTGCAAAAAAGTAATGGGAGTAAAAATAGACAATTGCCAGCACAATCAGCGCCGCCATCCAGGACAATTGAGTTGCTGATTCTTGCATGAGACCGCTGAACCATGGAATCATTCCCAGCTCATTCAAATAACTCGCCATCATGACCAGTACAGCAAACCAAACGAGCGTATCCCAAGCTCCTTCTTCTTTTTTAATGTCTGACCAAGTAAGAACTTGTGTCAGCAAGAGCACACAAAGACCGACAAATGCACTTGTAGTAGCATTGATGCCAAAATTGGTGCCGAAAATCCAAAGAGTAAGCAATAAGAGGAACACGCCGATCATGAACTTTTCTTCGCGTTTTAGCGGTCCCATCTCTTTCAACTTCCGGCCGGCAATATCAGCAGCTTCTGGAGTCTCTTTTAATTCCGGCGGGTATAGTTTGTAGATGACTAATGGAATTATAATGAGGCTGATAAGGCCCGGCACAATCGCCGCCAACGCCCATCCTCCCCAAGTGATCGTTTCACCCGTGATATCTTGCGTAATTTGAACCGCTAATGGATTGGCGGCCATTGCAGTAACAAACATAGCTGAAGTGATCATATCGCCTTGAAAAGATACTTTTGTTAAAAAGGCTCCGACTCTCCGCTCTGTGCCGTCTCCGGCTCTCGATTCATACGTTTCGGAAAGCGAGCGGATGATCGGAAAGATAATTCCGCCGGCACGTGCGGTATTAGAAGGCATTGCAGGTGCCAATATAAGATCGCTGAAAAGCATCGAATAAGACAATCCCAATGTTTTTTTCCCGAAAAGCCGGACAAAAATATAAGCGATCCTTGTCCCGAGACCTGTTTTGATAAAGCCGCGGGAAATAAAGAAAGCAATAACAATCAACCAAATGGTAGTATTTTGAAACCCGCTTAAAGATTGTTCTAACGTTAATGTTTTCGTCAATACGATAAGCGTCAAGGCAATAATCGCTGTACTGCCCATCGGCACCGGCTTAATCACCAGCGCCACTATAGTCGCCACAAAAATACTGAACAAATGCCAAGCTTCGGCATCTAGCCCGCCAGGTGCTGGAACAAACCACAATGCGAGGCCGATCGCTACGCATATTAAAAGGGAGCGCCAATTTACTTCTCCCGTTTTTATCTCTGTAGACACTGCTGTTTTCCCCCTCAATAACTTGTCAACTTCTTAATAAAGAAGCAAAGATTTATAAGTTTCAATAAACCCTTATAGATTATACGCCTCCTTCATTGTCTAAGTCCAAAGAAGCGTTTGGTTCCGCCAATAAATATTCAAGTCTCTCTAAAGCATCCAGTTCCAGCAGCCCATTTCCTTCAGCTGTTTTCGGATAACCGAGCGGTACAGTTCTTCGGACAAGCTGGGCATACAATTCCGCTTCTGTCAGTTTGCGGGCAAACTCCTTTTCAGCAATGTTTTTAATGAGAGCTAAAGCACCTGAAACATGAGGCGTCGCCATCGATGTTCCGGACAAGCTGGCATATTTGCCTTCCAAATAAGCTGAATGTATATTAACACCAGGAGCCACAAGGTCAATCTCGTCATTTGTATTGCTGAACGACGCAATTTTCCGGTTAAAATCCACAGCACCAACTTGAATAACTTCCTTATACGCGCCCGGATAACCTAGTTCATCGGTTTGCGGGCTGTTATCACCTTCGTTTCCAGCGGCGCAAACGACCGGGATTCCCTCGTTTACAGCGCGCTTAATCGCTTCATGAAGTTCCGGCACGTCATCCGGTCCGCCAAGCGACATTGAAATAACAGTTGTCTTCTCACCATTTGGACCCATCCAATCAATTGCATGATGAATCCCTTCAATAATTCGTGCGTAATCGCCGCTGCCTTCGGCGTCCAGCACTTTTAAAATGAGCAACTGCGCTTCTGGTGCCACGCCTGCAATGCTATCCTCTCTTAAAGCAGCGGCAGCTGTTCCGGCAACATGCGTGCCGTGGCCATTATTGTCTTCGAAATTTGCTTCGTCATGGTTGTAATCCGGCGTAAAATTTCGGCCGGCAATAATGCGGTCTTCCAAATCGGGATGATCGGATTGGCACCCCGTATCAAGAATGGCTATAACATTGTTTTTCCCACTGCCGGCTCTTTCCCATACTTCCGGGGCTTTGATCATCCGGACTCCTTCCGGAACCTGCGGAGCTACAGTGGTTATTTCTTCAATGCGATAAGGAATAAGATGGATTTTGTTCATTCTACCCTCTCCTTTGTATGAAGCGAATCAGCTGCTTCGTTTTCTACCCCTCTCTTCCCGTTTTTACTTTTTCTGAAAACTCTTAGTAGTTTTCTGGCAATTATCAGCACTAGATGCCATGATAATGACTAAACAACTAGGATGGAGGACTTAACATGGGCATACGTTATGAACACTCAATTCCTGAAAAAGAAGCTTTTTTTGCTTTGTTCGAAACAACCGGGTGGAACGCCAAATACAACTTTACACCGGATAATTTGGCAAAAGCGGTCCGCAATAGCTATTTTATGGTTTGTGCCTATAGCGGTGCACAATTAATTGGAACAGGCCGCATTATTTCAGATGGAATTTATCAAACTTTGATTGCCGATATGATCGTTCATCCGGATTATCAGCAACAAGGCATCGGAAGCGAAATATTGACTATGCTTATAGCAAAATGCCAAAGGGACGGCATGAAACAAATTCAGCTGGCAAGTGCAAAAGGAAAAATAGGGTTTTATAAAAAATACGGCTTTGAAGCACGTCCTGCCGATGCACCTGGCATGCAAAAATACCTGTAATGCCTCCTATACGCAGTTGGCGCCTTTAAATTATACTAATGGGGACAGTCTTTTCTTAGATAGCAAAGAACAATAAGCTTAGCTTCTGCTGCGGCTAACCAACTGTGTGTAAATCCAAGCTTTCAAGTAAATTGCAGGGGAATTACTTTACACTTCCATGCCGACACGTACAAAAGCAACCGGAAAAGAGGATACAGCAAATGAAAAAAAAATGGATGATTTACGGAGCAAGCGGCTATACAGGGGACCTCATTGCTCATGAAGCGGTAAAACGAGGCATGTCTCCTGTTCTTGGGGGCCGCAGCGAAGAAAATCTTTTGCCTCTAGCCATCAAATTAAAACTAGAAGTTCGTGAATTCCCCATCAATGCCGATGCTTCCAAGTTTCTCGAAGACATTGACTTGGTTCTTCACTGTGCGGGGCCTTTCAGCAACACAAGCGCCCCTATGATCGAGGCTTGTATCGCAGCTAAAACCCATTACTTGGATATAACTGGCGAAATTGCTGTTTTCGAACATACGCAAGCAAAGAATCGGCTGGCCGAAGAACACGGCGTCGTTCTTTGTTCAGGCGTCGGTTTCGATGTTATCCCAACCGATTGTATTGCGTTAAAGCTAAAAGAACTAATGCCGGATGCTAACCGCCTTTCACTTGGATTCGATTCAGATTCCGGAATATCTCCAGGAACAATGAAAACAATGATTCAAGGATTGGGGTCAGGAAGCGCGGTACGCCAAAATGGGGCATTGACTCCCGTACCCCTTGGAAGCCAGCGCCGGATTATCGACTTTGGCAGAGGAGCACGCCCAGCAATGGGTATTCCATGGGGAGATGTATCGACGGCTTTCCACACAACCGGCATTCCCAACATTTCCACTTACATTCCAATGCCGAAACATCGCATTTTAGGAGCACGCTTACTCGCCGGCTTTGGTCCTGTTCTTGCAACTTCATTTATGCAAAAAAAGTTGACGGATTGGGTGGACCGTAATGTTAGCGGACCTGATGAAACATTGCGGTCCAACGCTCCGGCTTTTGTATGGGGAGAAGCGCAAAACCCAGCGGGCCAAGTAAAGACAGTACGCATCCAAACCGCTAATGTATATGACTTGACCGTTTATGGATCACTCGCTGTAGTAGAAAAGCTTCTACCAAACAATCACAAAGGCGGAAGCTTTACACCCGCCGGACTTTTTGGATCTCACTTTATTGAAGAGTTGCCCGGATCCGGAAAATTTCAAATCGATTAAAAAAAGCTGACCCATAGCAGGTCAGTTTTTTAATAGTTGCATCCGTTGATTGAACAAAGTGGGATAAGATAAAAACCCAAGCATGATGCTGGTCACTGCAGCAGTCGTTAAAAGCAGGAACATAATAAGCAGTTGAAATTGCACCGCTTGAATCGGATCTGCTCCTGCAATAATTTGGCCGCTCATCATTCCTGGAAGCTGGACAAGACCTACTGTTTTTTGGCTTTCGATTGTCGGAATCATGCTCGCTTTGATGGAATGCATCAACTGAGTATGTATTGCTTGTTTGGGTGTTCCTCCGAGAGACAAGACAAGCTCCGTTTCATCCTGATGCGCTTCAACTTCAGCAGTAAAGCGGTTTAGAAATAATATTGATAAGACCATTGAATTTCCAATAACCATGCCGCTGATTGAGATGATGTACTGCGCAGTAGGAGGTGTAATCCCAAAACCAAGCAAGACACTTTGCGTCAACACTTCCACAAATACTAACGTTGCGGCTACTTTCCAGACAATACCTCTAATTGCCGCCCCCTTTTTTTGGGCGTTGTGTGTGGCAGCGACAATCATTAAGGTGACCATCAAGAAAATATACATTAAGCTTTCGGAATCAAAAACGAATTTTAAAATATAGCCAACGGCCAGCAACTGAATAATAGAGCGTATCGTTGCGACCATGGTATCCCTTTCTAATCCCAGGTTCAGCGTTTTCGAAAGCAAGAGCGGCAAAGCAACAAAGATCAACGTAATCGACAGAGTCCAGTAACTCATACCGCCCCTCCTTTTATAAAATTTCTAGCTTTGTCAGTAGCCGGCGACTTCAACAGTTCGCTTCTGCCGGTTTCAACCACTTCACCATCCATCATAACCCACGTAAAATAGCCGATTTCCAGTGCCTGCTGCAAATTGTGCGTAATCCAGATAATGGTCGTCCCGTATTTTCGATTGATTGCAACGATAAGTTCTTCGATTTCCTTTTGCGAAGTCCGATCTAGGGACGAAGTAATTTCGTCAAGCAATAGAATGTTGGGCTGATTTACCAGTGTCCGTGCAATAGAAACTTTTTGGCGCTGTCCGCCTGATAAATCGTTGATCTTCCGTTGCAGGAATTCTTCCTCCAGCCCGACATCCCGCAATAATCGCCTCCCAGCTTCTTTGGAAAACTTTTTGCTTTGAAGCACCATCGGCAAAGCTAAATTGTCATAAACAGTGCCACTGATCATCGGGGCACTTTGGAGTGCAATTCCGACCAAGCGCCGCAATTCAGTTGGTTCGTAGCTCTCGATCAGCTGTCCTTGAACATACAGCTCACCCATAGTAGGCGATAACAACCCGTTGCACAATTTCAATAAGGTGGTCTTTCCAGCCCCCGATGGACCGACCAAAGTTGTTATTCTACCTTCTGGAAACGAACCGGTGATGCTTCTTAATATTTGATTTTCGCCAATGGTGTAACTGACATGATTAAAATGGACGGCTGGTTTGTAATCAATCGACATGTTGCCACTTCCTTTTAAAACAGTAAAAAGGCACACAAGAAAGCGTGTGCCATCTTTTCGCTATTTATCCTTCTTCCATTCTGCGGGCCGCAAATTCATCATTCATTCTCAAGAAGTATTCGCCGCCTTCTTCGATGTTCTTCATCCGGGTAATGATGTCGCGGAAGAGTTTTTCTTCTTCCATTTGTTCTTCAATAAACCAATCTAAGAAAGATGCAGTGGCATGTTCCTGCAAGTCAGCGGCTAATGTGACGAGCGCATAGATGTGGCTTGTTACATCTTTTTCTTGGGCCAAAGAGCTTTCAAGCACGTCCATCGCATCTGCATAATGGTTTTTCGGTTCTGCCAAGGCTTGCAATACCGGCTTCTCATCCATAGTGACCAAAAAATGATAAAATTTCATTGCATGGAAATGCTCTTCTTGCGATTGCACTAAATAGAAATTGGCGAAACCATGATACCCTTTTTTTGAAAAATAGGCTGCCATTGCGGTGTACGAATGGGCCGCTTGTAATTCGTTATTAAACTGATTATTTAAAGCTAATGTCAATTTTGCTGGTAACATGTGTCTTCCTCCTCTTCCTTATTTAGAATCATTCTAATGTAGACAATATATCATATTCATCTTCCCTTTGCAAAACAGTATAAATATTTAAACAGTGTGGCTTGTATGGCTTTTCTTCTATTAGTATTTATTAATTCTCTTTAATTCAAATAAATATAGAAAGTAGAAGATTTTATAGATTACTTTTAGTAAGTAGTTGTAGTATGATAACTATACAAATTAGAAATGTATAGTTTAAGGGGGTAAGTTTATGGTGAGTATGAAATTAGAACCAAAAGTTTTTGAAGTTTTAAAAGATAAAATAAAAATGATTCCTTCTGATGAAGGAGCAATCTACTTGGTGGGGCCGATTCGATTGCCGGTCAACTTATACGACGAAACGGTCGTATTCAATTGGTATTGCTGGCTTAATTACGATGAAGTGACTGACGATTACGGACGTATTATCGAAAAGCTCTCTTCTTCCAATTTAGCCGAATACCAGCAATCAAGCGTATTGGTTTACGGTGATTTTGAGCAAGCGGATAATGCGTTGATCCGCATGCATTCTATTTGCCATACGGGTGATATCTTCGGCAGCAAACGCTGCGACTGTGGGTTCCAATTGAAACAATCAATGAAGCAAATCGTAGATTCTGGCACAGGTGCTTTGTTTTATCTGGCAAATCATGAAGGACGGGGAATCGGTCTTTTCAGCAAAGCGATGGCTTATGTTCTGCAAGAAAATGGCTATGATACGGTTGAAGCGAATGAGAGTCTGGGCTTTGTCGATGATTCCCGCAATTATGGAGACGCCATCGCCGTTTTGAAAACATTGCGTTCAAAACCGGTAACGTTAATCACCAACAACCCGAAAAAAATGGCTGCGCTTCAAGAGGCCGGATTGCCGCTTAGCGGAAGAGCATCTCTATGGGGAGATGAGTCTGAATTCAATTCAATTTATCTGCAGACCAAAATCAATCGCTCCGGCCATTTAAAAAACGAGGAGGCCAATGAGCATGTCGCACCATGAATTCTATATGGACCTGGCCTTAACTAATGCCCGGAAAATGAAAGGCCAAACTGACCCAAATCCGCTCGTTGGGTCTGTCATTGTCAACCATCAACGTATTGTCGGAATCGGCGCTCATTTGAAAGCAGGCGAACCGCACGCAGAAATTCATGCCATCCGAATGGCAGGAGAACTGGCTCAGGGCGGAACAATTTACGTTACGCTTGAACCTTGTTCTCACCATGGGCGTACAGGACCGTGCGCTCAGGCCATTATTGACGCCGGCATCAGCGAAGTAGTAATTGCCACGTTAGATCCCAATCCGATTGTTTCCGGAAACGGTGTAAGGATGCTTGAGGATGCCGGCATCGAAGTAACCATTGGTGTCCGCAAAGAAGAGTCGCGCAAAATGAACGAAGTGTTCAATAAGTTCATTGTTGAGAAGGTGCCTTTTGTGACATTGAAAGCCGCTTCTACATTGGATGGCAAAATCGCCACTCATTCCTTGGACAGCAAATGGATTACTTCAAGCGACGCACGGCAAGACGTCCACCAATTAAGAAGCGAACACATGGCCATTCTAGTAGGAGTAGGCACGGTCATCGAAGACGATCCGGAATTGACAGCGCGCATCCCGAATGGCCGCAACCCGTTGCGCATCGTCTTGGATTCGACGCTGCGCATTCCCCTAGACGCAAAAGTTCTAAATGATGGTTTAGCAAATACCTGGATTTTCACTAGCCGGAATTACGATCAGAAAAAGCGTCATAAGCTCGAAAGCCTAGGAATTTCCGTCTTTGAAACGAGTGGAGAAATCCGGGTGAACGTGCAAGATGTAGTCCGCATACTCGGAGAAAAGTCCGTCTCTTCCCTCTTTATCGAAGGCGGCGGCACCATAAATTCGGCATTTCTTGAAAAAGATTTGATCGACAAAGTCGTCTTGTATTTCGCGCCGAAATTGATTGGCGGAAAAGACGCACCGACATTCTTAGAAGGGGCCGGCTTTGACCTGATGAAAGACGCAATAGAACTGACAGATGGTGAATTCACAAAAATCGGGAAAGATTTCCGGTTCACGGGCTATCCGGAAAAACGAGGAGAAGCTAAATGAAATTTGGTTTTGACATAGATGATACGTTGATTGGATTACGTGAATATGCGTTCAACTTATACCAAAAAAACCTTGGCCAGACTGTGCCGATTGATGTTTTCCATGCTCTCGACCGCGTAGAAATACACGGAGCATTTGGTATGACGGATCAAGAAGGTTCAAAAATGTGGAGCGATTTAGTAGAAGAAATTTATTATACCGACTGCCCTCCCTATCCTGGGGCAATTGAAGCTTTGCAGCAGCTTGAAGCAGAAGGGCATGAACTTTACTATATAACGGCCCGAAGTTCTGAACACGGCGAAAATACAAAAGAGTGGATGAAGCGGCAAGGCTTTCCGGTACAGGATGACCGTTTTTTCTGTGGCATGAAAGATGCTGAAAAAGTAAAAATCATTAAAAAGCTTCAATTGGATTATTATTTCGATGACAAACCTGCAGTCCTTGATACGCTAGCCGGGGGCTCAGTCAAAGTGCTTGTGAAAGACCAATCGTATAACCGCCACTTGGACATGCCGCGTGTTAGAGAATGGGCGGATTTGAAAAATTTAATCCGAAATAAAAAGATTTGAAAATAACCTGATAAGGCTGTAGACAAGCTCGGCAATACCGAGAAAGTCTACAGCCTTTCGACTCTTCTCCCATCTATCGCTATTCCTGAAATCTTTAGTTTGCCAAACCGGTTTTCTTCTTAACTTCATTCAGTCGATGTTAAACAAAAGTACATAACGGGTATAGGACATCTAACACACTGACAAAATGAAGGAGGAAACAGAATGAGCTCAACAGTCTGGCTGTACATAGCGCTCGCAATATTTGTAATAGCGCTAATCATAGCAGGAATCGGGGTTGGCATTTTCGTATCAGGTATGAAGGGACCAATGAAAAAAATAAAAGGTTCAGTAGATAACCTGAAAGATCGAATAGATAAGCTCAACTTGGAAGCCACAAGCCTGCAACATCATGCAAACGAACTGAAAGAAGACATGCAAGCAAAATCTGAAAAAGTCACGCTTCTGATCGATGCAGCAAGGGGTACAAAGAATTCGTTCCTCGACTTGAACTCGTCCGTGCGAACGGTTACTGTAGGTATTGCTTCAAGCGCAAACCGTGACAAGAGAAATATTTCTCAAATCAATCAGTGGAAAAATGCCACGTCCGATCTTCTTGATTTACAGGAATTTTTGAAGAACCGCAAAAACGATCCTGCCGCCTACTATCCAACACCACTAATTGGTGATGAACAAACGGCAGAAAAATAAACAAGAACTGAAAAAGACAGCCTTACAGGCTGCCTTTTTTTATTTGTTCTAAAAGTGATGCATGAAAACTTTGCTGTTGCCTCATCGCCTCTACAAAATAGATATTTAAAAAAAGCAGCTCCATTAGCTGGAACTACTTTCTTTCATGCCACTTTGTTTTCTTCGTTTAAACCACTTGTGCTGAATGCATCGTCACTATTATCGAACCGTTCAATTCGGATTACTTTGCCATCTTTGATTTCCATGAACGTATAAACGATAACATGCCCGTCCTGATTTTCCCATACTGCTTCCTGTTCATAAACAACGCGGTGGTCGTCGGCGTACCGGGTGATCGTATGCAAATTCACACCTGTATTCTCCATCCATTGGACAAGCAAGTCATGGCCGAACCCTGCACCCCTTGGACCTATCAGTTCGATGTTCGGATCCGATACTTCAAGAACGCCTTCCACATCCTGCGCATTCACTTTATCAACCCAAGTATCTGCCGTTTCGATCACGTTGTTCATGGAAAGCTCCCCTTTCGACCATATCAGTAATTGGTGTTTTTCAACTTTTTAAAAGTGGTGACGAAATGTCCGGGGTCTGTATACACTTTATAAGCAACAACCCCTCGATGGGTATGCAAATACAGTAAATTCGCTTCGTCCGAAAAGGAACGGTAGGACATGTCCCAAACATTCGCCAGGTGGAAATGTGTCGCAGAAGCACTTACAGTGTCTTCGTATAAATGGAGAGCATGTTCTGTATGGACGATTTTCATTTCACCGGCTTCAATTGAACGTTCTGTATCGATATACGTAATCGATGCCAATAAATTCGAATTGTCCATTCCACCGCCTCCTAACGTTCTGTTTCCTGCAGTTTACCTTATGCAGCAGTTCTAGAACAAGTGAAACCTAAACCTTCGCCATATCATTCTTCACTGTCGAAGTATTCGTTCGACAAATCACCGTTGACACCGATCGCTGCAGCGCTTCCTTCACCTGCTGCAATTACAAGCTGAGAAGGAACAATGAGCGAAGCGTCTCCTGCCGCATAAACATTCCAAACATTTGTCCGGCCATATTCGTCTGTTTTGATGCCTCCATAACTGTTCTGCTCACAGCCAAGTTCATCAGCAAAGGAAGTGGAATGGTTCCATAGCGGAGTCGTAAATCCGCCTACCCGATCAATCAATGTGCCGTCTTCAAGTCTAACACTGCGTAATTGTCCGTTTCCGCCTTCCAGACCACTTATTATATCTTCATATACTTTAATGCCGTGCTTGGCGAGACTCGCTTTCTCTTCTTCTTCGAGCCTTCCCATTCCGTTAGTGAATACCGCTAAATCCTCGCTCCATGTATACACTTTCTTCGCAAGCGCATAAACGTTTTTATCTGCGATTATGGCAAGCGGCTGATCCTTCAATTCCCATCCATCACAATATGGGCAGCTGTACAAACTGGTGCCGTAAAATTTCTCGATATCCGGGATATTCGGAAGCTTCTCCTTCACTCCGGCCGCGAGAATAATTTTGATGCTGTGGAACGTCTCGCCTTCGTCTGTCGTCAATTCATAATGCGTTTCGCTTAAACGCTCAACGCGAACAATCTTTTTTTTCTTCAATTCCACACTATCGTATTTAGCTATATCTTGCCGTGCTAGTTTTTTAAGTTCTTCCGGCTGAATGCCATCTCTTGTAATAAAGCCATGAGATTCCCGAGTGACCAAATTGCGTCCATTGTCGTCGTCGAAGAGAACGGTTTTCCGTCTAGACCTTCCTAAAACCAAAGCTGCATTTAGACCAGCTGGCCCACCGCCAATAATTGCGCAATCATATATCATAACATCCATCCTTCGCATAAATCGGTTACCTCAAATCTTCCCGCTCTACCTGTTTATTAAACAAGAACAACCGCAGTCCCTCTTTATTTTTTGCTAAACCGCAAAAAAAGCTGCTCCTATTCAGGAGCAGCTTCCACTTATACTTGTTTAGCCAATAATCCAGTCAATATTTCGCCGAAAAACGCATTTTCTTCCGGTGTTCCTACTGATACACGGATATGTTCCGGCAATCCCCAAGTTTTGCCGTAGCGGACAATAACGCCTTTTGCCATCAGTTCTTTGTAAATTCTTTCACCTTCCGGACCTATATGTGCAAGAACGAAATTGCCCATACTCTTTGTGTAGGCCAATCCAAGGCTATCGAAGATTTTATATAATTGTTCTCTTCCTGCCTTATTGACCGATTGAGACGATCGGACATGTTCTGTATCGCCGATTGCCGCGGTTGCTGCAATTTGAGCAAGGCTGTTGACGTTGAACGGCTCTTTTACTTTTAAAATCGCTTGGATGATAAATTCTGGCGCAATGCCATAACCGACCCGAATTCCGGCAATGCCGTAAATTTTAGAAAAAGTCTGGAGCGTCAACACAGGATAACCTGCCTGGACAAACTCAATGCCGCTGGTGTATTCTGCTTCATCGGCAAAGTGGCTATAGGCAGCGTCAAATACTACAAGCGCTCCCTTTACCGAATTCAATAATTTTTCGATATCCGGCTTAGAAATATAGGTCCCTGTCGGATTATTGGGTGTGCATATATAAATCAGTTTCGTTTTTTCTGTTACAGCTGCAATCAATGCATCAACATCATAACGGAAATCTTCTGCGAACGGGACAGGAACAACTGTCGCACCCATGATGTGCGCTCCAAAATCATATTCACTAAAAGATGGCGAAGGAACAATTACTTCGTCTCCAGCCTCTAAAAAAGCTTCAGAAATCAACGTAATAAGTTCGTCGGCACCATTTGTCGGAATTACTTGCTGAGGGAGAACCCCATATTGATCGGCAATAGCCTGTTTCAACATAGATGCGTCTGCATCCGGATAACGGTTCAATTCCGACAAGCCATTCTGGATAGCTTCAAGCGCCTTTGGCGATGGTCCCAGCGGATTTTCGTTTGAAGCAAGCTTGATAACGCGCTCCAACCCTAACTCTTTTTGCACTTCCCATATCGGCTTGCCCGGTGAATAGGGCTCGATTGACTCTAAGGTTTTCCGCGGTTTGATGTTATTGGTCTGCTCCATGATGATTCCTCCAAAAACTTGATTTATTAGTTTATAAAAAAGTACGAATATTCACTTCATAGGTAATTATAACAGTCATAACCGCCAAATCAATGCAGCAAATTTGCTTCTTTGTTATTTACTTATCAAACCATATCGTTATGTCATAGTCTTCTATGAATTATTAAAAGTGAATTCTCCCTTTTGTCCGCTTTCCATTCTGGATCAAATGAAAATAGAGACCATTCACAAACGGAAACCATGGTCTAGAATGGCGGCTGTAAATTCTTTGCAGATAAATAAGTTGCTTCTTAAACCGTCATCAAACATCTGCAAGGACCGCCCAATTATTTGTTTCACCTTCTTAAATATGTTTTACTGTAACGAGACAAACGAAGAGGAGATCTTGCATGATCAAAAAAATGAAATTTACCTTAGCTCCTTTTCTTTTAGTATTGACGCTTGGGGCGTGTTCGGATAAAGAAAAAGCGGAATCAAAGGAAGAAACGGCTCCTGAAACGGCAGAACAACCCGAAACCTTAACTGAACAGCCGGCTTCAGAACTAGAATTGCCGGAGAATGATGAAGTTGCAGTAGTTGTCAATGAGGAAGAAGTGAAAGGCAATATCTACAGCAGCGTTGCCCGCCAATTGGAATCCTCTCTTGCTGCCCAAGGCCAAAATACAAGCAATGCGGACACTGCAGAGCAAGTAAAATCTCAGGCTATTACGGTAATTGTCAGCAATAAACTCATCATCCAAGATGCAGAAAAGAAAGGCCATAAAGCAGATGAAACCGTATTGAAAGAGCGCCTCGAAGAAATGAAGGGACAATTTGAAAATGAAGAAGCCATGAACAAGACATTGAAAGCTACCGGCTATACAATGGAAGACTTGGAAAATCAGCTCCGTGAACAGCTCGTCTACGAAAGTTATGTCTCTGAAGAAATTAGAAGCGGCGAAGTCACAGACGAGGAAGTGCAAAAAGCTTATGATAGCTTCGTTGAATCATCGGAACAAAAAGCTCCTGCTCTTAAAGAAATGGAGCCGGCCATCCGCCAATCCCTGGAACAGCAAAAAACACAAGATGCTGTATTCGCCCGTATTGAAGAATTGAAAAAAGATGCGAAAATCGAAATAAAAATTTAAAGGTCAACTGCATCAAGTTTTTCTGTATATTCCACCAAGAATCTGAACTTTCTGCGGGCGTTGATTCGCTTTATTCCTTTAGGATTCCGCCCGCTTGTTTTCAGCAGGAGCCTTTACTGTTTTACACCCTGTAGTTATCTTTAGAATCACATTTCACAGAAAATCCCCAGCCGAATTGAATGGCTGGGGATTTTTTTATAAGCTACTCGTGCAGTATGCCAGCACTTCCGCTTCTTCATCATCTTCTAAAGCGAACTCGAGCACATTGCGAGACAATTTATCGATAACGTTATAATGAACAATGCGAGTGCCGTTGTCGTCTGCCGCCAGAATAACCCGCAGCTCAAGGCCGCCCGGTGTATATAACTCGTCTTCCTCATCCACTTCGACGTCCAATAAAAATTCGTAGCGTTTGCCGACCATAATTCCTGTCGGGTCTTTTATTTCCTCAAAAACATGATTTGTAATTTCCATTGTTACACCTCCGTCCCTTTATTTTAGCTTGTCTCCGTTTTTTTTGATAGTGAAAGAATGAAACCAGCAAATGTTTGATAGATACGTGAAAGGGAATTATAAAAAAGTCAAAAAGCTAAAGGAGTGGACATACATGAACGTACTTGTAATTGGTGCAAACGGACAAGTTGGCCAGAAAATCGTAAAAGCATTGACTGAGTCGAAACATGAAGCGACAGCCATGGTCCGTAAAGAAGAACAGGTTGAGCACTTGAAAGAACTCGGTGCTTCCCGTGTTGTGCTCGGCAACCTTGAAGAAGACTTCAGCGATGCTTATGAAGGCGTGGACGCTGTTATTTTCGCAGCCGGTTCCGGCGGTTCGACTGGTGCTGATAAAACGTTGACTATCGATTTATGGGGAGCTGTCAAAGCGGCAAAATACGCAGAAGAAAAGGGCGTAAAGCGCTTCGTACAGTTGAGTTCAATGGGTTCTGACAATCCGGATGCTGGTGGAGAAGAAATGAAGCCTTATCTTGTTGCCAAGCGGGCAGCGGATGAACTGTTGCTGAATACCGGACTTGACTACACCATTGTCCGTCCCGGAGCTTTGGCTAATGAAGAGGCTGTCGGCAAAATTGAAATAGCTGAAGACGGATTTTCTTCAATGGAAGGGCGTTCCATTACTCGCGCCGACGTAGCGGCGCTTCTTGTCGAAATTCTTGATAAAAGCAACACCCACCATAAAATCTTCGAGGTGCTTCAAGGCGACCAAGCCATTGAAGATGCCTTGAAATCGTTGTAGCAGCAAGGTCTTTACCGATGAAGAAAAAAAGAGCGAATAGATTTTCGCTCTTTTTTGTGTTACGATAGGCAATACGATACTTAGAGGACGTGATAAATATGATTAATATTCAATTTCCAAAACCGGACATTACAATTACCCAGCGCAAACAAGAAGTCAATGGCGATGAGCTGGTTATCAAACCGATTTACGGCTTTATCGATTTGCACGAAATTCCACGCGATAAAGGCGGCATCATCCAGTTTTTCAATCATAGCGGAGAGCTTTTGTTTGTCGGGAAAGCCCGCAAACTTCGCCAACGTGTGAAAAAGCACTTGGAAGATACCGTTTCACCATTGAAAAACCATCGCGAAGAAATCCACCGCATTTCAGTGACAATCGTTGAAGATCCGATGGAACGCGACATTTATGAAACGTATTTAATCAATACGGAAAAAGCGAAATACAACGTAGATAAAGTGTTTTACAAAGATTGAAAAAACGGATACCCTCAGGGTGTCCGTTTTTTTTGTATTTTTACTTGTTAAGCCATTTCTTGAAGTAATGAAAACTATGCCCTTCTGGATGGTCTTCAATTACACCGAATTCCCGGAACCCCCGTTTCTTATAAAAACCTGGAGCTTGAAAGCTGAGAGTTTCTACAACCAATAAACGGCAGTTGAGCGAACGCGCATAATCCTCCATTTGCTGCATCAATTGGTTGGCAATCCCTTTTCCCCTTTCGGCTTTATCAACCCATAAAAAGTCGATATGCATATGCTGCCAATAACTTGTGCCGGTAACGCCTCCGATAATCTCACCGTTGTCGTTTCGCGCTATAAAACTGACTTGTTCCTTTGGTGATTTTACCGCATCCGACAAGCTGGCCATATTGTGTTCAATCACTTTTGAACGGATAAATTCACGGTCTTCCTGAACTTCCTGCTTTCTGATTTCCATCTCTTCCCCACCTTTCTTGTTGTTTCCTCCTCTATTCTCTCATGTGTTTTCCTACTTGTGAACGAAGCTTTAACAATCATGTTTTATCTAACTGTGCATTCGGGAATAATACTTTATCAAATTCTGTCTACTGGAGGAAACCGAATGTCAGCTCACACAAAGGAATCTTTTCCGGCAAGATGCAAAAGCGAATACGCCCCTTTACGTCGCGCTGTTTTATGTCCCCCCCGTTTTATGGCAATCAAAGAAGTGATTAATACTGTCCAAGAAAGTTATAAAGATGAAAATATCGACATAAAAAAAGCACTGTCTCAACATTCTGCATTCGTAGAAGCGCTGCAAGCAAACGGGGTTGATGTCGTATTATTGGAGCCGGCTCCTCAATTCCCTGAACAAGTTTTCACTCGCGATATCAGCTTCACAGTCAGCCAAAAAATCTTTCTTGGCGCAATGGCTTCAGAAATTCGGCAAGGCGAAGAAGAAAAATTGAAGGGTTGGCTTGAAGACAACCGCATTCCTTTTGAACGGCTTTCCGGTTCTCCAATGGAAGGTGGCGATGTGCTGCTTGATCACAATAAACTATTTGTCGGCATCAGTTCAAGGACCTCCGAACAGGTCATTCAGGAATTGCAGCAGAACTTGCCGACCCATAACATAACGCCGATTCCTTTTAACGAGGAGTACTTGCATTTGGATTGTGTCTTTAATATCCTGTCTCCTACAGAAGCCCTCATCTTCCCTGAAGCTTTAAGCTCTAAAACCATCAATCAACTTGCTGATCATTACGATTTGATCCGTGTAAGCCGCGAAGAACAATTTTCTCTTGGTGTGAATGTCTTGTCTATCGGAAACAAGCGTGTTTTTAGCCAACCGCAAAATGCCGGAGTGAACCGGCAGCTTGCGTCACGTGGCTACCAGATAATCGAAGTCGACTTTTCGGAAATCATTAAATCCGGCGGTGCCTTCCGCTGCTGCACAATGCCGCTTGTCCGAGACTGATAAAAAAACCTGACTCGTATTTGCGAGTCAGGTTTCACCAAGGAATTCCATTTGCTTTTAAGACGGTCAAAATGCTTCCATGGCCCATATTTTCTTACTTTACGCCGGCTTCCCGCTTCAGTGCTGAAACAAAGCTTTTTAACAATTTCACTCCATCCGGCGTACCGATCGATTCAGGGTGAAATTGCAAACCGAACACCGGATAATCGCAATGCTGAATAGCCATAAGGGAATTGTCATCTGATGCTACAGCCTGAACTTCAAAGCAGTCTGGCAAGGTTTCCGGTTCAAGCACAAGTGAATGATAGCGCATTACTGGCAACGGAACCGGCAAATCGGCAAACAAGCCTTTGTTTTGATGGGTAACAGGCGACACTTTGCCATGCCGGATAACAGGAGCCTGCACCACATTCCCTCCAAACGCCGCACCCAGCAATTGATGCCCTAAACAAATGCCGAGAAGCGGAATGGATTTGTATGCTGCTTGGATAAGGCGGATTGATTCAGGCAAAGCGTCAGGATGCCCGGGCCCAGGAGATAAAATAATTGCTTCGGGCTTTTTCGCAAGAAGTTCCTCCACCGGCAAAGCGTCATAGCGGACCACTTCTACTTCCAGCCCCATCTCCGCAACAGCTTGATAAATGTTATACGTAAACGAATCGTAATGATCGATTAGCAAAATCATCCGAACACCTCCGTTAATGAACGCGCTTTATGAAGCGTTTCTTCATATTCTGCCTGCGGATTAGAATCATAGACAATGCCCGCTCCCGCCTGCACGTGCACTTGGCCGTCTTTCATTACAAACGTTCTAATGGCCAATGCGACATCCAAGTTGCCATTGAACCCAAGATAACCGATAGCGCCTCCGTAAACCCCGCGCCGGTCTTCTTCAAATTTCTGGATCAGTTGCATCGCCCGGACCTTTGGAGCCCCGGAGACGGTGCCTGCAGGCAAACAAGACACCAATGCATCGAGCGGATGCATGGTCTTATTCAACTGGCCAGTTACTTCAGATACTAAGTGCATAACGTGCTGGTATTTTTCAATGACCATGTATTTTGGAATGGCGACACTGCCAATTTCAGCGACCCGGCCGACATCGTTACGGCTTAAGTCGACAAGCATTTGATGTTCTGCCCGTTCTTTTTCATCATTCGACAGTTCGTCAGCCAACATATTGTCTTCCGCTTCCGTTTTACCGCGCTTGCGCGTACCGGCAATCGGATTGGTTACCATCTCTCCGTTTCGTATGGTCAATAAACTTTCAGGAGATGCACCAACAATGGCGTAATCATCAAATTCTACAAAAAATTGATAAGGCGATGGGTTTTGTTTGCGCAGTTTCCTGTACAACGTGAATGCGTCCCCTTTATAAGTGGCGGACAAGCGCTGTGACAACACCAATTGAAACACATCGCCTTTGCGGATATGATCTTTCGCCTGTTCTACCTGGGACCGAAACATAGCTGCGTCAGTTTTTGAATGGAATTGCAGCGGCTGCTGGTCATCAATTCCTTCCATTTGTTCCGGCAAACTCAGTTCTTGTTCGATTTGATCCAATTTGTCTTCAAAGGAAATGATGGTGACATCATGTTTCATATGATCGAATACAACAAGCGTTTCGTATAAATGCAAATGCAAGTCCGGCATTTGGAGGCTATTTTTCCTCGGTGAGTCGATAGGTTCATACGCTTGGATGGCGTCGTATCCAATATAGCCGAGAGCGCCGCCGGTAAACGGCAATCCTTCGACCTCCGCTTCATATACCGGCATTTTGCTTTTCAACAGTTCCAATGGTTTTCCATCAAATTCTGTTTCGCTGCCAGTTCTGTAGTCTATCTCAATTAAAGAATTCCCATTGCCGATGAAACTTTTTGAAGGATCCGCTCCTATAAATGAATACCGTCCGGAAGCTGTCGTCTTTAAGGAACTTTCCAACAAACATTTTCGTGGCCCTGTCAGCCGGTTAAACACCGCAATCGGTGTTAGCGAATCTCCATTAATCTTCCTCATCTTCATCTCTGCTCATCTCCTCTAAGTTAAAAACCGAAGCAGCCGTTTAGTCAATATGCGCTAGCCCATATTGCCGCTGCAGCCAAATTGCGAAACGCACCTGGACAATAAAAAAGTCCCCTGCCAGGAACAGAAACATTCCTTGCAGAGGACGGATATGACCGCGGTACCACCTCACGTTAAAGCTAAAATAGCTTTCCCTTAATCCCCAGTAACGCGGGGCAACGGATTCCGCTAATAAAAGTTCACGGAATCTCTCATAAGTCCATTCACGCATATTCCTCGCCAGTTTCCACCTGCCACTGGCTCTCTCTAGAGGTTGATGATGCGCTACTCTTCTTATTCAGCGATTTGCTCAGCTATGCTCAACTCAACTAGACTTTGGCGATGCCGCTCCCGGCACCTTCTACCATCCGTCCAAAAAGGTTGAATCCATCTTATTTGATATCCTGCTGGTTGTCAACAGAATTAATTCAGTTATTCGATAATTTTGTCTTTATGTGTACCTTTAAGGTATTCTAGTTGGGAGGGGAAGTTTCATAAAAAGACGAGGAGGAACAAAGATGAAAAGAAAGTATTCTTCTGTAGTGCTTGTACTCTTATCCGTGCTGTTGATTCTTTCCGGATGTGCCGGTGAAAGCACCAGTAACAACAACAGTGAGGGTGGGTCAACAACGCAAATTAACTTTATGCACTGGCGCGGGGAAGACAAAGCCGTATTGGATGGAATCATTGCAGAGTTTGAAAAAGCGAATCCAGACATCACTGTCGAAATGACTATTTATCCTTCTGATCAATATATGGCAACTGCTCAGCGGATGCTGCAGGAAGGTTCGACCGGAGATGTGTTCACATCATTTCCTGGCGCGCAATTTGAATCACTTCAAAAAGCAGGCGTATTTGAAGATTTGAGCGGAGAAGAGTTTGTTTCTAATTTTGACGAAAACTTAATTACTGTCGGACAAAAAGACGGCAAACAGCTGGCCCTTCCATATCAGCTTGTATTTAATATGCCAATTTACAATAAAGGAATGTTCGATGAACTCGGCTTAGAAGTTCCGAAAAGCTGGGAAGAATTCCAAGCACTTTGCGACACTTTGCTCGAAAACGGCATTACGCCGATCGCTTTCCCAGGAGCAGACATTGGACCAAACCAGTTTATGAACAGTATGATGATGAATAATGCACCTGATGAAGATATTTTCGCCAAGTTGCAAAGCGGCGAAGAAAAACTGACCAATGAGTGGTGGGTCAAAACGCTAGAAGATTTCCAGTTGCTTGAACAAAAAGGTTATATTCAAAAAAATGCGCTTGGGACAAACCAAGACTCAGCGATGCAGATGGTCGCCAGCGAAGAAGCAGCGATGCTTGCTACTGGGTCTTACCACATGGCTTCTCTTATCGGATTAAATCCTGACCTTCAGTTGGATCTGTTAGCTCCTATCACCGTTGAAGAAAGTGAAGCCCAATATGAGGGCATCAACACAGCAACATTCATGCTTGCTGTGAACAGCAATTCCGAGAAAAAAGAACAAGCGAAAAAATTCATTGATTTTGTTAGCCAGCCAGAGAACGCTGCAAAATACGCAAATGAAACCGGCCAGCATTTAACAGTCAAAGATGTTAAATACGAATCTGAAGTACTTAAAAATACGGCGTACTGGATCACGGATAAAACAACAAGATTCCAACCACGCTTTTTAATTACAAATGCTCAAGTCGAAGATGCTGTACTTAGCTCGATTGAAGACGTATTGGGTGGAGCAGAGCCAATGGATGCAGCAGAGGCTGCCCAGAAAATCGTAGACGAAAACAGGGAATGATTGCATGAAAATTTCAAAATCCATTTATATGTTTTTTATACCAGGGTTCATCTTATATAGCATTTTCTTTCTTTATCCAACCGTAAGCGCGCTGTTTTATTCACTTACTGACTGGGACGGGTTCAGCCCGTCCTTCCAGTTTGTTGGGTTGGATAACTACAGTCGTGCGTTTACCGGAGATTCGATTTTCTTGAAGACCATCGGCAATAACTTGAAATTCATGTTGGTTGTAGTGATCTTCCAGACGCTTGTCGCTTTAGCCTTTGCGCTGATTGTGCTGAAGAATACGAAGACGACTATTTTTCTGCGGGCACTGTACTTTTTCCCGACAATCTTATCGTCTGTTTCGGTCGCATTTATCTGGTCGTTTATCTATGACCCATCGCTAGGAATCTTAAATCAACTTCTGGAGTTGATTGGTCTTGGTTTCTTGACGCAAAACTGGCTTGGAGATGCCAACTTAGCCATTTATTCGCTGGCGATCACCCAGGTGTGGTTCCATGCTGGACAAATGCTCATCATCTTTGTAGCCGGGCTGCAAGCCATACCGCAAGACTTGTACGAAGTAGCGAAAATCGAAGGAGCAAGCAAATGGCAGACATTTACTAAAGTTACATGGCCGTTGCTTGCCCCTTCCGCTACGATAGTTGTGGCCTATACGACCATTCAATCGTTCAAAGCCTTTGATCTAGTCTTTGCCATGACTCGCGGAGGTCCCAACAACTCAACGGAAATTATCGCTACGTACATTTACAAAGTGGCCTTTAGAAGTTTCCAATTCGGTTATGCAAGCGCTATTTCTGTTATATTCATGGTCATTATCGCCATCATTACGTACTTGCAATTCAAGGCACTGCGATCGGACCGTATATCTTATTAATGAAAGGAGGACAACAATGTGATTTTTCGAAAATCCGCTCTTGCTGTCTATGCATTGTTGATCTTAATTCCATTGCTGGTCGTTGTGCTGACTTCTGTTAAAACGCTTCAGCAAACGTTCGCCAACCCACTAGGCATTCCAGAAGGCGGGCTGCAATTCAGTAATTACGTGAATATTTTCCAAGAACAGACGATGGCCGGTTATTTTATGAACAGTGCTGTCGTCACACTGTTTTCCGTTTCGCTCACTTTACTTTTCGCATCGATGGTTGCATACGGTATTACTCGACTCAATAATTGGATTGGCAACCTATTATTCCTCCTGTTCACAATTGGAATGATGGTGCCGGCACAAGTGAGCATGGTTCCGCTTTACTCCTTGATGCTTGACTTGAATTTGACGAACAGTTTGGTCGGACTGATTCTTGTTAATATCTCATCAACATTGCCAATTGCAGTTTTTATTTTGACCGGCTTCATGAAGACCTTGCCAAAAGAACTATTCGAAGCTTCCACAATGGATGGGGCGGGAAATTGGAAAGTGTTCACCACTATCGTTATTCCGCTGTCTTTGCCCTCATTGTCGGCTACCGCTATCTTCCTGTTCGTAATGCACTGGAATGATTTGCTGTATCCGCTTTTGTTCATCACAGACAACGCGTATAAAACATTGCCTCTTGCTTTGCTTGAATTCCAAGGGCAATACGCCACCAATTATCCGATGCTTTTTACAGGAGTTATCATCGCTTCGGCTCCGATGGTCGTGGCGTACGTCTTCCTTCAACGATTCTTTGTTGCCGGCATAACCGCTGGTGCAGTAAAAGGCTAAATAAAAAGCTGATGTTCCGCACTCAACAACGCGGAACATCAGCTTTTTTGGTTACCATAACATCGGTTTATCCACCATGAACCAAAGCATCAGCAACAGGAGAAAAATATAGATCCATAAGGACTGATTCAGTTTTTTGATGAGCGCTGCTTGATTGGCTTCTGGTTCATCAAACTTCCGCAACACGGGCGTAAAGGCACGGGCCAAGAAAAAAATCGACCCCACCATGACTCCAAGCGTCAATGCCACCCAAGACGTTGACCATTGCCAGGCACTTTGCCAAATGAGCAAAGCTCCGCTGGCCACTAAAACGTGTCCGGCATGTTTAACAAGGCGAGTGGCCGACTTAAATGTGGCGATTTGCGATTGCAAAACTGCCCCCTCTGCCGCCTCCATCCGCTTTACCAGCGGAACTAGCACAAAAAACGGGCCAATTGATAAAATCGCGCTCATAATATGGGCATACAGCAGAATAGAGTACATCTTTTAGCCCTCAGATACCTGGCTAAATTCATGGACCCACACCTTCATATCCGGTGTCCATGGCATGCCTGGATGAAACGACAAAATTGTTTGCTTATAAGCTTCAACGCTGTCATAGCCCTCTTGTTTTGCCATTTCATCCGTCAATTCGCCGAGAGTTTGCCTGTAAACTTGCTCCACTTTGAATTTACGGCCTTCGAGAACCATGATTTCCCCGATGTCCACGTATCGGCCGTTGCGGCGGGTCGCTGTTTTTTCGCCCCCCAATACTTTTTTCACGTCTTTTTTATTAGTAACCAACCGCTCAATGCTGCACGTTTTTGGTGGCATTTCATTATTCAAGATTTCTTTCATTGCTTTACCCAACCCTTTCATTATCCTTTGACCATTATAACGAACAATCACAGAGACGTGGCATTTCTTATAGTAAAAAAGGATTTTTCCAAGCCTGAGACGAATAAAACAAAGAGAGTCGATTTGTTAAAGGAGGGAACGCTTTGTTTATCCGCCAGCCATTTGATGAATTTTTAGAGATGAAGTATGAGCGGACAACCGAAAATAGCGTTAAAGTCACGTTGCCGGTCAAACCCCTATTTGTTAACAGCATCGGCGTTATCCATGGAGGCATCATTTCCACACTTGCGGATGTTGCGCTCTGCAACACTGTTGCTCCTGATGCAAATGGCAAACAGACAGTTGTAACGGTCGATTTGACGGTAACATTTATAAAAGCTGCTAAGTCCGAGTTTCTGACAGCCCGCGCATTTGCTGTCAAGAAAGGGCGCAACTTAACCCATGCTGATTGCATGATCCATGATGATAAGGACAACCTCATTGCCAAAGCAAAAGCTGTCCTCTTTAATCATTAAGAAGGATTCAAAAGTATAATGCTTTTGAATCCTTCTTTTTGCTTACTTTTTCAGTTCGTAATGCAGCTGTGCAAACTGTCCCCATTGCTGAACCTTATTCAGGCGGTATTCGATTTCAAAATCGAGTTCTTGAAACAATGGAATGCCTTTGCCGATAAGCGTCGGCGCAATAGAGATAATGAATTCATCAATCAGCTTTTCTTTTAAGAAACCGTGAATGAGGTTTCCTCCGCCAACTACCCAAATATCTTTTCCCGGCTCTTGTTTCAGCCTTTCTGCAAAGAGCGCAATTTCTTCATTTGTATACTTGACCTGTTCTGTTTGCTTTTTTTCTGTAGCAGAAAAAACATAGCACTGTTTGTCTGGATAAGGGTTTTTTCCGCCTTCTGCCTCCATCACCCAGTCATACGTACGGCGGCCCATTACCACCGTATCAATGGTTTCTATGAATTCCCCATAACCTGCATCGCCTTCTCCTTCTACTTTGAACAGCCATTCGAGCGAATCTTCTTTCGTTGCGATATACCCATCCAAACTAATGGCGATATAACATACGATCTTGCGCTGATTTGGCATCTTTCCCTCTCCTTTTTAAGCTATTCAAATAGCAGCGTAAATCTTTGAAAAAGATTTGCATTCAATAAAAAGAAGCGCCGTAATGATGAATCACTTTTTTTGTATGTAAGCTGGTGGAAGAAGGCAATTGATCAAGGGCAAAAAAGTCGATTTCTGAAGACCTGTCTCTACCCTCTAGAGGAAGTGGTGTTCGGATATCTCTGGAGCAGTAATTGATTGTTAAGGAATATAACTGGTCGCCATTCGGCATTTCTTGGAAATATTTTTCACCTGAGAAAATACCCAATAAACTCAATTCACCAATTTCGATTCCCGTTTCTTCTTTGACTCCACGCCGTCCTGCTTCTTCGGTGGTTTCAGCCAGTTCCATAAAATTAACAGGCAAAGACCAACTGCCATCTTCTCCTTTTTTCAGCAGGATGGAGCCTTCTTTATCCAGTACAACTAGTGAAGTTTTAACCGCCAACAATGGCTCATGACCGACTTTCCCCCTGAGATTCTCGATATAACGCATAGTATCCCCCCTTGCTAGAATGCATAATGGCAGAATAATAAAATGATTATTTTGTCAATTTTAACACAAGTTATTTTATTTAACAGCAATGAGCCTGAAGGCTCTAAAGAAAAAACAAAGGTTCGTTTTTGACAATAGCCCTGATTAGTTTTACGGTTGAAGAAATGATTAGAACGGAGGTATGTAGATGAAAAAAATTGTCATTGTGTCAGATACCCATATCCCGATGCGTGCAAAAAAATTGCCTGAAATTTTAATTGACGCATGTCAGAAAGCGGATTTTATCATTCATGCAGGAGATTGGCAGACATTGGATGTCTATTATGAGTTTGCGGCTTATGCAGAAACAGACGGTGTTACCGGCAATGTAGACCCATGGGAAATCCTGGATCGCTTCGGCAAGAGCAAAATTTTCACGTTTGGTGACCTTCGTATAGGTGTGGTTCATGGCGATGGCATTCGCCAAACAACGGAACAACGAGCGTTAGAAACATTTCGTGATGAAGAAGTAGACATAATTGTGTTTGGCCATTCCCACATACCGGTAATGCGCGAAGTGAACGGTGTCGTATTGTTCAATCCTGGCTCTCCTACCGACAAACGCATGCAGCCCCAGTATTCTTTCGGCTTACTTGAAATTGGAGAGGCTTGGGAATTGAAACACGTCTTTTTTGATAAAGAAAGCTAAAAACCCGGTCTGCTTTAAAAGCGGACCGAGTTTTTTTCGCAGTTTTGCATTAATACAAAACCAAGCTTTTTTAATGCTGTTTCTAAATTGGATTCAATCAGGATTCCTTTCAAATTAGCAGCGAAATGTGGAATCTTCAAGGCCATATATGGCTGGATGCCTGTAATAACTGGAACAATTCCAATTACCTGCAAGATATTCACTAACTTCAACAAATATTCACCGACTGATGTGTTAATCTGGGAAACTCCTGAAACATCGATGATCAAATACTCTAAATTTATTTCGCCTGTTTTCATAAGTATGTCATCAATGATCGTTTGCGCCCGTTGTGTCGTGATTTCTCCAATAACCGGCAAAATAGCTACACCCGTTGTAACAGGAACCAACGGCGATGAAAGGGTTTTGATTTGATTGTTTGCTTTCTCAAGTTCCAAAACGTAAGTCAATAACGCCGACATCGTCTCAAATGTATATAAATTTTCTTCTGAAAACTCAAATGGCACATTATCTAACCCGCAAATGGTCCCGTAAATTTCACCGCTCTCGTAATAGACAGGAATGCCGATGAATGAACCATTGCCGAAATGGGCAGCAATCTCTAATGACTCAGTCAATTTGCTCTTGGAAATGTCTTCGATAACCAATGGCTTTTCCCCGTAGTTAAGGCTAAGGCTGCAAAACGTATTTTTCAGCGGCAGCAATGTGCCTTCTACCACAAGCTCTTTCTTAGCATTTCGGGATTTCACGATTTCATTTGTTTGGCCGTCGTTTTTGGCGATGAATAACGTGTTGATTTTCAGTTGCTTGCTGAGCATTTCCAGAATATTTTCTGCTGCTTCGTCAAAATTGCGAAAGCTGCGTTTTCTTGTGTTTTCTTGTGAAGCCATCCTTTCATTCCTCCTACTACATATCTCCTATAAACATTGACTATTATTCTTATAAACATACTATTGATTTTTACTATTTGCAAATAACGCCTTAGGGCCCAGCATGGAACTTTTCATAAGTAGAAGGTTCGGCCGATTGGAGAAAGGGTATAGCATTATAACCCACTCTGGAGGTGATAGCAGTTGTTGCCGAACTCTATTGAAATTGAATTAGTTCAACAATCAGACACCGTCATTGATTTTACTTGGACCTATACCGGCGATACATGCCGCGTGACACGTGATGAAGAAGTGATCTATACCGGAACCCAAAACTCTCTAAAAGACGAGAATTTGCAGCGCGGCGAATTATACACTTATACTATCGAACGGTTAGATGCTGAAGAAAAAACAATCGAAAAAATCAAAATGCAGACTGGCACCGAAAACCATGTCGATGATTTTGTTAACCGCTTGCAACAAATTGCCATAACAACCATCTTATCCCGATCGAAAATTGTACTCGCTTGGGGTGCTATTGAAGGAATTGAGGAATTCGAAATTTATCGGGACGGTGAGCTTATAGCAACCGTCGCTAAAAATCAATTTACGGACCGTAATGCTGAACCCGATCAGACCTACACTTACTGGATTCGCGGCAAACGCCCACTTGAAAGATCTGAAGAAAGTTTTAAAGCTGAAAAGTCTGTCGTTGCCAGGATCTTTGGTTTGTTGAACGTGAACTCTTCTCCAGAACAAGCGGCAGAAGAAGAATTCTGGATAACAAAGAAAGTAGGAAGCTGCGACCAAATGTTAACCGAAGAAGAACAACCGAAAACTGAGCTGCAATATCCGATTTGGCACTTCCGCTATACTACTTTCCTTCCACAGGAATATTTGCCGAGCCCTAATCCTCTGTCTCCTAATCGTTATTTTGCAGGAGATGGCCGCGGCTTCGATCCTGAATCCAAGCACTACCGGACACAAGTGAACTTTTCGCTTGAAATGACAGAAGGCGGTGCTGTCCTGGAATACGAAAAAGACGTAGGGACAAGTATCGCTTATGATTGGCGGAAAAAATTTCGAAAAGCGGATGTTGCCTCGTCAGAAGGCATTGTTTTGGAGAAAGTGAAAGAAGATCCGCACAAAGTTTCAATTTCGTTGAAACACAGTGTCGGAAATCCGCTCACTACCTCACCAAATATCGATTATGGAATTTCGGCGACTTTTTACCGGACAGGTTATTATGACATTATCGGTATCCACGACCAGGCGCCTAACCACGAAGTATATATACGAAAGAGTCAAGATGATGATTGGGAACAAATTCATGAAGCCGAAAGCAAAGGACTGGCTTGGATGTCAGAAGCCATTGCAAGCCAATATTGGCGGATCTCTACATTTGAATAACCCCGTTAACACATGAAAACAATCCGAAACGCACCAGCTGTTTCGGATTGTTTTTTTACTTATCTAAAAATCTTTTTCGGATATGCGGAGGCGGCAACATGCAACTGTTCAGTTTTCCAAATACTTTATAGCGATTTTTGGCAAACGTATCATAAGCGCTATCTCTTATGAAACGTGGTACTGATTTCAAATAGAAAGCCAATTTCCATAACCCGGTCAAGTGATGTGAAATTCTTAGAGCACCATCAGTCTTGATGTAGGCCTGGCCATTTTCAATCAATACTAAGCTGTCAACATCATCCGGAATTTGATATTCTTTTCTAAGTTTCATACCAACATCACTTTGCAGGGATGCGAAATGGTAATAACCTGCGGGGTCGTGTTGTATTATGAACTGGACACTCGAGTCGCAGAAGTTGCAATCTCCGTCAAACAACACAATGGCATGATCCATTTTCTCTCCTCCTTCATGTTAAACTCGTTATTAATTATAAATAACCTCTTTCAAGAACATTAAAACACTGCTCATTAGAAAGTACTGATGGCTCTCGATAAAAAACACTTTCCAGACAAAAGAATACTAGTGTTTTATGGAATAAAAATGCGCGTATGGCAGGCTCCTTCGCTCCAGAGCCTGGAGTAAGATTGGGAGACGAAGCGCCTTGCATCAGCTACTTCTGCAGTAGGAGCAGCATATTGAAATCGTTTCCTGGATTCAAGCAAGACACCAACCGGGCAGGCCCGGTTGGTGTCACCTATCATTCTTCATAATTTCCAGATTTTTTCTGGAATTTGATCAGAATGTCTTGTTAAGCCTTCTATGCTCTTTTTATTCTAATAGTGAACGGCTTATATAAAAGATTCTGGTTCCTGCCGCTGCCTTCTATTTCCCTGGAAATACTCTCTCCTTACCAGAAGGTTTTTTATTCTCTCTTTGCTTTTTCAACAAAAGACCTTGGCTCCTGAAAGCCAAGGTCTAGAGTAATATTAATCGTTGCTTTTCTCTTCGTAAAAATCTTCCATGTCCTCATCTTCTCCAGGCTGGTCTTGCGGCCCGTCTGATGACCCATAATCTTCAACATCTTGAAAAGTGTTCGTGAAGTCTTCCAGACGCTCATCTTCCTGCTTTACAGGATTGTCAGTAGAGCCAGTTAAAACATCTTCTTCAGGAGGGCGGCTCGTCAAATCCGGCTCCTGATTCGCATGGTCGATGCACGTCAGAGCCGTCGGCAACGCTTCAAGCCGCTCAAACGGAATTTCTTTTCCACATTCCGTACATTTCCCGTATGTTCCTGCCTCTATTGCTGCCAAGGCAGCTTTTGTATCATCTATTTCGCTTTCTTTGAATTGTGTAAGCGCTAGACCTCGTTCCATATCGAACAAATCGGTTGCTGAGTCTCCTGGATGGTTATCGTAATTAGAAAGCTCGGTCGTATCAAATTCCTCTGTATGCTGAACGCGTCTTTCGAGTGATTCTAATTGATCGGTCAATTGGTCTTTTAATTGGGTTAGTTGCTCGTCCGTCATTGTGATTCCTCCTCAAAAACTTGCTTGTTTTGTATATTGCCTATTTTGAAGAAATCAAACCTGGCCAGCTTGCTCTCAGTGCTCGTCAAAACGGTCAAGCAGGCTCAATAAATATTCATCCAAGCGGTGTTGAATCAACTCATCGGATAATCCTATCATTCCAAATTCGAGCCAGCCTGTATAAACAGATGGCGGTCCATCCAGAATATCAATCAAAGAAAGCAAGTCCCAATATGGATGATACTTAAACGATTCTTTCGAATAGTTCTGATAAGCTGCTAAAAATCGGTCAGCTGTAGATACTCCATAAAGCTGCGCCAAGTTTACGCGGCAATGGCCTACATCAACTCCGATTGGTCCTACACAAGCATTGACCCAGTCCACCACCCCAGTTATTTTACCGCCTTCCCATAAGACATTTGATGGATGATAATCCCGATGGATAAACGACAGTTGCGTTTGCGGACGGATGCCGGCTGCAATATAAAAAGCTCGCATCCATTCATTTGGCACCTTTGACCATAACGGCCGCTCCATTGTTAAAGCATTGTTATAGGAAAAGTGTTCAAACGGAAACTCTTCCCCCTCTGTTTTATGGATTTTAGCAAGAGTTAATGCTAATTCGTCGATCCATACCTGTTCTTCCATGGGCTGCAATACCACTTCACCATTAATTTTAGTCATTAATGTAGCCGGCAACCCACACTCTTCGCCTGTCTGGTCGAAGGCAATCAATTGGGGTACAGTGATGCCCCTGCATCTCATGTATTGTAAACTTTCAGCTTCATGCTGGGCCAAGTCCGGTTCTTGCTCAAGCCATTCCTTGTTTGAAAACATGCGCAAGACATAGCTCTCTGTTTTATCAGCACGACAGACCAAAAGCTCTCGCAATGTCGAAGAGGTTCCTCCGGCAATAGGTTGAACGCGTTGGATTTTCGCTCCTTCTCCGATGGATTTCACTACCCAATCGAGAGTTTTTTTCGGCAATGTAATGTTCATCCACTCCCTGCTCCTTCCTGCTTTTTTCTTCGCAAATTGGGTTTCTTACACCCATCAGACATCAAATTACAAGATCCTGTAATGCTCCGTTCTTAGCCCATACCCCACTCACGCTATTGATACTCTTTCTTCCGGCTAACTGGCAGATGGCTGTGGAACTTCTGGCTTTCCCCATATATTTGAGTGGACATGTTTCCAGGAAGAAACTCTCAACTTTTGCCATTTGCATAAGCAGGAGAAAAAGCTATCAGACGCTAAAGGCCGAAAACCGGAATTGACAGGTTATGCAAAGTCTTATAGTATGGGTTAGTAAAATCAAATAACCCGGTTCCGGGAGAGGTTCATAGCATTTCACCCTCTATAAAAAACTATGGATTGTTGAAACTCAGCCAAATCCAGATGCGATTCGGCTTTTTCTTTTGTCCATTTTTTATAGGCCGCTCTCAAACCGGCATTTTCAAGGAGGCCTTTTCAATGGCAGGAAGAAACGAAGACACATTAGACCATCTATCACTTCTCGGCAATCAAAACACAAAATATAAATTCGAATACGATCCGGATATTCTTGAGCCGATCGATAATTTGCACACACGCGACTATTTCGTGAAATTCAATTGTCCTGAATTTACTTCACTGTGCCCACAAACCGGACAACCGGATTTTGCGACCATCTACTTGAGCTTTATCCCGGACAAAAAACTAGTGGAAAGCAAGTCTTTAAAGCTGTACTTGTTCAGTTTCCGGAATCACGGTGATTTCCACGAAGACGTTGTCAATATTATCATGAACGATTTGATCAAACTGATGGATCCCCGCTATATCGAAGTATGGGGGAAATTCACGCCACGCGGCGGGTTGTCGATTGATCCTTACACCAACTATGGCAAGCCAGGAACAAAATACGAAGAAATGGCTTCCTATCGTATGATGAACCATGACATGAACCCGGAAACCATCACGAACCGTTAAGCCTAATAAACCGAATTACAAAGAAAAGCCGGAAGCATCTATGCTTCCGGCTTTATATATTCAAACTCTATGCTTTTTGAAGTTCGGAAACTTGAGGCTGATCGGTAACTTTCCTGGTTTTCATGACGATCAGATCCGCAAGAATTGGCAGATGGTCGGAAACGCCTGTATCCATGACCGCGGTCTGGGCGACGTCAAATTCTCCGTCCATGAAAATATAGTCAATGCGCGTCACCGGCTTCAACTGTTCGCCGGTAGCTTCGTTATTGTAAGACGCGGGATACGTGTAAGCATCCCCTCTTTTCATTTTCAAAAAGACGTCTGTATAGCCTTGTTTCATCTTTTTCATTTGCTCGTGATCCGGCGCCGCGTTGAAATCCCCTGTAATGATTCTAGGGAAACGGCTTGTTCCCGCTATGCTGAGAAGTTCACCCACACTCACTTCAAGCTCTTCATCCTTAAAAGCCAAATGGGTGTTAAAAACGCTAACATATGTCCCTTTTACGTCAATGACCGCTTCAAGGACGCCTCTTTGCTCATTATGGCCAATCGGAGTGATCACTTGGCGCAAAAGATGATTTTCAAAATACTTAATGGGGTACTTGCTTAAAATCGCATTCCCGTATTGAGGTCTTGGCATATCCAATGTTTCGTGATCTAGATCCAATGTCGGCCCAAAAGCGGCATGCATCCCTAATCTTTTACTGAGCCAATCCACTTGATCCACAAAAGAACTACGTGCTGAAAAATGACGGTCTACTTCCTGCAAGGCGACAATTCCTGCGCAGGAGTCTTCAATTACTGAAGCAGTTTTCTCCAAATCGACTACACCATTCATCCCTAATCCATGAGCGATATTGAATGACATTACCTTTACAGAAACGATTGGAGCCCTATTCTTCTCAGCCACTATAATCCTCTCCCTTTCGAATAAAACAAGTTATAGGCTAAAGTGTTATAAATATAATTATAGCAAAGATACCATGCAAATGTGTTTACTTTATGTAAATTTTATGAATTTTTTATTAATTCTATCCTGAAAACAAAGTGGGCCTAATTAATTAGGCCCACTTTGTTGTACATCTTATAACTTTATTTAAAATTTGTATAAATGTGGATTGCATCTCTTAGAAATTTAGCAGTTCCTGGCTGGCCTTTGTCATAATAAGCAGTAAACCGTTCATCATCAACATACATTTGCGCAAGACCGGCATGCGCTTCTTTGCTGTACTTCGGCCAAGTAAACATCAACCACCGCTTATGGAGCTTAGCCGCTTTTTGTGCAGCCGGACTTTCGGGGTCGCCGGTTTTTAATGCTTCCGCCAGTGTTGTCTGAAGTTCTTCTCCTAAGCGAATAAATTCCGCATACTGCCCCTCTGTCATGTTCATCATCTTGGCATTGGAAGCATCAATCGTTTCGTCGCCATACTTCCCCCGGATTTCACTTCCGTACTGGTTTTCGTTGTCCTCGATCAGCTTTTCCTTAAAACCGGTGAATTTGTCTTTGTCAGCCATTTGGCTCTTCCCTTCTGTTGCGGAAATGGTGTTTTCCACATTACTGATCAAGAGGTCCAGCTGTTGGCGTTTTGCGAGAAGCTGCTCCCGATGCTGCTTTAAAGCAGCAGAACCGTCAAATTGCGGGTCGTTGACAATTTTTTTGATGCCTTCCAACTCAAGTCCAAGTTCGCGATAAAAGAGGATTTGCTGCAGCTTATCGACTTCCGGTTTTCCATAGATGCGATATCCGGATGAATTTTTTCTTGCCGGCTTCAGAATTCCGATTTCATCGTAATACCTTAATGTCCTAGAACTGACCCCCGCTAGTTCCCCCAGCTTTTGAACGGTGTATTCCATCTCCTCACCTCCTGATAGTTCCACTCTATACCTTTACGCAACGGCAAGGTCAAGCCTCAAATTCAGGTTAGTTGCTGTTCTGCAAATTCCCGGTAAAGGGAATGGCTTTCAACCAATTTTGAATGGGTCCCAATGCCAGTAACTCTTCCCTTTTCGATAAAGACAATTTTATCCGCCTCGACAATAGTCGAAAGCCGATGGGCAATCACAAGAGTTGTACGGCCCTCCATCAGACGACTCAATGCCTGCTGGACTATTCCTTCCGACTGGCTGTCAAGGCTTGCCGTCGCTTCATCCATCATGAGGATTTTCGGATCCCGCAAGAAAGCGCGAGCAATAGCAATGCGCTGCCGCTGCCCTCCGGATAATTTGATGCCTCGCTCCCCTACCGCGGTATCCAAGCCATCCGGAAAATCGCGGATAAATCCTTCCGCATACGCCATACTGGCAACTTCCCACAATTTATCATCGGATATATCGAGTGAAGCCGATAGGCCGTAAACTAAGTTTTCTCGAATTGTACCGCCCATCATTGCACTTTCTTGTGAAACATAGCCGATTTGGCTGCGCCAGGACGTTAGCGACAAATTTTTGATCGGAATGCCACCAATCGTAATTTCTCCCATTTGCGGTTCATAAAAGCGTTCAATCAAGCTAAAAATCGTCGTTTTTCCGCTTCCGCTCGGTCCTGCAAAAGCAATCATCTCGCCTGGCTCAGCTTTAAAAGAAACATCCTGCAAAATAGGCTCTTCAAGTTCATAAGCAAAATGGACATGCGCTATTTGCAACGTTTTATGGGCTATATCGAATTCTAACCCCTGCTCTTCCTCCTCTTGCGACAAATCCAAAATGTGTATAATACGTTCGGTTGCACCTTTTGCTTTTTGGAGTTCCGTAAAAAACAAGGCAAACGTTGTTATTGGCATGATAATCTGAAACAAGTACAACAGAAAAGCGACCAGCGAACCTGTCGACATCGTTCCTTCAGCTACGCGGATACCGCCATAGCCGATAATGACGACAATTACTATCATGACGACTGTATACATAAGCGGAGCAATCAAAGCATAGATTTTTGCTTCTTTTAGTCCGAGTGCAAAAAGCTTCCCGATACCCTTCAACCCTTTAGCTTCCTCCACTTTTTCTGCTGTCGAAGCTTTCATTAACCTGATTTCGCTCAACGTTTGCTGAACATGTCCCGTGAAAACAGCTGTTTCGTCTTGCAGATTACGTGAAATTTTAGCCATGCGGCGACCGAGAGGAATCATGACCGCTACTGTCACCGGCACTGCTAAAAGCATGATCAGTGTCATTTTCCAGTCAAGAACAAGCAATATAGTAACAGCTCCGATGATGGAAACGATGCCGTTGATAAATTGCGGAAAATGGTCAGTGATTAAATTCCGGACAATTCCTGTGTCGTTGACAATGCGGCTAACGGTCTCTCCGCTGGATTGCTGGTCGAAGTAAGGCACACGCAGCCGGATCAGCTTCTCCCACATTCGCTCTCGAAGGCCTGCCACCACTTTTTGTCCGACCATGCTGAGCAAGTAAATGGATATTCCGCTTATAACTGCCTGTAAGATAAACGCTGCGGCAAGCCCAGTTATCAATAAAGGGCTAATCGCATCCACTGAAAATCCATCCACTAGATTTTTTGTCAGCAATGGCACGACTAGCCCGACAAGTGTTGTAATGATGCTTGCGGCTAACCCTGTAATCAGCGCCCATGTTGGAATCTTCAACGAGAACAACAAAGAAACGAAGGGCCTTAACGTTACTTTTTCTTGCATTTTATCCATAAGAGGGTCTCCTATTCTTTAGGAAAAAGTTTATGAAGCGTATTTTAATTTAATGTGCTGCATTGATTTTCTGATCTTTCGGAAGCCATAATCCAACAAGCCCAATTATCGGTAGGATGGATACAACGACCATTGTTTCATAAACGCCAATTGCGTCCATCAGCATGCCAATTACGACACCTCCGATTGCCCCCATGCCAAAAGCCAAACCGACAGTCAGTCCGGACATTGTTCCAATTTTGCTCGGTACAAGTTCTTGCGCATATACCACCGTTACTGAGAAGCTCAGCATGATAAAAAAGCCGATCAACGCGAGTAAGACTGCCACTGCAAACAGCGGTACGTACGGCAGAACAGCGGCGAGCGGTATCGGCACAAGGAGCGATAGCACAATAACGTTTTTTCGGCCAATTTTATCGGCAAGCGGCCCGCCGAAGAAGGTCCCTGCTGCTCCGACCGCTAAAAATAAGAAGATGTATAATTGCCCTTGCTGAATCGTCAGCTTATAAGTCTCCATTAAATGAAAGATATAAAAACTGGTCATATTCGTTACATAAAATGAACGGGCGAAAATAATGACCAATAACAATGTAAGGGCTATGCCTACTTGCTTTCTGGTCATTTCGGGCAATGAAGAAAGGATGGATTTTTTTTGTTTCTGCAATTTCTCTTGTGCCAGCCGTTCTTTATACCAGAACGAAATTCGCGTCAAAATGAAAATACCGATAGCCGCAACGAACAAAAACAAAGCAGCTCCGCGTTGTCCAAGCGGCACAAGGATAAACGCACTAATCAATGGAGCAAGGGCTTGACCCGAATTTCCCCCCACTTGATAGATGGATTGGGACAATCCCCGTTTCGACTCGGCTGCCATAAACGACACGCGTGATCCCTCAGGATGAAAAATCGCTGATCCGAAGCCCAGGAACATAACCGATACAAGAATCAGCCAGTAATTAGGAGCGAATGCTAGCCCTGCGATTCCTAGAAACGAACTGGTCATGCCAAGCGGCAAGGCAAAAGGCATCGGTTTTCGATCACTGATATAACCGACAACCGGCTGCAGGACAGATGCTACCATATTCAACACAAATGCAATCAACCCCAACTGCGTATAAGTTAAACCAAGGTCGGTTTCTAGAATAGGGAACATTGCAGGAATAACGGCCTGTAGAGAATCATTCAGCAAATGGCAAGCACCAATTGCGAACATGACCGGATACACCGGACTTCCTGCTCCATGAGAAGAAAGTGCTTTTGCCATTTCGCGCCTCCAATAAATCATATTTCTAATTGAATGCTTTCATTATAGAACAGTTCCCGCTCTTCAGAAATCCTTTACGCTTTTTTAACCATACAAAAAAACACTTGCGGAACTGAATCCACGAGTGTTTTTAAGCGGCTTGCGCCTTTTTCCAATTTTTCAACCGGTTATCCAATACAAAATTCCCAAAAGGAATAAACGCAACGATAACTGCGCCAATTGCAAAACGGAACGGCCATTTCACTACGAAAGTTACGTAAACAATGGCTGCACAATAAAGTGTAAACAGTCCACCGTGAATAGCGCCTACAATACTTACTGCTTCCGGCAGATCAAAACCATACTTAAGCGGCATGGCGATGAACAGCAAAATCAATAGCGAGCTTCCTTCCAAAAAACCCATTACCCGGAACTGCTCTAGTGCATTTTTCAACATTTGCTTCCCCTCACAATCTACTATCCATTATAAAAGCGGGGAAACCGGCCTGTACAGCTTTCCTATAGCAAGTTAACTAAGAAATTCCGTGCGTCTTCAACGTTTTGCCATAGTTTGATGAAATATGCTCCGATTAGGATGTCGATACGCTACAAAAAGAATAGAATGCGATTAATTGATCACCCAAAGATCCTACTGCATTTTTACGAATAATACCTTCAAGTAGTCGCCTTCTTTAAATTCTTTTTGTACCCGAAAATCGCTTGGCAGTGTAAATTCTTCCACGATGCTGTATTTTTTACCAAGGTCTTTGAACGCTTTATCGATAAACCCTTTAAACTTCTTCATGCCAAAAGAAGCACTATTCGTCGAAGCGACAATAAGGCCATCGTCTTCTGTAATCTCGATTGCTTCTTTCATTAAATTCGTGTAATCCTTTGTTGCGCTGAATGTATATTTTTTCGAACGCGCAAAACTTGGCGGATCCAAGATTACCAAGTCGTACTTCATTTCCTTGCGTTTAGCGTAATTGAAATAATTAAATACATCCATCACAAGGATATCTTGGCTTTCATAGTCAATATTATTGACGCTGAACTGTTCAATTGTCTTGCTTGAGCTGCGCTTCGCCAAGTCAACGCTTGTTGTCTTTGCTGCACCGCCTAGGGCTGCCGCCACAGAAAACGCACCAGTATAAGAGAACGTATTCAACACCGTTTTCCCTCTAGCATATTTTTCTTTGATGGTATAACGCACATCGCGCTGGTCTAAAAATATTCCAGTCATGGCTCCGTCATTCAAATACACTGCATAATTCATGTTATTTTCCTTAACGATCAATGGGAATTCTCCGCGCTCCCCCGCCACAAAATCATCTTCTTCAATATACTGCCCTTTAGTATCAAAGCGTTTTTTCTGGTAAATGCCTTTGAATTCCACGAGTTCGCTAAGAGCAGCAACAACTTCCGCTTTGAATGTGTACACGCCTTCGCTATACCAGCTGACCAGATAATAGCCTGCAAAGTAGTCAATCGTGAATCCACCAAAACCGTCGCCTTCCCCGTTGAATACCCGGAAAGCTGTCGTCGACAGATTATCAAAAAAGGATTGCCGCTTCGCTAATGCGCTTTCCAGTTTTCCTCTGATAAAGCTCTGGTCAATTACATCTCTTTCGTTGCGTGTCAGCACCCAGCCATATCCTTTGTTTTGTTTCCCAAAATAGCCTTTGCCGATAAAGCGGCCCTGCTTATCCGTCAACCGCAGAATAGCGCCTTCTGCTCTAATAGATTCTATATTCTCCACTGATTCTTTTAAGATTAGCGGGTAGCCTTTAACGTAATCCGCTTTGAATTTTTCGTTCACTTTTAAAGAAATTTCCGGTTTCATTATTCTCATCCTATCTGTACATCCTATTAATCTTATAAACAGTGTAATACAACGCGCTCTTCTTTTATACCGATTGCCTTCATGGCTCAAAGCTTTTTTGCATATAAAAAGCGTTTTGCATTTCTGCAAAACGCACCCTTTATGCTTGGATCCATCCCCATGCTTCTTCCATTTCCTCTAACGAAAAATGCTTGGTTTTGACGCCTGGCAAATAACCGCTCGCCTCTGTAAGGCCCTTTAGCCCCTTGTTGTCGCTAACGACCGCCAGTTTTCCGTATTGGCTCCAGCGCTTAATATCGATTTTCACTTCTTCAGCTACAGCCTTAAATGCCGCGCCATCAAAATCATAAACAACCGCGTAAACGTTAAACTTACCGTCTTCCTCAAATTTTTCCTGGATTACTTTATCAAGCTTCTCCATATCCTCTTTTCTTACTTTGCCATTCACTTCAACTGCAATTGTACGAATATCCTTGCTTGGTACCAAAGTCAGCATGTACATACTCCTCTCAACTTGAACTCTTATCATTCTTCTTCCCTATCTTTGCGGCTTCAAACAGGCGTATATTTCATCATTCTTCTATTAAAATGCGGTATATTGCATAAAACAACCTTTTTGAATAATTAAAATTGGTGTATACTGGATGTAGTCATATTAGAAGAAAGGGGAAGCTGCAATGCCGGTCCCAGTAAACCACCCTAAGCCTGTCCGTGTTACCGCAAAAGAAAGTGCTTACCTCCAATTACAGCAATGGATAATAGATGGCACGCTGCAACCTGATGAGAAATTGGTAGATACCGACCTAGCAAAAGCTTTAAGCTTAAGCAGAACCCCTATCCGTGAAGCCTTACAGCTTCTTGAAGCACAAGGTTTTGTTGAAATGTTCCCTGGCAAGACGACCCGCGTGACGAAAGTCCATAAAGAAGATATTGTTCACCTTCTCCCTCCGGTTGCCGTGCTTCAAGCGCTGGCAGCGGAACTGGCCATTCCGAACTTAGACAGCGAGTCGATTAGCATGCTGAAAGAAACAAATCAACGGTTCGCCCAAGCGATAAAAGCGAACGACAATTTCTCTGCACTTAAAATTGATGAAGAGTTTCACCAACTTATCGTAAATGCTGCAAAAAATCCTTACGTGCACACCATGCTCGACCGTCTGCAATCCCACGTCAGAAGGCAGTTTTTCCATAATTCATTGATTGTCACTGCCGGTTCGTATAATATGCATCAAAAAATCATCCGAGCTCTTGAAGAAAAAGATGCTGCGGAAGTATCGAATCTGATGAAAGCAAACTGGATTAGAACTATCGATGAATTAACGGCTCCAGCAAACGCTTGATCAATTGCATATAATAGAAAAAAGCTGTTCTAAAAGCTCTTATGCTTTTAGGACAGCTTTTTATGTTGAAGCCAAACCGATTTTTCGGCCTGACCATTAAACCGGCATTACATTTCGTTTTGTACAGACTGTGCGCGTGTACCTTTTCTAAGATTAACAATAACGCCTGTAACGGCAATTACGATAAGGACTGGAAGGAACCAGCCAAGCCCACTGTTGTAAAACGGAAGCACAGACGCATAAAAGTCGATGATTGTTTGCAACCAAGCAGGGTTTTCAACTCCCAATAAAGCAGTCAATGTTTTCAATCCATCAATGAGACTGATCAAGAAAGTAACTGTGATAACCGATACATAAACGAGGCGGTGATGTTTGAATAACGGCGACAAAAACGCCAGTATGATCAACGCGATTGCCAATGGATACAACAGCATCAAAACTGGAATAGAATACGTGATGATATTGGACAATCCAGCATTTGCAACGGTTAAAGAAAATAGTGTGAAAATCACAACATAAACTTTATAGCTAATGCGCGGGGTAAGCTTGTTGAAAAACTCAGACGTTGCCACTGTTAATCCGATAGCTGTCGTCAAACAAGCCAACGTAATGATTACCGCAAGCAGCACTGCCCCGAAAGTTCCGAAATAATGAGATGAAGCTTCGCTTAATACTGGGCCGCCGGTATCGAACAAACCAAATACGCCGGTACTAGTTGCGCCTAGATAAGCGATCCCTACATATACTAAAGCCAGCAAGCCTACCGCCACAACTCCGCTCTTCATAGTTGCTGAAAGTATGCCTTGTGGTGACTTGATGCCCATTTTGCGTACAGTTGAAATAACAATAATTCCAAACACCAAGGAAGCAAGTGCATCCATTGTGTTATACCCTTCAGTGAAGCCTTTTAAAAACGCTCCGCTTGAGTAGGCATCCTGAGGAGCTTGTATGCCGCCCAATGGCTTTATAATTACCATTGCTAACAACAGCAATAGTGCCAATAATATGGCAGGCGATAGAAACTTCCCAATGTTGTCGACCATTTTAGACGGATTTAATGAAAGCCAAAGTGAAATCCCGAAAAATACAAGCGAGAAAATAAAAAGACCTAATGCCATGGAAGTTCCGCCAACAAATGGTGCAATTCCAATATCGTATGCGACAGCCCCTGTTCTTGGAAGCGCAAAAAACGGGCCAATCGTCAAATAAAGCACCGCTGTGAAGATTAATCCAAACAAAGGATGAACCCGTCCAGCAAGGTCTTGCAAATCATTACTCTTTGAATAGCCGATTGCTAGAATGCCAAGCAAAGGCAAACCAGCTCCAGTAACTAAAAACCCTGCTACCGCTATCCAAACATTCGTTCCTGCATATTGGCCAAGCTGCGCTGGAAAAATTAAATTGCCTGCTCCAAAAAATAAGGCAAATAACATCATTCCGACTACAGCATAAGATTTAAAAGATAGTTTTGTATCCATCGTGCTTTTTCCCCTTCCTGTATCTGCATAATGTTCTATAAAAATTTAACATTATGATTTTCATATAATCTAATTTCGATCAACTATAGGTATGCAATATATCACAAATGTAATCATACAACATTTTAAGCTAAATGCAACGAAAAAAACTTAAGTTTTTAAAAAACTCTGCTTATTCCGGAAACAAAAGCATTTATAATACTTTTTTGATATAGTTTTTTGTTATCGAATTGTTTAATAAAAAACAAAAAAGCAAGTTTGCCTTTTAGGCAAACCTGCTCTCTATTTTAGGTTGGACGGATAAAGCGTCATGCCGGCATCTACCGGATACATTCAACCACCCCTTAAATAGTTTGGATTCAATAACGGAGAGCAGCCACCGATTTGCTGATGGTTACATGCTCCATATTATAACCTTTCCATTTTAGATAGTGTTCCATGCCGCTTTTAGCTATATCTACATTGTTCTTTGGACCAATCGTAATGTGGCTGATCGGCAGCCTTGTCTGAAAATCAACTGCGATATAAGGAATGATAACGCCATTTTGTGCACGGAATTGCACTTCTGGCTGTCCATCGCCTTTTCTGCTCATTAAAGCAATCCGGTATTCTTCCTCGCTTTTAAATGCAGGATCTTTAAAAAACACCGCACAGGAGGCGATTAAAGAAAAGAAATGATCCGGCAGTACTTTTTTTATTTCGTCTATCTCGTAAGGCTCTATCAGCTCAAATGTTCTCAATAGCAACTCAACCAAAACCTCTTCCTGCTCATGTCTGCCATAGGTCACATAGCCATGAAGCATCGGCCCACTGGAAAATCCGCTGACTTTTCGAAAAAGCTGTTCTGCGGAAAAGCCAATGTTGTAGCCTTCCCCTTTAGCATAGTTGTACCAAAGAGCGAGCGAATCTTGCGCATGCGACAACGAAAAAATGTAAACTTCAAATCCGTTTTCTTTTACTTCTTCCATAAAGAGGCCCATGATCCGTTCCAACTCACGGATATAAAGGCGCCATAAAGGGGTCTGTTTTCGGTTTTCCAACTTCCTCACAATGTGCTCCAGAACTCTGGAAAAATAAATCAATTCACTTGAATCGTTCAAAAAGGTCCCTTTGCTCATCCATAACTGATTGGTTTCGATCATTCCCATTAAACTTGGAAGACCTGTGTAATGATAAAGGGACTGTTCGGTTTCATGCACTTTCCTTACTTGCTTCTCGACATTATCCCGGAACTGTTGTTCGAGCACTTCTGCTAATTCTGCACCCTCCACCATGCCGTAGCCCCTTTCCGCAAAAAATAAGAAAGCAGTTTTTCTTATCATTCCCGCTTGCCGTCTATTCAATCTGCAAAGGGAAAATCACTGTAGATTAGTCGGTTGCTTTTCTTCCATCGGTTGAACTATAACAAATCCTTCTCCTTTAAATTCCATTTGAATCGATTCTCCGCTGCCGCGTCCAACCAATGTCCGGAAACTCACATCAGTGCGAAATTCCGGTGTTAAATTGCCAGACCAAGCGACTGTAGCATTTGGGTCGGTTATGACTGATTCACCAGGGCGTACAAGTAATGTCAATGGTTCATAATGAGAAGTGATGGCGACTCTTCCTTTTCCAGACAAAGCTATATTAAACAGGCCGCCTGCCATCATCCCTGCTACTTTTCTCATCAATTTAATGTCCCATTCAATGCTCGGCTCAAAAGCCAGCAAATCATTGCCATTCACCGTAATTGTTTCGTTATTCAAGTGGAAGATTGTAATTTTCTTACCTTGATCCGCTAAATACAAACGGCCCCGGCCTGTCGCTTTCATTAAAGGCGCACCTTCTCCTGTTAACGCTTTTTTGAACATCTGCCCAACGCCATGTTCAAACATCCGCTCCCGTTCAAATTTGATTTGTCCCGTGTAAGAAATCATTGAGCCTGCCTTCGCCCATACAAGATCAGTCAAATTCACTTCCAAAATTCTTGGGGTCTCCAGTTCAAAATAGTCATTTTCCTGTTCATCTTGTTTCGTCTTCTGGATAAATTCGTTGAGTGTATATTCGCCCATATCCTCTTCCTCCATTCGTGTTTTCTATCATACGGCCAGAAATTTAAAAGGTTTCAACCAGCAGTACGCAGACCACCGCTTCTTGGAATAGTTTTGGACAAATTTGCTTTCAACTCTTTGCTATCATTACTATACCTTTGCTGTTTGTCCCAGAAACAAAAAGAGCGGACTTTTCTCTTTGCGAGAACCAACCATTAACGCTTCTTGCACCATTTGCGATAAAATGGAAAGTGAAAGAACGACTGTTTTAAATGATGGGAATAGCCGTCCCTCCTTACAGGAGACGGCTATTCCTTTTTATAGTTTAATGAAAATTAACGGAAGGCTGCGATTGTTAATGAAATTTGCCATCATCTTTATTCAAATTGTTGTATTATACGGCATCTATTTAATAGGAGAAGAAATACGGACGTTTTTTAATTTGCCGCTCCCTGGAAGCATTATTGGCTTTCTTCTTTTGTTTGCCGCTTTAATGCTAAAAATTTATCCACTTCGCTGGATTGAATCCGGCGCTCATTTTTTATTGGCGTTTCTATCGTTATATTTCATTCCGGCAACAGTCGGGGCAATGGAATATGGAGAAGTTTTTACCGGCAAAGGGGTTTGGTTGATCGCCATCGTCTTAGTCAGCACCTTGATAACGATGGCTATTTCAGGACTCTTAAGCCAATGGGCAAGCCGCTCGGCTCAGCAAAGGAGGGACAGTTGATATGGATGTTGTTCTGTTGTCTTTATTGTTCGCCGGAATGACCATCATCGCTTATTTGTTGCTTAATAGCTTGTATTTCAAATATCGCTGGACACTTTTGACTCCTGTTTTAACGACTACCACAACGATCATCATTCTCTTGCTGCTGTTTGATGTGCCATACGAACAATATATGCTTGGCGGCCAGTGGATCGGCTCTTTTCTCGGGCCGGCTGTTGTAGCCTTAGCTGTGCCGCTTTATAAGCAACGGGATCTGCTGATTCAAAACTTGTGGCCTGTAGCGCTGGGTGTTACTTCAGGTGCATTTGTCGGCATGGTGAGCGGTTTGCTGTTGGCAAAAATGTTCCGGTTTTCTGAGGAACTCATCTTGACAGTTTTGCCAAAATCGCTCACTTCCCCTGTAGCGATGCAGCTTGTGGATGGTTTCGGCGGCATCCCTTCATTAGCTGCCGTATTTGTCATGGTCGCTGGATTCAGCGGGGTCATTTTCGGCTCTTGGCTGATGAAATTGCTCCACATCGATTCTCCGATTGGCCGTGGTATCGGACTTGGATCATCGGCTCACGGACTTGGGACTGCCATGGCATTCGAATATGGCCCTAAAGACGGCTCGATGAGTTCAGTCGCTATGACCCTCTGCGCTGTGGTCGGTTCCTTTCTTGGGCCGGCACTTGTTTGGCTATTTTTCTAGTTTTAAAATGCCCGCGTTCCTCCAATAGGAACGCGGGCATTTTTTTATCTTCCAATATCTCTTTTATTGTATCCGACAAACCCGAGCGCCGCTAAAACGGCAGCTGCTCCAGTCAATACAGCAAGATTCATATAGTTTGCGGATTCAATTGGAATCCGCGGAACATGGCCAAATGGCGACAATTCGACAACCCATTCCGGAAATTGGAACAATCCCCCCAGGTAAACGACAATGAACGAGAAAGCTAAGTACAACCAGATAAACCCTGTCAGTTTCGGTGCCCATCCAACCAATAAAACCGCAATTCCTGCCATAATTAAAATAGCAGGTAAATAAGCAAGAGCGGCACTAAAGAACATGCTCAACGCCAGTTCTTCTTCCATTACCGAAAGCCCGACTCCGCCTAGCCCAAGACCCGCGAGCGACAACATGACAAACCCGACGATGAAAGACAGCAGACAATAGCTGCCAAGTAACCGGTTTCGTGAAACGGCTCTGCCAAGCACATGTTCCACTCGCTCACTCCTTTCCTCACCCTTCAACTTTAAAACCACCATAATAGCAGGAATGGCGGCTATAATAGCCATAACCGACATCAGCATCGGAATAAACTGCTCTGTCAACGAGAAGCCTTCCGTTTGCACAAGCATCTCTTGCATAATATCAACATCGGCGAAAAACGATTCCAGATCGCCCAGTACGGAACCATAGGATGCTCCGATTAAAAACAGGCCGGCTGCCCACGCCAACATGCCTGTACGCTGCAGCCGGAAAGCAAGGCCAAATGGGCTTGTCAAAAGGGCAGAAGCACGGGTTTTACCAGGCCGTGAAGGCAAGAAACCGGCTCCTAGATCACGGATGGAATTTAAATACAAAGCGAAAGCTCCCAGCAATAATGCGACACCCACAGTCAATAAAACTGGCCACCAATAATTATTCACGTATACTTCAGCTCTTAAAATCCAACCAAGCGGAGAAAGCCAGGCAATCGCTTCACTTCCAATATCACCGATTGCCCGCACAATATATGCCAACAATAAAAAACCGATGGATAGGCCAATGACACTTCTGGCATTCTGAGAAAGCTGGACAAAGACAGCGGTAATGCCTGCAAATAGCAAACCAGCTGCCCCAAGCGCAGCGCCGTATAATAAAGATCCTTCCAGATCCATACTTTCTATTTCCAATGCGTACAAGCCGGCCCCTATAACAAGCGCCAACACGATATTGACAAAAACCATGACCAATAACGCAGATATTAAGTTCGATAGGCGGCCGACTGGCAAAGAGCGGACCATTTCAATGCGCCCATCTTCTTCGTCTGTCCGGGTATGGCGGGTGACGAGCAAAATATTCATCAAGCCCACGACTACTGCAGTCATCAACAGCATTTGATGCGCCATCATTGCGCCTGCCGTATAATTTGCAAGTCCGTATCCCGGCCCGACCATTGCTGTCATTGCTGGATTTTTCATCGTTTCTGCTATCGCTTGCCGCTCTTGGGCATTTTGATAGAGGTCGGTAAATGCAACAGCAATCAGTAAAGTAGAAGCTGCGAAGGCCAAAATCCAGATCGGGATACGCAGCCGGTCACGGCGCAAAACAAACCGGGTCAGGCTTCCGGTTTCAGCAAAAAGGTGCTTATCCATTAAGACTCGCCTCCTACACCCGCTCCTTCGTAATGGCGCATGAACAGTTCCTCCAGAGTCGGTGGCGCGCTTTCCATACGCACAATTCCAAACCCGCTGATATAACGGATGACATTGTCTAATTCATCAGCATCCACTTGAAAAGAAAGCGCCCCATCTTTTTCTTCAATGCCCGCCACACCTTTCATTTTAGATAACTGGGGCATCGGCTGTTTTGTTTCAACCAGCAACACTGTGCCGGTCAAATGACGCAGCTCGCGCAATGTGCCTTTTTCAATGATTTTGCCTTGCCGGATGATGGCGACTTTATCACATAGTTTTTCAACTTCCGACAAGATATGGCTCGACAGCAAGATGCTTTTCCCTTGCGCCTTCGCTTCCAAGACACATTCCTGGAAAACGCGTTCCATCAGAGGATCCAATCCTGATGTCGGCTCATCCAGTATATAAAGGTCTGCATCCGAAGAAAAAGCCGCTACTAGCGCCACTTTTTGCCGATTCCCCTTTGAATAGGTACGGCATTTTTTTCCTGGATCCAAATCGAACTTGCGGATCAATTCATCTCTCCGGCTTTTGTTGTTGCCTCCGCGCAATTTAACAAATAGATCGATGACTTCACCTCCGGTAAGGTTTGGCCATAAACTGACATCACCTGGTACATATGCAACACGCTTGTGAATATCAACAGCATCTTTCCAGGCATCTTTGCCGAATATGGTCGCCTGCCCTTCTGTCGCCTTCAAGATGCCAAGAAGGACCCGGATTGTTGTGGATTTCCCGGCGCCATTCGGACCGATAAAGCCGTATATTTCCCCTTTTTCCACTTCGATATCCACACCGTCTAGCGCCGCAAAATCCCCGAACTTCTTTATTAACCCTTTTGTCTGCAAAATTGTCATGTTTCCTGCTTCCTTTCTTTATAGAAACTTTTCTTCAAAATATCAAGGTAGCCGTAAAATTCCTGCCAGTATGGTTCAAAGTCGACGGTCGCCAATCTCTGCCCTTCAAGCTTATGCAGCAATTCATTCTGATAGCCATCCATTGACCAACGGATCAATTTGAAGGCCTTCTCTACATCCACATCATCCCGGAACATTGTGGTATCGATGCCTTTGTAAAGCATTTCGTTTCCAATCTTCTGCATATCTTCATATTTTTTCTGTATATTCGAAGGCAATCCGCTGTCTTTTGCCAATAATAAAGTACCGATAAAATTAAAGACGTTTCTATTTTCCGACTGGGCTTTGATTTTTACCTCTGCTATTCGCTGAAGCCGTTCGATAAAATCCGTCTCACTCACATCTACTAGATTGAAATAATTCTCCATCATAAAATCCAAGCTATAGCCTGTTAAGTAATCGTATAATTCTTTTTTGCTCTTAAAGTAATAGAACAGCATTCCTTTTCCAATGCCAGCGCCTTTAACAATTCGGTTGGTCGAAGCTTGTTCATAACCATTTTCTGCAAATTCCTTTAACGCAGCATCCAAGATTTTTTGTTGTTTAGCTTTATCTAAAGCGATAAATTTATCCATCGCACGAATCTCTCCTTTTCTTTCGACCCCTATGGTCGACTCCAGTTTATACCCGTCGACCACAGGGGTCAACGGTAAATTGAAAGAATAATTAAATATATTAGTTTAAAGCAATAAAACTTTGCTCTTCCCCTTTTTAGATGCTATGTTTTGAAGAGAATATAAATAGGGGGTACGAGTAATTTTGAAAAATTTATTTAATAAACAGAGCCGCGCATTGATTGCCGGGATTGCATCACTTGCTCTTTTGACCGCTTGCGGAAATGGAAGCGACAATACAGCTCAAGAAACAACAACCGAATGGGATCGGATTCAGGAAGAAGGCACGTTGACTGTTGCAACTTCCGGCACGCTTTATCCAACTTCCTACCGAGCTGAAGGAACAGATGAATTGACAGGCTTTGAAGTGGAAGTGGTAAAGGAAATCGGGAAACGCTTGGAACTGGAGATTGAATTTACTGAACTTGGTTTTGATGAAATGCTGACGTCTGTTCAAACAGGCCAAGTCGACATGGCTGCAAATGATATTGAAGTAACTGAAGACCGCAAAGAGAAATTCTTATTCTCGACGCCATTCAAGTATTCTTACGGCACAGCAATTGTCCGAAAAGATGATTTATCGGGCATCCAAACACTGGAAGACTTGAAAGGCAAAAAAGCAGCAGGCGCCTCCACATCCGTTTACATGGAAACGGCACGCTCTTATGGCGCTGAAGAAGTTGTGTACGACAATGCAACAAATGAAACCTATTTGCGCGATGTCGCTATCGGTCGGACCGATGTCATTTTGAACGATTATTACCTGCAGACACTCGCACTCGCCGCTTTTCCGGAATTGAACATCACGATCCACCCAGATATCAAGTACAGCCCATCTGAAGTAGGCGTAGTGATGAAGAAAGAAAACACGGAATTGGCGGAAAACGTCAACCGTGTAGTCGAGGAAATGATCGAAGACGGCACCATCGCTGAAATTTCTGGTGAATTTTTCAATGGTGCAGATGTAACAAAGAAAGTGGATATTGAGGAGTAAAATTTTGAAAGAAGCTGTCCCATTTGCGGACAGCTTCTTTTTATTTTCCTATTGATATGATCGTCGTTCCATCAAGTTGATGCCGATCCCCATACAAACCACACCAAACAGCAGCATAATTGAAATCGGTTCAGCTAATTCTTGCCAACTGCGGTTGTAAATAGCGACTCCTTTCAAAGCATCCAGTCCATAGGTAATCGGCAAAATTTTCGAGACAGCTAAAAGAAATGGGTTTCTGACTATTTCAATTGGCCAAAAAGCCCCTCCAATCATCGCCATGCCGGTTGCGAGGATCGGTACGATTGCCTGCAGCTGCTGCGGACGGCTCACCAGCCCCATAATTATCATACTCAGCGCCACAATCGCAAACGTATAACATGCTGTTATCAGCAGCATTGCAGCGAAACGGTCGCCTAAGTTAAATCCGAAGACATACCGGAATAAGAGGAATACCAAAACGATTTGAGCAAAACCGATTACAAAACTATACGTCAAATGGCCAAGGTAAATTTCCCATTTACCAAGTGGCGACAATATAAGGCGATTCCAAGTGCCGTATTTTTTCTCTTCAACGATTTTCGTTAAACTGAACATGATGGTATACACGGAAAAAAACAAACTCATGCCAAACAATAACTGCAATTGATTATCATATTGAAATAGATCGGTTCCTTCAAGCGTCGAAGTCTCTACCCGAAGCGCGGGTTCTTTCATCACAGTAGCGACTCTTTCCCGGAAACCGGCATCAGCCGTTTGGCTTTCCATCTGCCTCAAACGCAACTCCTCACGATAAGTTCGATCCAAAAATGCCTCTAAAACGAAACGGCTCATATCATCTGCTGCAAGAACAAGGCGGTAGTCTGCTTCCATCATGTAAAGCGCCAGTGTTGCATCGCCGCTTGACACCGCTTTTCTCGCCTCAGCTTCCTTTACCAATTGGAAAGAGAACTCTTCTTTTGCATTCAGCAACTCCACCCATTCCGCTGCTTGTTGTTCAGTCATTGAACCGTCTGCATAGGTCAAGACCGGTGCCCGTTCCGCTGGATTATTTCCTGCCATCATAGCGACAAATAGAATTGTCATTGCAAAGAAAGACAAGACCATGGCCGGAGTGCGTCGGAATCTTTGCCATTGAAGTGAAAATACAGATTTCATGTTCAAGCAGCCCCTTTTCTCGGAAATAGGAGGAGGCTCAGCAAAAGCAAAAGCGCTGAAGTAGCAAGAACACGGTTAAGCATTCCCCATAATGGCTTGATTTCCATTTCTTGAAGCCATATCAAGAATGCTGTCAAAGCAGCTCCGTTCGGTGTCCAGTCTCCAACTTCCCGTATAAATACAGGCATTCCTTCTGTCGGCATAAAACTGCCACCGAGAAACGCAAAAAGTATCACGAGGCTGCCCGAAAAAACTGAATTGACGGTTTCATTATTCAAACGGATTGTTAATGCCGTCAACAAAGAGGCCAAAGTTCCAACACATATTGCGAATACTGCAGCAATCAAAGCGATGCCTGGCCAAAGTTTTAAATTCGTTAAATCAAAAGTTTGGAAGATCAAGGATGAAAAAACAAACAAAATGGCCAGTTGGCAAAATGTAATGGCAGCTGCAGTTATTGCTTTAGATCCCAAGTAAACCAGCGGGTTTCGATCAGAGAGCAAGATCCTATCGAAGACAAACTGTTGCCGCTCAACAAAAGCTTTGCTGCCAATCGTTCCTGCCACAAATAGCGAGAACATAACTGCCATGCCAATGGTGTAATACTGCATTGAGTTGATCGGATTTGCAGCCGAGACCGCCTCAATGCCGCCGACTTCAAAGTTTGGCGCTCCGTAAACCTTCCCTTCTTCTGCAGCCATTCTAGAAACTGTGCTTTCAAAACTTAATGACCAAGCAAACTCATCCAAAATGTTGCGAAATACATCGGATTGGGTGGCAGCGTAATCGGAAATTGTCAATTGTAGTTCGCTGCCAGTACCGATTCCAAGCAACATATTCCGCAAAGCATCTAACGTAAAATTCTCAGGAAGCGTTAAAATCGCTACTACTTTTTCGTCTTTCAAGGCCTCTTCTGCCGCTGTTGCTTCCATTTCTTCCGTCGTTACCAGTTCTCCTAAATTGCCATCGGCCAATATTCCACGCAGCAAAGTTGAAGGGCTTGTTTCTTTAGCCACTGCCAAAAGTGCAGTTTCCTGTTCTGCGGACATTCCTGAATTGTTTAAAGCAGCAGCAAACTGTTCGATGCCTTGCTTTTCGTCATCTTCTTGGACAATGGCCACTTGCATCTTCAGCACCTCTGTGTCCCCTCCGATTAAACCACCCAAAGCAAAGCCTAAAATAGCAATCAAAATGAACGGCATCCCCAAGAGCACTGCTACTTCTGTCCGGTCTCGCAATAGAACCAGCACATCTTTTTTCAAAAAAGCACCCATCGGTTTTCCTCCTCAATCTCTCAGTTTCCGGCCGGTCAGATGCAAAAAAACATCTTCCAAAGTCGGCGTTTGAACCGTTACATTGACGATTTGTGCACGATGGCGCTCTGCTGCTTGGAAGAGGTTGCCCAATACACGGCTGCCTTTCGGGACAATAAAGTTAATGCCTTTGCCAATTTCAGCTGCTTGTCTAATCCCGTCGAACGATTGCAATTCCTTGAAAAATTCCGGATAAGGCCGGTCCAGTTCCATCCATACCGTTTCTTCACTTGATAAGATGCTTTTCAACTCTTCTTTCGTTCCGCTTGCGATGATTCTTCCATGGTCCATAACGTAAACCCGGTCACAAAGCCTTTCGACTTCCTCCATGTAATGACTCGTATAAAGCACTGTCAGTCCTTTTTCTTGATTGAGCTGGCGGACCATCTCTAAAATATGGCTGCGGGATTGCGGATCAATTCCAACAGTCGGTTCATCCATGATGATAACTTCCGGCTCGTGCATCATGGCAGCCGCAATATTAACGCGCCGCTTCATGCCCCCTGAATACGTTTTGACAATTTCCTTCTGCCGATCGACCAATCCGACCAACTCCAATACCCGCTGAATAGAAATTTCCAAATCCTTTCCTGAAAGTCCATAGATCCGACCAAAGAACTTTAAGTTTTCGTATGCTGTCAATTCACCATACAAAGCAATTTCCTGCGGCACCACTCCAAGTACCTGTCTCATCTTACCGGGGTTTTTAATAACGCTCTTGCCATACAGCCTCACATCTCCAGACGACGGCTTCAGCAAAGTTGAAATCATAGAGATGGTGGTGGATTTCCCGGCCCCGTTCGGCCCAAGCAAACCGACTGATTCGCCTTTGTCCAAATACAGATTCGCTCCTTCAACTGCAATCTTTCCTTTAAATACTTTTTTCAGTTCTTCGGTTTCGAGCATAACGTCCTTCTCCCTTCATTCCGCCTTCGTTCTAATCAGGGTATATAAAAAAAGACAGTGCTCCCACTGTCTCACGTCATTATTTTTGTTATTATCTATGACTTCAGTCATTTTTTAAACCAGCTCATGGCGTATTGCATAAATCGCCACTTGCGTACGGTCACGCAATTCCAATTTTTCCAGGATCAGGCTTATATGATTCTTTACTGTTCCGATCGACAATGCCAGTTCTTCTGAAATTTCCCGGTTGCTGCGCCCTTCCCCAATACAGCGAATAATGTCTAGTTCACGGGGTGTCAATGATCTATTCACCTGTTCTTTACTTGGCCGGCTGATCAATCCAGGCAAAATATTCGCGGCTACATGATCCTCCAATACGAGGCCTCCTGCCATGCAGCTGCGGATAGACCGGATCAGCTCCAAAGCATCGGCATCTTTTAGTAAATAGCCTCGCGCTCCAATTTTAAGTGCTTGAAGCGCATACTCATTATCATTGAAGGTGGTTAATATTAGAATTTTGCACTTCGGCCAGCGTGATAAGATAGTGCGGCTCGCTTCCAGCCCGTCCATTACGGGCATTCGGACATCCATAATGATTACATCAAAAGATTGGAGCCCGCAAAGTTCGACCGCTTCTTTTCCGTTCGCAGCTTCGCCAGTCACCTGAATTTCCGGATCTGTTTCAATCATCATTTTCAATCCTTGACGCACCATGGCTTGATCTTCTGCTAGTAAAATACGAATCATCATGGCTCCCCCTCTTTCCTCAGTAAAGGCAGTGTTCCTTTTACAATAAACTCTTTTCCTTGAGGTCCTGCTTCTAATCGTCCTCCGGCCTGTTCAACACGCTCTCTCATAGAGGACAAGCCAAAGCCTTCTTGAAACGGATGATCCTCAGCAATGCCATTTTTGACAATAAAACGAAAAATGCTGCCGCCTGGAGCTTCAAAAATAATATCCGCCTCTCTTGTTTGGCCGTGCCGCATGATATTCGTCAAAGCTTCCTGAACAGCCCGATAAACAATCGCCATTTCCTTATTTCCTAACTGCACCGATAAAGCACCTGCTTTAACAGCAAACTGAATACGAAGAAAACTTTCAGCTTCCAGTTTCCTGATTAAACCGATTATTGCAGATACTCCTCCTTCTTCGTCATGCTTCAGTGTTTTCACTGCCTTTCGCGTTTCCTCCAAACTTTCTTTAGCTAATACCTTTAAGTCTTGGACATGCTCTACTGTTTCCTTGTCTGTCTGCATACGGAAAACCTCCAATTGCATAAGAAGCGCCGTCAGTTTGTGTCCGACCGAATCATGAATATCTCTGGCAATCTGTGACCGTTCTTCTTGCCGCGCCAATTGTTCACCCGCCAGCAAACGCCGTTTCATTTTCCGATACTCGCTTAATAGAGCCTCATTACGCTCTTCCAGCTCAGCTTCTTTAACAAGACTTTTCTTAAAATAGCTAAATGCTGCTAGCAGCAACCCGCTGTAAAGGACGATGAAGATTGGAGAAAATGAAGGGTATCCGAATATCGCAGGAAGCAAATTTCCAATCAGCAAAACAGCGCCTACTCCAGAAGCCCAAATCGGTGGAAGCCGATATACCGCTTTTCCTGCAACTATCGAAAAAGCCAACAAAGGATAAGGGTTTTCCGCTTCATTTGCTTCTGGCCACAGAACCACAATTGCCATCAAGGCAGCCGTGGTCATATTAACACCAGCAAGAAGCGGCCGATTATGGGCTAAAGGCGCCAAAAAAAACAAACTAAAAAATACTGCACTTCCTAAAAAGCGCCACACCATCTCGGTTGACTCAGCAGAAAAATGAACGAGGGACAAAGCCCACGTTACACCTGTTAGTGAAAGCCACATCCAGTAAGAACGCATACACCACTCTCCCCCTTATTCATGCTTTGCCCTATTTCCTACTTTAAGTTGTCAGAAAGTTCCTTCTATACCTTCATAGTACGGGATAGCCGTCAGAATTTCATTATGTTGTTGCCTAGTATGAACGTTAAAAAAATAACCATTCATGGCAGGCGCTATTCTGTTGCAAACAACTTCTTTTTCTACCATTCTTTTCTTTCTTAGGAATTGACCGTCTTGCTACTTTCCCCGCTCAGAGCAAAGCCTTATACTAACATTATAATCAGAATACTCAAAGAATGAGGTGAGCGATTGGACTACTCCTTTTCCCCGCTTGGCGATCATTCGATTATTATCGAAATCGGCCAGGAAATAAGCGAAGAAGTGCAAAACCAAGTTCGGACAATTTCTCAGCTTCTTGAAAAAAAACAGCCCCGCTGGCTGTTGGAAATTATTCCAGCTTTCACGACCATCGCGGTATTTTACACGCCCACGGTAGCTTCTTATGCTACGGTGGAAGCCGAGCTGAAAGAACTGTTGCAGCAACCAGAAGAAGTGGCAGCTTCTGAAACTCGAACGGTAGAAATTCCCGTTTGCTATGGCGGAGAATTCGGGCCAGACTTGGAATTTGTAGCAGAACATAATGGCTTGACTCCGGAAGAAGTTATCGACATCCACACAAGCGGCAGTTATTCTGTCCATATGATCGGGTTTGCCCCAGGGTTCCCCTTCATTGGCGGCATGTCCGAGAAAATCGCAGCGCCCCGGCGCGATTCACCTCGCCTCCGCATACCTGAACGGACAGTAGGCATTGCCGGCAAACAAACGGGTGTCTATCCTATTGAAACCCCAGGCGGCTGGCAATTGATCGGCCGGACGCCTATCCGGCTTTTCCGCCCGGACCAGGAAGTGCCAAGTTTATTGCGGGCTGGCGACAAAATCATCTTCAAGAAGATCACAGAAAGCGAATACTATGCATGGAAGGAGGAAGATCATGCTGCAAATCATTAAGGGCGGACTTCAAACTACTGTGCAAGACTTAGGGCGCTATGGCTATCAAAAGTTCGGCGTTATCACAAGCGGTGCCATGGACCCGTATGCCCACCGGTTAGCCAACTTGCTGGTAGGCAACGATGAGAATGCCGCAACCTTTGAAGTCACTCTGGTCGGACCTACGATCCAATTCGAGAGAGACATGTTCATCGCCTTATGCGGCGGTAATTTGTCTCCTAAGATTGACGGCCATGCAGTTGACTTCTGGCGTCCACTTGCTGTCAAAGGCGGCAGCACGTTGTCATTCGGTGCACCAAAGGCAGGCTGCCGCTGTTATTTAGCTGTATCCGGAGGCATTTCCGTTCCTGAATTGATGAACAGCCGTTCCACTTATTTAAGGGCGGAAATCGGCGGCTTTCAGGGGCGGTCATTAAAGGCCGGCGACCGAGTAGAAGTGAACCCTACTCCTGCCAAGCAGCTTGCTTCCTTTGATAAAGCTTTATCCAAAGACACGGATTGGCAAGTGCCTGCTCCGCGTTACTCAACGGCCCCTGTCATCCGAATGATGAAGGGACGGCATTATGAATTATTTGACGAAGAAAGCCGAAAAAGTGCCTTTACGGATTTTTTCACGGTGTCTTCAAACTCTGACCGCATGGGTTACCGGTTGGAAGGAGGCGCATTGGCGCTCGAAGAACCTGCTGAGTTGATTTCCGAGGCGGTGGCATTTGGTTCGATTCAAGTACCTGCCGATGGAAATCCGATTGTGTTGCTTGCGGACCGCCAAACGACCGGCGGCTATCCGAAAATCGGCCAGATTGCTTCAGTCGACTTGCCGCTCGTCTCACAGCTCAAGCCTGGAGACCGCCTTCGCTTCCAGGAAGTCACCCTCCAAGAAGCTCAGCGGCTGTGGATCGAGCAGGAACATAGAATACAGCAATTGAAAATCAGCATTCAGCTAAAATGGGAGGAATGGGAATGAATTATAAAGTGGATTTGAACTGCGACATGGGTGAAAGTTTCGGAGCCTACACATTAGGCCACGATGCCGACATACTGGAGTATGTGACGTCTGCGAACATCGCTTGCGGCTTCCATGCCGGAGACCCGGCAACCATGCGGAAGACAGTGCAACTAGCGCTTGAAAAAAACGTCGGCATCGGTGCCCACCCTGGCCTCCAGGACCTTGTTGGCTTTGGCCGGCGCAATATGGCCATTTCCCCACAGGAAGCCTATGATCTGACGGTTTACCAAATCGGCGCCTTAGCCGGCTTTGTCCAAGCAGAAGGCGGGCGTTTGCAGCATGTAAAGGCACATGGCGCACTTTACAATATGGCAGCCAAAGATGCCGCCTTATCCCAGGCGATCGCTGAAGCGGTCTACAAGATTGATCCGGAGCTGGTCTTGTTCGGATTATCCGGCAGTGAAATTGTTAAAGCCGGACAAAAAATCGGATTGCGGACGGCAAATGAAGTATTTTCCGATCGCACTTATCAACCTGATGCCACATTGACACCCCGGACTCAATCCAATGCGCTGATCACTGATCCTCAAACAGCCATTAGCCAAGTGGTAAGGATGGTGAAAGAAAACAAAGTTCGAACGGTCGAAAATCAAGATATTGAAATTCAAGCGGATACTATTTGCATCCACGGCGACGGCGCGACGGCGCTCGATTTTGCTGTCGAAATTTCCAGGACATTTCGCGATACAGGCATCGATGTGCTGAAAGTACAGGAGTTCATATAATCGATTTGCGAAAGGAGTGAATGGCATGAAAAACACCAACCGCAGCATTTTGCTCGGCGCGGCTTTTCTTATGGCAACTTCAGCAATCGGACCAGGGTTCTTGACACAGACAACTGTTTTCACCGATACTCTTCTCGCTTCATTTGGTTTTGTTATTTTAATTTCTGTACTTATTGATATCGGTGCTCAAACCAATATTTGGCGCATTATTGCCGTGTCAGGAAAACGCGCCCAAGACATAGCCAATGACGTGCTGCCCGGCCTGGGTTATTTTTTGGCTTTGCTGGTAGTCATGGGTGGCCTTGCTTTCAACATCGGGAATATTGGCGGTGCGGGCCTTGGAACAAATGTGCTTTTTGGTATTTCCCCACGAACCGGCGCCCTTTTAAGTGGAGTTTTGGCAATCGGTATTTTTGTCGTCAAAGAAGCCGGAAAAGCAATGGACCGTTTTGCTCAAATACTTGGTTTTGTCATGATTGGCTTGACAGTCTACGTCATGATCGTCTCACAACCTCCTATTGGAGAAGCAGTGGTCAAAACATTTGTGCCGGATACCATCGATATTTTTGCCATCGTCACCTTAGTCGGCGGTACAGTGGGCGGCTATATTACCTTTGCAGGAGGCCATCGGTTGATTGACGCGGGGCTGACCGGCAGAGCGGCGCTTCCGGAAGTAACGCGCAGTTCCGTTTATGCAATTGGTATCGCTTCCCTTATGCGCATTATCTTATTCCTAGCGGTTCTTGGTGTCGTCTCCCAGGGCTTAACGCTCAATCCGGACAATCCACCGGCCTCTGTTTTCCAATTGGCTGCCGGGAATATCGGATATAAAATTTTCGGGGTTGTCATGTGGGCGGCGGCCGTTACATCCGTTGTCGGAGCAGCCTATACATCCGTATCTTTTATTCGTACATTCAGTCCCGCATTAGACAAATACCACCGGCTGCTAACTATCGGTTTTATCATCATTTCAACTGCCGTTTTCGTAACAATCGGCCAGCCGGTGCTGATTCTTATCCTTGTCGGATCCTTGAACGGCCTAATCTTGCCTATCGCTTTAGGGGTTATGCTGGTGGCTGCCCACAAGGAAAAAATTGTCGGCGACTATAAGCATCCATTATGGATGACCATTGTCGGCATAATAATCGTTATTGCCATGGCTTGGATGGGGATTTATACGTTGTCGAACGGGATTCCCCAGCTATTCAAATAAGGGAAAGAAACTCCCGGGAACGCGATTTATTGTGTTCCCGGAAATATTTAATAGAATGCTTTACAGAATAGGATGGGCTTTACTTGAAACAAATACCTTATCGGCATTATTCAGCCCCACTTTTTATGATGACAATTTCCTTTCTCGGCTGGTCGACTGCAGCTTATGCGCTATTCCATCTGCCTGCAATTGATGAACCTTTTGAATTGCTCTTTTTATTGGCTTTCATCTTCATTTGCGAGTATTTTCCGATGCCTTTTCGAAAAGGCAATTCTTCCCTTACGTTTCCAGTCATTTACCTGACTTACTTAATCTACGGGATAGAAATTGTTACCTTGCTTTATTTTATCGGTGTGTTGTTGACAACGTTATTTAATAAACGGCCAATCCGCATCGTTTTTTTCAATCCGGCTCAGTTGACGCTTAGCTTAACGCTGGCCCATTTATTAAGAACCTGGATCACGCCGCTGCTCGATTTCCCTGAAACTGCAACGATCGTTTTGTCATTCCTGCTGTTTTTAGGATCATTTTATCTTTTCAATAATCTACTCGTTGACCTGGTTCTGCTGATGCGTCCCGAAAAGTATACATTATCAATTTGGCTTGAAAAAGGGCGCGGTGAACTTTTAAGTTTTTCCATATCGTTAGTTTATGGCTTTCTTCTTCATTTTTTAGGCAATCAAAATCGCGGCAACGTGGATATTTTTTCTTATTTTTTCTTTTTGTCTCCTTTAATTTTCCTTGCCATTATCAGTTCGATTATCATCCGTTTGCGTGCCGACAAGCAGCGGCTTAAGGCACTTTTCCATTTCTCATCGGAGTTGAACAAAGTTATACCCGTGAAAGACTGGGAAGAAGACATTAAGCGATTAATAAGCGAAGTAGTCTCTTATGAAGAAAGCTTTTTATTCACACGAGATGAAAAAGGAAAATGGCAGCTCGCTATTTCAGAAGGGACCCTTGATTTAAGTCCGCATCAATTCCAGGAGTTAGAAGTACTAAACCAAGTAGCAACGTTAAAGGTTTTCAATAAAGAAGACTTGCAACAAGCGCCGCTTGCTCCTTATTTCAATAAAACCATCCAGGCACTGGTTTATGCTCCCTTGGTTTTGGACAACGACCAGGTCGGATGCCTGATCATGGCAAAAATGCGTACCAACAGTTTTATTGTCGAAGATGTCCATTCCATCGCCACCATCGCCAACCAACTGGCTATTTTCTTGAAGACACAAATGCTGTTTTCAGAAAAAGAACAACGGCTGTTGCTGGAAGAGCGCAATCGGATTGCACATGATATCCATGACGGAATCGCCCAGATCTTAGCGGGGGTAATTATGAAATATGATACAGCCGCGAAAAAAATCTTTTCACACCCAAAAGATGCACAATGGCTCATCAACGACAATAACAAAATTCTTAGAGCCGGATTGAAAGAAATCCGGGATTCCATCTATGCACTGCGCCCCTATCCGACCGAACAACTGGGGCTTCATCTGGCCATAAAAAGGAAAATTGCTGAAGTAAAGCAAAATAGCGACGTTGGAATCAATATCTCTTTTGAAAGCCAGGGCTATCAAAGCAAATTAAGCTTGCCGGTGGAAAAAGTGATCTTTTCCATCATTCAAGAAAGCATGCAAAATTGCATCAAGCATGCAAAAGCTTCAAATCTTACTGTTTCATTAAGTTACGCTGAAGACCATATTTTTTTGAAGGTCAAAGATGATGGAATCGGCTTTTCGCTATACCAGGCGATGACAGCCGCCATGAAGGAACCTCATTACGGCATTCTTCAAATGAACGAAGATGCGGAAAAAGTGAACGCCACTCTGCAAATCGAAAGCAAGGAACGAGAAGGAACGGAAATTTTGGTAAAGATTCCTTTAGTGGGATCTAAGGGAGGCATACAGGTTTGATCCAAATCATTTTAGTAGATGACCACGCCATTTTAAGGGATGGCTTGAAAACGCTTATCGGACAAGAAAGCGACATGAAAGTTATTGGAGAAGCGACAGGACACAGCCAGTTGATGGAAATGCTGCCACAAGTAAATCCGAACGTTATCATGATGGATATCAATATGTCGGAAATGAATGGCATTGAATTGACGAAATGGGTAAAAAGCAATTATCCCTCCATTAAAATCATCGTATTGACGATGTACAAAAATGACGAATACTTTATGGCCGCTATTCGGGAAGGAGCCGATGGCTATTTGCTGAAAGACTCGCCTTCAGCAGATGTTATTTCCGCTATCCGCATGGTAAACAACGGAGAATCCGTCATTCCTGCAGTGATGACAAAAAAACTGCTGTCTCTGCATCAAACGGAAAATAAGTCAGAGGACAACGCACTTTCCCCGAGAGAAATGGAAGTCTTATTAGGGCTAGTAGAAGGATTATCAAATAAGGAAATAGCGGATCGGCTTTACATCAGCGATAAAACAGTAAAAATTCACGTCAGCAACATCTTCAAGAAACTGAATGTGAAGAGCCGTTCGCAAGCTATCATCTATGCAGTCCAGAATCAATTGGTTCCCTTGCTGTAAAGTGAAGGCGTCACCGGCTGTAGAGCCCTTTCATGTTTCGAAGCTAGCGTAGCGATGCAGAAACAGGAGCAGCGGTTTTCCAGCGGCACAGGCCCGCGGACAGCGTCCGCCTGGAGTGAAGGAGCCGGCATGGCTTCTTTACTAGGCACATTTTTATTCTATAAAATGAACCAGTATTCTTTTGTCTACAGGTTCAGGCGTCACCGGCTACTACCTTAGTAGTAGCCGGTGACGCCTTTTTGTGTAGTCCAAATACGCCCCTTGGCTAATAGTTTAAACCACTATTTCATGCCAAGATAAAATAGATTCACTATTTTGAAAAAGGAGCGGTTCTTTCATGAAAAAGAAATTGAGTATTATCGGGATTTTCTGTTTAGTATTTTGCCTTGTTTTCACCCCATTTTCAACTGGTACCCAACAGGCATCCGCATCTGAAGGACCTATCATTGATTCAAAGCTGACACAATTGCTGCAAAAAGTTTCGGGGCCAACCGAAGTGATCATCACTTTCAAAAATACCGCCAAAGTAGAAAACACACATCTTCTCTCACTACAAAATCTAGGAATCAAGAATGGCGTCGTGTTTAAGAACCTTCCTTTTGTCGGAGCCCTGCTGACAAAAGAACAGATTGCAAAGCTGTCAACGTTAAACAACATTCAATCCATTTACCATAATGCTCCTTTACAATACGAAAATGAAACTTCAACTGCATTAACAGGAGTTGACCAAGTCCGGCAAGATCGTTCATTCCAAACTGCCAATGGCGGATTCCCATTGACTGGAAAAAACATCGGTGTTGTTATCAATGACAGCGGCGTAGACGGGACCCATAAAGATCATGAGCTTGGCCGCAATTTAAAACAGAATGTTTTGGCCAGCTTAAACTTAAACAGCACACTTGGTTTTGCCCCTATCACTTACTTGGAAAATGTGCCAAATACCGATTCAACTTCTGGCCATGGCACGCATGTAGCTGGAATTGTCGGTGGTACTGGCGCCATGTCCGGCGGGAAATATGAAGGAGCTGCACCAGGCGCCAACTTGATCGGATATGGTTCTGGCGCTGCTGTTGCAATACTCGATACAATCGGCGGATTTGATTACGCTCTTACTCATCAGCAAGAATACAATATTCGCGTTATTACCAATTCATGGGGCGATACAAGCGACTCGAACACGGATTTCGATCCAAACCACCCGATCAACATCGCGACAAAAAAATTGTATGACCGCGGAATTACGACAGTCTTTTCCGCTGGCAACTCCGGACCTGGAGAATCGACCATTTCCGGCAATTACAAAAAAGCACCTTGGGTTATTACAGTTGCAGCTGGAGATCAAAACAAAAAGCTAGCTAATTTTTCGTCAAGAGGCGTCAAAGATAAAGGCGGCTCTGTCATTGTAGACGGCGAAACATTCCAATGGGCGGACCAGCCAACTGTAACAGCGCCTGGAGTGGATATCATTTCTACACGTGTTCTTTCACCGCTTTCACCTTTAAGTTTGCAAAAAGACGCTGCCAGCATATCACCAGCCCATTTGCCGTATTACACGACTTTCAGTGGAACATCAATGGCTGCGCCTCATGTTGCCGGCATCATTGCTTTGTTGCTTGAAGCTAAACCGACTCTTTCATCTTCGGAGATCAAAAAATTGTTGCAGCAAAGCGCCACTCCAATGGACGGCTATGCAACTTGGGAAGTCGGTTCCGGTTATGTGAACGCTTATCAAGCTGTGAAACTGTTAGAATAAATCCTGCTGTTTACCCCCATCTTGCCAGGGGGTAAACTTTTTTCTTAAAAATACTGCATTGGTAGTAATCACTATAGTTCTTTTTGTTTTCAATATACTCCCTAAGAAGAATAGGAAAAATTATCAACAAAAGCAATAATAATAACATAAGTTTTCAAACTATTATGAAAAGAGGATGAGGAATGAAAAAGCTATTATTGAGCATTATGATGATTTTTTTAATTTTACCAGCATTTTCTACTGCCCATGCCAACAGTCTGATCTCTACCGGCAAGACAGTAGTAGAGGAAAAAGTTTGGTCGGCTTTTGAGGATAAAGCTGTAGCACAAGTTATTGTGACTTTTCGCGGCGATCAAAAACCAACAACTTCGCAGTTGGACCTCATCAAAAAATTAGGAATTCAATCAGCAATCTCCATGCAAAGCCTTCCAATTGTAGGGGCGGTTGCTACAAAGCAACAAGTAGAGCAGCTGGCTCAGCACGAAGATGTGCAATCCGTTTATTTGAATGAAAAGCTAAGCTATTTCAATGCTGATGCTACAGCCATTACTGGAGTCGACAAAGCACAAGCCGACGCTGACTTCCAAAAACAAAATGGCGGCTTCCCTGTCTCCGGCAAAGGAATCGGTGTTGTAGTCAATGATAGTGGTGTAGACGGCACTCATAAAGACCATGAACTGGGCAAGAATCTGGTCCAAAATGTTTTAGGAACGACAAATCTGCAAGGTACGGGACTTGTTCCGATCTCCTATACTGAGAATATCATCAACACAGATACGAACTCTGGCCATGGAACACATGTTGCAGGCACTGTCGGCGGCACAGGAGCTCTTTCCGGTGGCAAGTATGCTGGAGCTGCTCCAGGAGCTGATTTGATCGGCTATGGTTCAGGAGGTGCGCTTTTCATCTTGGATGGCATCGGCGGATTTGACTATGCCGTTACCCACCAAAGAGAATACAATATCCGTGTCATTACAAATTCGTGGGGCTCTTCTGGCGATTTCGATCCAAACCACCCGATCAATATTGCAAGTAAGAAAGCATACGACCGAGGAATTGTTGTCCTATTTGCAGCAGGAAATTCCGGTCCTGGCGAAGATACTCATAATCCATATTCAAAAGCTCCATGGGTCATTTCTGTAGGTGCTGGTGAAAAAGACGGCACACTGGCAGGGTTCTCTTCAAGAGGAACAAAAGGTGTCGGTGGAACTTTTGAAATGGATGGGAAAACATGGACATGGGAAGACGCCCCGACAATAGTAGCGCCTGGGGTTGATATTGTCTCTACCCGCACAATTTCACCTGTTACTTCTCTAGCTGCTGAGCAGGACTTGGCGACGCTTGAACTAGCGCACCTTCCGTATTACACAATTATGAGTGGAACTTCCATGGCTACTCCGCATGTGGCCGGTATTACAGCTTTACTTTTAGAAGCAGATCCAACACTTTCTCCTGATGAAGTGAAAAATACTTTGCAACAAACAGCAACAAACATGCCAGGCTATGAAGCATGGGAAGTTGGATCAGGTTATGTGAATGCCTACGCGGCACTGGACGCTGTATTCAATGGAAACGTATACGGTGCTACGTTAAATAGCACAAAAAACTTCAATGCGAACGTCACTACAGATACAACTCGTGAAAATTTCGCAGTAGACTATACGGTGTCTGCCAGCAATCAGCACAACTTTACCGTAAACCCGGGAACATCGATTGTTGCTGCAAAAGCAAACGCTGCTGGCCTGCTTGAACAAACAGGAAACCCTGTAAACTTAGTACTTATTGCTCCAGATGGCACCGAATTCAATTCGGGAGTCAGCTTGTTGTTTCCTACCACTTATGACCGGACTGTTATCGTCAACAGCCCAGTTCCGGGAAATTGGAAATTAGAAGTGCGCGGCCTTAAAGGCAATGCCTTAAATCCTATCGGACTTGCGCTTCCGGAAACCGTAAAAGGGACAATTGCCTTCACGCAAACCGGACAAATTACCGGCTTATCGGATATTGCAGGACATCCTGCTGAAGCTGCCATTGTAATGGGCATCGAAAACAGACTGTTTGATTCTTATACGAATGGCACATTCAAGCCTGACGCCAAACTGACAAGAGCAGAATTAGCGAATTATTTGGTCATGGGGGCTGAAGTTCGCCAATCTTTGCCTAAGACTGCCAGCTTTACGGATGTTCCAGAAGCGGTTCGCCCATTTGCAGAAGCAGTTGTTGCAAAAGGAGCTGCTTTCAGAGACAACGCTCAAGCTGCGAAAGGCGTTATGTTGCCTAAAGCAAACGGATCTTTTGATCCTAAGGGAACTGTTACCAAAGCTGAACTTGCTTACTCTCTTGTTCAAAGCTTAGGACTTCAAAAACAAGCAGAAGCTTTCAACGGCGACGTAACGGTTCAATACAACAACCAACGAGTCGCTGTTAAAGACCAAGCGAATATCCCTTCGCATTTGAAAGGATACGTTCAAGTTGCGCTGGATTTGAATATCTTAAATGCTAAATTCTCGGTTACCCAAGGAAAGTACGATTTGAAACCTACTGTAGAAGCAGCATTTTCTCCAACTGAACAAGTAACACGCGGTGACTTTGCAGTCGCTTTCAGCCGCCAATACGGCGCATTCTTCGCTAAATAACCAAAGCAGAAAAAATCCCTTCGTCTTAGGACGAAGGGATTTTTTGTTTCACTTAAGTTTTCTACTGCGTCTTTACTGGGCTAATTCCTTCTGGATGAATTGGGTGATTTGCTTCCAATAGGAAAGGTTATGTGGAACAAGGTCTTTATTGCCGATGCTTTTTCTGATTGCTGCTTTCCGTCCCTTTTCATCCGCTACAAATCCTTCCACAGTGATGCTCTTTTTTAATCCCGAACACAGTTTGTAGAATTCTTGAAAATCTGCTGTCACAATTCCAGCCACTTCTTCCCTTTGCAACCTATACATTGCGTCAATGTTGCCTTCCGTTAAATACAAAAACACATGGCACCGTTCGTTGTCTATGAAATCATCTCTAAAAATCTGATCTTTAATGACCCCAAGTGGGATAAGCGCTTCAAAAGATACGGCAATCCCCAATTCTTCTTCGATTTCCCGCACACCATCTTCCATCGTTTCGTCCGATAGAATATGACCCGCAGCCGTAATATCAAACATATTGGGAAAGTCTTTTTTGTCTCGGCTTCGCAGTTGAAGGTGGATGGTGTCTTTTCCCTGCTTCCGGCTGACAAACCAACAATGGAATGTCTCGTGCCAATGGCCTTTTTCATGGATTTCCTGCCGAGTGGCGACGCCTAAAGAAACGCCATCCTCATCGCATACTGTAATTTTTTCCGCTTCCACCCTTATGCCTCCTCAGTATAAAAAACCGGCAAAAAATGCCGGTTTTCCATGAACATTTTATTTTTCCCCGATCCAAACCGTTACCCGGTTTCTGCCTGCTTTTTTGGATTGGTATAACGCTTGGTCTGCTTCTTCGATAATCTGTTCCAACGTTTTGTTGTTATCAGAAAAACTGACGCCGAGCGAAATAGTCAAATCTCCTTCCGGCTGCTTTTCTTCGCCCTCAAATTGGTAATCTTGGACTTTCTTCCGAAAATGATCAGCAGCAGCTTTGGCATTGTCTATACTGGACACCCCTGAATAACAGATGATGAATTCTTCGCCGCCGTATCTGGCAATAACGTCATTTTTTCCTGCGACGTCTTTCAACAACTGGCCCAACGTTCGTAATACCATATCCCCTTTTTGGTGTCCATGTGTATCATTGTATGTTTTGAAATAATCCACATCGAACATTACGATCGATACCGGTACTTTCTGTTCCAAAAGATCTTTCACTCTGTTTTTAAAGAACCGGATATTGGGCAAATGGGTCATCGGGTCTTGATTCGAGAGAAATTCCAGCTCTTTCCTTAACAACAACTTGCTATTTTCTTCGTTGAGCATCAAAGCCATCGACAATACCGCAATCATTGCAAAGAGGAACATTACGATGGCAATTACCGGAGTAATTGGCGTACTTAATAGAAAGGCTGTCGTTTTGATCAATTCAAACAAAACAAATCCTGTCATCAAGCGTTTTATGTTTACAAGAACATGCAATGGATCAGAAGGCTTCTTAACATGGAACAAAGCACCGATGACAACAGGAAGCAAAATGGACTGGATTGTCCCTTCCATTACTGTCGGCCCGCCCAAATAAATCCGGTAAGCAGCTGGAAGGATACTTGATAAAACCCCTACTTTCCATCCACCTATATAGGAAATAAAAAATAGCGGGACCTCCCGCAAATCAATCCGCATTCCTTCATGCAAAAAAGGATGGTACATGACGGAAACCGTTAAAAAATTTATAAAAGCTGCATAGCCTGTAAATGATAATATTGAATTTTTCGTCTCTAGTGAAAGCATCTCTTTAATCCGCAATGCCATATACATCAAGGCGATAATCAGCGCCATGTTTTCCAGAAAGAAAAAAAGTAATTTATCCTCCATTTTATCAATAATCCCCTTTGAGACGTCTAACTGCTTGCCTAAGCCCTCGATTGGGACGGCATGCTGATATGTAATTATTGGATAAATTTGTTTATTTGTCAATGTACTTGCGCTTCTTTAATTTCTAGTGAATGGGAGAGGTTTTTCTTTAGCTGCAATCCACTCCAGAATCTCCATTAAATTGTCAATCACCCCATCAGCTTCTGCCTCATCCCACTGCCTATCCCTTTTCCAAATTCCCTTCATTCCGACATGCCTGGCTGCTCTTACGTCATTTTCTGGATGGTCACCGATAAAAACACTTTCTTCCGGGGCAGCTTGAAGGCATTCCAAGGCTCGAAGGAATAACCTAGCGTCAGGCTTCCTCATACCTTCCCATTCAGAAACTAAAATAGCATCAAAGTAAGGTTCGATATCCAATGCCTTGATGTTATCCATTTGAAACTGCCCTTTGCCGTTCGTAACGATTCCCATACGGATAGAGCGCTTTTTCAATTCGTTAAGCGTCGCAAGCAATCCTGAAAACGGTACGCAATGGTGCTTAAATTCCATAAGGTAGTCCTGCAGCAGCGCCTCCTGGCCAATGCCACAAATCTCAAATTCCACGATAAGCTGATCATACACTTTATCCTTCCACACATAGCCTCGCTTATCCAACTCAATAAACCTGGCGATATACCGATCTTTCGGAATATGCCCGAGCCATTGCCCGAGCCGCTCGTATTGTGTATTCAAAAAACTTAACAGAGAAGTGTCCCGGTCGAGCAGCGTTCCATCCAAATCAAAAAATACTGCTTTGATCAATGCTCTTCACTCCCCTTAGGTGAACCTGCCTATTCGCTCCACTTCGATCAATTCTGTTCCTGTAAAAGTTAGTTTATAAATATCCGGCATGGTGAGACTCTGCCAAAATTGAAAATCGTAGACAGCATTAAAATGATTCATGATCAAGACCATTATATTGCCATGCGTTCCGATAACTATGTTTTTTCCGGCATGGGTATGCAGAAGCTCCATCGTTTTTTTTACGCCCCGAGCTCTTGCGTCGATATTCGACTCTCCGCCTGCCCAGGCAAACCTTTCGTCCTGCCAGACCTTTTCAACGGCGGATGCAAAATCCGGGACAGGCCTTTCGCTTAGCGTCCTTTCACGGAAATCAGCCGCCAGTTCAATGCCATTTTCCGAAATGCCTTTTACCGTCTGAATTGCACGTTTGTAAGGGCTTGAAACAACAAGGTCGATCGATTCCTTCTTCAACAACTCCGCAACCGTACAGGCGTCTTGCAGACCCTTTTCAGATAGTGGACGAGCCAGTTCATCCGGCGTGTAAACCGAATGGGCATGCCGGACAAAATACAAATTAGTCGTCATTCTTCTTCACTCTTTTCTTTAGATTTACCCATCTTCCTATAAATCTCCAACGTCTCAATCAAAAATTCTTTATCCGCCCCTGTCCGTTGGCAAATCCGCTCTGCCCATTCCTCAGTTGTCGACAGCGGTTCTTCCGGAAACAGCCCTTCACTGGTGCTTAAGAAACTTTTCCAATCATCAAATTCCCAATGGGCAATTTCATTCTTATATGGGATGCGTTTTTCAAACAGCGGCTTCGGATATACATGGTTTTGAGAAAATTCGGCCGCCTCCATGAAGAAATCCAATGGCACTGGATCTGTTTCATAGCTTTGCCTCGATTGCTTGCCATTTGGCCGGTGATACACAATCTCCACTCCCCCTGGTTTCGGCAATACTTCCACTTCCGCCGCCGGAAAAAACCCAGTTTGTCGTTCTTTTGTAAACGCCGGATTATCGGCATCAATCAAGATTGGCTGCAGCCACAGATCGCCTAAATCGCATAAATAACGTCTGCCAGAAGCATCTTCAGCTACGAGCCCCACATGGCCATCTTCGGTATTCAAATGGCTGCCGACTGGATAGGCTTTGATACCAGCCTGGGTAAACTCCTCCAACAACCAAATCGCTAAATCAAAACAATTCCCTGAAATTCCGTATTGTTCACGATGAGCTTTCATCAATGCTATACTGCGCTGCCTTTTTCCTTCCGCCTTCGAATAAAACCAGGCTTTTGTAAATGTTTCCATTGGAAAATCATCAAAGCGCTTCCAGATTGCTAAAATTTCTTCGGGTGCTTTCATGCCTTCACCTTCTTTATAAGTATCTTGTTATCTTTTCGAGTTTGCAGCAGCGAATTCCTCTTATCTTCTAAGCCAAAAGAACAGCCTTTACCAATGAGGCCCTTGCTATACATCTAAAAGCCTGCTTCTTCAATTTTGAATTAGCAGGCTTTTCGCATCTCTAATCTAAGTATCCTGACGCTTAATAGAGCTGGCCTCTTCTTCAACATATCAGCATTTCTTTTTTGAGCGAGGCTTGTATCTCTCACCAAACCGTTCCCTCTGCTAAAGCCTCATCAGTTCTTTGTAAAGCTGTTCATTGCTAACAGCCGGTTTCGCGTCCCTTGAAACTAGCGTATCTTCTAGCCCGATACGTGTTCCATGCTTTTGCTTTAATGCATGATCGGCTATACTCCATGTATTGATTTCTTCCCCGTGATGCACTTGTTCTAAAGCATGAGCATGCTTGGCTAAAAAAGCACTAATTCGACTAGCTTGATAAACAGCTTCTTCTATCTTCCAAAAGAACACCTCTATCAATACGCGTTCGCAATATTCATCCAATTTATTCTTCGTGAATAATTCTGCGTCATCCATTGTCCATATGCCAGCTTCAGTCTTGATTGCTTTGTTCTTCAATACTTCCCATAGCGTTAAGCTTCCAGGTTCCGATAGATTTACTGATACATAATCCGGGTTGAATCTCCATCCGTTAATTTGGCGAAGCCGAATTTCGGGAGTCATGCCATCGAATAAATTGGTGCTCAATCCAATTTTGATGTCGGGAAATTGTTGCCGCAGCACTTGCATCTGCGGAGCAAGCAATCTGTTCTCGAAGGTTTCTTTCCCATCCCCATCTCTTAAGTGAATATGAAAGTGTTCTACCCCTAAGTTTTTTAATATGTGGATATCTTTTATAATTTCATCAAGTGTGATTGGTACTCGTGCATGTTCTTGTTTGGTCCGGCCGCCATTCAAACAAACTTGGATTACCATTTCTATTCACCTCGAATGTGAAATCTTGTAGTTTCCCCAGTAAATTTTAATTGGCTATTAATAGCTTTGCAGAAATAACCGGTTTGGAGGGGAGCTTAAAAATGTTATTCATTGATTGGCTATATGATCCTTGATCCAAAGATGGGTTACATCTCCTTACTCACGCTATAAAAATAAACAATTTATCCCTGAAGGAGCAGCTGCTTGTTTTTTTCTTTTCCGAAGCTGTTCGTTGCACTTACCGTTAATGATTTTGGCAGTAGAGGCAATAAACAATACATGATAGTTTGCCTCTTCTTGAACTTTTCGAATCAGCACACTGCAAACCGGATTTGCTGTATTCAAAAGTGATTTTCTTGTGAAAGGGAATCAACCAGCTTGTTCAAAATCTTGAGCTTCTTCAAGTCTTTATGGTCATTTTTTGTTCTCCTATAGCCATCTTGCGCTGACTGGTTATAAACCTTTAAATAATCTGCAAGAGAAAGCTGACAGTACTTAGCCCCCGCCTCTTCAAATACCTCCAGTTTCTTATAATCGACTTCCGCAAACCTTTTCAAATCCTCAGTAAATGCAAAACCGATTTTAATGTCTTCTTTCTGAAACTCATGCTCTTCCAAATCGATCAGCAGATATCCCTGCTTCTTCATCGCTTGCTTCAACCCCCCCCATTTTCCTTGCAGAAAAACCAAAGGCACCAGAATATCAATGTCTTGCGGAGAAAAATCGACTTGTGCCACCTTTGTAAGCCCTAAAGATCCGTATAGAACAGGAACGATTCCCAATTCTTCGTTTAAAAAACTTGAAATCGTTAAGAATTCACAATACAACTCTACTTCATTAGCCATCGGTCTTCCTCTCTCGCTTTTATTTTTCCCATTAATTCAAAGCTTCATTTTCATTCCTTCGTGCGTTGCAATAAATCCGAGCTGTTCATAAAAACGCAGCGCATCTTCTCGCTTTTTGTCGGTTGTGAGTTGCACTAAGTGACAACCCCGTTCTTTGGCGCGCTGAATTGCAAACTGTATAAGCGCCGTGCCGATTCCTTTTCCGCGTTCTGATGAAGAAGTTCTGACGCCTTCAATTGTCGCCCGCCATCCGCCCTGGTGTGTAATATAAGGAGTAAACGTAATTTGCTGAACGCCGACAACTTCTTTTTCAAGAGACGCTACTACAAGCTCATTATTGGCATCAGCAGCAATAGCCTTAAAAGCTTTCAAATAACTTTCTGGCAATGGCTTCTCATAACGCTCTCTCGTACTCCCTAACTCATCATCCGCAAGCATTTCAACAATTCGGTCCAAATCATGTTCTGTTGCTAATCGAAATATAAGTTCAGTATCCACCTGCATTTCCTCCTCGTTACTTAAACATAATCAAAAACCTTAAGACCCGCTTCGTCAAAAAGCTCGATATCTTCTTTCAAATTCCCTAATATGAGTTCCGTAGAATTATCAACTTTTCATCTTCAAAACCTTTACTATTAGTTTACCAATATTTACATAAAGATTTTAGCTTCTTTTAAATTTGTTTATGAAAGCTAAAATAAAAAAGCTAACCCTATACAAGAGTTAGCCCCATCTAATCTAATTAACGGTTCCTTCAACCAACTGCTTCAACCTATCAAACATCTGGCTCCAGCCTTCCTCAGTTTGAGTTCCGAATTCAGCTAAATTCTTTTTTGCATCTTCATCCGACCAGCCCTCTTCATGAGGCACAACGATTTCTTGGGTGAACAGCATTTCGGTCGCTTCCCTTACCTCGGAAATTGTGACTCTGACAATATCTACTGCATTGTTGAACTGCGGCAGCTCAAATGTAAAAACCAACTTGTTCGGCTGTCGGATTTCTTGGTACTCGCCAATTGCCCGGTAGTCCGTTCCGTCGCGATGGTCGACGATTTCCCACATGCCGCCTACTTGCAAATCGTTTTTCACCAGTTTATTTGTAGCTTCTGATGTAAACAGCCATTTCTTCATCCCCTCTGGCCTTACCCATGCTTCAAAAACCCGCTCTGGCCTCGCCTCAAAACGCCTTGCCATTGAAATCATAACCGTAGAAGTAACATTCATCAGCCTCATCCCTCTTTCAGCTAGTTTATAAAAGAATTTTTTAGTAACATAGAAACCTGCGCATTCCATAACGTATAATTTCTTTTCGAAAAACAAGATCGGCAAAAACCTTTTAAAAACATTCATCGATTGGGCAGATGCAAACTATAGCACAAAGATCTCCTTAGCCGTTCTTGAAACCAACAAACCGCTTAGCTGCTTTACTATACCCTTACCCATTTTCTTCTTGAAACATACCGAAAGAACTGGAATAAAACAGAAGTCAGGCACAACAGAAAAAAGGCTGGACTTTTACATCTAGCCTTTTTCCATTCAATTATTTTATATTAAATTTTTTAACATCCGCACCTGCTTAATTTTACTTTTCTGTTCCTCCAGAGAAAGTCTTCCTCGACCGTTAAGTAAAAAGCTTCTTGCCTAGTTTTTATATTTCGCAGAACGCACTTTTCCGCCATGTTTCTTACTACATCAAACCGAAGGCCATAAGCCCGCTTCAGCACGTAATAAAGAATGATTTTAATAATTTCTTCTGTCAGGCCTTTTATCCTTAATTCTTCAATAAGTTTCAAATCTATATCTCTTATCGCAAACCCTTTATTTTTTTCTATCAGCAATGTCTCAGGTGTAAAAGAAGATAGATAGTTCATAACTTCCTTATCCGTCATTTTATCCCTCCACGTCTTATAGCAAACAGATTTTTTTAATCTAAGTTGCTTTTACCACGAAATTATCCCTATCCACCTATTATACATAACAATAGTCTTTATACCTAACGTTTTACCGTTATTAGTTCTTTTAAATCTAAAACTTATATATAATTTATTGGAGAAAAGACCTCTTTTATATAAGTAAAAAAGCGAGTCCATAATGGACCCACTTTTCTCAATCTTATTTTATGCATACGCCAGTTTTTCTTGATAAAAGAATAAACTTTTACTTCAATAGTCTATTCAACGAAATAGCTATCCAAAACTTTAGACTCTTAGTAAGCCACGAAATCCTCTGGAAGCGTAATAGGAATCTGCCCCGTTATGATATACGAAAACATGCCCATAGCGATAATCGCAAAAAAGGGCCCCGCCGCGTTCTCTTATATCAGCAGGTGTCTGTATCCAGCTCGATGTTTTCTTATCAAAAACTTCAAGTTTCTGCAGTTCTCTATATTGTTCTTCACTCAATAGATCGATTCCCATAGCAGCAGCCATGTCAACAACACTATTTTCAGGTTTGTGTTTTTTTCGGGACTCTAGCGCTTCACGGTCGAAACAAACACTTCTTCGTCCTTTAGGGGTTTCTGGGGAGCAATCACAAAAAACATATTCATCTTTCTTAGCATCATAATCCACGACATCCGGCTCTCCGCCTGTTCTTTCCATTTCACCCAGCGACCATAGCTTGTCGGCAGCATCTTCCAGCTTTGCTTGGATTTTGTCCCATACAAACCCTTCATGACGATGTATGTTTTTTTCAAAACGGGCCTTCAACGTATTGATCAATTCTTCGTGCTGTTCTTGCGTCAGCGTTTTTTCTTCAACATTTGCCATACTAATTCCTCCCTTGTCGTTTTTACTGTTGGACAATGCACCAAAGACCATATCAACTGATTAATTGCCTTGTTTTTATAAAAGCTTAACTATTCCCTATTTAAGTATATCTTTTTCCGATTAAGAAATAAAAAAGAGTTAACGTAAATGCACGTTAACTCTTTTTTATTTAACTAAAGATTATTCAACTGTAACCGATTTAGCCAAGTTGCGTGGTTTGTCAACGTCGCAATCGCGGTGAAGCGCTGCAAAGTAGCTGATCAACTGCAACGGGATAACTGCTACTAACGGCGAAAGCAATTCATGGACTTTTGGAAGCACTAAGCTGTCGCCAGCTTCTTGCAAGCCTTCCATGGAAATGATGCATGGATTTGCGCCACGTGCTGCCACTTCTTTGACGTTACCGCGAATGTTCAAGTTTACCGCTTCTTGAGTTGCAAGTGCGATAACAGGTGTACCTTCTTCGATCAAAGCGATCGTTCCGTGCTTCAACTCGCCTCCGGCAAATCCTTCTGCTTGAATATACGAAATTTCTTTCAGTTTCAATGCGCCTTCTAGACCAACGAAGTAATCCATTACGCGGCCGATAAAGAAGCAGTTGCGTGTAGTTGAAAGGAACTCGCTAGCGATTTGTTCCATCTCTTCTTTAGCATCAATTTGCGCCTGGATTGCGTTTGCTACAATACCCAATTCTTGCACAAGGTTAAAGCCAAGGTCGATGCCGCGCGCTTCTGCAGTTACAGCAGCCAAGATTGACAATACAGCCAATTGTGCTGTGTAAGCTTTCGTAGAAGCCACTGCGATTTCAGGTCCTGCATAAAGCAATAACGTATGGTCCGCCTCACGGGAAAGCGTAGAACCTGCTACGTTTGTAATTGTTAAAGACGTGTGGCCTAGTTCTTTGATTTTCACCAATACTTGGCGGCTGTCCGCTGTTTCGCCTGATTGCGAGATAAAGATGAACAACGGTTTTTCGGATAGAAGCGGCATGTTGTAGCCAAACTCGCTTGAAACGTGCACTTCTACTGGGATGCCAGCCATTTTTTCCAAGTACTCTTTGCCAATCAAACCAGCATGGTAGCTAGTGCCGGCTGCGATAATATGGATGCGGTCTGCTTCTTGCATAGCATCCAAAATTTCCGACTGGATGAACAATTTATCGTTTTCATCTTGGTAAGCTTGGACGATTTTACGGACAACTGCTGGCTGCTCGTCAATTTCTTTTAACATATAGTGAGGGTAAGTGCCTTTTTCAATATCGCTCATATCGATTTCAGCTGTGAATGGCTGACGGCTGATTTTTTCGCCGTCAAGCGTCAAAATCTCAACGCCTTCTTTGCGGACAATGACGATTTCCTTATCCATTAATTCAAGGAATTTGTCTGTTACTTGCAACATTGCCATAGCATCAGATGCTACAACGTTAAAGCCTTCGCCTAGTCCAACCAGCAACGGGCTTTTGTTTTTTGCTACAAAGATCGTTTCTTCCTCTTCTGCATCAAGCAATGCAATTGCATAAGAACCTTTCAGCAAAGCAAGAGTTTTGCTGAATGCTTCTTCTGTAGTCAAACCTTCTTCAACAAATTTGCCAATCAACTGTACGATGATTTCTGTATCCGTATCCGATTCCATTTGCACATCTGCCAAATAATCGCGCTGAATGTGGTGGTAGTTTTCGATAACGCCGTTATGAACCAATGTAAAACGTTCGTTTCCGTTTTGGTGAGGGTGAGCGTTTACGCGGTTTGGTTTACCGTGCGTTGCCCAACGTGTATGGCCAATCCCAGTTGTTCCAACCACGTCCTCTTCAACGATTGCGCGCAAATCTGCAATGCGCCCTTTTTCTTTGAAAACTGTAATGCCGCTGCCATTGCGGACAGCAATACCCGCTGAGTCATACCCGCGGTATTCTAATTTTTCAAGACCTTTCAATAAGATCTCTTTTGAATCATTTTCTCCAATGTACCCGACAATTCCACACATATTCCAATTCCTCCGTTTTCTATAAGTCCAATCCAAATGAGCGTTTGCAAAGCGCAAACACTTTTAGCGAGCCCATCCATCTCGTTGTCCAGCTGATCGCTCAACTGTTTTAAAGGTGAATATAACGACCGGGCTTCACGGCCGGGAGGTATCCGCCGAAATCTCGATACTCCTCCTCCTCGTCTACTAGGGACTGATTTGTCCATCCGATTTCCCCAGTACTGGCGCTTCAACTGTCTTCCTCGTACGCATTCCTATCCCCCTTTTTTAGCGACCTTAAACAGGTAAAGCCATCATACCTTTTTAATACAATTTCGTCAATAGAATCAAATAATTATTTAGGTACATTATCTTAAAAAACAATGAATCATTAGTTCAATATACCTTTCAATAGAAAAAGGTTGGAAGCAAAAGCTTCCAACCTGATTGTTTATATTAATTAGTTCCCATTTCCATGCGAACAACATTAGCAATTTGCTCGACATAGTTTTCACAGTCTTCCGAAGAAGCCGCTTCTACCATGACACGTACCAATGGCTCAGTTCCTGAAGGGCGGACAAGCACACGGCCGTTGCCATTCATTTCCCGTTCTACGTTTTCAATCACACCTGCAACTTTTTCATTGTCTGTCACTGCATGCTTATCAGTCACGCGAATATTGACTAACTTTTGTGGAAAAATAGTCATTTCAGCTGCCAATTCTGATAATTTTTTGCCAGTAACTTTCATAATGTTGACCAGCTGCAATCCTGTTAATAGCCCATCACCTGTCGTATTATAATCCAAGAAAATGATATGGCCGGATTGTTCTCCGCCTAAATTAAATTCATTTTTCTTCATTTCCTCAACAACATACCGGTCTCCAACTGCCGTCTTGTTGCTGGCGATGCCATGCGCTTCTAATGCTTTATAAAAGCCCATATTGCTCATGACTGTCGAAACGACTGTATCTTTTTGAAGACGGCCTTCTGAGTGCAAATGCTTCGCAATTATGTACATGATCTGATCGCCATCTACAATCTGCCCCTTTTCATCTACCGCAATCAACCGGTCTCCATCACCGTCAAACGCAAGGCCGATATCCGCATTTTTCGCAAGGACCATCTCCGCCAATTTTTCAGGATGTGTGGATCCGACTTTGTCGTTGATGTTCAAGCCATTCGGTGATGCACCCATTGAAGAAATGTCGGCGTCAAGATCGGCAAACACATGAGTCGCAAGTGAAGAAGTTGCACCGTGGGCACAATCAAGCGCTACATGGATTCCTGCAAATTCCTCGTCTACGGTTTGCTTCAGGTATTGAATATACTTTTGTCCGCCTTCGAAGTAATCGGTAACGCTGCCAAGGTCTCCACCAGTAGGACGAGGCAGAGCATCTTCATTGCTATCAAGCAATGCTTCAATTTCTGCTTCTTGGTCATCGGACAGCTTGAAGCCGTCTGAACCAAAAAATTTGATGCCATTATCTTCTACTGGGTTGTGGGAAGCTGAAATCATTACACCGGCTTCTGCGCTCATAACTCGTGTTAGATAAGCAACACCTGGGGTACTGATAACGCCCAAACGCATCACTTCAGCTCCTACACTCAATAAGCCTGCAAGCAGTGCACCTTCAAGCATTTCACCGGAAATCCTTGTATCACGCCCAATAAGCACTTTTGGTTTGTCTTTTGAATGTTTTGTTAAAATGTAACCGCCAATGCGGCCTAATTTAAATGCTAGCTCTGGTGTCAATTCGCTGTTTGCTACGCCTCGTACACCATCAGTTCCAAAATATTTTCCCATTTTTTTCTCTCCTTCAATCTCATTCTATAGAATAGTACTTCTTCTAAATCCACTTTTAAGGGTTCGATTCGTCCGCCACTTTAAGATCTCCAATGCCCTCAGGCAATTCAGCGTTCTCGTCTACTGTGACGTCCGCTTTCAAGATTGTATTGCCCGGCTTGACGGCAGTAGTGCCGGCTGGTGCCTTAAGTTCAACTTCCAGGTCTGTGTTTGTCGGGGTGATTGCGCCCGCTTCAATTTCTATTACATATTCTTCGACTTGATCTACTGCTGTTTTCGGTCCGTAAATTTCCACCGTTTCGATAGAACTAGTCAAGGAATCAATCGTCATCCCTTTTTGCGTTTCCCCATTTTGTTTAATAGTTACCGGCACTTCTTTACTGTACTCTTTTATACTAACATTTACACCCACAATGCCAGGGTCTATTGTAACATTTTCCAATTTTGTTAAATCATTCGCTAAAACACGAACATTAGCTTCTGTTGTAAAAGATTTGTCTAAATCTTGTTCACCAGTTACGGTAGCTTTTACGAAACTAATGGAGTCAATGACACTTTTAGGCCCTGTTACTGTTACGGTTTTCGGATTCACTTCCATACTATCTAACACAAATCCTTCTTTTAGCAAGCGCTCGTTTAATTCTGGTTCGATTTGAAATTCTTGGGTAACCCGCTCTTCAATCGTGACATTCACCACACTTGGATCAACTCTTACCCGAAGCTGTTCAGAAAGATTTTCTGTTTGAATCGGCACTTGATGTTCCCCAATCGGCAATTGCCGTAAATCAACAAAGAGCGTGAAATCCTTTATCTGGCGGGCGGTTTGTACAATGCTTGCTGGCCCAGTAATCGTCAGATCGACTGTTTCTGGCACTCCGCTGACTATCAAGCTTGTATTATCGTAGTAAACCTCTAATTTAACCCCTTCTAATTCTTCAGTCATTGTCGTCGTTTCAACCGGATTAGCCGCGTTGTCATCCGCTTTTACAGAAAAGAACAAAAGAAACGCTAACAACAGAGCAGTAATTCGTAAAAACCACGGGTTGTCCATCCATTTATCCATTGTTTTTCCCCCTCCATTTCCATAAGGAAGAAGCTGCCGGTAGTTGTTGGTTCTCGCCAAACCAAATTCTACGCAATTTTACTTCAAAGTCTTCAAGCGACAAGTTCCGGTGCAGGTCTCCATTCGCCGTCAAACTGATGGCTCCAGTTTCTTCCGACACGATAATGGTGATAGCGTCAGTTACCTCACTAATGCCAAGAGCGGCTCGGTGGCGCGTCCCAAGATCTTTTGAAATAAAAGGGCTTTCTGAGAGCGGCAAATAACATGCTGCGGCTGCAATGCGGTTTTTTTGAACGATGACGGCTCCATCGTGAAGTGGTGTATTGGGGATGAATAAGTTAATCAATAACTCTGACGTAATGTCTGAATTCATCGGAATGCCTGTTTCAATATATTCACTCAACCCAGTCTCGCGCTCAATTGAAACGAGTGCGCCAATTCGGCGTTTCGCCATGTAACTAACTGATTTGGACATCGCATCAATCAGTCGGTTGCGTTCGGATTCTTCGTTCAGTGTACTCGTTGAAAACAATTTGCCGCGCCCCAACTGCTCAAGCGCCCTCCGAAGTTCCGGTTGGAAAATAATGATAATTGCCAGGAACCCCCACTCCAACACTTGTTGCATAATCCAGCCGAGCGTTTCCAAATTCAGCGCTACGGTCACAAGACGCACTATGATGATAACAAATATTCCTTTTAGTAATTGAACGGCTTTTGTGCCTTTTATGACAGTGATCAATTTATAAACAACGAACCAAACTAATAAAATATCAACTATATTCACTAGCAGTTCGAGTGGTGTTTGTTGTGTTATATTATCCAAAAACGGCATCTGCAACCCTCGCTTTTCTACATCTGCATATAGAATAGTATAGCATAATAAAATCAGCTTGCCTTTATTGAAAAAACTCGCCCTTTTCAAAAGGGCGAGTTTTTTTATTCAGCTTGGGCGCTATTATTGTCGAAAATGGAAGCAGCTTCTTTTATGCCGCTTTTTATCGTATACCAGAGCCATTCAAACGCTTTATCAATTTCTTCAATTTCACCGGTAATCACACCGCTTGAAGCCATATACTGCCCATTGACGATGGTCACATCACCATGCAATTCACCTTCTACTCGCAAATCGCCATTCCGGATTGTCAGATCGCCGGTCACCGTCTTGCCTTCAGGCACTACGACCGTTTCCCCTTCAACCACTAAGTTTGGCTGCTTTGTAAAAGAAAACTGCTGGTCATTGTTGAAATTCGAGAATAGCATGGCACTGGTCATGATGCAAAACAAGGCCGCTGCCGTTAAAAGCGGGTGTTGCCTGAACCATCTTTGGATGTTGGCTTGCTTTTTCTCTTTCGGAAGCCGCGCCATCGTCTTTTGAACAAAATCAGAAGGCGCATGTATATGTGATGCACTTTGGACAAATGCAATCGTTTTGCTTAATTCGTGGTAAAGTTTCTGGCAATCGCTGCAGCTTTTCAAATGCTCTTTCAGCGTTGCCTCATCTGTTGAACTGATATCTCCATCTAAGTAATCGTTCATAAAATGGACGATATTCTCCGGACACGCTTTCATCGTGTTCGCCTCCTACAAATTGCTCAATTGCTTTCGAAGAGCTTCTCTTCCGCGGTGTATCCGTGTCTTCACCGTACCCAATGGCAAATCCAAGATTTCGCTGATTTCCGCGAGCGGCAATTCTTCGATGTACTTTAATACAATAGCGGCACGGTACTTATCTGGCAAGCGGCTAATTTCGTATTGCACCCGTTCTTGCACTTCCATCTGCATTAATTCTTCTTCTGGAAGCTGATCGTCATTTGCGATCTTCGAATACATATCCAAACCTTCCGCTCCGCGCACTTCCGCATCCAGATAGTAATCCGGTTTTTTCTTACGAATTCTGTCGATGCACAAATTTGTGGCTATTCGGTAAAGCCACGTCGAAAACTTTCGCTTTTGGTCGAACGTATGAATGTTTACATAAGCACGCATAAATGCTTCCTGTGCAATATCTTCTGCCTCGTGCTTGTTGCCAAGCATCCGATAACAGATTTGATAAAGCTGGTGCTGGTAGAGCTCCACAATTTCGGCAAAAGCGTTTTGGTCGCCTTTTATTACTTTCGCTATTCTCTTATTTACTAACGCATCCATGATTTCATTTCCCTCCGCCGTATGCGGCTGTCATTTATATACGGATTACTCGATAAAAAGTTTCAAAAAAATTTCTCCTTCTATCGTAACAAATATCAGATAGCTAAATCCATCTAAAATCTTACAATTTTTCTCAAATTAAAAGCTGGACAAATAAAATCGCCCAGCTCTCTCGATCCTCGATTCAGTAGAATAAAACACACAAAACAATGATCACAACTTTTTATCCATAAAAACGCTATTCGAGTCTTCCCTATAATCCGAGAAAGGTTCACAATAGCGGAAACCAAAACTGGCATAAAGCTTTCGCGCCGGCTCAAATGCTTCCATGGATCCTGTTTCCAGACTTAGGCGCTTATATCCCCGACGTTCAGATTCCTCAATGATGTGCTCAAGCAAAAACTTTGCGACGCCTTTCCGGCGGTAGGATGGACTTGTACGCATCGACTTTATTTCTCCATGATCACTATCCAATTCTTTAAGTGCTCCGCAACCGGCCAATCCATCCCCTTCCCAGGCGCTCCAAAATGTAATTTCTGGTTTTCGTAAGTTACTCAAGTCGAGCGCATGAATGCTTTCGGGCGGAGAGTGTTGGGCCATATCCTGCAAATGCTCTTCCAGCAAATCCGCTATTTCTTCACCAGATAAATCATCGATTCTAATTTTCATGGATCCTCCTCCTTGATTGCGTTAATACTTCTAGATAGAAGATCCATTTTCCTGTTACCTATGTATTCTATAAAACAAAAAAACAGGCTTTCGCCTGTTTTAAAGTAGTTTTTCTCCGAATAATGAACCCATAAGTGCAACAGCTACATCTGCCGTACGGTTTTTTTCATCTAAAATCGGATTTACTTCGACAAATTCCGCAGAAGTAATTATGCCTGCATCATGCAGCATTTCCATTGCTAAATGGCTTTCGCGATAGCTAATGCCGCCTGGAACCGGTGTCCCGACACCTGGTGTGTAGATAGGGTCGATGCCATCAAGGTCTAAAGACAGATGGACTGCATCGGTTTTCCGCTCTTCTTTCAAATAGCGGAGCGTATCTTCAATCACCGCACTCATACCCATTTTATCAATTTCATGCATGCTGTAAACTCGGATGCCAAGTTCTTTAATCAATTGCCGTTCGCCAGGGTCAACCGATCTCGCACCGATGATGACAATATTCTCTGGCTTTACCTTAGGCGAATATCCGCGGATATGCGTCAATTGCTCATGGCCAAGACCAAAACTTGCAGCAAGCGGCATACCGTGAATATTGCCAGATGGCGACGTATCGCTCGTATTCATATCAGCATGCGCATCATACCAGATCACGCCTAAATTCTCATGGCGCTCGGAAATGCCGGAAAGCGTTCCGATAGCAATACTATGGTCGCCTCCAAGAACAAGTGGGAAGTTCCCTGCTTCTGCCACTTCATGCACTTTATCGCCAAGTGCCGTGCTAGCATCTGTAATCGCTTTCAGATTACGCATGTTAGTAGCATATTCAACCGTTCCATCTGCTGGTCCGATTAAGATATCCCCTTCATCTGTCACTGTATGGCCAAGGCTTTCAATTCGCTCTACCACTCCTGCATAACGGATAGCGCTCGGTCCCATGTCGACGCCGCGACGATTTTGTCCGTGGTCCATTGGGACACCGATGATTGATATATTTAATTTGTTCACTATTATGTACCCCCTTACAAGTATGAATTCATTGTACTAGCAAAATCGTCTTTGGCTCAACTCGATATAATTACGCATATTTATGCAATTTTTCTATCAATTTCTTTTTAACCCCCTTCCATTCCGTATTAATAATCGAATACACCATTGCATCTCTTGGCTTACCCGTTGAACAGATTCGTTCATTGCGCAGAATCCCTTCTTTTACGGCGCCGATTCGCTCTAACGCCAGTTGCGAACGAAGATTCTCAGCATCCGTTTTGAATTGGACACGAATCATACTCAACTCTTCAAAACAATACGTTAATAACGCCAGTTTTACCGCAGTATTCACATGTGTCCGCTGTGCCGATTCTGCATAGAAAGTAGAACCAATTTCACAACTTTTATTTTTCTTGTCAATTGCATAAATGCGTGTAGTACCGATCACTTGCGATGTTTCCATACTCTCCACTACAAAAGAAAAAACATCTGGTTTGCCAAGACCTGATTCAAGCCAATTCACCAGTTGCTCGAACGTTTCTACTTTTGTTAGCATATGTTCAAATATTTCTGGTGTATAGAGATCCCAAAGCGACTGAAAATCCTCTTTTTCCATTAATCTCAGTCTCACATTCGATTGTTCCAATATCATATTCCTTCTCCCCTTTTAGCTAAAATATACAGCTTGAATCCGCCTTAGAAACTCTTGCTCCAATTCCCCCATCTCTTTTGTCAACAAATATGTTGAAACCACCGGCAATGGAAACAAGTCGAAATGTGCTTCCATCAGCCGCCCCTCGATTAATTCTCGCCGCACCATTGACCGCGGCAGAAAGGAAACACCAAGCCCCTCTTGGATAAAACGTTTTGCAATATATGCTTGCGTTACCTTCATCGTCCGTATCCCTGGAACCCGGATACGCAATTTCACGAGAAGTTCTTCCCAGAAAACTGGATGGTGATGCGTGAACAAGTAAGATGCCTCCAATGCTGCTTCCACAGAAACCGCTGGCCCTGTTTCATCGTCGTATGCGTCCCTCGGCAAAACAAACAGGATTGGATCGTCATAAGCCTTTTCATGTAAAATGTTTCGGCGCATTGAAGGCAATGCGGAAATCCCAGCAGACACTTCTCCTGCTTCTACCAGTTCTTCTATCTGTTCCGATTCTTCTATGCGAATCACGAGTTCCACGTCAGGATGATCCCGAGTAAAAGACTTCAAGATATACGGCAAAATGGTTTCCGCCATCAATGGGGAAATTGCCAGCGTCCATTTTTTTCGATAGCCTTGGGCAAATGCCAGGAGGTTTTCAACACTTTCATCTAGTTGAATCAGAATCCTTTCTGCATCTCCCTTAAAGTGCTTCCCCGCCTCTGTCAACGTAACCCGGTTCTTATCACGTTTGAACAAAGAAACGCTCAAACTGTCTTCTAACAGCCTAATATGGACAGTAACATTCGGTTGTGACATCAATAGCCGTTCAGCTGTTTTGCGGAAATTCAATGTCTCTGCTGCATCAACAAATGTCTTCAGCCAAGCAATCTCCATTCTCTCCCTCTTTTCAATTAATAAATTGAATTGTTCTAATTATATATCTTTAATTTTTATTATTAAAGACTAGAGGTATTCTTATAAAAAAGGAGGAATTAATATGTTTCAGAAAGGTTTGAAAGACGTAGTTGCTGTTCAGACAGGCATTTCTTCTGTAGATGGAGAGAAAGGGGAGTTGCGCTATCGTGGTAAACTGGTCGGTGAAGTGATCGAAGGAAAGTCATTTGAAGAAACTGCTTATTATCTATGGCATGGCAGATTTCCTTCTTCTGAGGAACTTGAAAAATTGACGGCGCAGTTGATTCAATACCGCCTACTTCCTTCTCACATCATTGATATGGCTAAGCTTTTGCCGCCAGGTACACCAATTATGGATAGCATACGCACGTTAGTATCTGCTTATACGCATTACGCTTTTGCAGCGCTGCCAACGAATGAACAAGCTATAGCTCTTACTGGTGCACTTCCCGTTTTGACCGCAATGGCATACCGACTTCAAATCAGCGCAGAAATTATCCGTCCGCAAAGCAGCTTCGGGCACACCGCAAACTATTTATGGATGCTTGAAGGCTTTGATCCAGCCCCGGCTCAAGTGGAAGCATTGGAAACATACATGAAACTGACGATGGAACATGGCATGAATGCCTCTACTTTTGCGGCACGTGTTACCATTTCCACCGAATCCGATTTAACATCTGCTATTACGTCGGCTCTCGGTACAATGAAAGGTCCGCTTCACGGAGGTGCCCCTTCTGGTGTAATTGAATTATTGAATGAAATCGGAGAACCTGAAAACGTCACACCAGTAATACTAAGCAAATTGGAAAAAGGAGAAAAAATTATGGGGTTTGGCCATCGCGTTTACCGAACCGAAGATCCTCGATCGATACTATTGCGCGAGAAATGCTTAGCACTTCAAGGAAAAGACTCATGGCTCGACCTGGCAGTCACAGCCGAAGCGGAAATTATTCGTTTGCTGAATGCTCATAAACCCGGACGTGCGCTTTACACCAACGTCGAATTTTATGCAGCCGCCATCATGCGCTCTATCGACATGCCGCCTGAACTTTTTACACCGACCTTCAGCATTGCCCGCATCGTCGGTTGGACAGCTCATGCACTTGAACAGCAGCAAGACAATGTCATCTTCCGACCGCAATCCGAGTACATTGGAAACTAAAAAAAGCCCGCATCCAAATGAATGGATACGGGCTTTTCACACATGGATAGTACAAATACACATGGAACAATGGAGCCTAGGGGGCTCGAACCCCTGACCTCGACGCTGCCAGCGTCGCGCTCTCCCAGCTGAGCTAAGGCCCCGCGCTCAACAGGCGCAAGGATGATAAAAATGAGCCATGAAGGATTCGAACCTTCGACCCTCTGATTAAAAGTCAGATGCTCTACCAACTGAGCTAATGGCTCACAATAAAAATGGCTGGGGTACCTGGATTCGAACCAGGGCATGACGGGATCAAAACCCGTTGCCTTACCGCTTGGCTATACCCCAATGCCATATATATAAAACTGGTGGTGGGGGGCAGATTCGAACTGCCGAACCCGAAGGAGCGGATTTACAGTCCGCCGCGTTTAGCCACTTCGCTACCCCACCGAGAATTTATGGTGGAGGATGACGGGATCGAACCGCCGACCCTCTGCTTGTAAGGCAGATGCTCTCCCAGCTGAGCTAATCCTCCACATAAATGAAAAAAATAATGGTGACCCCTACGGGATTCGAACCCGTGTTACCGCCGTGAAAGGGCGGTGTCTTAACCGCTTGACCAAGGGGCCATTATAAAATGTGATGCACTGCCTGTTTCAAAAGAAATCTTATAGGAAATCAAAAGCTTCCAACCGGGCTCGAACCGGTGACCTCTTCCTTACCATGGAAGCACTCTACCTGCTGAGCTATGGAAGCAAGGTAAAAGGTGTAGATAAAAATATAAAATAGCCCAGCGACGTCCTACTCTCACAGGGGGAGACCCCCAACTACCATCGGCGCAAAAGAGCTTAACTTCCGTGTTCGGGATGGGAACGGGTGTGGCCT
>NZ_PYAT01000004.1 GCF_003014655.1 Planomicrobium soli | reverse complement strand
CTGCGCAGCCAAACCATTGAAAGAAGCTTTGCGGATGCCAAAGAACTCCATGGCTTTCGCTACGCAAGACGCCGAGGGCGTTCGTCTGTCCAAGAGCAGGCTTTCCTGACAGCCGCCACGCAAAACATCAAAAAAATGGCCCTCCTTCTGGCAAGGAGGGCGTAAAAATCGGAAGTTTTCTTTTCTTTTGATGAACAAATAAGTTCTTATCTTATATCAAAGGGTTACTCAACACTCTGAAAAAGCATTTTGGTAAACCAAAATGCTTTTTTCTTATTGCAGATAATGTTTAAATTTTCAGTAAACAATATGGTATATTGTTACCAAACAGTTCTGTCTGAGGAGTGATTGAATGTTTGGATTTGGAAAAAGAAAATTTAATGAAGAAAAAGACGTGCGGTATAATAGCGATGGCTATTTTGTGAAAAACAGCGGAGTTACCCCCTCCAACTCCAAAGTAACTGTGATAACACCGGTTTACAATGCCGCTCCCTTTTTAGCCAATACCATCGAATCGGTGATCAACCAGTCCTTACAATTTGATAGCATCGAATATATTTTAGTAGATGATCGCTCCACAGATTCTTCTCGGGAAATTTTATGGGACTACGCCAAACAATATCAAAACATCGTTATTGTTTTTTTGAAAGAAAACAGTGGATCACCATCCAAGCCAAGAAACCTCGGAATCGAACTAGCCAGTTCTGATTACATCACTTTCTTAGATGCCGATGATCGGCTTGAACCCGAAGGGCTTGAAGCGCTGTACTCTATTTTAAAAGAAACCGGTGATGATTACGCCGTCGGCAAAACGATGAAGGAAACATCTAAAGAGCAGAAAATCATCGGTGAACATCAATCTGTAAAAGAAAGAAGAAGTGTTTCTCCTTATGAAGTGCCAAATATGTTTCAACATTTGGCTCCGAACGCCAGAATGATGCGCCGGCAGCTTCTTACGGACCACAACATTAGATTTCCCGAGATGAAATTTGCTGAAGACAAGCAGTTTTTTATTGATGTGCTGACCCACTGCAAAACGGTATCCACAACAAGACAAGTAGTATCTTATTTGAATCGGCTGGATGAAAATTCCGAATCCTTGACTAAGCAAACCGATATCTTTGAAAAAATGGATTCTAACATTAAAGTTATTGAGTATGTAAAACAAAAGAACTTGCCAGTTGAAGAAGAAAAAGTGGTTATGAATCGTTTGATTGAATTTGACTCTGTAACCCGGCTTTTTGAAAGGCAGCATTTTCTAAAAAGCAAAAATAAAAAAGGTTATTATGAAAAATTTCAGCAGGTTTTGGATATTGCCCATGGCCTTCGGTATGATTTCACTGATAATTTCTTTTATCCTATTAACAAAGTAATTTGCCAGCTCTTCATTCAGAAAGATTACACGGGCTTAGAAGCTCTTGTGCGCTGGAACAGAACCGAGAAATACAAGCAATACATCATTAAAGACAATATGCCTTACATGATTGTCCCCATTTTCCATGGGGAGTTCAGGCATATCCGGGTGCCGATGATCGCCCTCTTTCGAAACGGCATATTCGAAGGAGATATATATAAATTAGAAGCTCAAGTATTTGGCGATTATACTGACAGCGTCAGCGAGCTGGTTTTTAGAAGCAGAAAAAATGTCAATGAAGAATACACATTTACATTTCATCTAGATAATGGCGGCAATACGAATGCTATTATAGATACCAAGCAGCTGAATTCTTTGCCGACAGGCAGCTATGAAATGTTTATCCGCTATAATGGCTATCGAAAACTCAGTATTTTGAAACAAGAACAAGTTGTGTTTGAAAACCGGCTTTTTAACTTTTACTCCACTATCAATTCCAATTTAGGATTCAAGATCTCCAATCTTCCTTAACGTGCAACCGGCTAATAAAATTCAATTAAAAAGTCCGGAGAGAAAAAGCGATTCTTTTTCTCTCCGGGCTTTTCATATACTTTTACATAAAGGCTTATTTATAATTGAACACTCTTTACTATTATCTGAATAATTAAATAATTAAATAGCATTACAATAATCTATTTGTTATAATAAAAATATACTAATTAATACCGATGAAGTTTTACATACTTTTTCCTATTTTCACACCTATACATACACTAAGGTTATTGGTGTAATTTGATAAAGGGGTGTGTAAAATGAGTTCTAAGTGGTTTAAATTGGTCGCGGTCTTTGTCCTAATGTTATTTACTCTTTTGTCCTTTTCTACTCAAAGCGAAGCGGCTACATCGAAGTTTGTAACAAAAGGCAATACTACCAGCAAGGTAATCGCATTAACTTTTGACGATGGATCAGACGGAACCAATATTCAAAAAATATTGGATATATTGTCAGCCAATAAAGTAAAAGCCACCTTTTTCCTAACAGGATCTGGAGCAGAGAAGCATCCTCAATCTATTAAAAACATTGTTGCAAAAGGCCACCAACTTGCAAACCATTCTTATTCGCATCCTGACTTTACTAAAATATCCGCTGCCAAAATAAAAGCTGAATTGGATAAGACCGAATCTACTATAAAAAAAATTACTGGGAAATCAACAAAGCCCCTCTTTAGAGCACCATTTGGTTCAACCAACTCCGCAGTTCTTGCAGCGGTTGGCAATGCAGGATATACGCATACCATTCACTGGAACATTGATACTGTCGACTGGAAAGGAGTTTCCTCAGCATCTATCACCAATAAAGTGGTTAACAATGTTGTTCCAGGCACTATCGTATTGATGCATACAGGTGCAGGAGCATCAGGCACTCCCGGGGCGCTTCCAGGGATGATTTCTAAGTTGAAAGCAAAAGGTTATACATTTGTTACTGTTTCAGAACTGTTAAAATTAAAACCAGCACCGGTACCATCGACGGGAACAAAATATACGGTCAAAGCTGGAGACACGCTCTATAGCATTGCGAAAAAGCACAGTGTAACGGTAGAAGCACTTGCTAAAGCGAACAACATTAGCAATTATAATTTAATCCGGGTTGGACAAGTATTGACGATACCTTCCAAGGCGAAATCACCGCCCCCTGCTGCCACCGTCAAATACACTGTTAAAGCTGGAGATACGTTGTACAGTATAGCGAAAAAATACAATGTTACAGTAGCTAAACTGGCCGCAGCGAACAAAATTACAAATTATAATCTAATACGGGTTGGACAAGTTTTGACTATTCCGAAATGACAAAACCGGGCAAGAGGCTATCTTCTTGCCCGGTTTTGTCATTTTTTTTTGCGTACTAATAAGCGTTTTTCATTTTCATTTACATTGTACAGCAGCTTGCTTTTGGATAAAGCGTCGGGTGTCAGCTGGATATCATATTCGATTAAATTAATGCCTACATGCCTAAAAGCATCAACAATCAATTCATCGCAATTATACCGGTCTGCCGAAGAAACAATCGGCGTGGCCAACAAAATATTAAAAAAGCGGCTAATGATCAGCTTCCAATCATAACCGGTGGAAATCCATTCTCTTATAAAAAAAATGACTTTTGCTTTCTCCTTTTCCGTTAATGCTACTTTCAAACGGTAAACGTCGTACTGACTGATTGGATACGCCAAATGCTGAATCGAAACCGGCGTCTTCCAATCCAACTGGATTAAATGAAGCGGATCAATGACCATAGCTACATGGCTGTACTGGCTGTTTGTCAGCCTTTGAATGATTCGGGCAATCGGCGTTTCGCCTTTATAAAAGATAAAATCAAATTGTTCCAGCATGCCATCACCTTCCCAATCTCTATGGAGTGTTGACCTATGAACCATTATTCGACTTTCTAATTAAATAACCTGCTTTTCTTTTTTAAAATAAATATCGCCAATCAGCTAAAAGCTGATTGGCGATATTTATTACTTGCTTTCCGTATTCAATTCCTTCAGTTTTCGTTCGAACAACTCAAGTAAAGGTTCCCGTAGATCTGGACGCTGCAAAGCAAATTCGATAGTTGTTTCAATAAAACCGAATTTTTCTCCGACATCAAATCGGCGTCCATCAAATTCATAAGCATACACTGACTGGATGCTATTCAATTTTTCAATAGCATCAGTCAACTGAATTTCCCCGCCCGCTCCAAACTGATGCTCTCCTAAAAACTCGAAAATTTCAGGTGTCAGCACATAGCGGCCCATAATGGCGTAATTGGACGGCGCGGTTCCTTCAGCTGGCTTTTCAACAAAGCGCTTTACTTCCATTAATTTTCCTTCTGTCGTTAATGGATCAATAATGCCATAACGTTTGGTTTCGCTATCCGGCACTTCCTTGACTCCAATCACACTATTGCCGGTTTTGTCATATTGTTTCATTAATTGAGCTAAGCAAGGTTCGTCGTTTTCGACAATATCATCACCGAGCAATACCGCAAACGGTTCGTTCCCGATAAAATTACGTGCTGACCAAATAGCGTGGCCAAGGCCAAGCGGCTGCTTTTGCCGGATATAATGGATTTCCACCTTAGATGTTTCCATAACCGAATCCAGCATATCCATTTTCCCTTTTTTCAATAAAGTTTCTTCTAATTCATAAGCATGGTCAAAATGGTCTTCAATCGCCCGTTTCCCTTTACCGGTAACAATAATAATGTCTTCGATTCCCGATGCAATCGCTTCTTCTACTATGTACTGAATTGTTGGTTTGTCAACGATCGGAAGCATTTCTTTTGGCATTGCTTTTGTAGCAGGCAAAAAACGAGTACCTAACCCTGCAGCCGGAATAATAGCTTTTCTAACTTGCATTTCTTCCACCCACCTTTAATTTTTTCTTTTGCATTTGGCTTTCTTTGCGTTTAAAAAAAGTTGCGTAATAATCCACTTTATTTTTAAATATATTCTTAATATACACTTTATCGTGCTGAAACGCTACATAGGCCGGATTTTTGTTCGTTGTCTAATTTTATTTTCCTTTCCACTAGTAAAGATAATATACTTTTCTACCGATGAAATTAGATTTCCATCAACTAAAAAAGGCATCTCTTATAAAGAGATGCCTTCAAAAAACCATTGTTTAATTGCTATTAGTTTTTATTTTACTGTGATCGTTCTACTTCCACTTTTATTGCCGGCTTTGTCAGTGGCATATACTTTAATAACTGCACCTTTTTTCGGGGCGCTAATGCTTACTTTAAAGGAACCTTCGCTGTTCACTGTGCCTTGTCCGAGTTTCTTGGTGCCAATATAAACCGTGATGACAGCTCCTTTTTCCGCTTTTCCTGATACCATTGTGGATTTGCTGGTTATAGAATTGACAGTCGGGATACTTGGAGCTATTTTGTCAATCACTTTAACATTTCTTGTACCGCTCCTATTTTTTGCTGCATCTATGGCATAAACTGAAAGGATGGTTCCAGCTTTTTGCTTGGCGATTGTTATAGAGTAAACCCCATTTTTTGCTGTAGCTTCACCAAGTTTTGTTTTTCCTGCATATACATATACTTTTGCATTTGATTCTGCTTTACCTGTTACCGTTGTACTTTTATTTGAAACAGTATTAACAGCAGGAATTGCAGGAGGTGTTTTATCAATCACTGTTACTGTTCTAGTGGCACTTTTATTCTTTGCTGCATCAATAGCATAGAGGGAAATACTGGTTCCGGCTTTTTGCATGGCAATCTTCATTGTATACGTACCGTTTTTTGCTATGGCTTCGCCAAGTTTCGTGTTTCCTTCATAGGCTATTACTCTTGCATTCAACTCCGTCTTACCAGTTATGGAAGTAGTAGAATCAGTAATAGTATTAACTGTAGGAACCACTGGAACAGTTTTATCAATATTCTTCAAAGCATTTTTTGCATTCACTAAACCATTGCCAAATTTCGTGTCTTTGCCTTTTACGCCTAGATCTTTGGCAGTTAAAAACAAGCGGTCAGCAATTTGCTTATTTGTTAAAGCAGGTTCATTAGCTTTCAAAAGCGCCGCAATTCCCGCTACTACAGGTGTTGCCATTGATGTACCGCTCATCCATCCATAACTATTGTTTGGCAGCGTAGAAAAGATCTCAGTACCAGGCGCCGCAATGTCTATAGTCGATCCATAATTGGAAAAACTGGATTGCCTATTTACAGATGTAGTGGATGCTACAGAAATAACCTCTTGATAAGCGGCAGGGTAGTGGTTCTTACTCGTAAAGTCATTTCCCGCAGCCGCTACTACAACCACCCCTTTACTATGCGCATGTTGGATGGCTTTTTCTAGGGCTGTGCTTGTGGAATAACTGCCGAGACTCATGTTTATAATATGGGCACCAGAATCAACAGCCTGATGAATGCCTTTGATAATATCAGATATTAACGCAAAGTCTCCATCGAATACGTCAATGGCCATGATTTTTGTATTTGGAGCAACTCCTGCCCCTCCCGTGTTGTTATTTAATACACCGGCAATAATTCCAGCTACATGCGTGCCATGTTCCCCTTTAGTAAATTTTTTGCCTTCTACCATATTGTAATGTGAAATTATTTGGTTCTTCAAATCAACATGGTTTAAATCAACACCATCATCAATAACTGCCACTACTACATCAGGCGACCCTAATGTTATATCCCATGCAGCACTAGATTCAATTGCTTTATGGTGATATTGAAAACTAACAAGATCTGGATCATTCGCTACATAATCCAATTTCACGAAATAATCCGGTTCAACACTAGCCACATCTTTTCGATTTTCTAAATCTTTCATAAAAGCTTCAATTGATTCATCTTGCGGAACTTCTATGGTTACTAATTGCTCGGCATCTTCAGTATTCGTTATAACAGCTTCCGATTCTGCAAGCTTACTGGCTGCATCCTCTTCAAGATGGACGATCACTTGAGTTGGTTCCGGAATTGCAGAAAGGTTTTGTTCATCGCCTTCTGCATAAGTAATAGATCCGTGAAAAGGAAATATGCTAATCAGTATAACGAAGAGGGTCACTAATGTCTTTTTCATCCTCATTCTCCTTAGAAAGTAGACTCTTTAATTTCAAACTAAATAAATACGGCCGCTATTGAACATGGGGTATTATCTATAGCATGTGAGTTCGTATGAAAAATAATTACTATCTTACATGTATCCTTATCAAATTATACTTTAATAACAATTATTTTCATATGCATATACAAACTAAATTACCTAGTTAATATTAACCACAAAAAAGTTATCCATCATGTTTTTTTATTAAGGATCTCTTTTTTTTGGCTTACAAATGTTATAAACACTACTACACTTTATAATATACCCTTTAGATTAGTATATTCTTATTTTTTATAGTATAAATTATTACTGAAACTTTTGATATCAGAATTTTTAAATATTTTACTTTTCATTAGTCATTCGCTTTGTTTTCAATTCAATAGGCTTCTACAAAAAAACATGTACTCCATAGGTTAAGAACCAGGAGTACATGCTTTTTTATTGTATGTTGAGATAACAAAAATGCTCTTATCGGCTTTCTACTTCTTTCAGCACTCTTTTTCGATAAGCCGGGAAAAAGTCTAATTCAAGGTCTCTATCGACCCCTGCCGCTTGGCATAACTTTTTATAGATTTCCTCATCCCATATTTTCCTTCCTACACAAAATTGGAATCTTGTATTTTTGCCAAATTGCTTTTTAAACATGAATAAACTATCGTCTTCACTGTTCGTCCTGCCTCCACCGTCATGTATAAGGTCAATTCCATTTTCTTTCCCCCAGACAGTAATGGCATATTGCAATACGTATGCAGGCGATAGATGATGGTACTCTTCCAATGTGCCAGATAGATTTGTATGCAATATGTTGTTATATAGAAAGTTAAATCCTATTCCTATTACTTTTGCTTGATAGGTAACTTCAGTCAATAAAATTCTGTCACCAAAAAGTTCCGTGCATTTGTCAAAATAATTATCATCAAAAAAATAATACGAAGCGGCATTGTTTCGCTGCATTGTAGAATAATAGATTTCCTTGAAATTCTTTAACTCTTTCGGATTTACCGTTATTTGAAACTCTACACCGGCTTGTAATGCTTTACGAACGTTCTTACGAGCTGTTTTTGAAAACTCTTGTTGGACTGGGTCATCATACTCTTTTAAATTCGTTCCAACAGTTTTGCGAATACTTTCGATTTCATAGTACTCTTGAAAATCTTGTGCATTGTTAAGTATTGGATGAAAACGGATAAATTCGCTAACGATTTTGTTTTGCTTGCAATATGCTTGAAATTCTTCTTCAAACGCTTGGATAAGCTGGCTTTTTTCTCCTTCTTTGCTATTAACGACTATAGGACCGCCATAACCATACGGCGTTACAAGATCATAAAAGGTTTCTTCTCCAATATGTATAGGTATTTCCCGCTTTATGAACAAGTGATGCACTTCTCCTAAGGGATGCTCAAATTTGTAGAGTTCGCTTTTTCCATTTTCCACCTCTTCGTAAAGCACTCCGTAATTTTTGTCAAAGTAAATATCTTTCACATTGGAACCTTCTTTCGTCAGGATATTTGGATGTTGAAATTCCATCCGCCTTTTTTACTTTCAAAAAAATTATTGACGCGAGCAATTGGCTAATAAAGGTAATAATATAGTTATCTGAATAATCTAAATTAACTATCATTATTTATATAATAATATACTTTGGGTCTAACTTCAATTTATTCTTTGTAATATGGGAAAATTAACAACCTCTCTCGTTCTTATTTTCCTATTCTCTATAAAAAAAAGATAATATTTTTTATTGCATCAAATGGAAATAAAAAACTTAGATTTCCAGTATTAAAGGTATTTATACCTATGTATAATTCCCTAACTAACTATTATACTAGTTTAGATTATTGTTTTAACGAGATATGGGAGGATATGGAATGAAACGTTTATTAACATTGTTAGTAGCTGCAGTACTTTTAATGGCCCTCTTGCCGGTTTCAGTATTTGCGCTCGAAAAAAATGACCCAAGATTTGATCGGTTTTTGACTGAAATAGGTTGGGAGAAACAACCTTATATCAATTACTTGGAAAGTAAAGATTGGCCGTTAGAAGAGATCGATTCTATTGATGAACTTGGTACGCCTATTACTGAAGGAAGTATTCAAACACTCCTTAAAGAGTATGTTTTGACACGTGAAGAATTAAACAAATTGCTCGAAGAATACGGTACTCTTGAAAAAGGGCAAGATGTAATTGATAGCGAATATTTTGTTTTCACTTATGAGATTGAGGAATTTGTTGACTATTACTCAAACTTAACTGCTATTACCCCAGAGAATCTTCAAGAGCTTGTCGAATATTATGAGTTCGGAACTGTAGAAGAACTGGAAAAGTTTTTAAATGGTTATGGCGATTCTATTGAAGAGTATGATTCTATTGAAGAGTTGGAAGAAGCAATTGCTTTTTATACCATGATTGGCGAAGATGATGACTTGGCCCTTGACGGCCTCTTTTCTGCCTTTGGGTTGACTGAACAAGAATTACAGAATTTAAGTGAACATCTTAATACACTGGATTATGAAAATCCTGCGTTTCAATCTAAACTAGATGAATTAGCAAATCGTATGATGGCTATCAGTGAGTTTGAAACAGCTAATGAATTAACAGCTGGACAAATCGCTGAAATATTATCCATTTTCAATGAGTTGCAATCTTTATTCAAAGTCACTACACAATTTTACTTGATTACTGATAATGAAAAACAAGCGATTTCTTTACAAACTTTACTTACGTTAGATACAACAAATGGCTTTGATTTGTTGATTGAAATCTATAACCTGCAAGGAACTTTCCTTGCTGATATATTACTGACTGCTGACATGTTTGGTTCGGAAATCATCGTTGATGCTGGTGAAGATTTGAAAGAAGTTGAAGATGTAGTTTCGAAGGCACCTGTTGCCAAAGCGCCGGCAAAACCAAAAATTCATAAAGACGTTAAAAAACCAGTTGTTTCTTCTACTGTCAAAGGCGGAAAATTGCCAAAGACTGCAGGAGGCTACACTGCAAATATCTTGTTAGGATTGGGCTTCGTCTTAATTGGATTCGTGTTATTCCGCCGATTTAAAGTTGCAGGAATGTAAGTATGAACCGAAACGAATCAAAAGGAAGAAGCAAACGGATTAAACGCTTGCTTCTTCTTTCCTTATCAATTGCGTTTATTGGATTTGGCCTATGGTTCAGCAGCACAAATGCTGCTACATTTCTTAAGGGGTATATGCTTTATAAAACAACTCAAGCGGAAGCAAAGCCTGAAGTTGCGATTCCTGCAGCAAACGAGCAAGAGACGGAAGCGAAAACAAAGAAAACCGCAATGAAAGAAGCCGTATACTTGGAACAGCCGGAACAAGGTGAAAATATTGGTGAACTTATCATACCAAAACTTGATGCCACTTTGCCGATCATCCATGGCACTGATGAAGAAGAACTCGAAAAAGGTGTTGGCCATTTTGCAGAAAGCGTCTTGCCTGGAATGAAAGACAATTCAGTGTTATCTGGCCATCGAGATACCGTTTTTCGAAGGCTCGGAGAAGTCGGAAAAGGCGACTTGCTCATCGTAGAAACAGTTGCCGGCAAATTCACATACAAAGTGCGCCAAGTCCGAATTGTCGATCAAGATGACCGCACGGTGATTGTTCCTAAACCAAGAGCGACTTTAACTGTTTCCACTTGCTATCCTTTTGATTTCGTCGGATATGCGCCAGACCGCTATATCCTTGTAGCAGATTTGATTTCATCCGAATAATAAAGCAACGACTTCAATATCGCTTTTTTGTTGAGATACAGAATATAACTATGTATTCTATTTTTAATTCCTTTGTATCAAAACCAACCTTGAAGATTTATATACAGACAAAAGATATTTCATCAATAAAGAAAGAAACCAGACGCAGTGCAATTGTGCGTCTGGTTTCTTTTATTTTTCAGCCCACTCCGCTTCCCACTCGTGAATTTCATAGCATCTAGCACCGGTCTTAATATAAGGATCTTGCTTAACAAGGGTTTCGCAGTCACTATACGAGGCAACTTGATAAATAACCAGCCCTCCTGATCCGTCACTAAAACGGCCATTTCCGTAAACATGGCCTTTGCTTCTCAGCATTTCCAAAAAAGACAAATGATCAGTTCTGAATTGCCGGCTCTTTTCCAAATCGAGCATTGGCAACAAAACAGCGAAAAACTTCTTTGCTTTTGCTTTTGGCATCTTTGTCCATCGCCACGTTTATTTTTAACTCTTTTGCTTCATTTTTTCATCCAGTAATTGAAACGCTGATTTCAGTTGTTCTTTCGGTACAGCAGCATACAAGTCGCCAAGGCTAAGTTCATATGAACATGTTTTTTCGCCCACTTCTTTCAAATAGCTGGCAATCCCAATACCTGTTTGCTGTTGTAGTCCTGAAAGCAATTCAACCATCTGTTCTTTCGATTGATCGAAATGCACGTGAAACATATTGGAAACCGGTTCAATCGGCAAAGTTGCAACACCATGACAGGCGTTGAACAAGGCGGCCAATTCTTTTGCGTCTTGATAATAGCGATCCATTTTACCAATTCGCTGTTCAAAATAATAGTCCGCTGCAACTATGTAGGGGTAAAGGCTGATTAAGTCGCCGCCATGGCGCCGTTTCCAAACTTTTGCATTGGCGATGAACTTAGGGTCTCCTGTAAGAATAGCTCCAGCAATGCCCCCAATTCCCTTGTATACCGATATATAGACGCTGTCAAAAAGATCGCAAACTTCAGCGGCGGTCTTTTCGTAATAAGGGAGCACTTCCAAAAGCCGTGCTCCATCAAGCTGTAGCTTGATGCCCTTTTCACGGCAATAAGAAGATATTCGTTCCAGTGTTTCAAAGCTTGGGAGCTGGCCGCCAATTTCCCTCTGCGGCAATTCAAGCAACAAGCAAGCTACCTCTTCTTCAAGTTCTACTACATCTTCCAATGAAATGACGCGGTTTTTATCCCCTATTAAAACCGCCTGAATATTATGCAGTTCTTTCAAACCATCTTCTTCGTGAATCTCCAGATGAGACAACGGATGATAAGCAACTTTTTTTAAAGATTTTTCATCGCACCAAATGCGCAAAGCAATTTGCTGAGCCATTGTTCCGCTAGGAAAAAATACAGCCACATCTTTTCCGGTAAGAGCAGCCATCTTTTCTTGAAACGCTTCGATGACTTTTCCAGATCCGTAACGATCGCTTTCGAGCTGGCCATCTATATGTTCAAAAGCTTTTTTTAATACAGCAACATCTCGTTTTCCGTGCCCTGCTAACTGATACCTTGTGTGATTGAAAGTCTGCTCTAAGCAATTTGATTCGGCCATTCCAAATCTCCACCCTTTTGAATATCATTTGATATAGTAACACCTTACCATTCTTTTTATAAAGGAAGAATGGTAAGCGCAACATTGAAAAAGGAAACTTTAGTTTTCTTTTCTAAGTTTACCAACAACCTGAAAACTAAAAAAGCACTGCTTAAAAAGCGGTGCCAGAAATCTTGGATAGTTTAATGGAATTATCTTTTACTGCACTTCTCGTGCAACTTCAAGTTTTTCAGCCAGCAGTTCATGATAGAAAACATTCATCTCCTGCCAAACTGTCTCATTAGCGAAATTTTCTTCCGCTCGTTTTTTTCCGTTTGCCGCTAAATGTTCACGAAGATCCAGATCGGTGATAAGCAAGTCCAGCTTGTTCGCCACTTCTTTTGGATCAGTGGGATCGACAAGAAAACCGGTTTCACCATTCACGATCGTATCTCTGGCCCCTGTCACATCTGCAGCGATAACCGGCATACCAGCAAGCGCAGCTTCAACCGACACGTTTCCAAACCCTTCCCTCTTCGTTAAAAAAACAAAGATGTTCATTAAATAATAATAGGGAACCGGATCCTCCTGGTAATGGGCATGAATGATATTCTCGTTCTTTTCAATCGTGAGCCTTGTTGCATTGCTTACCGGATCCCCTTCTTCGTAATCTCCTACAATCATTAAACGGAGGTTGGGATGAATTTTATTTAAAGTTAAAAACGATTCCACCATTTCCTCTATCCCTTTATCTTTCGTAATTCTGCCAACATATCCGAGAACAGTATGCTTGTCCGTCACCCCATGTTCAGCCTTTTTCGCTTCCACTTCCGCTCGTAATTCCTCGGTCAAACGGAAACTTTCAATATCAAATCCATTAAAGCTCCCTTGCCCTAATATCCGGATTTTTTCTTCATTGGCTATCCCGAGATTGATCAGCTGATCTTTCAAGCTTGGAGATACCGCTAACAAGTTTGTTGCTGCAGTTGCCGCAATTTTTTCAGCCATAAGCAGAATAAGTTTTTTGAGGCCTCTTGTTGTTTCCAAGCGCAGGCCGAGTACATTATAGATTCTGATTGGAACCCCGCATAAGAAAGATGCCAGCATCACTACAAGCCCTGCTTTCGGAGTGCCGGCACTTACAATATCCGGTTTTTCTTGCTGGATAACTCTGATGCAGGCAATCAATGATTTCAAATCCTTCAATAAAGAAATCTCCCGTTCGATATTGACGACGCTTACTTTTACACCTTCTCTTTTTTCAAACTTCTCTACATTACCGCCTGCAGAACACAACATTCTCACTTCATAGCCTTGCTGTTTCAAGAAAGCCATCTGGCCTCTCAATAAACCTAAACTGCCTGAACTGGTTACAGCATGCATCACTTTAGTTCCCATACCATCACTCACCTTCTCTTTTATTTTAGTTTTGGTCCAGATTAAAAGAGGGGATTACTTTGCTGATTCCACTTTTAGTTGATCGATGATTTCTTTTGCATAGTGAAGAGGGTTTTTACTTTTCAACAAAAAAATGTTTTTGCTGTTATAAACAAATTCATTCAAAATGGTTTTTTCATTCAGCAGCCCTTCATCAATATTAAAATTGGGATTGAAAAATTCGTAAGCGATTAATAAAGGAGAGCGCAAATAATTAAACACATTTCTATTTAAGTTCAGGATTTTTCGCAAAGCCTCAGAATCGGTTGCTTCTGTCAACTCTTCTTCTCCTCTTTCCAAGAAGGTAATATGTGTTATTTTTTCTCTTTCCATAATAGAATCTTTTTCGACATACTTAATGTTTGTAGTCGCTTTTGAAAAAGCAACGTATTCGAGTATCGGAAGAATATGAGTCAGCGTATTTTTTATTCTTGCTCCTATACTTTGTTCAACGTTAGAATAAAAACGAAAAAATACTCCATCTGCATTTTCCCTATCCCCGTTGTTCTGATTTCTGGTTACTTGGCTTCTAGAGCTTGCCCGCCTTTAGCAGGAAGAGCATTTCGGTAAAACTGATCCAGTTCGGTCCAAAGAACCTCGTTGCTGAAATGCTTCGAAGCCCACTTTTGTCCATTAATGCCCATTTGCTTTCGCAGCTCCGGTGCTAAAATCAGCAGTTCAAGTTTCTCAGTAATGTCTTTTTTGTTGGTGGGTTCGACTAGAAAGCCGGTCTTTCCATCTAAAAGCGTATCTTTTGCACCTGTCACATCAGCCGCTACTACTGGAAGACCACTTAAAGAGGCTTCAATTGAAACATTTCCAAAACCTTCTCGTTTCGTCAGAAAGACAAATACGTCCATAAGGTGGTAGAAAGGGATTGGATCGTTCTGATAGCCGGCATGGATAATATTTTTATTTTCCTGAATTTGTCGTTTTGTTAGTTCGTTAACTGTATCTCCTTCTTCATAACCTCCAACTATCAATAACCTGAGATTTGAATATTTTGCCTGCAACTTTACAAAAGCCTCAACAAGCTCTTCAATTCCTTTATCTTTTGTTAATCGCCCTACAAATCCAAGTACAATATGGTCACTCGTTAACTTGTATTCGCGGCGCTTTATTCGGATTTTTTCCATAAGTTCATTTGATTGTTGAAATTTTCCCAGGTTAAATCCGTCTCCACTGCCTTTTCCCAAAATAGAGACTTTTTTTTCGTTGGCAATTCCTAGTTTAACAACTTGGTTTTTCAAGCTTCCTGATACTGCCAAGCAATGTGTTGCTGCTCCTGCCGCCAATTTCTCGGCGGCTAGCAGAATTCCCCTTTTCAGCCCATTTGTCGTCTCCAGCCGAAGTCCTCTCATGGTGTAAATTCGTGTGGGTACATTGCACATATAAGCTGCCAACATAACAATCAAACTTGCTTTTGGTGTACTGGCATTTATTATGTCAGGTTTTTCTTGTCGAATAATCTGAATGCATTTCAGAAGCGATTTGGCATCTTTGAAAAGCGAGATTTCCCTTTCCATTTCAAGAATACGGACATCAACATCTTCTACTTCTTTAAATGCTTTTATGCCTTCTCCACTTGAGCACATTGCTTTAACTTCATAACCTTGGCTGGTTAGATGCTTCAATTGTCCTTGAAGAAAAACTAAACTATCCGGAATGGTTACAGCATATAGCACTTTGTTCCCCACAAGCTTACCTCCTAGATTGGGCCATGTTGTTCAGATCTGCCCGTTGATTTCAGTCTTTGCTGTTATTTAATACCGTATGCATCAAAGCTGCGCTCCAGAACATCAATGACCCGCTCTTGCTGATCAGCTGACATATTTGAACCTGAAGGCAGGCAAAATCCGTATTTGAACAATTTTTCACTGACTGCTTCCCCTTCTCCATGCTTATAGAACTTACAACCCGCGAACAGTTTTTGCATATGCAAAGGTTTCCAAACATGCCGCCCTTCGATATTCTCGGCCTCAAGAACCTCTTTCAACGCGGTCGGAGTTGTATCGATATGATTTGGATCCAGCAATAAAACCGATAGCCATCTATTTGATTTTGTTCCTTCAAGTTCCGGCTGAAACGATATACCTGGAATCTGCCCTAAGCGATTGGCATAGGTAAAGAAATTGGAACGCCTAATGGCTACACGATTTTCAATCACTTCAAGCTGCGCTCGTCCGATACCAGCTAATACATTGCTTAAACGGTAATTGAACCCTTTTTCACTATGCTCGTAATATGGTGCCGGGTCTTTTGCTTGTGTTGCCAGATGGCGTGCCCTGATTACTGCTTCCTCGTCATTTGAAACGAGCATTCCGCCTCCTGAAGAAGTAATAATTTTGTTGCCATTGAATGAATAAATGCTGAAGAGCCCCATGCTTCCGCTCTTTTTCCCTTTATATGTAGAACCTAGAGATTCTGCGGCGTCTTCGATAACAGGCACGTTATAGCTGTTGCATATTTCCAGAAGTTCGTCCATTTTTGCGCTCTGCCCATACAAATGGACAATAATCACAGCTTTCGGCAATTCTCCTTCTTCGGCTGCAGCCAGGAATGCCTTTTTCAGAGCTTCAGGAGACATGTTCCATGATTCTTCTTCCGAATCGATGAATACCGGTTCCGCTCTTTCGTACAATATTGGATTGGCACTTGCCACAAACGTAAGAGTGGAACAGAACACTTTGTCTCCTGGATTTACACCGATCAATTGCAGCGCCAAATGAATCGCTGACGTACCTGAAGATACTGCCAAACTGCTCTTTACTCCGATATAATCTGCAATTTGCCGCTCAAACGCTTCAACGTTGGGTCCAAGCGGTGCGATCCAATTGGTTTCAAATGCTTGATGGATATATTTCATTTCGTTTCCAGTCATATGAGGTGTAGAGAGAAAAATTCTTTCTTTTGCCGATTCCATTGATTTTCCGCTTATAAGTGGAAATACAGTCATCCCATCATCACGTCCTTTTTTTAGTCTTACTTTCCTTCAAACCCTGTATTGCGCGCGCAAATTAGTTTAGAGGCCCTTTTTGGATTCGAGCCGACTATTCAATCGAATCGCTATAAACCCCGTCTGATTTGAGCACTTTGATTGCTGTTTGAAACAAAATGTAAAGATCGAAGCGAATGCTCCTTCTCTCAATATATTCAATATCCAATTCTATTTTTTCATCCCAAGTTAATGCGTTTCTTCCGCTGATTTGAGCCCAGCCAGTGACCCCTGGCTTTACTGAAAGGCGTTGTTTCTGGTAATCGTTATAGTTGTCTGTCTGTACAGTCAATGTTGGCCTTGGACCCACAAATGACATATCCCCTTTGACGATGTTAATCAACTGAGGCAATTCATCAATGCTAGTTTTCCGAAGAAAATGGCCGACTTTGGTGATTCGGGAATCAGTGGTAAGAACCGCAATATTATCATTGCGTTTTTCAGGTTCATCATACATCGTGCGGAATTTATAAATAGTAAAATGATGCCCCATTTTCCCTCCTCTTACTTGTTTGAAGAAAATAGAGCCTTTCGATTCCAATCTGATTGCAATTCCTACGACTACAAATAGCGGCGCAAGCGAGCACAGCATCACTGATGCACAGAGAAATTCGCTGGTGCGCTGCAGACGTTCAATGCTTTTCCTATTTTTTCTTTCCGGACCAATTTTACTTACTTCCATATAGACTCCCCCTCTATAATTGCCATAATTCAACCGTTTCCAACTTGCCTTTTTGCTCAAGTACGCTTTTGATATCAAAAACTATTCCTTCTTTGTTCCATAAAAGGCGCTCAAATCTCCGCCACCCGGCTTGCTTATATTCCGTATGCGGCACCGCTAGAATAACAGCGGATGCTGGAAGCAGCTCGCTTTCTGGAGTAAGGCCAATCCCATATAAGCTTTCCGACTTTTCGGGATTGGCGAGCGGGTCTGCTACTTGCACCTCTATTCCGAAATCTTGAAGCTCTCGTATCAAGTCAATTACCTTGGAGTTGAAAAAATTCGATTCGTTTTCTTTATAGGTAACACCAAGGACGATTACGCTTAATTTGCGGGCAGTGTGATTTCTCTCCACTATTTTTTTTATGACTGTCCGCGCAATAGTGAATCCCATTTGCTCGTTAAGGTTTCTTGCTGCGAGAATAAGGGCAGGATAATGACCAGATGCCATTCCTTTATAAGCTAAAAAATAAGGATCTGTACTTATGGAATAGCCACCGATAAGATTAGGAGCAAATTTCATGGGATTTCTTTTAGCATCTGCCGTTTCCAGTACATCCAATGTGTTAACTCCAAGTTGGTTGCAAATCAAAGCGAGTTCATTCATAAGTGCAATGTTGACATCCCGCTGTGTAGACTCAAAGACTTTCGCCATTTCTGCTATGCGAATTGACTTTGCCTTAAACACATTTGCTTCGGTAACAGTCTCATAAACTTCTGCAATAAAATCGCACACCTCTTTACTTTGTCCAGCCACTACTTTGTTGGCTTTGAAGTAAATATTTGAAGGTTCATGCGGTTTGATATGCTCTTGCGAATAGCCAACGAAAAATTCTTCGCCTGCTTGAAAACCCGAATACTTCTCTAAAACCGGAATGCACTTTTCTTCTGTCATGCCCGGATAAAAAGAAGATTCATATACGACGACAGCCCCTTTTCTCATATGCATTCCTACTGTTTTGCTTGCCTTCAGTACTAGATTGAAGTCAGGCTGGTTACTGGAATCAACTTTAGTTGGCACGGCAATGATTATGAATCCAGCATCATTGAGTTTTTCGGGATCATCCGTAAACTCGATGGCCATCTCCTTTAAATTCACTGCCCCTACGTCATTAATGGAGTCAATGCCTTCTGTTAGTGCTTTAATCCGTTCTGGCTTCGAATCGAAACCAATGACCGAATATTTTTTTCCAAAAGCAATAGCAATTGGCAGGCCGATATATCCCAACCCCACTACCGCTATTTTCAGTTTGTCCATCATCATGTAGCCTTCTCCCCTTCTTTCGGCCTCCACCGCTTGTCAGTAAGTTTGACCAACTGTTTGCTGTTTGCGATAGCGAATGTAATGAGGAGCAGCGGGATCATTTTATTGCGATGGCGCATCGCAGTACCGGCACTCTGTGTACCGTATGAATAGACAACGACTGTCACGGCTAAAAACATTACGATGAAAACCTTATTTCTCAGTGGCATATCGCTTTTCACTAAACCAAAGATGGTTGCTCCAATCAGGAACAAGTAGACCGAAGAATCGAATAGGAAACTTACGATATCCCCCATGCCCCTCCAATCTATAGGAAGCGGAGAAAACATAAAGTAAAACATTTTTATCGGGGCTACTAAAATGGCTGCTATCCCTGACAATCCATTGAAACTGGCCAAGTACATGGAACCGCCAATACCGGAGATCTCAACCCCTTCTTCCGTCAGACCTTCAAATTTACTGAGGAACAGTTCTGTATTCTGAGACATGATGAAAACAAGTAGGGCAAAAAATATAAGATACAGAAAAGATTGGCCGGCTTTTTTTGATTTTTTTTGGCTAAGGAAAAGAAACGCTAACACATAGGCAACAACAAATCCGATCATGCCTGAATGGAATACCATCGACATGACAGCCAGTATTACAGAAAGAAGAAAATCCGGAAACTTTCCATCTGCAAACCATTTGATGAAATGATAGAGGGAGATGGAAATAAAAAAGATGATGATTGACTCACGCAATAAGATACTGGACATGAAAATACTATTCGGCATAACCGTAAACACACCCATAGCTAAGAAAATCAGTTTTTTATCAATTTCCAAAAACCTTAGCGTCTTCAGCAAGTACATGGCTGAGAAAACCCAGAAAGCAACATTGATGAACTGGACATACGGCCTTTGATCTCCCACTAAATAATAAAGTGCGGATAGAAAAGGAACGTAGGCAGTTGCCCCTTCTGACAGCGGCATGAGTCCATTGGCAATCGCAACCGATACTTCGTGAAAATATTCGGTATCAGTTCCGCTTGAGAATATAGGAAGCGAAGGCACATATAAATCAATGAATAACACTAGGACCCTTACAGCAAATCCTCCAAAAATCAATAATAACCACTCTTTTTCAAGTGACCGGTACAAGTAGAGGGAGATGGCCACAATACTTGTCAGTACCAGGATGATGCCGAATGCTTCACCGGCTGGAATATGGTCCTTGATGATGTAGGTGATGGTTATCTGAAATATAAAAAAAGCCAGTACGAAAATCATGAATAGATCCCCCTTTGATCGGAACTGAAGAAATTTAAATCTGATGCTGGCTAACTCTCTTTCTTACCTCTTGGCCAGCGACAAGATTCTTGCTTTATAATCTGCGACTTCACTGAACTGAAGAAGCCATATCATTGCTGTATAAATAATAATCCCAGAAACAACTCCACCTGTTAGCGCTCCGATTTCTCCCGCCGAAGAGATCAATGATGAGTAAATGCCCTTTGCCGATATTCCCATTACAACTGCAGCAAGAGAAGCTTTTAAAATATCGATTGAAAGTCTTTTCGAGTTAAGAGAACCTATTTTCCGGACAAGGGATACGTATAAGATGGCTGTGCTCAGAAGTGCAGCTAAACTTGTAGCCAGCGCTAAACCGTTTATGCCCATAAGCTTTGATAGGATGATATTCAAAACGACATTCAAGGCCATGGCCCCAACAGCACTGATCATTGGGGTTTTCATGTCTTCGAGAGAGTAAAACACTTTTGTCAGCACTTCCCTAAGCCCGAATCCTAAAAGGCCTACTGAATAGAAAAAAAGAGTACCGGTAGTTAATGCAGCTGCTTCACTGTCAAATGCTCCTCTGCCGAACAAGAGGTCTGTAACTTCTTTTGAAAACATCATAAGTCCCAGCGCCGCCGGTATGACAATCAACGCGACAATAGTGATGGACCTTTCAACAAGCCTTTTTAATTGGATATGGTCTTTCCTTACAGCTAACTGTGCAATTTTTGGAAAGACCACCTTAACTATGGCTAATACAAAAATCGCTTGTATGAAAAAGACCACTCGGTGGGAGTAGGTTAACGCCGAGATTCCACCTACTGCGATTTGTGAAGCAATTGTGCGATCGACCAATATATTAATCTGATCGGCGGAAACCCCGATAATGACCGGGACTGCAAGAATCATAAGTTTTTTTAAGTTCTTATCCTTTAAAGAAAAGTGAAAGCTGTGCCTGTATCCTGTTCGGTATATAGCAGGAATCATAACCAGCAGTTGTGAACCTACAGCAATTAATGTGCCTACCGCCAGCAGATAGACATTTGTTTCCGCGCTTACATAAATGAAGAAAATCATTATAAAGTTCAGCGGGAGCCCACTTAGGACTGTAGGAAGAAAACGCTTGTGCACTTCCAAATAACTGCTGAACACGTAAATCAATGCCACAAAGTAAATACTTAATGCAGATATCCGGGTAAATGCGACAGCAATTTTCAATGTCTCTCCTTCAAATCCGCTTGCAAACATATGCACAAGGAATGAAGGGAAGATTAAGATCATCAAAACAAGCAAAGTGGAGATCAGCAAAACGGAATTTATCAAGTTCACAGTAAAACGCTTTGCCTCAATAATTCCCTGCTTTTCCAGGATGCTCGTATAGATGGGAATATAACCGGCAGCTATTCCCATACCTATTAGAGAGAAAAAAGCGGTCGGAATATCTGTCGCAACCAGATACGCGTCGGTTATACCATCTGCTCCAAAAAAAAAGGAAAGGAAAATATCCCTTGAAAAACCAAGGATTTTAGTGATGATCACAACTATCATGATTGAAATTACGGTTTTTCCCATGTCTCTCTACCTCGTTTATCTGGATATTTGCGGCATTCAGGATTTTTCTTAAGTCAACTTGCTGTACACCCAAACACTAGCAAAGAAGTCTAAAAGCAATAGTTTTTAAGTATCTTTAATCTCTTATAAGAAATTTGCAGGGTAATTTCAGTCTCCATCTGGCAGATAACTTTTGCTTTCACCTCCTGTATTCTTTTCTCTTGGACCCTATACTAAAGTCCCCAGGTTAAAAGTAGGTTAAATAGTTTGAATTGTTAAAAATTAACGGATTCTATAGTGAACAGATATATACAAAAAAAACGGCCTTGATCGGAAATCCGAATCAAAGCCGCTGTTATAGAATCTATATGAAGAAATCTATTTATATATTGATAGAATTTTTCCTTCCCAAAATTCTCTTAAGAAGAAGCCATGGTCCGTTTAATGTTTTTCAGATAACGGCATATACTATACGCAAGGAAAATGCCACATAAATCGATAAACGCATCAAATAATCTTCCGTTCCGCTGAAAATACAACTGCAGAACTTCACTGGAAACTGCAAACACCGCACAAATTATAAGAGCTTGTTTCCAATTATTTAACCAGTTTAAAACAAAAACATATAAGAGGCCAAACGATATAAAATGGCCAGTCTTTTGGATAAAATAAAAACTATCCAAGAAATCGATATCGCTAAAAATTATCAATTCCGAAAAAGAGGGTTGCGGATCAAACTCGAATTCTATGACGCGATATACCAGAAATGCATAAGCGTCCACTGTGCACATCGAAATAACTATGACAGTGCTCCAAAGCAATACAAATAAAAGTTTAATATTCACCAGCATTCTTCTTTTCAAGGTATCCCCTCATTCTATAAGTTCTTTTGAACAGGCAGCCTCTCTAAATTTGCCTCTTTCGTAAAATGAAAATGAAACTCGCTAATGAGATTAGTATGTTTTCCTTTTCATTTCTCTAAAAAACCATTAAGATCTTTATCATATATCAATAATTTCCACTTAGAACTTGTTATTGATATTAAAAATCAGCCAGCAAATAATTACTTCCGCCTATCTTAATCTTAAATTTTATATAAATCAATCCACTTAGTGATTCTTAAAGACTAAACTTACTAAAGTGTGCTTATTATTCATAGAGCTAAAGGTTTTCTTTTTCATTAAACGGTTATAAGTAGTTAATGATCTATGCTCTGCACTTATGAATAGATGCGACTTATAAAACCCACACAACAGAAAAAAAGCGAACGAAAGATTTTTTAAGAGCAAGGGGTAATGTTATGGTTGCGGACTTATTATTAGCTCACAAGTGGACAATACTGATTTCATGCGACATTGTTGCATGGTCCGCTACTTTTTATATGTTTTACGCCAGATACTGGCTCGAATCAAAAATACGCGTTCTTATCTCTTTTTCAATTAGCACTGGCTTAGGCTATACTCCTCATGTTGTGCTCGGAGTCTTGAATTTTTTAGAACGGAAAAGCATAGATTTCTTTACACTTTTTCTATTGTCCATGTTCCTTTTTGGCATAACAATTGGAAAGAAATACATTATGATAATCGATCGTAAAATACAAGCTTGGGCAACAAAAGCACGGAAAACATATTAAGAGCTGTCCCATTGCTGGACAGCTCTTTTCACGTCCTTTGCTTTCTTTTTATTTCTGAGGCCGAAGTGTTATAATGGACACAGAATTTAGAGGCGAAGGAGAAATGGCATGTATATTGTAACGTCAACGGTAATTGTTCCGCCGGAAAAAGTGGATGAAGTAATTGGCATCTACCAGAAACGCTCCCGACGGGTAGATTCGGCAGAAGGATTCCATCTCTTCCGGCTGATCCAGAACACAAAAAAACTGAACGAATTGACTGTCCACTTAGAGTGGCAGACAAAAGAGGCTTATCTTACCTGGGTAAGAAGCGCGGAATTCAAAGAAATACATGACATGGAAAAACATTATCCAGATCAGGAGCTGGCAAATATTGTACCGACAGTCCGGCAGTATGAGGTTGTTGCCGAATGAACCTACTAACAAAACAACAAATTGCTAAAGAGACAAGAGAAAGCATTTACGCCGCCCATCCTTCACTCGTTGAACGTTTTGGTGAGAATGGAATTGTCCATACCGAGAAAGACAATATTCACCATCTTGACCATTTGGAAACAGCTTATTCGCTTAAACAACCTTCTTTGTTTCTCGATTATACGAAATGGCTACAGACCGTCTTAGAAAGCAGAAATGTCGGAACCCATTTGATTATCGATAACTTTGAGCGCTTAATTGCGATTCTTCCTGGAAAAGTTAAACTTGAGGAAGAGGAGTTCATGATTCTATGCCTTAAAGAGGCTATACATCTTCTCGATAATTAGAAAGGAGGACACACTATGACCTCAGACGAACTTGCTGATATATTCCTTTCAGGCGATGATTACTACGCTTTGCGAAAAGTTCAATATTATTTGAAGACCCATACAAAGAAGGAACTCCATCAGAAAATGTTGACGCCTGCCATGTACCGAATCGGACAGTTATGGCAAGAAAATGTTATTAGTGTGGCTGACGAACATTTAGCGACTGCAATTTGTGATTTTGTAATTTCTGCTACAGACAACCGGAGCCAAGCAGAAAAAGAAATAGCAGGAAAAGCGATGATCATGGGGTTTGAAGGCGAAGACCATTACCTTGGTTTAAAAATGGTGGCTTGTGTTTTCCGTGAACATGGCTGGACTGTCCATGATCTCGGACCGAATTTGCCGATTGAACATGCCTTAGAGGCTGCAAAGCAATTGAAGCCGGATGTCATTGGATTATCCGCTGCCCTCGTTGGCCGTCTGCCTCTAGTGAAACTATATATGGATGCCGTTCAACTGTTGAACCCAAAACCGACTGTACTTATCGGTGGCCGTGCTGTTACTTTGGTCGATTTATCGGACGCAAAAGCTGAAGGCGCTGTTGTGCTTGAAAGTTTGGAGACCCTTGAAGATTGGATTCAGTCCAGGAAGGAGTCGAACAATGAAGCACGCGCCCCATATTGAAGATTGGCCGTTGCCGATTTTTCAATTAGACCGGAAGCTCACCATTTTAGCGAGTTCTAAACTGGCACGGACTCTATTCAAGGAAGCGTCTGTTTTCACCGGTCTCCTAGAAGAAGGAAGCCGAGAGAAAGCATTAAAGTTTTTGGATCCGGCACGTTCCAATGAGCCAATTGAATTGACCTTTTTATCGCCACTGGATGAACCGATGGTGATGGATGTCCATTGCAAGTGGGAAAGCGGGGAAAGCGCGAATGTTATTGCTGTTCCAAAAGACCGTCATTTTACTCGTGTGTCCGCACAATTAACACATTTGAGAACACGCTTAAACGACACCAATTACGATTTGCTTCTTGAGAAAGAACGGACGGACAAATTGCTTCAAAATGTCAGAGAATTATCTGCGCCTTGTATCAAACTAGATCAACAGCGGCTGCTTATCCCCTTATTTGGAGCAATTGATCAGCAGAAAATGATCACTGTTTTGCCCCGGATTCTGGAGAATGTTTACCGGCAAGACAGTCAATCTGTAATTTTTGATCTGACGGCCATGAACGATATTGATCCGGATGGATTGGTTCAATTCAATGCTTTATTAGAGTCTCTATCAATCATGGGGGTCACTATTTCGATTACGGGTGTCCATCCAAGACATGCGAAACGTTTGCACGAGTTAAATAAAGGGCTCCAGGCCACGTTTGCTGTTTCATTGCAGAACGTATTGGCTGATCATCAAATTTAAAAAAGAATTCTTTTGTAAAGTTTAAAGATGAAATTTTCAGAGATGGGATAATTAGTCTAAAAAAACTAATACTAATCTTCATTTAAAAGCTCTTTTTTAAATTTTTTGTGTAATGCGAATTAAAGTATGGAAAGCTTTAAACTAAAATGATTATAGTGATAATTTTAAAAAACCCCTGAATAATGGACAGATTTCACATTGTCCTTTATTCAGGGGTGATTTTTGATAACAATCACTTTTCTTTTACGCCAAGATACTCTTCCAGCGTTTTTCCGCTGCCTTTTATCTTAACCGCAAGCTCAGATCCGACATAACGGTAATGCCAAGGTTCGTATTGATAACCAGTAATACTCTCTTTTCCTTTTGGATAACGAAGGATAAAACCGTATTTGTGAGCATTTTCCTGAAGCCACTTGCCTTCTTCCGTTTTACCGAACGATTCTTTTAACCAATCTGCCTGTTCTGCTCCACCGAAGTCAAAAGCGAGCCCCGTCTGGTGTTCACTATGGCCTGGACGTGCACTGAATTTTTCTGCTTCTGCTTCTCCGTATTTAGCAACGTAGTTTGAATATAGTATTGATTGACGTGAATAGCTTCGAAATGTGCTAAATGAAGTAAGATAGATTTTATCTTTCTTTGCAGCTGAAATCATAGCTGCAACAGCTTTTTGGGCTGTCAAATCAACTCCTGGGTTGTAACTGGATGGAAGACCGTTTTTCTTGTTAACAAGCAATACACCATTTACGTATGTTCCAGGTACTTTGGAAGACGGAGCTGGAAAGTTTGCCGGTTTCCCTGAAAAGACTTTTTGTAAATAAGCAGAACTGACAAAACCAGTATATGCGCCAGCTTTTATTTTATACCAATTTTCTGAACTGTTTACAAAGCTTACAACTGTTCCTTTTGGAAGAACTGTAACAATATGAGCATTTATAGAAGCATTAGAGCGCATATTGAGATTGGCTGTAGTTTTATATTGGCCTGCGGGTGGTGTTTGGCCAACTATTACGGTTTTGCTTTTACTTTTGTTTTTTGCGGCATCCATCACATGAACTGAAATATTAGTTCCAGTTTTTTGCTGTACTATAGTTATGGAAAATTTTCCGTTATACGCAACTGCTTCTCCTAATTTTTTGTTTCCTGCATAAGCATAAACTTTGGCATTTGATTCCGCTTTTCCTGTAATAGCTTTTGAAGAGTCAAACACTTCAGCGACAAGCGGTTTAGCAGGTGGTGTTGTATCAGTTTTTGCTTTGGTTGGGCTAGCCAATTGGAAAGCTAGTAAAATGCTTATTAATAGAACAACCATCCATTTTTTAATGTTCATTTTTTCCACTCCCTCAACATACTTACAATTTGCATTAGAGAACAGAATAGCATACTATATCCTGAAAATAGTAATTGTAACAAAAACTTAATAACCCTTTCTAATTCAACAAGTTTCAAAATGGCAGATCTTTTGTTCGGTCTTGATGCACCACTTCTTCCTGCTCTTCTAAAAATTCACTAAAATGTTCCCACCTGCGATATTTATTAGTGCTTGAATCTTCCTTTGAAGCAAACAGCTCCGCCATAAACTTGCCAAAAGAATCAGGTCGTGCTTCATGATCCCAAATAGTTGTGAAATTTTTGCTGTAGGTTATTCGATTGAAGTTGCCAAAAATGTGCGTTAAAGTGCCAATTAAAGAACGAACCTCCGCCACTTCAGGCATTTCCTTAAAATAATTGCTGCTGTACGTAGTTCCGTCCCGACCCAGCAGACAAACCTTAAATGAGCTTTTATATTCCTCCAAAACCAGTACAAGTTCTTCTTTAACAGCCATAGTTACCCCCACTTCTCTAATTTCTCAACTTTTAGTTTCTTCTATCCAACTCTAATGTTTCTTGTCCAATTACCGGCAATCTTAAGCTAGATGGATATTTGGAGCCTTGATAAACAATGACCGTTGACCCAATCGGATTTATTCCCGGTCCTTGAGGTGATTTTTGTTTAGGAAACGCTTTTGTGCCGCCTGCAAGACTTAGTCTAATTCGATGTCCTTTTTTAAAGACATAGGAAGTTGGATAGATTTTTATAGTGTATTTCTTAATTTTGCCTGGTTCAACCATTATCGGTTCTGCGAGCGAATTTGCTCGTGCGGCATTCAAGTAACCTGCAGTTACTTGTCTAGAAGTTCCATTTGGCGCTGCATCTGTAATCTGGACCACAAAGTCGGCATCTTCTGCATTTACTGCCGCCCAAAAAGTCATCGACAGATTACCGGTTATCTCGGTTGGCTCAGCAAGCGCACCGGTTGTCCATGTCAGTGTTTGTTTTTCGTAGGGTTGCTGATTAATAGTCAAACGCCCAGTCGCACTCAATAATGTCGGCAAGAACGGTCCGGTTTCCGGAGAGTATTCATACATGGCCGTCGCTTCCTTATCGGTTGTTTTTTCTTCAATTAACAATCCGTCATTTATGCTATTGATAGAATCGCTTTTTTTGTTTGTTAAATAAAAATCGATGTAATTTGTACCAATAAGCGGCCATTTCTTTTCATAACGCCATTGATTGGCACCTTGCACATAAATAAGCACCGGATCATGTTGATTAACTCCATTGTTCTTATCTTTCAAATAATGGTCGAACCATTGAGCTTGATAATCTTCAAATCCATAAGGCATAACTCCTGACAAATATGTATGAGCATCAGAAGAAACAATTAATTTACTGTGTATGCTAGTTTTGCTATATTGTTCAAATGCCTCTATATTGTCTGGACTGATATAATCATTCCATCCTCCAGTGATAAAAGCAGCTACACCGTGCTTGGCTATTCTATTTAAGTCTTCAGTAGAAACTACACGCTCTTGCCACCAGCCGTCAAAGTTTCGGTGTTCTTTCGCCGCCTTGTATTCAACGCTACGTGCAATCCGTCCTGGTCCTGCTTCCATTCCACCAGGATGCCAAAGCATCTCATAACAATCGGCGCATGCAGCTGCTGGACTGATCGCTTTTAGACTTGGAGGCAATTCCTTTGCAGCAAGCCATTGGCTGATACCTAACAGGGAAAGGCCAATTGTTCCTACTTTGCCGTTACTCCATCCTTGCTCTGCCGCCCACTCGATGACATCATAGCCATCTGAACTATAAAAATTGTAAAGGCCTGCTTTTCCTTCTGAAGTTCCGGTTCCCCTCAAACTTACATGGACAACCGCATAGCCGCGTTCTGCCAGATCCATTAATTTCGTTTCGCTTTTGCCTCTGTCCGATTCATGCCCATATCCATTAAGTTGCACAATGGTCGGCAAAGGCTCTTTCACTCCTTTTGGTAAAAGCAAACGCCCTTTCAGGATGATCCCGTCTCTAACTTTAATATTTATATCTTCAATGACTCGAACTTCGTTTTTCTCATGGGACATCTTTTCTTCTTTTACTACCCATTTCCTTTCTAATGTCCCCTTGCCTTTGATTGAGGTTTCTGTTGGCCTCGCAAGAGCCTTTTCTTCATAGTATGTATCCAAACTTTCCACAAATCCAAACATTGAAAATACAATTCCAACAAAAAATAATATAAAAATAATATGGAGTTTCATCGCCTAAATTTCTCCTCTCCATTACTATCTTTTTAGATTATTCTAATCTATTGGTTACCATTCCACTATTGTTTTGATTTTTTCAGTTACTATTACTTTAAAAAATACTTTTTTTAGTTCATCCTTTCCCAAAAAATAAACAATAGCCTTGCGAATGCAAGGCTATTGTTTATAATCTTCCGCTTATAAAGAATTGGATACTGAAGTTGATAAATTTTCTTTTACAACCGGACTATTTCTTTTCGCTTTACCGATTGGTATTAGGTAGTTTGCTTTTGGTAAGAACATTATCAAATGAACAATAATTAGGCTTGTGAGAAGTACAATTCCAATTGTCACTAGTATTAATTCGGGTTCCCAAAAACTTGGTGGAGTATTTCTTCTTAAAATACCTTTCACCATCGGGTGTACTAGGTAGATACCCATCGAGTAATTGCCGATAATATTTAAACCGCTAAGAATAAAAGGAACTTTCGCAATCAAACCTTGAATAGATAATAAAAACAGCACGAAAATTGGCACATACAATAAATTTATCGGTCTTGAAGAAGTGAAAATATTATTTGGGTCAATTTCAAGACATAGCGCTAGAAAAATCAATATTGCAGAAACAAATAATACAACTTTTTGACGCTTCACAAATTTTAATATCTCTGAATAATAACTGACCAATACTGCTCCAAACATAAAGAACCCGATCCAATTCAGCAAAAATGAACGATGCCCGATTATTATATCAAGCAAATCAATTCCCGTATGTATTTTTGATCCTGTAAACCAGTAAAGGTTTACAAGCAAACTAACAAAGAAAAACCCTAATAGCATTTTTCGGTTTCGTATCAATTGAAGTAAAGGAAACATAATATAGAATTGAATAACAGTAATCATAAAGTAAAGGTGATAATATCCTGTTCCAACCAAAAAGTATTTTGCTGTACTTTGAGCATCTGGAAATATTTCATTACTATAAAAATATTTTTTAAAGCTTAAATAGATCAACGTCCAGATAATAAAAGGCAAAACGATTTTCGTTGTTCTTGATGTTAAAAAATGCTTAATATTGAAGCCACGTCGGTTCACAGAACCAAAAAGCAAGAATGCGCTGATCACCGCAAAAATAGGTGTCCCTAAGCGTGGTAACTCATACAAATATAAATTTAATGTATTTATAGAACCATTAGCTGCAGTAATAGTTCCAGATGAAACATGGACAAAAACAACCATAATACAAGCAATAGCCCGCACAAAAGGAATTTCTTCATAAAACTTTTTTTGCATTATATTTCACTTGCCCTTCATTAATTTCCAATAAAATTATATCATTATAACCCTACTAATATAATTTTTTAACTTTTTAGAATACTGCATATAAAAGCGACTCCTTTTTGGAGCCGCTTTTGTGTTACATGCCTATTATTCCCAAATCTTCTCTAACTTGCTTTACTAATAAAAAGAGACTTAAGCAAAGTTGCAGAATTTCTCTGCCTCACTTGCTAAGTCTCCTAATAGCTAGTCACCATATTTTTTTAAAAAATCATTTATCTAATTTTGCTTTTTTAAAGCTTCTAGTTGATGCCACCGCAAGCTTCCAGCCTTCGTAAAGTTCTTCGCTCTTTTCAGCATCCATTTCGCGCTTAAACGTTTTTTCAACTTTCCATTGCTGGGCAATTTCTTCTTTGTCTTTCCAGAAGCCGACCGCAAGACCCGCGAGATAAGCTGCCCCAAGCGCCGTCGTCTCCAAAATGCCTGGCCGTTCCACCGGAACATCCAAAATATCGCTTTGGAATTGCATCAAAAGATCGTTCGCTACGGCACCGCCATCAACTCGAAGCGTCTTCAGTTCAATTCCTGCGTCTTCAATCATCACATCGACTACATCTTTTGTCTGGTAGGCAAGAGATTCAAGCGTCGCACGGATAAAATGCGCTTTTGTTGTCCCGCGTGTTATGCCAAATATGGCACCTCTTGCATCAGTATCCCAATAAGGAGTGCCAAGGCCAACAAATGCCGGCACCATATAAACCCCATCCGTTGAATCCACAGATGCAGCATAGGTTTCACTTTCTCGTGCAGAATTAATAATTTGTAGCCCGTCCCGCAGCCATTGGATAGCGGAACCAGCTACAAAAATACTGCCTTCTAACGCATATTCCACTTTGCCGTCGATTCCCCATGCAAGTGTCGTCAATAAGCCATGCTCAGATTTTACACTTTGTTCGCCTGTGTTCATCAGCATAAAACAACCCGTGCCATAGGTGTTTTTCGCCATACCTTTTTCAAAGCAAGCTTGGCCGAAAAGAGCAGCTTGTTGGTCACCCGCTATACCGGCAATCGGCACTTCGTGGCCGAAGAAATGGTAGTTGATCGTATGCGCGTATATTTCAGAAGACTGCTTGACTTCCGGCAACATGCTCTTTGGCACTGTCAGGATTTCCAAAAGTTCATCGTCCCAAACCAAGTCGTAAATATTGTACATCAATGTCCGGGAAGCATTGCTGTAATCGGTGATATGTTTTTGGCCTCCGGATAACTTATAGACTAACCATGAATCGATAGTGCCGAACATTAAGTCACCATTGTCCGCTTTTTCCCTCGCCCCTTCAACATTATCCAATATCCATTTCACTTTTGTTCCTGAAAAATAAGGGTCGATAAGCAATCCCGTTTTGTTGCGGAACGTCTCTTCATGGCCATGCTCAATCAATTCTTTGCAAATGCCGTCGGTCTGGCGTGATTGCCATACTATTGCTTTGTAGACTGGCTTGCCTGTTGTACGGTCCCATACAACTGCCGTTTCCCGCTGGTTGGTTATGCCGATTCCCGCTACTTCACTAGGTTCTGCGTCCGCTTTCCGCAATACGCCAGCGATACAGGCCAGAACCGATGTCCAGATTTCATTTGCGTCATGCTCCACCCATCCTGGTTTCGGAAAAAATTGCTGGAATTCCTGCTGTGCAGTTTCAACAACCTCACCTTCATGGTTGAACAGCATTGCGCGAGAACTTGTCGTTCCTTGGTCAATTGATAATATATATTTTTTTTTCATAGAGATTCCTCCTTTACCAGTTTTGATACGTATGTTTCTATTACTCGGCTCTTCCTTAATTCTACCCTTGCCACTTCTGATAAAACCAGCACAAACTTTGTCCCCGATAGTTAAATGCACATAAAAAATAAAGAAAAGGCATGGTGGACTCCATCCAACATGCCTTTTCTTTATCATAAATTCATGAATTGCCATATATTTTGTTAAAAAACTTCATTCCAGCTCTTGCTTTGTTTTTTCATAGCCTTGAACTCGGCAATCATTACGTATAATCCGGCTCCAACCGCCGCACCGGCACTATCAATCGCTACATCCATCAAAGCAGGCCCTCTTCCTGGGATGAACATTTGATGGAACTCATCTGAAATAGCATAAACAAAACAAATACTTATAGCCCATATTAAGGCCCGGCATCTCGAAACACCGCTTGTTTTGAGCGCATTCATCACCAGTACACCCAGTACAAGATAAATGATGAAATGAGCGTTTTTCCGGACAATGTGATGGACCATATCCACATGCTCCCGCAACTCAGGCGCAATTTTTTCTGCTGCCATTAAGATAACTTCCACAACCCCTGAGCTTAACTCACTTGAATCCGTTGATGGCTGGTGGGATAGAAAAAAGATTAAAGCCATCCAAAGAGTAACTCCAGTCCAGGCTATTACTTTGCATTTAGACATATATATATTCCCTTTTCATATTGATTTAACAAATAAGGCATTATTGAATCTTTTTCAAAAGCTTATAAACGCCCTATTTATTATAGCATCCCCTAGTCCAAATGCTTTAAGTAAAAAGTCACTTTCGAAGCTGCCATAAAGAAATGCGATTAAATAAAATTCGGTAACTTTGTTGAAGCTAAGGTATTGCTTCTATCAGTCAACAATAAAAGGCCGCAGTTAAAATCCTTCGTGGATTCTAGCCGCAACCTTCTTGTTAAAACTGTTTCTACATTATTCTCCATTCCTCTTTATCGTTCCATTCAACATAACAATTACAAAATCGGATTGGTATATGAAACCATCCAACTTTTTTTATTCCTGCTATAAAAAGCGACAATTTTGTATCCAGCCCCCGCAGGCGCCTCTACGCCCTTTTTGCCGTCCTTATTGTTAACATCAGCAGAATCGCATACTATTTGAACCGGCTGGCCGGCGCTGTCTTCAACATACATTTCCAGAACTTCTCCAAATTTATGGGAAGGGGCCGCCGGAAGTTCAAACCGGATAGGATTGGTATCCCCGGATTTCCGATTGACGGTAATGCGCGGTTCCTGGTCCCGGCTGAAAGACGCGCTTTCCGGCTCTTCTCCTATATACTGATATAGCTGACCGTTATGAATTACACTAACAGTACTATAGTCAAAGTAGTTTTCGCGCAGTGATGTCAGGGAAGCAATGCCTTCACCCACCCCATCAACCGGTTTCGCCAATAGCGGTTCAAGGATGGTTAGGCCTGATGGATAATCCAAAATTGCATTTGCATAGCCGTTGTTTTCAAAATAAGCATGCGTAATGGAATTGGAATAAGCAGGCGTTGTATCGATAGAGCCGCTCCCGATATGGATACCGGTGATTCCATTGGAATCGAAATTGCCGCCTTGTATATGATGGCCGTAGAGTCCGCGCACCATGAGGCCCGCTCCTTTATTGCCGACAAAATGACAATCATAGATGCCGTAGACATTGTTGTCGCTTCCCCTATCCGTGTGGAGTCCGCAGCCGATATGGATGGCATACTCAGTCCCGACACTTAAAGGGCGTTTCAAATCCGGCGAGACTTTGATGCTGTTTGTGCCCACTTCATCAATGTGGTAGACCGAACCTTCTCCGCTCCCCACTTTCAAGTATGCCCCGACATATACACCGCTTTCTTTTGGATTGAAAGCCAAAAAGGATACTTTACTTCCGGAGCCTGAACCGCCTCTCCCTTTTGCAACTGTTCCATTTTGTGAAAACTGGCAGAGCCGTTCGAACACGCATAAATTATTGTTTCCTTCTCCTGTAATTTGAAGCCCATGAATCAGTGCCCATTCAAATACAGAATTCGAGAAGATCTTGTCATGAATATCAGTTGCCAACATGCAGACTTTGGCGTATTGCACATAGCCGTTTTCAGGATCGCTTCCTATGAATTTGATGCCTTTGACAGCTCCGCCGCTTCCGCGCATTCTGACCAGGTAATCCATCGGTTGCGAAGGCGCGATAATGGTAGAATCAGGGCTATGGCCAAGCCAAGCAACAGGGCTTCCGTCTTTAACTTCAGGCACTTCAAGCGGCCCGCTGATCCGGTACAGGCCTGGGGGGAAGAATAAGTTTCCTCCTTTTGAAGTGCGATAGACGGCATCAATGGCTTCCTGAAGCGCTTTGCGGTCATCTGCCTTGCCATCGCCTCTGGCGCCATAGGACTTCACATTAAAAATCTGGTCACTCGTTTTTTTAGGAATCCACATTTCCCGAATCAAATCTTCTTTGCTTCTAAGTTCTAAGGCCGTTTTACCGATATTGCTTCTGACAACCATCTATGTCCACTCCTTACTCCGTATACGCGTTCACGTCAATTTGCAGGCTTCCAATCTCTTTTCCTATGGATAAGATTACACTTGCAAGGTTAAATAAATGTTAAAAGTTGAAACTAATAGGGCCAGAAAATTCATCTTACGGTTCCGCCAAATCCTGCCCTCTTTTTAGCCGGATTTCTCTCGTTTGTAAACTGGACTTGAACCGCTCAGCCTCTAAATTAATATTCCTATTATTTGTTATACCAACACTATTTCGCTAAACAAATTCTATAGTTTAATTTTAATAATAGCACCAGCTTCCAAGTTGTCAAACTATTGTAAAGATTGGGAATGGGAGCTGTTACTAAAGTCGATATTTATACCAGACATACTGCATCTATATCGACAATGAAAATTCGGTTTTTAAACTGAGGGTTTAGGGGAGTTCGTACTAACTGATGATTGCTGCACTCGCGTTTTCCGATGAAACACCTAGTGATTATAAACTTAAAAACACAAAACCCGCAGTGCTGTCGCTCTGCGGGTTTTACAATATACTATTACGAATTAAACAGCCGGCCGCGTTTAATTGTCCGGATCCAAAATCCTCCATGAATAGTTTTTGAATCATTGGCTACTACAAACGCTTGAGGCTCCAACTCCTTGATTGTCTGATATAATTTTAGTTCATGTTTTTTCGGTGTCAAAATCTGCAATGAACGGCGCTTGCCTTCATGGCCATTCGTTTCCCAATCCGTTACGCCATAGCCTTTTTCCCTTAACTGTTTTGATAGTTTATCCGAGTTTTCCGGAGAAACAACACTAGCTGTTACATAACCTAAAGTCAATTTATCTTCGATTACAGAACCTACAATAATTCCTGCACCAAATCCAGCGGCGTATGAGATCAAGTTCTGGATTTGCGATATGTTTTCAAGCACCAAACCTAGTCCTAGAATATTGATGATAACCTCAAGCACGGATAAGGCGGCAGCCAAGTACCGATAACCTTTCATCATCAAAATCATCCGGACCGTCGATAATGTCACATAGACAATACTAATCGTAAAGATGATGAATACTAATAAGATCGGATTTAAGCCCAAAATAAAACCTTCTTTCCATTAAATATTATCTCTTTCCTGATGAAACGGTTTTTCCCCTGCAAAACAGCATGTAAACGTGTGTATTCCTTTTTTCATATTCTTTAAACTTCGTTAATAGTTTTTACATGATGACTTACTTATGCCCAGCCTTTAATTGGCACACTATTATTTCTGTAGTATTTTATTCGGAAGGCAAAAATAGCAAAACAAGCAGGATGGAAAAAATTTTTATCCCCTTGCTCTTCCCTATTTATTTCATCTATATTTCCACTTACTTATCTTTCCTAAACAATAATTCTCTATCTTTCTATAATATTTAGTGAATTTCCCGATCTTAGCTTCAGTTTTCTACGTAAAAGAAAGCTTGCTCCAGAATTCGGAACAAGCTTTCTTTCATGGTTTGTATGAACTAATTGTCGTAAAAGAACTATAAATCTTCTTTCCATTCACAATACGGTAGGCTCTTACTTTGTAATAATAAGTTTTACCTCTTACCAAACTTTTGTTTGAAAATTTGATAGTCGATCCGGAAGCGGTAGTTTTTATTTTAGTATAATTCCCTTTTTTGCTAGTTGCACGGTAAAGTTCATATCCGCTGGCTTCACTGGCTTTGCGCCAAGTTACTTTAAAAGTAGTGGTACTCGCCTTACTAATTGAAATGCTCACTGGTTTTGCCAGAACCGGCATTGTCCTTGTAATACTGGAGTAGGGACCAAAATGTTTTTTTCCATTGACCGTACGATAGGCCCTTACTTTGTAGTAGTAAGTTTTTCCAGTCGTCAAACCTGTTCTGGTGAAGCTCAGTGTGCTGCTTCCTACTGTTTTAACATTGCTGTACGTACCGTTTCTCGAAGTCGACTGATACACCACATAACCACTGGCTCCAGCCACTTTTGACCAGCTAACTTTGTTTTTGTTGTAGCCTGCAGTTGCCGCTTTTATAGAAGAAACTGCAGAAATGGTTGGTTTGATGCTCACAGCACTAGAATACGGACTATAATGTTTTTTTCCATTGACCGTGCGATAAGCCCTTACTTTATAATAATAGGTCGTTCCTGTTGCCAAGCTTGTATCGTAGTAGCTGAGCAAACTGCCGCTTTCGACGGTTTTGATATTGCTATAAGTCCCCGCCTTCGAAGTCGCTCTGTATAAGACGTACCCGCTTGCCCCGCTAACTTTAGACCAACTTATTTTGCTCTTATTGTAACCGGGTGATGCGGCTTTTACTGAAGCTGAATGAAAGATAGCCGGCTTTCCGTTCGCAACGCCAGTATACGGCCCATACACTTTGCCTCCGTCTGCCATCCGATACGCCCGCACTTTGTAATGATAAGTTTTGCCAGTTGCAAGGCCGCTGTTGATATAGCTTAACGTTTTTCCGTTGGTAACTGTACTGATTTTGCTGTAAGTTCCTGAACCTGATGCGCTCCGGTATATTTCATAGCCGTTCGCTCCAGCAACTTGTGCCCAGCTCACTTTTAGCTTATTGTATGCTGTCGCCGCAACTTTCACAGTGCCGTCAGCAACAGTAATTTTTGCTGCCGGGCTTTTATTCCCTGCTGCGTCTTTTGCAACCACGCTAACAGTTGTACCTGCTGTCTGCCTAGGGATTTTCATCATGAAGTTTCCGCCGATTGCTGCAGCTTTGCCAATTTCTTTGTTTCCTGCATAAGCGGAAACAGTGGATTCAAGTTCGGCCTTTCCAACAATCGAAGTTGCATTGTGATAAAGAGAAATGACTAGTGGCGGCTCAGGTGGGGTTACGTCAACTACAAAAACTTCTTTTTCCACTTTGCCAAAACGGTTTTCGGCAGTAATCGTTAGCTTGGTTCCCGCTTTCTGTTTCAAGATGGCAATGCCGAATGTCTCTTCCGCCGTTGCTGTACCAGTTCCTAAAACAGTTTCTCCTCGCTTAACAGTCACTGCAGCGTCCACTTCTGCTTTTCCAATTACCTCGTTTGACTGATCACTTACTTCGTCCACTTCCGGTATTGCAGGCGGAAGCAATAAGGCATCTTTTGCATTTACCCGGCCATTGCCGAAAAAATCGTCTTTGCCGGGTGCTCCTAAATCTTTTGCCGTTTCGTATAACCGCTTTTCAATGTCTAAGTTGGTTAACTTCGGATCATCAGCTAACACTAAAGCTGCGACTCCCGCGACTACCGGAGAAGCCATCGATGTTCCACTCATTTCCCCGAACGAATCTCCAGGAAGGGTCGATTGGATCGAACTGCCTGGAGCGGTAATATCAATCGTTGGCCCATAATTAGAGAAACTGGATAACTCATCATTAGCTGTAGTAGAACCGACTGAAATAACTTCTGGATAAGCCGCCGGATAATTTGGTTCGCTTTTTCCGTTATTGCCCGCGGCCGCAACCATGACTACTCCATTTTCATGTGCGCTTTGAACCGCTGTTTCAAGAGCTTCGCTAGGCTCTTCAGTCCAAAGGCTCATATTTATAATATCCGCACCGTTTTCCACTGCATAGTTGATGCCCAATATAACATCAGAAGTGTATGCGTACTCCCCATTAAAAACATTGATTGGCATGATGCTCGTTCTTGGAGCAATGCCTGCCCCCATCTTTTGGTTGTCAATTGAGCTTCCTATTATACCGGCCACGTGTGTTCCATGGGCTCCCGTTGGAATAGCAGTATTGCTTTTCTTTACTACATCGTACGGAGAAACAAATTTGCCTTCTAAATCTGTATGAAGCATATCAACGCCATCATCAATGACAGCGACCACCACTTCCGTGGATCCGAGGGTTTTATCCCAGGCCCGCATGGTTCCGATTGTCTGATGGTGATATTGCTTTAGACTTACGTATGAATCATTTGCAGTATACGCAAGCTTGATCTTGTGATCCGGCTCAACCTTTTCAATATCACTTCTTTTCTCTAGTTCTTCCATAAAACTCTCTACCGTTTCATTCTCTGGAACTTTCACTGATACCAACTGGCTATCTTGTCCTTCAACCGGAATCACTTCACCATTCTCTAGTGGATGTAAAGATTTTTCCTCCATTAGAACAATGACTTGATCAGTTTCCGCCTGTTGTGTTTCTGCAGATATGGTTATATCCAACTGTAAAAATATTATTAATGCCATTAGTACGGCTAAGGTTTGCTTCATTATTATTCTCCTTTTCATCAAAGCGACATCAAAATATAGATAATATCGCTATTTTCAAGAACTTTTACCAAACTTTCCTCCCACATGATATCATAATTCCAAAAGGATTATATACATTATTTTTTTACAAATATAGTAATATTTTTTATTATTTTTCAGCTATAATAGCTTATATCAATATTTTTCTGATTTCCATACAGAAAGAACCATAAATTTTTCTCAATCGTCTTAAAAGTTTTTTGTTTATACAATTTACCTATCTATCAGGAGTGGAAAAAGTGAAACAACAAATAAACCTATCAGAAGAATGGTTTTATGCAGCTACAGATCCGCTTATAGTAATTGATGACAAGGGAAAAATTATACAAGTGAACCAAGCATGGGAAAAAGCATGTTTAAAATACAATTTGTCGAAAGAGTGGACCGGCATCGGATCCGATTATTTTCAACTTAGCCGACAATCAGGAAACCAAAATGAAATTCGTGCCTTGCTTGCTGTGTTGAATAAAGAGCAATTTACAGTGGAAACAAAGCAACACTTTCCCGCAAAAACTGGAGATTATATTTCTTTATCATTCGAAGCAATCCCCATAAATTTTGACGCAAGTTTCCCTGACTATGCGCTGCTTTTACAGAAACCGACCAGTATCCATTCCGTGCAAGCTATCTCAGCAGAAAGTGTTTTAGAAAGTATGACTGAAGGGTTTTTCCTAATAGACCATCAATTCACCCTCTTCTACCTTAATGATGTTGCAGAACGAATCGTTCGTTGCCGCAGGGAAGATGTAATTGGCAGAAACTTATGGGAATCCTTTCCATCAGCTAAGAGCATTAGGCCATTATACGAAGGATATGAGCTTGCATTAAAAGACAAAGTTGAAGTTGAAGTAGAAACTTTCTTCGAATCGCTTGATACTTGGTTCAGGGTCAAAGCTTACCCTTTAGCAATCGGTGGATTAGCGGTCTACTTCCAAGACATCGGAAAACAAAAACAGGCTGAAATCACCTTGACCCAGTATGCTTATTTCGATGACCTAACCGGCCTTCCAAATCGGAGAAATCTTATACAAGAAGGCCTTTCTTTCAAAGGACAAGAAAAGCCATTTTCGATGTATTTTATCAATCTGGATAACTTAAAGCTGATTAATACTTTGCATGACTACAATACTGGAAATCAGATTTTAAAAATGGTGGCAGAAAAGCTCCGAGCAATGGCAGGCGAACAACATAAAGTTGGTCGACGCGACGGCGATAATTTTATTTATCTTCGTTGTGAGCCAGATTATGCAAATTCTTCTCAATTTGCTGAGAAGATACTTGCAGTCTTCGAACAGCCATTCAAATTAGGAAACTTTAAAACCATCAAAGTTACAGCCAGTATCGGAATTGCTCATTTTCCACACGATGCAGAAACCCTTGATCAATTAGTGGCTAATGCAGAAACAGCTATGCTGGAAGCGAAAAAATTGAAGGGTTCTTCGTATGCAATTTTTAATCCATCGATAAATGAGAAACGCACTCGCAGATTATTAATCGAAGAAGAACTTACAAAAGATTTACACGAGTCTGGTTTTCACTTTGCTCTACAGCCTCAGATTGACGGGAATTCCGGCCAACTTATAGGAGCAGAAATTCTTTCGCGGTGGGCTCATCCGGTACTTGGTGAACTTTCCCCATTAGAATTTATAGAAGTCGCGGAACAGGCTGGAACAATCATTCCTTTAACTTATCATTTACTGACAGAAGTTTTTAAGAAGATGAAAGAATGGGAGTCGCGGTATGGACGCCATATTAAAACTGCTGTCAATATGACGCCTTCGCTTCTGTCCTGTCCTACTTTTTTCGATATACTTACCGAAATGATGGAGCAATACGGCATCCTGCCAGAGTGGATTGAAATTGAAATTACGGAACAGGCCGAAATGACTTATTCGGAGCAGACGCTTGAAAACTTACTGCGCTGTAAAGCAAACGGCATTTCCATCGCCATCGATGATTTTGGCACCGGCTTTTCCATGATTTCTTACTTGACTCAGTTTCCAGTCAATAAAATAAAAATCGATAAATGCTTCGTCCAAGAAATTGGAAAATGCCGCAAAACAGAAGCCGTACTGAAGTCGCTTATCCATCTGGCAAAAAGCATTGAATGCGAATTAATAGCTGAAGGAGTAGAACGTCCGGAAGAAATCGATTTTCTTAAAAACAATGGCTGCACCGTTTACCAAGGATACCTATTTGATAAACCGCTAACCATAGAGGAATTTGAAACAAAGTATCTCCAGGAGAATTACCAGTTTTCGATTGAATACTAGAGAAAGCTCAAAGGGATAAGAAGAATCCTTCTGCTTATCCCTTTCCTGTCTCTGAGAACACAAAAAAGCAGAAAATCAAAAATTGATTTTCTGCTTTTTTGATACGCTTTTACATCGCAAGTACCGCTTCATTAAAATGAACACGGTTCTTGCCTGTGCGTTTTACGTTATATAACGCTTCGTCAGCCTGTCTGATTACATCGCTGATGCTTTCTTGATCAACGTCCCAAACAGCACCGCCGATGCTGCAGCCGATTGAAAGTATTTCCCCTTCAATAAGGTATGGCTTGTTAATTGCTGCGATGATTTGTTCGCCGATCGCTTTTCCATTCTCTACGGAAGAATTTTCAGAAGTCAGAACTACTACAAATTCATCTCCCCCCACTCGTGAAACGAGCTCTTCGCTATTAATATTCTGACTTAATCTCTTTGCTACCTGTTCAAGAAGTACATCCCCAATATGATGGCCATAAGTGTCATTTATTGATTTATAACCGTCTAAATCTATGTAAAGCACAGCAATCGTATCGTACTTCTGGACCGCCGCATCCACAAACTGATCGAGTGCATTGCGGTTTGGAAGGCCGGTCAAGGCGTCGTGGTAAGCTACATTCTCCATTCTTTCCAAAGCTGTTTCGGTCTGTGTCAAATTGGAAACAAGTTTCCGCAATGAATCTGTCAAGATTTCGATTTCTAGAATTCCTTTATAGGAGGGAATTTCAACAGTCTTGCCGGCTCTCAAGCGGTCTGCCACCGCTGTAATCCTTTTCAAAGGACGCGCGACTCGGTCTGCCAAAATCCAGCCTAGCCCTGCAAAAACGAAAATCAATAGGATACCGGATATCAAAATGAACCCCATCAATTCTTTGATTGGCGCATAAGCGACTTCCACCGGCTGCCTGACCAAGATAGTCCACCCGAGGCCTGGGTATTCTTGATAGCCTTCTTCGACAACATATCCCGTTAAGTACCGCTTGCCGTCTCCCCATTTTTCAAGTGTCCAGCCGTTTTTGTTCGTTTTTGCCAGTTCCATGCTTTTAACGTTCAGCGGATGGCCCACCATTTCTTTTGGCCCCAGTAACACATCATTGTTTTGTTTACTGACGATGAAAAATTGAATACCCTCTTGACCATTTACCGTTTTACTCATGGACTCTTCAATTTCTTTCATCCATTCCCAACTCAAATGGGTAGCCAATACACCGATAAACTTGTTTTGATAGTCATAAACAGGCGTGCTGATATCAACGAACTTCATCTTTTCCCCTGTAGGATTGGGCAATAAATCGGCTAATAAAACCGCTTCGTGAACATCTCCGATAAACTTTTCTTTCAATGCCATTTGATATACAGGCCGCTCCGAAATGTCCACGCCTTCAAGTATACTGTCAGTAGCGGCTGTTACAATGCCATCTGCGTCAGTATACCCAATCCAGGAAAAAGATGGAAATGTGGACTTTGACTGATCGAGCAGATCTTGGACTTGATCTATGTCTTCCGGCTGCCTCAATTCCTGCAGCTTACTCAAAATTTCAATTTCACCATACCGTGACCACATATATTGATCAAGTGTATTACTCATTAAATGAGCGCTTTCCGCAAGTGAACTTCCTATTTGAAGCTGGACTTGCTTAACGGAACGGTAGCCGATAACAGCACTTAGCACGATGATTAAAGTAAAAACCAATATCGCAAATACAACTGATAAACGTGTCCGAAGACTTGTGGTTCTTTTCATTTTTCTCCCCCGATTGCAAATAACTCAGGAAATTATATCATACTTTTCACACTGGAAAAGCGTTAATTAATGATTATTATTACCCATATAGCCTTTCCCTAATTTATTTTTATTTCTTCAGTCGGCCGTTCCTCCAAAAAAGGTATTCTTTCTGCCTTTTAGTCGATTTCTTATTTATATTGATGATTTTATTCTCCTTTTTGCTTTTTAAAAGACTATTGCCAAATTATCTGTCAAACTGAAGATTATTAGAAAACCGAAGGAGTTTTACCATGAAACCGATAATCAGGCCGCTTAGCACGTTGCTCATGGGTGGAACTTATTTGCTGTCGATTTTTTATCCATTTTCTTTCGCCCCGTCCCTTGTCAGCTTGTTTGCATTGATCGCCCTGCTGTCTTTTTTTCCATACTTGAATCGTGTCCCGAAAGTACTGATTTTGGTGTTGACCATCGGAGCGCTCAGCATAGAATTGAGCCGGGAAGGATTGCATCAGCTTTTCATTGGACTGCAGACAAATGCGAATGTCTTGGCCATTTTCATATTTGTCCCGCTTCTTGCTATACCAATCAAACAAGGAAACTATTTAGCATATGTAGAAGTCATATTTTCTTCTTATATTAAGAAAACGCATCAGTTGTACTTGTTTTCAACAATTTCTGCTGCTAGCATCGGCGCCGTCATGAATGTCGGTTCTTTGCCGATTTTGTATCAGCTGACCGATACCAAGTCGTTCCAGCCGTACACAACGCTTCGGCTTCAGTCGATGAGCCGGGGATTTGTGCTGGCTTTTCTCTGGTCCCCTTATTTCATTTCCGTTGGGCTTGTGCTCGCTTATTTTGACATCACGTGGCTGCAACTTTTCGTCCCTGGCATCTCCCTGGCCCTGCTCATCATGCTGACTGGATATTTTCTAGAAGGAAAAAAACGCGAAGAAATTCCGATAGATGTACCCAAACCTAGCCAAGATGTATTAAAAAAGGCCAAGTGGAAAGTGGCGGAATTGGCACTCATAGTTGCCTTAATTACCGCCATTATCATGATCATTGAAAGTCTTACCGGCCTGTCAGTTTTAACAGTCATTCCACTGGTCGCCATTTTGATGTCATTCGTCTGGTCGCTGTTCTTCAGCACCCGACAAGAACTGGTCCAAAATTATCGGGCATTTTTCGACGCGCGAATTCCCGGCATGGGCAACGAACTTTCACTGTTCATCATCGCCGGCGCTTTCGGTACAGCTCTCTTGGATAACGGTGCTGATGAGTGGATTTTGGCGCTGCTCGGTTCACTGAACATTTCGCATGTTCTTTTGCTTATCCCATTAATTTTACTTCTTATGGTTATACCAGCCATTGTCGGCCTTCACCCGGTCATTACAGCAACGATATTGGCCATTACATTGAGCAATTCCCCGCTTTTTGTCGGGGACCATCTTTACTTAAGCCTCGGCCTTCTTGCCAGCTGGATGGCTGCGATACTTGTCTCGCCATTTTCCGGCGTCAACTTGCTGCTCGCTGCCATCAGCAGAAAAAGTCCATTTGAAATCAGTTTGAAGAACAATGCAGGGTTTGCGGTTCTGTTGTGGGGGATATGTTATGCAGGGATTGTGGGGTTGTATTTATTGAAGTAAATCAAAAACAAGCCTTACTTGAAATAAACCAATTTCAAGTAAGGCTTGTTTATTTAATAGTTAGCCATTCGGCTTAGCAGGTTTCGAAATATTCTCGATCGCCTCGCTAGAATTTTCGGCTGTCTGGTCTTTAACTGCAATGTCACCGAGCGCGACAATGCCCAGAAGTTTGTTCCCTTCGCAGATAGGCAAACGGCGAATTTGGTGTTCCGACATCAAGGTGGCGGCATCTTCAACATCCATATCAGGCGTTCCAGTCACAAGGTCGGAAGAAATGATCTGGCCGACCGGCGTATCCAGCGCAAATTGCGCAGCAATCCCCCGGATGACAATGTCCCGGTCCGTGATGATGCCGACAAGCCCTCCACCGTTAGTATCCACGACCGGAATTGAACCTACATCCAAATTCAACATTTGGATTGCTACGGCCTGGATCGGTGTGTCTGTTGTGCAAGTTTCTACTTCTGTCGTCATAATTTCTGTCACTTTCACGATTAGTTCCTCCTTTTGGTTTGGGTAACTAAGCTCAGTAAGTTTCTTGAAATCAACTACAGATTAAAGGCGAAACATTACGCAGTAATTCGAGTTTTCTTCTGGTCCATGCCGAGCGCGTCAGTCAACGGGCAATAACGGGTAATTCCTTCAGCTACTTTTTGCGCACCCATCAGCGACACGAAAAGTTGTCCGCCAGATGGCTTTTCCCGCGCCATTTTAGCAATTGACCACGCAAGCAGCGTCAATCCGCACGAAATCCGGACCATCGAATCGATTGTTCCAATGTTTTGCTTCATCCAATATCCCCTCCCAGTATTCCTGATTTACACCTATAGTGTTCCCTTTTCTTTTCAGGCTAAACGATTTTTTCGTTTACAGTTTAAAGTCAAGAACATCAAAAAGACGGCTTTTCGCAAGAGAAAAGCGGAAAAATAAACGGACAGAGCATGTTATGCACGTTCAGGAGAAAATATGCACGCTCGTCGTAACTTATGCACGCTCAGAAGAAAATACGCACGCTCAGCCCAATTTATGCACGTTCAGAAGAAAATACGCACGTTCAACCCAACTTATGCACGCTCAACAAAATTTCCCGCAAAAAAGTCTCTCTCGTTAGTTTACGAGAGAGACCACACTACATTTATTCAAATTTTGGCGCTATGCGTTTTTTCGTCGCCTGTTCGTAGGAATAAGCGAGTTCGATCAATCTTGCTTCGCTGTATGCAAGTGCGCTGAACGTCACTCCGACTGGCTCACCTGTTGAAGTATAGCCGGCAGGCACCGTAATCGACGGATAGCCCGCTTTTGCCGGCATGGCAGCGCCGCGATTGTTTTCGAACAATAAAGCGTCCAAACTGTAGCGCGCCATGACCACATCAATTCCTTCAGCTGCAGAAATTCGGAGATCGGTTTCACGATGTTCCAGGTAAGTTGGATCTAGCGGGTCGTCGCTGAGCACCAGTGCCTTTTCCAATTCGCTTTGTCCAAATTTCATACGGACGGCAGGATCCATTTTATTGAACTCGATAACATCCACTAGCGATTTTACCGGCACTGTGTCGGATACTTTACGCAAGTAATCGTTAACGCCCCGCTTAAACTCATACCACAATACTTCCGAATCAAATTCCGCCCTCGGGATGATCACTTCTTCAACAATCGCCCCGAATGCTTCCAGCTCTTTGATTGCCTCTTCCATAATTGTACGTTCTTCTTTGTCCGCTTCGCTCAGGAAAGAACGGTCGACCCCGATTCGCGCGCCTTTTAACCCGTCCACTTTTAAATGAGGAGTATAATCAACTAATGCTTTTTCAGCATTTGAAAGAGTTTTGGGATCCCGTTCATCCACCCCAGTCAAAGCGCCAAGCGTAATTGCCGCATCTGCAACGGTACGTGCCATTGGCCCTGCCGTGTCCTGGCTTTCAGCAATCGGGATAATTCCTGTACGGCTAATCAAACCGACCGTCGGTTTAATGCCAACGATAGAGTTGGCGCTCGCGGGGCTCAAAATCGAGCCCGATGTTTCTGTGCCGATTCCGACGACCGCAAAGTTTGATGCGATGCTTGCGCCGGTTCCAGAACTTGAACCGCCGACGCTTCCCGCTTCAAAGGTTCCTACACCATAAGGGTTAAGTACCTGTCCACCAAGCCCGCTATAGCCGCTCGGCACGTTTTGCGTCATAAAATAAGCCCATTCGCTCATATTCACTTTGCCAAGAATAATTGCGCCAGCTTGTCTTAACTGCTCTGCAACAAAAGCATCGTCTTCAGCAAAATTGTCTTTTAGGGCAACTGTTCCTGCAGTAGTAGGCATGTTGTCCACCGTATCGATATTGTCTTTCAAAAGCACCGGAATTCCGTATAACGGCCCTTGGCCATCTTCACCCCGTTTTTCATCCAGCACTGTTGCAATCTTAAGTACATCCGGATTTATGGACAGAACAGAATTGATTTCCGGTCCGTTTTTGTCGTATTTCTCGATTCTGTCCAGATAAGCTTGCACCAGTTCGACAGATGTCAGGTGCTTGTTTTGGAAGGCTTGCTGAATATCGCTGATTGTTGCTTCTTCTATTTCGAATGCTGTTCTTTCCATGTAGTTGCCCCTTTTTTCCAGAGAATGGTTGGAAGTTTAATGTGTACATAGTAGAGCAAACCAATTGCCCTTCTTCTATTATATAAATAAATTAATAAAATAATAAAAAAATTCGTACCGGAGGAGCGTATTTTCAAGAACTCTCCACTATTTCTCAAAACCCTTTGTTTGAAAATGCTTGCAAAGGGAAAAATCATACTACTATTTCGTTTGAAAAGGAGAGGGATAATGAATAGCCAATTGTTTCAAGGTATTGAGTTTATGAAAAACCTTTCCTTGGTCGAGTTTTTCATGTTTTTCGTTTATGTCGCATTGATTTTTGCGGCAAAATCGGTGATCGTTTTTCTTTTAAGAACGTTGATTCCCTCCGAGCGGTTTCATGACCGCATCTTCCCTGTTCTTTCAGAAGTATTAAACTGGCTTGCTTTCTACGGAGCAATTCTCTTTTTCCTGCTCTACTTTTCAAAGGCGAACTGGCTGTTTTATCCGTTCTATGAAACCGAAGGCGTCAAGGTTTCGGTATTTCTGATTGTCGCAGTTGCCATTATCGTCAACTTTGCGAGCCGGCTTGTAAAATCGTTTAATCGGTACATTATGCCATTTATCTACGAACAGTTTGATGTCGACCTCGGCATGAGCTATACATTCAACCGGATCATCTACTATATCGTGATGTTTATCGCTTTGGCCCTTAGCTTTACGGCAGTCGGGCTGGATTTGACTGCGCTCGGCGTCGTCTTCAGCGTGCTTGGCATCGGGATTGGTTTTGGTGTACGGAACATTGCGGCAAACTTTGTATCAGGTATCATTATCCTATTCGAACGGCCGATGGAAGTCGGTGAACTGGTGGAAATTGACAACAAAATCGGACGGATTTCCAGAATCACTCTTCGTTCGACGGTAGTTGAAACATTAAAGAGCGGAACGCTCGTTGTGCCGAATAAATACTTTATCGAACAAATTGTTAAAAATCGCTCTAGTGCAAAACTCTTCGCCCGTGTGGTGGTGAGCGTCGCCTATGGCAGCGATACCGAAAAAGTGGAACGGCTCTTGATGCAGGCAGCCGAAAAAGAACAGCAAAAAATGGAAAACGTCCCAGGAGAGGCTCCAGACGTCCGGTTTATCGATTTCCGGAATTCCGCGCTTGATTTCCAGATAGAGGTAAGTGTCATGAATGTCGAAATGAAGGAAAAGCTGGAAAGCCGGATTCGCCACGCCATTTCAGAAGTGTTTATTGAAAATGATGTGAAGTTGGCCGAAGTGCCGATATTTCGGGAAGTATAAAAAACTAGCTAGCAACAAATGCAAGCCCGCAGAATTTTTTTTGTGGTCTTGCACTTTTTATTTCCATGTTTCCCCTTCCCCTTTCTATATTCACTTAGCCGTTATTTCATTGCCTATTGCTTTCGAAAGCAGTGGCCGGTTGTTGTGCCACATGACGGTCACCGGGATTTCGAAGAACTTGGACAGCCCTTCGCTAGTGATCAGTTCTTCCATATTGCCCGAAGCAAACACTTCTCCGTCTTTCAGCAAAAGAGTTTTATCGAATACCGGAAGTATTTCTTCAATATGATGTGTTACGTATATGACTGTCGGGGCATCTGGTTGCTTCGTGATTCTTTCAATCGCCTCGAGCAATTCTTCTCTTGCGATAAAATCCAATCCGTTTGTCGGTTCATCCAGGACTAAGAGCGCTGGCTCCGCCATCAAAGCCCGCCCGATCAATACACGCTGCTTTTCACCTTGGGACAACGTCTCGTAAGGGCGGTTCGCATAGTCAAGACAGCCTAATTTCTTTAGAATTTCAACACCCCTCTTGTCCATTTCCGCTGTTGTTTCTTCGAACAAGCCGATTGAAGCAAATGCACCGCTTAGCACCACTTCATATGCATTGTCCGACGGAGGAATTTTGTGCTGGAGCGAAGAAGAGACAAATCCTATTTGCTTGCGAAGCTTTTCAGCCAAATACGTCTTGCCGAACTCCATTCCGAGGACGCTTATCTTTCCTTGGGTCGGAAAAAAGTAAGCGTTGATCAAATCAAGAAGCGATGTTTTTCCAGCGCCGTTCATACCATAAAGAATCCAGTGCTCTCCCTGTTCAATCTGCCAATTCACATTTTTCAGCAGCGTCTTATCGCCTCGTCTTCTCGAAATATTTTCTAGGTCCAAAATTTTCATTTTTCTTCCCCCTTCCATCTCTTTACTAAGACTCACATTTATATTGAAAGAAAATTTTGATAAATTACAGTTTACCTTATTAGAACAATAAAATAAACCACATAAAAAGGTTGAGCCTAAGCTCAACCTTTTTCTCTCTTATTGCAACGCCTTATAAACATTCACGATACCATGCCCAAAATATTGGCGGCTCTTGCCTGTTCCGCCGTCTGCTGTTTGTTGAAGCAACGTAATGATTTGAGAACCTTTCAACTCAGGGTTTTGCGCTTTTACCAAAGCAGCAGCTGCAGCCACTTTCGGTGCGGCCATGCTGGTTCCGTTCATCGTCCCGTAGCCTCCGCGGCTAACCCGAATGGTGTTGTAAGCGCGGGCTTCAGAATCTCCGCCTGGAGCTGCAAGTTCCACGTTCCCATAGTTCGAGTATGAAGCTAGTCCGTCACGGATAGTAGAAGAAGAAACGCTAATCACCCAAGGAATATCAGTAAATGTATCGAATAACGGACCTTCCCACTGAGCTCCCTCGCCTGGCTTTGTCGCCATTTTCTTTCCTAAATCGATTGCATCGTTGCCGTTCGCGCCGACAATGATCATGTCTTTGCTTTTCGCGTAGCGGACCGCCCGGGATGCAGCCAGGTGAAGAGTGCGTTCCTGTTCGTTATTTTTGAATGAGTATGTTCCCAAACTCAAGTTGGCAACATCCACTCCATCGTCAGCGGCTGTTGTTACACCGGCCAGAATGCTTGTCCAGTTGGAAACGCGGTATGACGCAATTCCAAGTTCCGGCCCGACTCCCATGACGCGTCCGTTTGCGGCAATCGCGCCTGCCACATGTGTTCCGTGGTCCCCATTAAAGGAGTTCTGTGCGGTACCAGGCACAAATGATTTACTATAAAGCAGGTTCTTCTGCAAATCCGGATGCGTATAGTCAACGCCGCCATCTATGATCGCCACCACAACATCGTGATTTCCTGAATGAAGCGCCCATGACTTGCCGTTATTTGTTACGCGTTTAATGTCCCATTGGTATTGCTCGTAAAGATCAGCTGTGCCCACTTCTGCACGCAAACTTTCAGGTGCCGCTTCCACTTCCAGTTGAGGCGAGCGGATCTCTACATCTTCTGCAACCGCAGCAATGCCGGACTGGCTTTTCGCCCAAGCTTCAAAATCGGGATTGGATGTACTGACATTGATCACGCCGATTTGCGGCACTTGCTGCACAATCTCAACGTCCAAGCTCTTCATTTCCTCCACTAAACCTTGCGGAACTTCCTCTCCGCTAAACGTCACGATATAGTCCGTCTTTTCTGCTGCCAAAGCGTTTCCGCCGCCAAATGCCAGCAACCCCGTTAACGTCATGCCCATCAAAAACTTCTTCATAAAAACCCTCCTCAAATTTAATTTACTTTTGTCTGATTTTATTATATTCCATTTCCGAAATAAAAAAGGCAATTATTTCATATTTATGAAAAATGAGAAAATAGAACTTCTCTTCTATAGTTATAATAGATTAACCAAGTAACCCCCTATTGGAAAATTGGGTTTCCACTTATGTATTTGTATATATGTCCCAACATTCATTCCCTTCACACAAAAAACGGCCTCTTTGAAACGCATAGGTTTCAAAGAGGCTGTTAAGATATAAAATAATGTATTCTTCTGTCGTAAGATGCAAATTAACGCTGTTACCCCACAGGCACTTCTGTCAATTCCAGAAATTCCTCTACATCCTTCACGCAAAGCGCAATGGCTTCTTCCCAGAAGCCGGCTTGTTCAAGATCGACGCCAAGGTGTTTTTGAGCTAGTTGTTCCACAGTCATACGGCCGGTATCGCGAAGAAGTGCTTTATAAGACTCTTCAAAGCCGCCTTCTGTCTGGAGTGCTTTGGCGTAAATTCCCTGGCTGAATAGATAGCCGAACGTATACGGGAAGTTATAGAACGGCACGCCCGTAATATGGAAGTGAAGGGTCGAAGCCCAGAATGTCGGGTTGTAGCTTGCAAGTTCCCCGCCGTACGCTTCCTGTTGCGCTTCCACTGCGAGCTGGTTCAGGCGATCTACAGAAACAGCGCCATTTTTGCGCTCTTCGTAAAAGCGCGTTTCAAAAAGAAAACGGGAATGGATATTCATGAAGAACGCGATGCTCCGTTTGATTTTGTCCTCGAGCAAAGCGATCCTCTCTTCTTTGGTGCCAGCATTTTTCACCGAAGCATCCGAAACGACCATTTCCGCGAATGTCGAAGCGGTTTCTGCAACGTTCATGGCGTAACGCTGGTTCAATGCTTCCGTATCGTTCATAACATGCTGGTGGTAAGCGTGGCCAAGTTCGTGCGCAAGTGTTGAGATATTTGTCGCCGATCCCGAAAATGTCATAAAAATACGGGTTTGTTGACTGTCTGGAAAACTCGTACAAAAGCCTCCAGGACGCTTGCCGGCACGGTCTTCCGCTTCGATCCAGCGCTTTTCGAACGCCATCTGTGAAAATTCCGCCAGTTGCGGGCTGAACTTGGCGAACTGCTCCAAAATGAACGCTGCAGCTTCATCGTAGTTCACTCTTTGAGTCGATTTGGTGATCGGCGCGTTCAAGTCCTGCCACTCCAGTTTCTCAAGACCAAGCAGTTCCGCCTTGCGTTTCAAGTAAGAAACGAACGGCGCTTTTTGGTCGGTAATTGCCTTCCACATTGTATCCAACGTTTTTTCGCTCATGCGGTTAAGCTCAAGAGGCTCTTTTAACGGATTGTCCCATTTCCGGTGTTTGTATGTCTGCAGGCGGAAGCCCGCCAAGTTGTTTAACGTTTCACCGAAAAGCTCTGATTCCTCTTCCCATGCCCGGCTGATTTTGCCAAACACTTCTTTTCGCGCGGCGCTATCCGGTGTGCTCAGGCGGTTCGCGGCCTGCCCCATCGACAGTTTCTTTGTCTCACCGTTTTCCGTATGCTCGATGCTCATTTTTGCAACGATGCTGCTGTACATTTGGTTCCATGCCGAATAACCGTTGACCGATAAATCATTGATGAGAATTTCCTGCTCAAGCGGCAACCTTTCTTTCGCATTCGCCCGGCGCTCATCCAGCACAAACGCCAGTGGCTGAAAAGCAGGCTGTTCTAATAGTCTAGTCCAGACCCCATCTTCCGTTTGCAGGAACTTCTGGTCCAGCTTTGCCAGGATTGAGACATACTCGGCTCCCAGTTCGCTTCGTTTGCCTGTCAGTATTTTCGCTTCGTTGTCGCTCATATCCTGGGCCGTCAAGCAGCTTGCAAATGCGCCGATTTCCCGCAGCTGTTTCGTTGTTGTCTCCATTAACGACAAAATCTTAACTAGTTCCTCAGTCTGTTCTGCAGAAGTTGGAACACTGAAGGCCTCCACGCTTTTCGCCAAATCTTCCATATTGCCTTTAAATAAAGTTATATACGATTTCAATTCTTCTGATTTGCTGCCGCCTTTAAAAATGGAATCCAAATCCCATGTCGATTCGTAATGGTTCATTAAGTTTCTCCCCTTACTCATTGATGTATAGTGAAAATATTTCGATTCCCTAAATTCCACTCTCTATATTTTAATTTAAAAATTCTTTCAATTCAAGCTGGTTTAAAAATGTTCGCACCTTAGGAGTCAGAATAAAGGAAATAAAAGATAAAATCATTTAGACTATAGAAGTAATCTGTAAATCTATCCAATTGGAAAAGGAGCTTATATGATATGGAATTTGTAACGTTGAACAACGGATTGAAAATGCCTCAGCTTGGATTTGGAGTATGGCAAGTGCCAGATGAAGGAGCAGCTGCTGCAGTATCGAAAGCGCTTGAAGTTGGCTACCGCTCGATTGACACAGCGATGATTTACAAAAATGAAAAAGGCGTTGGCCAAGCGTTGAAGGAATCGAATGTTCCCCGCGAAGAGCTTTTCATCACGACAAAAGTATGGAACAGCGACCAAGGCTACGAAAACACACTTCGTGCATTTGATGAAAGCTTGGAACGTTTGGGCCTTGACTATGTCGATTTGTATTTGATCCACTGGCCAACACCGCAGTTTGACGAATACATTGATACATACAAAGCACTTGAAAAATTGTACAAAGACAAACGCGTCAAAGCAATCGGCGTCTGCAACTTTGAAATTGAGCACTTGGAGCGCTTACTCGCGGAATGCGAAGTGCCCCCTGTCTTGAACCAAGTCGAGTGCCATCCCTACTTGGCACAAACAGAACTAAAATCATTCTGCGCAGAACACAATATCTTCGTTGAAGCATGGAGCCCGCTTGACCAAGGCGGCGAAGCATTGCAAGACGAAACGATCAAAACAATTGCAGAAGCACACGGCAAAACGACTGCCCAAGTCATCTTGCGCTGGCACCTGCAGAACAATTCGATTGTCATCCCTAAATCAGTTACGCCATCACGCATTGAAGAAAACTTCAATGTATTTGGTTTCGAACTGTCAGATGATGAAATGGAGCAGATCCATAACTTGGACCGCAACCGCCGCAAAGGCGCTCATCCGAATGAGATGAACGTGCGGTAAATTGCAATGTTATCGATTATAAATAGTGTGTAATTTAAAAAGAAGCTTGCCCTAACTTGGGAATTGTCAACGCCGGTTTAAATTTGTGCTGCGTAAGGCATGCGAACAAAACAAGGCGCGGCAAGATGCCGACCTGCCCCATTTCCGGTTAGCAGTCAACATCTCGGCACTCTAATTCACTCAAGCTAAATTTGCTGAAACCGTCAAGAATACGTAGAGGATTCCAGATTAGATCCGCATTACCTGGAACTGATGGATAGCATCATTCAAGGTTCCAAAAGCGCCATTTCCACGATGCAAGAGCTGAAAGCGATGAACATCCATTTGTTTATTGACGATTTTGGGAGAGGCTACTCCTCGTTAAGTTACTTGAAACTGTTTCCTATCGACACCTTGAAAATTGACCAATCGTTTACCCGCAACCTCCACCTGGATGCAAAAACGGCCGCCTTGTTGGATACAATCATTGGTAAGGCCCATAACTTGGAGTTAAACATCATTGCCGAAGGCGTCGAAACGAAAGAACTGCTTGAGTTCTTGAAGCGGAAGCAATGCGACCAGACACAAGGTTATTATTTCAACCGGCCGTTGCCTGTAGAAGAGATCGAGAAAATCTATATGCCGATGAAAAGCTTAAAATAATAAGAGAGCATTCATACAGGTACTGTACTTATTATGAAGACAAAATCCCCAACCGGTTTGCATCGGTTGGGGATTTAGTTATTAATCAGCTTACCTCAAGTATTGCAATACACAGTATCCATTCGATATACTACTTATTTTGAACAGACTTATTAGCTGTGCTGAAGAAATTTCTTCTATTACTTAATTATTTATAACTATATAATTCTCATTACTCTTTGGATAAGACTTCTTTTAAAAACAGCATCTTTAAATAAAACTCACTGTAACCGCCATTCAAAGCTTTTCTAAACTTTCGCTGTTATAATAGAAGATAAAATTCATGCCGCTTTTTAGTTCTTATTATTGCATCCTCGTACTGATAGGCAGTATACTGATTTACTTCGTCCAGCAACTCAGCTATTTCTTTATAATGGGCTATTTTTTGTCAATACAAATTAGTTTGTGCCCAAGAACCACTCACATCTACTCAATAAGCTGACATTATTTTATTTATAAAATAAACTGTGACTTTGAGCGAAAAATGAAGAACATCCTCCACTTTTATAGCAATGCTGACAAGCAGTAAAATTGGAGATAAAAGGATAAGCCTTATTATGGCAACCAATACATCAATTAACCGTTTATTATCAAATATTCTACAGTGTCATTAGGCAATATTTTTTCAAATGCATTTTCTATTGAAATCTTTATCAAGGGTTCTTCTCTTCTTACAGGTGGGTAGATTGACATTGGAATCACCATCTTGATTTTAAATCAACATATTATCTACAAAAGCTACCTTCCTTGCCGTGAAAAACTTCTACAAATGTAGATAGTAATTATCATTAATGCAATGTTCATTAAGGCGCCTGATATTCCAAAAATAGCGATAGTAATCTGCTCACTTTCAAATATGTATGCACCGATAGATAGGCCAGTAGCCCATATAAAAACCATCACTACTGTATAGATAAGGTGAAAAGCTTGGGCTGATAGTACAGGCAAAGCTACAGTGCTAGGTTTTGCCATTAACCCAAAGAATAACCATAACGCAATCCATCTTCCATATTCTCCTGCTACAATCCACTCTTCACCAAAAACCAATACAAAAATATATGGACCAAAAAACATAATGGCTCCAAAAGGAAGCAGCCCTACTACCCCTAGCAAAAAACTAGCTTTTACAAGCAACAAAGGAAGATCTTCGTCATTTTTTGCGGCTACTGTAAACCTTTGATAAAATACATCACCAATTGATTGTTTTATAAGATTTGCAGGTACATTTAAAACTGTTCTCCCGATTGAATAGAACCCTGCTGAAGCAGGACCGAAGAAACTTGCCAATAACAGCAGCGGCAAACTTTCAGAGATGGAGTACAATAGAATCTGAGGAGCTCTAAACAACGGGAAATCTTTGTATTTTTTTGCTATACCCTTTAATGTAGCAACTGTTTCACCTGAAAAAGATATTCTGTTATATCCAGCGTAATGGGAAAAGAGGTTTAATAAAGCAGCTTTAAAAGCTTGACCTAGTGACCAACTAAATATGAGTACGAAAGACGTTGGCTGAAAAAATCCGATTCCTAATCGGCTACCTTGCAATACCAGCGCTTGCAATACTTCGACTCTTGCACTGACCAGAAATTGTTCTTTTCGAATAAGCCATTGTTCTATAATCTGCAAATAACCGGAGAAAAGAATTACAAATGGAATAAGGTAAAACAATGACGTGATTTTTTCTAGATGAAACAAGTGCCCTATAAAACTACTAAAGGCAAGTAAAATTGCAGATGTAACAAGCGATACCACAATGCAAACCCTTAAAGAAATGTTCGCTAAACCTTGTGCTTCAGTATCATCCTTTGCCATCACAATGGCGCTTGGATAAGTTAATGCTGCTATCGGAATAATTAAGTAACAAAAAGAAATAAATATTCCCATTAATCCGTAAGCTTCTGGACCATATAATCTAGTAATAAGAGGAGCCATCAGTATAGTAATAATTTGTCCGCCAGCTGTTCCGCTTCCCATAATCAGAATGTTTTTTATGAATGGTTTCTCTATATACCTCATAACTTTTTCATGCATTGGCTCAATCCCCTTTAATCACCTCTTTTAGATTAAAGATCATACAATAAAACTTTCTTCAATCTTCATGATTCTTTTCAAAGTTTTAAATTAGGGAATTATTAGTACGGATATTTTATTTGGTGAATTTGAAAGAAGCAATTTTCAGTAAATAACTGAAATTACCAAAAATATATCTTCTAGAAAGGCGAAAAGGCTCTTGAGAAAGTCTATACAGCCATTCAAAACCTACTTTTTGCATTAATAAGGGAGCACGTTTTACATTATTCGAATAATAGTCGAATAGACCTCCACATGTAATTATGGATAAGCTCTCTATTTCTTTCTGATGGGCATTTACCCACTTTTCTTGAACCGGATTTCCGAATCCTACAAATAATATATCGGCTTTTGTTTGGTTGACCAGTTCTATAATTTTTTTGCTTTCTAAATTTTTATCGAAATATCCATGATGAAATCCGACAATTTGAACACCGGGATACCTTTCACTAAACGTTTTTGCGACTTTTTTTACAGTGTCCCCTTTTCCACCTAATAAAAAAATCCTTATTTCTTCTTGTCTTTTATCTATTTCTTCCATCAATGCAGGAAATAAATCAGTAGTAGCGATACGTTCTTTTGCCACTGGTAAGTTCAGTATTTTTTGAGAAAAGATGATGCCCATACCATCTACATAAACGATATTCTCATTATTATTAATTATTTTTCTATACTCTTCATCTTTCCAATACTTAAGCATACAATCAGGATTTAATGCATAATATGATGTTTTTTTTCTTGAAGTTATATTATCTAAAATAAGAGTTAACAAATCATTTTGAGTACCTAAAAACATCTCTCGATCAATGAATTTTTTCATTTTCCCAATCCCCTATAAAATTTGTAGAATAGCCTTTGCTGCAAAACTACTGCTTTTCTTTCTCCCAATTATTATTATTCAAAAGCAAAGCAACAAATACAAAGTAAAGACAAATCAACCAGTTTGCTCCATCCACATCTTCTACTATAAAAACGAGAGGCATTAAAAAAATAAATATACTTATTATTTTTCTATCCAGATTATTTTTTAATAGAATAATTTTTAAATTAATAAAAATGAACATACATATTCCTAAAAACAAGCCAACTGTTCCTGTTTTATAAAAAAAACCAATAAATGTTGAATGAGAACCAAGCGGATAGCCACTCGAGGAATTATCCTTTACCCCCATGCCTATTATGGGTGAATCTCTTAAAGTGATGCCTATACTTTCAGCTACAATTACTTCCCTACTGTCATTGCTTCCTTCTCTTGCAGTTGACAATTCTTCGATCTGTAGAACAATTAGATTATGAAAATCAGTAATAAAAAGAATTGTGATCAGTATAGAAAAACTTAAAAAGGAAAGGAAAAAAAACACATTTTTATTTATAGTGTTATAGAAGAAATAAATAGCCCCCAACCCTATTGCTGTTCCAATAATCAAGTATCCACTTCTGGAGTAACTGCTAATAATAGGAAGAACTCCTGTAAATAATAATGTTGCTTGCATAATCTTGCTTTTAAAATTACGAATGTACATAAAAAACAAGGGATAGAAAAAGATACAAAACATTACAATTAAATTAGGATAATCCATCAGCCCTACAAATCTTGTGACAATTTGATGATTGAAAGTTTCATTGTAATATAATGTTCGGTTAATCAAGTTCATTTCGGTAATATTTGTGATGGAATGAACTGCCATACTTAATCCCCAAAGTATAATCAGTAGCAAGTAATTAATAAATCCAATCTTTTTTAATTTTTTCATGTCAATGCCAACTTTTTTGTACATTAAATATAATACAAAAGCCAATATCCAAATGCTTAAAGAATTGAATGCTGCTAATATTCGAATATAGTGAGAAGAACGTGTCAACACGTTAAAAAAAATGGAAAAGGCATAAAGCATAATATAGGAATAGAGAAAATAACTAAGAGTATCAAAGTACAATTTATGTCTTCTTAATAAAAGCAATGCAATTAATGACAATAAAACAAACTGTAATTCTTTAGGTGAGATAATAATTGGCCAAAGCATATAAAAAAGAAGCAAGTCGCTATTTAAAAAATAACCACCAGTCTTGATTTTTGTTTTTTGGAAAACATCTTGTGAATATTTCGCTTTTGCCTTATTACTGGAACCTAAAGTCAGCAATAATATCACCACCTTCTATCGAAACTTAAACTTTCAAAGAAAAAGCAATTGACTATTTCATTAAATGCCCAGCTTATTTATGATCCATACTAATAAAGCTTGTCTTCGTACATTTCACTTTAAGCCTTCATTCCATTTATTGGAGCTTTATAGTTATTTAATACAGCACCTAGTAACTTAGATTCTGATATATCAAGTATTTCCTTTGCTTTCAATGCAAGGGTTTTTTCCGTTCCTTGAGAGTTGATTACTAAAATAGAACAGTGGCACTTATCCGCAAGCAATTGGGCATCAGAAAGATACAAAACAGGTGGTGAATCGAATATAACTAAATCATAGGCGGTATTTAATGTGGCTATAAGTTCATCCATTGTATGAGATGCTAGCAATTCAACAGGATTTGGAGGTATCGATCCACCTGTTAAGATTTTCAGCCCTTGGATTGAGGAAGGCTTTATCGCATTCTCAAAAGAAATTTGCTGATTCAACACATTTGACAGGCCATGAATATTTTGCTGGTTGAAAATCTGATGTACTGTCGGTTTACGCATATCCGCATCAATGAGCAACACTTTTTTTCCTTCTTCTGCAAATACTGCTGACAAGTTTACCGCTGTAGTCGTTTTGCCCTCTGAATACGAAGGTGACGTGATGACAATTGAATTGACTCTTTGATTTTTAGTTTGCAAATTTATGCTTGTTCTTAAATTCCGAAATTGTTCTGCTTCGTAAGATTGAGGGGTTGAAGCGACAATAAGCTTATGATCTCCGCGTTTCACGTTCTTTTTTATTGCCATAGATTCTCAAACCTCCTTTCTTTCAAAAGTAGTCTTGACGATTTCTTTAGGCTTTTCTTTCTCCACCAAAGAAGGGATCATAGCAAGGACAGGTATATTCAGAACATTTTCCACATCTTGATCGTTTTTTATGGTCGTATTCAAGTAGTTGATCAAGAAGGCAAGACTTGTGCCAAATAGCAAACCAATTAGAGACGTTATTGCCGTATTCAAAAAAACTTTCGGACCCACTGGTAAAGGATTGTCTTCTATGTCTGCAGCAGATATAACGGATACATTACTTACATTTAGCAATTTTCTAACTTCTTCACTGAACACTTCTACTATCGTATTAGCAATTGATACAGCTCTTTCAATATTCTTATCTCTTACAGAAATACTAATGACCTGTGAGTTTTCATTGGAGGTGACGGTTATCTGTTCGCTCATTTGCTTAGCTGTAAGACCTAAGTTAAGTTGTTCACTTACGGTTTTCAATATTTCCGGATTTTCTACAATATCACTGTAGGTCTTAATCAATCGTATATCGGCTTCAACATCCTGGCCCGTCAGTTGGTTATTTTGTGCTCTATTTTGGTTAACCAAAATCTCCGTTGAACCTTCATAAACTGGTGGAAGTACAAAATAAGACAGTATCCCTGCCAATAGTGCAGCAACAAAAGTGATAGAAAGAATTAACACTTTATATTTATTAAGTATATTAAACACTTCTCTTAAACTGATTCCTTCTTCCATTTCTTACCTCCTATTTTTTATTCCTGTTGAGCATTCTTTAATTTGTTCCAAGTAATACCTATTTAACCCATTAACCCTTTTACATTACTTGATATACTATATCTTGCATTGATAATTTCTATTTTTATACTTTAACTAATTGCACTTTTATCCAGTGTTTCTAGCTATTTATGAACTCTGCCTATTTCCCAATAAACTTAAATAAGATGAAATACTCCTAGGATTAGAAATGATCAATATTTCTCTAATGCCTACTCTCATTGAAATTGAAAGTGGATAATAAAACTTTGGCTTATCGTATACCGGAAGCATTTGCTTTCATATTGCTTTGATCAATGGATATAATCGTGTGCCTTTTCCGCCAGCTAAAATAATACCTTTCAATGATTCTTCCTTTCTGCTTTTTATGCTCCATCACTAGGAAAAATTTAAACTTCTTTTTTTGGCATTAGAACAAATGTTATTTTCAACTTTTAAAGAATGATTCATGCCTATAAAAAGGTCTCATGTTGATTTTAAAGATTTCGCATAACTGAAATAGTATAATTTTATCTATATAAATACAAAAATAATAAAATAAACTAGATAATAGTTACTTTTTATCTAGTTTATTTATTAAAATCCATTCTAACATAATTATTATTACAAATAACAGATAATTTAAAAAATTAAAAAGAAAAAATTATTACTTTAATTTTTAAAATATGCTCTGAAAAGCGTTTATTTTCTGTCCTTATATAATTTTTTAAAATTAAACATTATGATATTGATCTTAGTAAATAAGGTTTGTATAAAATATTTCATTAGTATTTTTTAGAAAGTATAGTTTGATTATAATCAAAAATTTTTTTTCTTTAATATTCCAATAGCATCAACATTAACAATACTTGGTGACATCCAAAATTCAAACTTTTCATCAGGAACTTTCCAATTTATACCATATTTTTCTTCTAAAGCTTTTTCCGGATTTTTTGGCACAGGTACTCGAGTACCATTAAGAATTATATTTTCCAATTCATTTATTTTAGAAAAATTATATTCAAATACACTAAAATCAGTTATTTTTTTATAATGGACTTCTGGTAATCGATAAAAAGAATAACATTTACTTTTATTTTCTTCATTTTTGTAATAGAAAAAATCTACTTTTACACCTTGAATTTTATATGATTCTTCTACAACCTCTCCTTCATAAATAAATTCTTGAGTTTTTATAAAACCCCTTTTTTTCATTTCGTATTCAATAAGTTTCCGTTCTCCTTCCTCGTTAATTAAAACCCCGAAATCCAAATCTGCATCATGTGATATAAAATTTTTTTCTCTAATAAAACCTAATAGCGTTCCAAAATCTGCAAAGTGTTTTAAGTTAAGTGATTGAAAAACTTCATTTACTAAATTTAAAACATAAAATCCATTTTTCTTTATTGCTTTTGTACGAATGGGAGTAACAAGCATAAAATATAAATCGTATATTATTTTGTATCGCTTCAAATAGTCTTTAGTTGATCCAATGATATTCATTTACAGCACACCCCTTCCCTCTTTTTCTTTTACAAAGAAATTTTACTATTATCTTATATATAGTATTGTTCTTTTCCAATTTTCATCAATCATTTTATAACTATTCAAATCTTTCCATTCAAACGATCTACTAATCGTTAAATATGATATGATTTCATTCTAAATCTACTATAATTTGTAGTTTTTTTAGGGTAATGTTTAACCCCCAAAATTAGAAGTATAAAAAACTGTTAAACTTTCTCTTTTAAATATTAAGAAAAAACTTGATTTTCATCATCTTTATTTTCGCATTCCACTTTGAATAAACAATAATAGTGGAAGGTTGTGGCAAGTTTCGAAAATATTTTGATTTAGAACAAACATCACTTTCCAGTGCATACAAATTCAGTAAAAAAGGAAGACCCACGTTAAATCATCAAAACGACAACTCTACAACAAAATTAATAGCAAAATCAAACAATCCATATGCTACTTCAATCGTCTATAAACTATTTTTTATTAATTTCAAGCAATTATTTATACTGTTTAAAAACCAAAAACGATGGAAACTTAGGTGCGAACCATGTAGATTTCGGCGGCATTATAGTGTTGTTATTGGCACAATTCATAAATTCTTCTTTAGTTACGGGATACGTTTCGATTAAGATATTCTTCTTGCCAGGCGATGATTTATAATTTTTTAATTCCATATTTGAGAGATACAGAAGGCTGCCTGTATCAAAAATACGGAAAGCTTGAGTAATAATTTGTGTATTTAAGCGGTATATGTCATTATTCCAAAAAGCATCTGAATTTAACTCTATTAGATCTACAACAAACTTTTCTTCTTCATATTCAAGGCGGACTTTGCCTTTTGATAGAGGCGTGTGTTCTGTCATCACATTAAATTTTCTATGAATAAAATCTTTCGCATTTTCAAAGAGCTGTGCATCAATATTTGGAATAAGCCGATGGATGGGTAAAATATCTAAGTATTCGAAGCTAATCAAGCAAGACAAAACCGAGCTTTTAAAGCTTGATAACGAAGTTGTATATAGGCGATGATGCCCATCAGCCACATAAACATTTTCTTCATCCACAAATTCTTTTGTGATTTTAACAGCTTCTACTCCACAAAAAACGTAAATCTCCAATCCTTCACTTAAACTAAAATTTTCTACATACTTCTTTTCAGAAATATAGTATGAGTAATTAATTTTTTTCCGGTGTGCCAGTAAGATTGGAGCCGCTTCACAATTATAACTGTGGAGATTACTTAACATTCCTTGAACAGTGTCAGGCATCACAAGCTCATGGCATTTTATCCGGCCAGAGTCATACTCCTTGATCGGCACGTCTCCAATCATCCCATAAACATGTTTATACTTAAAAATATAAACGGCATCATTATAATTTTTAATTGGCTGTACATTTAGTCTTTCTTTCTCCACATGAGTAAGAAACAGAGTCCTCTCATCAAGCGCTACTTTATCTCCTTCTATGTTGACCAAGTTAATATATTCAGAATCGTATATTTCCCCGCTAATATTGATAAAAGATTTTTCCAACACATTAATTTCCAAAATATCTCACCACCTTGTAAAATTCGTTTCTATTTTTTAGGAGCAATCCACCATCTTCACTTTCTTCTCGATAAAGAAATTTTTATTAAAAAATCTTTCATAACCTCAAATTATCTTAGTAGCTTCCGACGTACTGCTATTCATCAAGCCTGTATATAGGAGTTTTAACAGACATTCCTTCATAATAGGTTTATTAAAATATCATCGGCCAAGCCAGCTTTCTTTAATGCTTTGATATAAAAACCAAAAACTAATTCAGCGCATATATCGCAACTAAAAACATCGGCACGAATTAAATTTTCTGTTCGTGCACCTCTACTATTATATTGTTTGGTTCTAAAATTTCTTTTAAAGCTGCAACCATTTTTTTGTTTTCTTCCGGCCTCTTTACTGCAAGTCGAACATACTCTCCGTCTGCTCCATTTTTTTGCGACAAATCTTTTATTAGCAGATTGAATCTGTCCAACAATGCTTCTGTCACATCTTTCGTTTTGTAAGCTCCTAAAATTTCGCACATTACATAATTCGCTTGAGAAGGTACAACACGTATAGAGTCTATAGCTTCCAGATTTTCGATATAATCTCGTCTTACTAATTTAAATTTTTGCATGGCATTCTCATAATCATCTCTATACTTCTCAAAAATCTGCATATAAAATTCCCCAAAGGAATTGATATTCCAAATAGCTATATCTTTTCTTATAGTTTCAATTAGTTCCATATTATTGGCTGCAAGAATACCTAGACGTAGCCCTGGTACACCAAAGGATTTGGAGATGCTTTTAAGGACAATCAGATTAGGAAAGCTCGATAAAATTTCTTCTTGTAAAAGAGTAGCACTTGTCTCGTCCGCAAAGTCGACAAATGATTCATCCAAAATAAAGTTTATCTGTTTGCTTTCAGCCCATGCCGCAAGTTTCAAAATACCACTCTTATTGATATAGTTTCCTGAAGGATTATCGGGATTAATTAGTAGTAAAACCGATATATCCTTATCTTCATAGAAATTTATTAAATCGTCTGCTGTGTAGGAATAATTCTTGTTATCCGGATAGAAAGGAACAAGATCATTAGAACGTTTCCGATTTACATATTCTTCAAATGTGGGAAGAGCCATGCCAATCTTACCATCAAAAATTCCCATCAAAGACTTAATTAATTCAGCCGCACCATTCCCAACAACTACGTGCTCTTTCTTCAATCCAAAATATTTAGCAGCCAGCAAGCTATTAACTTCAATTCCTGAAGGATAATCGCAGATCAAGCGATCGAAATTCGCTTTTATTTCATCAAGCAATTTTGGAGGCGGGTAAAAAGGGTTCACCAAATAACAAAAGTCAATTAGACCTGGATACCTCCAATAGCCACCATATCTGTTTTGTATTTTGTTTAACTTCTCATGAGAAGAAGTGGCAAAAATAGATTCTGCTATATCAAGGTCTTGTACATCATCTATTTCATACCAAGGCTCATTTTCTAAAATAGTCGCTTTTATTTCTGGTTTATCAAGCATCGTAATTACTTTAAGTACTTGTTCGTAATATTCATTGTTCCCAAGCGCTTTGCTATAAGCTTCTAAAAAAGGAACATAATGAGTAGCGGAAAATTCTTTGCTGAATTTATATATGTTAACTGTTTTGAAATATTCGTGCCGATCTTCATATTTGAAATCTTTTTTACTTAAAAAACTTTTTATATTGTTGTCTTCATCCAAAGTGACTACTGTACCATCCATCCAGCTTTCATATTTAGCCACTAATGCAAGACTTGGGTAAGGATTATCAATCAACTTACTTAGTATAGAACTTTCAAAGATTAAATCTGATTCTAATAACAATGTATCTTCCCTTAACAGATAGTCTCTCGCCATGTAAAGTGAGTAGATATTGTTCGTTTTATCATAGATTTTATTTTCCACATATTCTATTGGTGTATGGATTCCTAAAGTTGAAACAAACTCGAGCAATTCTTTTCCTTTATATCCAATTACTAAGACAATTTTTGAAAGCTGGAGTTCATCTAATTGGCGAAGCATTCTTTCAATCATAGTTACGCCATTTACTTTCACCATACTTTTTGTATTGTTATTTGTTAATTCTTTAAGACGCTTTCCCATCCCCGCTGCTAATATCATCCCCTGCATTTTGCTTCAGTCCTTTACTAGATAATGAAAAAATTAAATTTATTAATATTGAAACAAGACCTCTTTACTTGAATTTAAACTCCTCCTTAGGATTAATTTACAATAATAGAATTCTAAGCTATTAGTAAAAAATAGATTAATCACAATTTTACGAATAATCTGATAAAATATCAAGTTAATATTTTTATAATAAATTTCGATTAATGAAATATATAAACTATCCATTAATTTTCCCATTAGTCTTTACTTTTTATGAATCCTTATCCATTAGTATTTATATGGATTATTAAAGAATTTATACCAGCTTGGTAATTTAGTATTGATTAATGCCTCAAAATTTTTATAAAATTTTTAACCGAGAGTTATGTCGTAAGTCTAATTCTTATAGATACCTAGCAACTGTTCTTTAATAAATCTATTCTTCTTAACTACTCAGATCATATAACGAACAATAATGACTTCAAATATCCCTTTTAAAAAAAGCTCTGTGAATAGTTGAAATGCAACTGTCCACAGAGCTTTTTATTTTCATTTTGCTGTTATAAATACTCTTATATAAAATTTCCTCTTCAAAAGTTCCTGTAATAAAAAAAGAAGCTTTTTTCAGTAGTCCCTGAATAAAAAGCTTCTTTCAACCCTTCATTTGATTTTTATTTTGAGCATCGTAAGATGTTTTCCCTACTTTTTTTCTTTCAAGCAATTCGGTACGGTGTGCATCAGTAATTTTGTCAGAACGAGAACTAGCTTTAGCTAAAGAAAAGACAATGGCTAGAATTAATAATCCTCCACTCATAAATACTCCCCACATAGGAAACGCCTCTTTTAAGTTTATTTTTTATAAATACTAAATTTAAAATACCTTTTTGCTTTTATTTTGGACCTTTATACAAAAACTTCTTTGTTAATTAAAACCCAACATTTTCTATATTTTTCTACTTTAATTATATCATTTTTTCTTCTAGACCATAGAATTCTTTACCTTCTTTCTAGAATTTTATAATGTAATTGTCAATAATGATCAAGTACTGGCTCCCCAACTTTAACTGATGAACAATTTAATTTCCCACAAAAAAGTAAAACCTCTGCCGAAATCAAATTGGCAGAGGTTTATATTCTAATAAGCGTTACGTGAACCAAAGAGAACTAATAACGTTTTAAATATTAGTTTTAAATCCACTAAAATACATTGCTCTTCTATATATTTCAGGTCCAAAGCAACCCATTCTTCAAATCCAATACTACTTCTTCCACTTACCTGCCAATAGCAAGTAAGTCCTGGAGTTACAGCCAACCGCTTTTTTTCATGAACAGTATATTGCTCCACCTCATCCGGCAGCGGTGGTCTCGGTCCTACTAAACTCATTTCTCCTTTGAGCACATTTAATAGCTGAGGCAGTTCATCAATACTTGTTTTTCTGATAAATCTTCCTATTTTCGTAACTCGCGGATCGTGTTTAATTTTAAAAACTGGTCCTGTTGCTTCATTTCGTTTTGCCAAAGTTGCTTTTAACGCTTCCGCATTGCTTACCATTGAACGAAATTTATACATATAAAATACCTTTTCGTCTTTTCCAACTCGTTGTTGCTTAAAAAAGATTGGGCTGCGCCAGTCTTCACTCTTAATTAAAATACATATAACTACCAACAATGGAAGGAGAAGAATAATCCCAATTAATGAAAATAAGATGTCGATAAAACGCTTAATATATTTATAAGTACTGTTAACATTATTTACAGCTACTTTAATAGTAGGTTGCAGAAAGTCGGTTGCTATCTCCTGTTTTCTTCTCTCAGAAACTTTCAAAAAGATCCCCCCTTTTTCGTCTGGTAATCTACAATTAAGTTTTGAAATTCTCGTTTAATCTCCTAAGTCTAATTGAGCAATTTTTTGACTTAATTAACACTAGAGACAATTACTAGTTTAATAGAGTTTTAAGAACTAGTTTTGAAACAGTACTGCAACCCCCCCGATCTTTTTCTGAATTTTCAATAATTAATCATATTATAGTTTAATTTAACATTCTTTTAACAATTAATTTTTTAAAACTAGTAAAATGTAACTTAATATTCAGTTTACTTAATCTACTTTTTAATAAACCTGAATACATTTGCCTAATTAAAAATTAAATCTTTTTCTATCTTTATTCTCTTACTTTTAAATTTTTTAGTATGCTAGAAAGCTAGAATATAATTGGAAAAGAATATAATCCATAGTTGACTTGAATGAAGACAACTTGGCCAATGTAATAGATACAATGACCGAGCTGTTTTGATTATAGATGTATAATGTTTAGTTATTTTAATACTTTCGTACTTATAACCTTCGCTGGAAATCCTACAACAGTAGAAAATTCCTCTACATTTTCCAACACAGCAGAATCGTATGAATAATACTCTATTGCCCAACTTCTATCATCGGCAAAATGGCATCTTCAGTTCTAATTAATGCCATTCCCCTATTCTTTGCACTACCTGCTATTGCAGCACCTGGAGATATATAGATAAAATTCCCGTTTCTAAAATCACGTTCCACCATAGTTCTCAAGTTTACTATCGTATGTCTGCCGATGCTTGCAGCAGCGTTCACTACCGCTCCCGGCATAATAGTCGGTATTTGATCCAAGACACTCAACGATTTTGCTTCTCACCGTATTGGCACCGATTGCGATAAAGACTTTTGCCTGCTCTTTTCGGATCAATGTATGTACTTCAGAAATCGGCCGAACCAGCAATTTTTTAAAAAAAGACCGGTGTATTTATCGTCCAGCTTTGCTACAACTCGGTTCCCACAAGATACTACATTATCGGCAATGACGCTGGCATGGCCACTATCTCCAATCAGTATAATGTTCATTTGCCTTCTTCCTCAATCAATTTAGTATTTTGCATTTTAATCTGATTTCTTTCCTTGTTATGTTATTTTTGTTATTTTCAGTATATATTCTCCTATGAAACTTGACATATAAGTAGTTAAAAAGTAACATTTTATTTATGTAAAAATAAGCGCCAAAAGATGTTTTTAATACTTTTATCAAATTCACAGCCACCTTAAAGAAATTGATGCACTTCCTTTAAAGCGGCCCTATTTAAAAATTTTATTTGTCTTTCGCTGTACTTACTCACTATCTTGCAACAACTCCATCTTCCGGGAAGACTCAAAATCAAACTTGCCCGCCGGGTTTTCCAAAGTCGGCAGCATGTCCAGAAACGGGAACAGCTCTTTCTTCGCCACTTCGTACATCCGTCCGAGTTCTTTTACCGGATCTGGATGTTCATCCACCCGCAAATCAACGAGCGGGTATTCTTCTATGGAATACATTTTCAACGAAGCGGACTGACGGCACTCTTATCGCCTCTAGTGGCTTGCCCCGCTTCAATGGCTTTCAAGAGTCGTTCCGCTAATGTTAAACCGCCTGTGCTTCCAAAGGATTTTTTTATTTCTGGGTCGTGTCCTCGCTAGGACAAAACTAGGAGACACTAATCAAAAATACTGACTTGGCCTTGTATCGTACAAAAAATACCGGCAGATTCACTAATCGAAATTTCAACTAATATTTCTATATCAATAACTAATAATTCGTAAATTTTCATCAACAATCTTTCTGTAATTTTAAATTGTCAAGCACATACTATTCAAAGAAATAACTTTTAAAACAATATCTATATTTCATTTCTAAAAAAATCCTATCTGTAAAGAATGAATAACTTCTATAGATTTATAAGTCAACTATATTTTCAGTTTTGATTACCACATACTTATTCCGCACATTGCTAACTTTAATTCCGTAAAAATCTGCATTCATACTAGTGAAATTTTACTACTTATATGTTATTGTAAAGTAATAATTGGCCTACACATAATCCAAAGTACTCCCTATTTCAAACTATACATTCTGCTGCAAGGAAGCGTGATTTTTTATGGAATCTATTTCGTTTAATTATGATGCATCACTAGTAACCCTTTCTATCCTAGTAGCATTTTTCTCTTCATTTGTTGCGCTGGATATCAGCAGTCGGCTTGCAGCGGCTTCCGGCCCCAATCAGCTCCGTTGGATCATTTCAGGTGCAGCGGTCATGGGGCTTGGCATTTGGGCAATGCATTTTATCGCGATGCTTGCTTTCCATCTTTCGGTTGCCGTCAGTTATAATTTACCGCTCGTTTTTCTGTCGATTATTCCGGCACTTGTTTCAAGCGGCATTGCCTTTTACTTGATAAGTACTCCCGCGGCCACCCGTCTGCACTTATTTTCCGGCGCTTTTTTTATTGGGATGGGAGCCATCGCGATGCATTATCTGGGAATGGCTTCTATGGATCTGGGAGCAGATATCAGTTATGACCCGATTCTTTATCTTTTATCAGTTGGCATGGCTTTCGCTACTTCCATCGTCGCTTTATCCCGCCTGTTTTATTTGCGTGAGATGCAAGGTTTTCATTGGAAAAAAGCAGCAAGTGCGGCACTTATGTCTATGGGCATAGCCGGTTTCCATTATACCGCCATGGAAGCAGCCATTTTTTCTCCAACCATTCATCATGTAAGCAAAGGCGTTGCTTTAGAAGATGGGAAGTCGATCGGCTACGGCATTGGAACTGGAATTTTAATTATTTTATTGCTGGCACTAGGGAGTATCCGAATCGATAAGAAGCTTCTTGCCCAAAGGGAAGAATCGGAACGGAAATTTCAAACCGTGATTGAATCGGCGCACGATGCGATCATTGTCGCTGATCAATTTGGCACCATCGTTCACTGGAATCACGGTGCAAAAATGATTTTTGGCTATGAAAAAGAAGAAGTGCTTGGATTGGATATTGAAATGATTGTCCCGGGCCGTTTTAAAAACGTACTGCCAAAAGGAATTCAAGGTTATCACTTATCAAAAATTGAAGATGTTGCAGGAAAAATCATTGAAGTAACAGGAGTCAGAAAAAACGGCGACGAGTTCCCGCTGGAAATGTCTTTGAGTACGTGGCAAACGGACGAAGGCACGTTTTTCAGCAGTATCATCCGAGACGTTACAGAACGCAAGCAGTCAGAGGAAAAGATCAACAGCTTGGTATACTTGGATCCTTTGACAGGATTGCCAAACCGCCGTTTGTTCCATGAACGCCTCGACCAAGCATTAAATGAGGCTGCGGAAAAAGAGAACATCTTCTCTTTGCTGTATTTGGATCTTGACCATTTCAAATTGATCAATGATACATTCGGCCACTCTATCGGAGATCAATTACTTGTGGAAGCGACGGAACGGCTACAGCGGCATGCGACCCAGGAAGATTTGATTGCACGGCTCGGGGGTGACGAGTTTATCCTGCTGCTGCCGCATGCCGGCCGTAAAAAAGCCGCCAATTTGGCCCGGGGCCTTTTGAAGAGTTTTGAGGAACCTTTTCACTTTAACGGGGAAGAAATGTTTGTCAGTCTATCAATCGGGATCAGCAGGTATCCGGAAGACGGGAAAGATCAGGAGACGCTGATTAAAAACGCCGATTTGGCCCTGTACCGCACAAAAGATATCGGCAGAAACGGGTTCCACTTCCATACCAGTGAAATGAATGAAATTGTCATCAGAAAGTCGAAGCTGGCGTCTAGTCTCCGGACAGGGTTGGAGAATGGCGAGTTTGTCATCCTCTATCAGCCGCAGATTGATTTGAAAACAGAAAAAATCATCGGTGTCGAAGCGCTCGTTCGCTGGAACCATCCGAAACTCGGAACAATTTCGCCTGCTGAATTCATCCCGCTAGCGGAAGAAACAGGATCAATCATCCCAATCGGCGAATACGTCCTCCGCAAAGCGTGCCAGCAAAGCAAAGCTTGGCAAGACGCGGGTCTTCCTCCTTTCCGGGTCGCCATCAACATATCTGCCCGCCAGTTCACGCAGACAAACCTGGCTGAAACCGTCAAAAGCGCTCTAGAAGAATCAGGTCTGTCGCCGCAGTATTTGGAGCTTGAACTGACCGAAAGCATCATACAAGGCTCTAAAAGTTCTATTGCTACGATGCAGGAACTTAAAAAAATGGGCATTCACTTATCGATCGATGATTTTGGAACCGGCTATTCATCTTTGAGTTACTTAAAGCTGTTTCCAATCGACTCGCTGAAAATTGATCAATACTTTACGCGCAATATCCAGGTGGACTCAAAAGATGCCGCTTTGGTCGATACCATCATTCGCATGGGCCATAATTTAAATTTGAATGTTATTGCAGAAGGCGTGGAAACGGCCGAGCAGCTGGATTTTCTAAAATCCCGGCTTTGCGACCAAGCCCAAGGCTATTACTTTAATAAGCCCCTTCCTGCTGAAGAAATCAGCAAGATTTATTGCCAGAAGAAAAGCGAGTATGCATTAAGTTGAACTGTAAAAGCTCTGCCGTCGATTACCCAATTGCGACGGCAGAGCTTTTATTTTACAACTTCTGTTACAGATGGAACTTTTCGCGCCGGAACGCCCACAACACTTGAAAACTCTTCGACATCCTCTACGACAGCTGATCCTGCATGGACAATGCTCCACTGTCCTATATTCTTCACTGGGGTAACAGCGGCTCCCGCTTCGATCAAAGCACCTTCTTCAATCTTAACTACTCCGGCCACTGCGGCACCAGGAGAAACATGGACAAAATCGGCAATCCGACAATCATGTTCAACAACAGAACGGGAGTTGAGGATTACGTGATTGCCAATAGTCGCAGCCGCATTAACAACCGCTCCAGGCATAATAACCGTCCCAGAGCCGATAACAGCGCTCGGGCTGACAATCGCATCTTTATGTATGGCGGTCGCGTAGCCAGCAGGAACCAAAGAAAGGCGTTCCACGATTTTTTTCCTGACTGCGTTATTGCCGATAGCTATAATCACTTTTGCTTCTTCTTTTTTAATCAGCGAATTTGCTTCAGATACCGGTCCGAACCAGCAACCGCCTCTGTTGAAAAGTTCGGTATACTTGTCATCCAACTTCGCCACTACATTGTTCCCACATGAAACGATGTTATCAGCAATGACCCGCGCATGTCCGCTGTCGCCTATCAAGATAATGTTCATCCTCAGCCCTCCTGCCTGTTTTACATCCACTGTTTTGCACTTAGCCCTTCGACGTCCAATCCTTCTTTTAAATTTCTTACTTTACTTCTTTCACACCTACCAAACTGCTACTTTTAGTATAACTGTTCACTTGTATAATGGTAGTAGTATAATTAAAAAGTCACAAAAAGAGCGATTCTACTCTGTATTACAGGTATTGCTGCTGCCAAAACAAAAATGCCCTAAAAGGTTTCCTTTAGGGCAATGAACCATTCATTTAGTTAGCTTAAATTTCTTTTATTTTTCTACCTATCATTCACTATCCTGCAGCAAGCCCATTTCCCGTGAAGATTCGAAATCGAACTTGCCAGCCGGGTTTTTCAAAGTCGGCAGCATGTCCATGAACGGAAATAGCTCTTTCTTCGCAACTTCGTATATCCGTCCGAGTTCTTTTACCGGATCCGGATGCTCATCCACCCGCAAGTCAACGAGCGGGTATTCTTCAGTGGAATATACTTTCAAAGAAGCCGACTGCCGCCCCCGCTTGTCTCCTCCAGCTGCTTGCCCCGCTTCCATGGCTTTTAAGAGCCGTTCCGCTAACGTCAAATCGCCTGTACTTTCAAAGGATTTTTTCATTTCCTGAATAGTGTCTTCACTGACCAGCATGTTTCCGGCAATGGCGTAGTTCTCACCCGTGACATGCCCGTACCAGCCGTCGCATTTATCTCCCGAAAACGATACGGCTAAACCATTCCGGTCGACGATTGAGAACTGGCGAATAGACGGATCCCGATCTTCCTGTAAAGTACGGTCCATTACTTCCTGCGCGGACAGCCCTTCCTCCAAATACTTCAATCCGTTGATGCCGATGTACGGATTGACGAACGACTGGGTGGCTATGGCGCCGACTCCCGCTTTTACAAACGGACAAAGCAAACCGACCGCCGGAACTTTTGTCGATACGGCTACCCCAAACTGGCCGGTCTTTTCATCCCGCGCCGCAATGGAAAAGGTATTGAGTTTTAACATTGTCATCCTCCTAAGAGTCACCAGATTTTGTTCTTTCTTAATTCGTAGATGAAATACCCAAAAATTGTCAACATCAAAAGCGCTGATCCAATAATGCTGACCCAGATCAAAATGGTGAACATGCCGAGTGAGATTGTCATTTACGCTCTACCTCCGATGCTTGGCTTTGTCCGACCCGGTACAGTTTATTCCAGTTGAAGTCCGCCGGTTTTACTAGGCTGCCGATCCAGCAAACAAGGAACGACACCCAGCCGCTAGCCACCACGCCCTGTAAATCCCCGACTGAGTAATAAACGATATAGCCGACGATAATTGCCAGGATTGAAGCGATAAAAGAGACGGTAGCATCGAGCTTTTTCCAGAACAATCCGTAGATGATCGGAAACACGAACGCTGCATTAATGACACCGAGGAAAATCAGCATTTGCAGCATCGTCAGGAATTTCGGCAACGAGATCAACAGTGCCAATACACCGATTACCACCGTTAGAATTTTGCTGATGCGGAGCAGCTTTGCATTATCCGCCCGCGGGTTGATACTTTGGTAAATGTCATGGATCAAGAGCGATACGAGCGCATTCAGAATCGCCGCAATGGTAGAAGCAAGTGCTGACCAAACGCCTACCAAAAATACCCAACTGACAAAATTCCCGCCGTAGATTTGTGCGATGAATGGCGCCACTTGATTGACTTCTGCCGGTGCCTGATTGGTGCCAATGGCGACAAATGCGAGTGTTGCAGTGGCGAGCGGAACGAAAAACCAGCCAATTCCAGCCAAGCCGAATATGCTCATCAGCTTGTCTTTCCGGACCGCATAAGCCCGCTGCCAAAATGTGTTGTCCATAAACACTTCACCGATGGCGAACATCGCTCCGGCAAACATGAAGAGAATACCTGCCGGCAAGAGCAAGTCCAGTTTTTCCGGCGCAAACTGCGCCATTCCCGTATAGATTGGCGCGACACCGGTCGAAAAATAAACAAGCGGCGGCACAACAATCACAACGACGAAGATAAGCATGACTTGGAAAAATGCAATACCTGTAATCGAAGAAAAGCCGCCCATAGTGGCATAGGCAATGACGATAATAAACGTCAGAACAACTGCCAACACATACGGCACATCGAAAATTTGTTCAAGCAGCAATCCGCCGCCGATTCCTTGGGTCATCAAAAGGCCGAACATATAGATGAAGAGCATGATCATAAAAAAGTAATAGTTCTTTTTATCAAAACGGTTCTTGTAAAAATCACCGACAGTTTTGCCGTTGGGAATGATTTCATGAATGCGCTTGCCAAGAGGCGAAAACGATACGACTGCAACACCACCAAGGAACGAGTACGCAATCGCTCCAATGACGCCCAATCCGTAAGCCGCTTCCGGCGCTGCCATGATTGTATTTCCGGTAATCCAGAACGCTAAGAGCGAAGTCGTACCAAATGCCACCCCGAGCTTGCCATTCCCTGAAATATATTCATCCGCCGTCGATACTTTACGGGAGATGAACCAGCTTGATGCAATGAAAATAACGCCAAGGACCAAAATAACAAGTATATTCCCCCACGGAATATTCACTTGTGATCATCTCCTTTTTCCTTATGAATCATTTCACCGTACAAACCGAATAACGGGCCATAGGCAGAAATCACAACTATGAAAAACAATACGATGCTGCTGGTAATCCAGAACGTCATGTTGTTTCCTCCTGTCACTTTTATTAATAAAAAGGCCATACACCCAAAAACCAGCTTTTTGTTCTTTTTCTCCTCATAACAAGGACAAAAAGAGAAAGAGAAACCCAAAACTGTTACAGAAAGATATTGTAAATAACATCATCCTTTCGCTTGATAAACTGAACTTACTGTAGAGTATATTGAGACCCTCCTAAATTGTCAAACTAATCAGATTATTAATAAACTTCTAGTGCAATTCCTAAAAGAACTGCTTTCTCGTACACTAAAGCAATAAATTTCACTGACAGTTTCTCAACAAAAAAAGACATCTCAAAAGAGATGCCGATTCCTATCTTTATGCTTTATGTTCTTCTGAATCACTCGATTGGCGTTGTATGTGACACCATCCAGGAATTTTTTCTTCTATTATAATAGGCAATGATCTTATACCCTTCCCCTATGGGGGTCAATATTCCGATGGTTCCCGGTTTATTGTTTACGTTTGCGAAATCGCATAAAAGCTGTACCGGCTGGCCTCCGCTGTCTTCAACGTAGATTTCCACTTCTTCTACAAACTTATGGTTTGGCGCAGGAGGCAGTTTAACGATTGCAGGCAGTTTAGAACCGCGCGGGCGGTCAATTGACAGAGGTTGCATGCCTTCCATTTCAAAGGACGGGCTTGGAGACACATCCCGGGCATACCCGTAAAGCTTGCCGTTATAAAGAATGCTCGTCGAATCGGAATCGAAGTAATAGTCCCGCAACGACATAATGGAAGCAATCCCTTCTGCCATTCCGTCCTGCGGCGCAGCCAAAAGCGGATCAAGAATGCTCAAACCTGATGGGTAATCTAGGATAACATTGGCGTAGCCATTGTTTTCAAAATATGCATGATTGATCGTGTTGGAATAGGCCGGTGTCGTATTGATTGAACCGCTTCCGATGTGGATGCCCGTAATGCCATTCGAGTCGAAGTTCCCTCCTTGGACATGGTGGCCATACAGGCCCCGTACCATGAGTCCCGCGCCTTTATTGCCGACAAAATGGCAGTCATAAATGCCATAAACGTTATTGTCGCTCCCTCTTTCTGTCTGAAGGCCACAGCCGATATGGATGGCGTATTCAGTTCCTGGCGTAACCGGCTCGTTCAGACCAGGCGATATGGCAATGGAATCCTCAGTTATGGAATCGATATGATAGACGGATCCTTCACCCTTCCCTACTTTAAAATAAGCACCAACATGGACGTCTCCATCCAAGGGGTTAAAGCTGGAAAAACGGATCACTTCCCCTGATCCTTCTGCATCTTTTCCCTGGATCATTGTGCCATTTTGGCTGAAGCGGCATAGCCCGTCAAAAACACAGAGGTTGTTGTTGCCTTCTTTCGTAATTTGTAGACCGTGGACCGATCCCCAGACAAATGCCGCATCCGAAAAACGCTTGTTCAAAATATTCGACGCAAGCATGCAGACTTTCGCGTATTGGGCATAACCATTCATCGGATCCGTCCCGCGAAACTTTATGCCTTGGACAACACCGCCACCGCCCCGCATACGCACCAGATAATCCATCGGCTGCGAAGGAGCAATGACTGTCGTATGTTGGCTATGCCCGAGCCACGATACCGTTTCATCGGTTTCAGGCACTTCGAGCGGCGCGCTGATTCGGTACAGCCCGGGCGGGAAAAACAGCGTTCCGCCACCGGGCGTTCGATACACGGCATTGATGGCTCCTTGCAGCGCCCGCCAGTCATCGATTTTCCCGTCTCCTACTGCTCCGTACGCTTTAACATTGAAAAAATGGTCCGGGTGAGCGCCAGAAAAACCACTTTCTTCAATAAGTTTAGACTCCCTGCTTTGTGAAGTGTTATTCGTCCCCTTATCTCTCCCAAACCCAAAAGCCAAATCGGATTCCCCCTCTTGTCCCTATGAACTTTGTCTCTATTTCCGACGAGATTCATCTTTACTAATTCCACAAAGGAGAGGAATTTCCTTTATGGGGATGAGTATTTTGGTCAACCTCTTATTTTTTAATTTCTTAATTATTCAAACCTTCGTTATGCAAACTCAAAATACACCTTCCAGATTTTACTTAGGCAATTTCAATTACTTCTTTTCCAAGTTTATCTTTACTTTATTAATCTTAGTTTTTTCGTTACTGAAGTTAACCGTGATAAAGCGGAAGAAAAAACATCGAAAGTTAATACTATTTTAATAATCCCTATGTTATTATAAGTTAAATTTAACTAGATAATATTACCTAATATTATTGTGAAAACAAGAATGTCTTCTTGTATAATTTACTGGAAAATAAGACAAAAAATCATGCGTTTATTCAAGCTACAGAATTTTTCATATTCCATATAGAATTGGGGCAGTCGAGATGAACTTAAACACAGATAGCAAATTTGTTCAAATGGCCATGAATTTTGTCCAGCATTATGACGACATTAAGTATTGGAAGATGAGAAAATCTGTCATAGATCCAAACTCAAACGCTCCTACAATCGTTAAACTGATTTACCTTTTCCGCATCAAACGAATGGACGCTTTTAATAATGCCTCATTTGGTACAAACATTGGCCAAGGCGCTTTTTTCTCAGAGCCCCCTCAATTGCCCCATGGTTTGAACGGCATCATCATTCATCCGAATGTAAGAATTGGCAAAGGCTGCGTTCTTCATCAACAAGTGACGATTGGCGATAACCACGATGGCAAAGCCCCTACCATTGGGGAAAATTGCTTTATAGGTGCCGGAGCAAAAATTGTTGGAGATATTATCATTGGCAATAACGTTAAGATTGGTGCAAACTGCGTTGTATTTCAAGATATTCCGGATAATGCAACAGTTGTAATTGAAAAACCAAGAATTATTGTTAAACCGGAGTATGAAAAGAAAATTGAAGTTGTTAGAGTCGTTTAAAGTATTCAATTTTATGGAGAAGTGATTCATAGGAATGTCTCCAACAGAAAAAAAGCACCTAGTCCAGAATCTGGAGAGGTGCTTCTTTTTATGAGTACGTCTTTATAACATTAACAGCAAAATTGGAATCGTTATAATGCTCGCTATGGTGCTGATGAACATGGCGCTCGATACCATATCCGGGTTCATCCCGAATTTAATGGCGAGCAACGTCGTAGTTGCAGCGGTCGGCGTGGCAGCACCAATCAAGAGAACTTTAGCTTCTAATGAGCCTGGTGGATAGATCCATCCAAGCAACAGGAAAGCAAGGACCGGCATGGCAACCAACTTAAATACGGTCGCTGTTCCGATAAACGCGAGAACGTTCTTGATCTGAATCGATGCTAACGTGACGCCAAGAAGCGTCAGCATTAACGGAATCGAAGCCTGTCCAAGCAACCCCGTCGCATTCTCAATGGCTTGCGGCACTGTAATACCAGTGACTTTCAGTGCGAATGCCAACAAAATTGCGATAACCCCCGGCATGCGAATGACAGTCAGGACAATGTCCTTTTTCGGCACTTGCGCGTGATTCGATGCATAGAAAACACCCGCCGAATTCATTAAAAACGATTGCATCGCCAAATAGATAATGCCGATTGCCACTCCTTCCTCCCCAAAAGCGAACAAGATGATCGGCAGCCCGTAATTTCCGGCATTCGGAAATCCGCTGGCCAGCATCAATGTATTTTGATAAGCCGTTTCCCATTTGAAAATCTTTCCGATTACGTAAATAAGCACTGCAAACAAAAGGAACAACGAAAAAGCAAAGAGGATAACCTGTCCAAAATCACGCATATCCATCTCAGAAGTTGAAACGGAATAAAAGAAAAGAGCGGGGCTGAACACATAAATCGACAAGTCGGATAGCGACTTCGAATCAATCTTCATGTACTTGCCAATGATAAAACCGACACCCATCAATAAGAAGACCGGCAAGACAACATTTAATATTTCAACAATGACCAATTGCGCTCACATCCGATGATTAGATTGGAAAATATCATTTTTGTGATTCCCTGATTTTGTTTACGAAAATCTCATATATCATATTGGAGATAGGAGGTTAAATCTTATTGTATATACCTTTGATAAAACCAGGTTCTAAAAAAAGAGTGCCTTTAAGCACTCTTTTGCATTGAATATCCATTGTAAAGCAAATCATCGTTCATTTATAGGCTTTTCCAAGTTGTTAATCCATTTGGCAAAACCTGACCACATTTTTTGAACGGTTGGCTCAGCTTTTTTAGCCAACCATTTGATTGGGGCTGAAACGTAGTCGACAATGTTGCCTTCAATAAGAAACTTCATCGTTATATTCACAGGTTTAGATCCAAGAACCAATACTAAAACAATGGCATATACAGGCAACTGGAAGTAATGCCATACGGTCGTAAATTCTTCAGGTTCAATCACATATACATATAGTGTCCGGACGATGGCTCCGTGAAGAATATAGATATAGGCGGTTCTTCTTCCCATATGAGTAAAGAATGTTTTTCTTTGCGGAACAAAAGACAAGAATGCAAACCCGGCCAAAAGTGAAAATGAATAGAACATTAATTGCTTCAATCCGATATACCATTGTCCATGCCCATTTGTCACATAAGAGCGGTGGGCTGCTAACCAGGATTGAACTTCTCCTGCGGGAAATTGAGTAACGACCACCCAGAGAATAGCGAAAATAACAAATCCAACTAACCGGGCTGACCTCTTTTTCGCAATCTCAAAATGCTCTTTTTTCAAGTAAAATCCGAGCATGAAGAACGGGAAATACGTTAATGTACGCTGGACATTCATGTAATGGCCGGCTGATTCAACGTACCCAATGCCAACTCCTACAACAATAGCCCATAAAAGGGGATGTTTGATTTTCGTAAAGATGAACAACAAGCACTTCCAGATAAATAAGCTGAGAATGAACCACATAGTAAATTGCGGCTGAAAAAAATCAAAAGTAAATACATTTTTGTTGTATAACAAATAATAATAGTAAGCAAAGATAATTTGGAAAATCATATAAGGAACCAGCAATGTCTTCACTGTTTTTTCTATGTAACCAGGGCGATTGAAGTTTTTTGATAAAAAACCTGTTATTACAATCAATGCAGGCATTCGAATCAATGACAAGAAATTGTTCATTTCTTTAATAAACAAATGATGCGATTGCACTTGTGAAATAAAATGGCCAAAAACAACAAAAAAGACAAGAATGAATTTTGCATTATCTAAAAAAGGATCTCGTTCTTTAACTCCAATGATGACAATTCCCCCTATCTAAAAACAATATTTTTGTTCTATGTAATCTATGTGATGAATCTTTGATACTAGAGTCAACTGCCAAAAAAATACCAATGTTAATTATATCTTGAATTAATCCTATTTCAATAAAACTAAAGGAAAACACTCCTTTCTTCCTTCTATGGATTTTTTATCAGTATATTATTTTAGAAAAAAGTCCTATTCTTTCACTTCTTTATAAACTTTCTATTTACTTTATTGGTGTTTTTTACTAATCGTATTTGTATTTGATCTATGTTATTTATCTTAAATAAATTCTCAAAGTATACTTAAACACAAAAAGGCCTCAGCTTTTAAAAGCTGAGGCCTTTTTACTTGTTCGTTTAATTAAGTCACCATAACAATCAAATTGCCGAAACTAGTTTTTACTTAATGGCATGGCAGCTAAACTTAAATTTTACTTAGGCACTGTAATTGTTGCAGTTGTTGTTTTGCCGTTTGTTGTTGTAGCGGTAATTTTAGCGGTTCCTGCAGCAATGGCCGTCACTTTACCTTTGGCGTCGACTTTCGCTACGTTAGTATTCGAGCTTTTCCATACCAAGGTTTTGTTTGTCGTGTTGCTTGGGCTTACTGTAGCCGTTAACGTAAGGGCTTTGCCTTTTGATAGCGTTGCAGTAGATTGGCTCATCTTCACGGACGTAGCAGCGACTGGCGGGATAACCGTCACTTTCGCCGTTACGGCTTTAGCATTTTTGACAGTAGCTGTAATCGTCGCCGTTCCGTTTGCTTTGCCTGTTACTTTGCCTTTGCTGTCGACAACAGCGACATTTGTATTCGAACTTTTCCAAGTGACCGTTTTATCCAGGCTGTCAATCGGTGATACTGTTGCAGTCAAAGTGCTGGCATAGCCTCTTGTAACCGTTAAACTGGTTTTATTAAGCTTGACTGTTTTCGGTGATACAGTTACCGTCAAACTTTTCACTACTTTTGAAGTAGCTTTCGAAGTTGCGGTAATGGTCGCTGATCCATTGGCGATTCCTTTGATGTTTCCGGATGCATCAACCGTTGCGACATTTGTATTTGAACTTTTCCAAGTGACCGCTTTGTTTGTAGCATCCGAAGGTGCAACAGTTGCCGTTACTTTGTACGTTTGGGTTGGAGTGATTGCTAAAGATGTCTTGCTCAATTTAATGCTTGTTGGAATAATGGCTTTCGCTTTAAAAAGCATTGTACCTGCAAGCTCAGAGATGTAAACTTTTTGTCCTGCCGTTAACTTCTGTTCAACAGGAGCAGCGGATGGATGCAGCTCAAGTTCCTTAATAATTTCGTTTTGAGCGTTATAGACATAGATATAGTTTTCATATATGTTGTTTTTTGCCTGATCAACGTCAAGCAAATAAGCTCCTGCTGGAATTTCAGCACCAACTTCGTACAATCCACTAGCCATTTTTTTCAAATCCACTGCCGGAGCTTTTGCAACTTGAACAGTTGTTCTCGTTGAAAAGGGGTAAACTTCGATCAGGTCCCCTGTTTTTAATTTGACCGTTATTTGGTTAGGATAAAAAATATTTTCACTATCAATAGTTTCCCAAACTATATCAATACCAGCTCTTGTTACAAAAACATCAGCCATGCCCGATGGAACGCTTAGTTTAGTAAGACCAGCAGGAACATGTTCCCCTACCTTATACACGCCTTGTTTTAATGTACTAAGACTTTCCGCATGTACAGTGTTGCTCACTAAAATTGATAGGAACAATACCAGTACAGATAATACCTTCAAACAACTTTTCTTTTTCACAGATTTACCTTCTTTCGTTTTTTGTTTTATATTGCTGCTACTAGCAGGAAATACCTTTGATTGATTTCAAAAGACAACTCGAAGTACAAGACAGCAATTCCACTTGCATACGAGACATTGTGTTTAGTCACACCGCCATTAACTAGTTAATATTTATTATAAAATTAATAAGCAAAAACTACTAGTCTTTTTTAACCAGTTATTTTCTTTTTTTTGTTAACAACTTCTTTTTATTTTACTGACAGGAACTCTTTCAAATAAAAAAACAGCTTCTCCTATCAATAAATAGGAGAAGCCACTTTTATAATTTTGATGAAACAATTGCCATATATGAGCTATAAATCTTCTTGCCATTCACGATCCGGTAGGCCCGCACTTTATAGAAATAAGTTTTCCCTTTGCCGAGACTGATATTCGTATAGCTTACTGAAGATCCTGAATTTCGGGTGTTGACCTTTGTATAGGTTCCTGTCTTGATAGTTGCCCGGTACACCTCATACCCGCTCGCCTCGCTCACCTTGCTCCAGGAAGTTTTAATGGACGTGCTGCTCGCTTTCTCTATTGAAATCTTGGACGGTTCGGTTAATACAGGAGTGGCACTGACTATACGTGAATACGGTCCATATAAATCTTTTCTGTTAGAAAACATGTATGCACTCACTTTGTAATAATAGGTTTTACCTGCCATCAATCCTGTATCTTCATAGCTGCAGTTAAATATGCAGCCATCTGTTTTAATCTCCTTATACGTTCCATTTTTTCAGTTGCCCGGTACACCGCATATTCTCCTGTGCCTCTGACTTTAGACCAGCTAAGTTTGATCTTGTTGTAACCTGATGGAACCGCTTTAATAGAAGCAACTTCTTTTAATTCAGATGATCCGCTTCCTTCACTTGAGTAATAATCGTATACTTTTTTGCCATTCACGATCCGATAAGAACGAACTTTATAATAATAGATACTTCCTAACCAGACATCTCTATCCCTATAAGACAGGATACTGCTTTTTTCACTGTTGCGATTTTGCTGAAGTTTTTTGTGAAGTAGGCGCGGTATATATCATAACCACTTGCGCCAGGCACTTCATGCCAGCTGACTTTCAGCTGATCAAAATCAGTTGGGGTCACTTGGACAGAAGTATTTAATACGGTGGTGTTTACCGACGCACGCTTTTTCGCTGTTTTATCATGACAGGCACTTAATTTAGATGAAATTAAGAAAACTTAAAGCCGCTGTTATTTTAAAAAGAAACCATTTCTAATTTAATGAATTATTTTCATTATTTTATATGCTTTCGAGTCACTGATAAGTAAATTAATAGTGTATAGAAGTGTAATTTACACATTACTAATAAATTGAAAAAAGCCAATCCCGGAAATCGTTAAGGTTTCCGGGATTGGCTTCCTAATTTCACTATAGAACATATTTTAGTACAGAAGTGAGCTATCTAATCCCCAATCAGCTTTGCAAAGCTTTTTTCGCAGCTACCGGTTTTTCTTTTTCAGTTGCCGGAGAATCAACTTTTGCAATGCCAAAACCGGTAAGGATGTAAATGATGGCAAAAACGATGCCCAGGTAAAGCATCGGAGCAAAAGGTGCATATTGCAGTGTCGGAACGCCAAGTGTTCCGGCGATGAAAGCGCCCGTTACACTCCACGGGATCAACGGCGCCAATGCAGTTCCGGTGTCTTCCAGTGTTCTTGAAAAGTTCTTGCGGTGCAAGCCGTATTGATCATACATCGATTTCATCATCGGTCCTAGTACTGCAAACGTTACATAGTAGCTTCCTGTAATGATGAAAAGGAAGGAATGGAGCGATAAGCTCGATAACATGATGCCTTTTCCTGTTTTCACGACTCTTTGAATGCCGTTTAAAATTACATCAATCACTCCGGCAGTCCGCAGCGGTGAACCGAAAATGGCCGCTGCAATCAATAGCGCAACTGTTCCGAGCATGCTGGAAAGCCCACCGCGCTGCAACATGCGGTCCACTACTTCCACGCCTGTCGAAGCGGTGTATCCGTCATTCAACGCAACCGCGATTTCTGCCAATCCGTTTCCTTGGAAGATAATTGCAAGCAAAGCGCCTAACAGGATCCCCACACCAAAAACAGGCAACGTCGGTTTGTTTTTATAGATCAAGAATAAAATGACGAAAGGCGGCAACAGAAGCAACGGATTCAAGTTGAAATTCGTTTCCAGCGTATTCAGAATGCTGGTGATTTGCTCGTTCTCAACTTGTCCGCTGACCCGAAAGCCCAAAAACAGAAAAAGGATCAACGAAATGACCAGTCCAGGAACCGTGGTGTAAAGCATATGTTTAATATGGTCCACCAGTTTCACATCCGTAACAGCGGCAGCCATGACGGTCGTATCCGATAGGGGCGACATCTTATCGCCAAAAAGTGCTCCGACAACGACAGCGCCTGCCGTATATTGAAGCGGAATATCCAAGCCGACAGAGACGCCCATAAAAGCAACACCAATCGTCCCGATCGTTCCCCAAGATGTTCCCGCCATAACGGACATCAACGCACAGGCGAGACAGGCTACAAACAAAAATACACTCGGTTTGATCAGCAGCAACCCGTAGTAAACTATCACAGGGATGGTGCCTGCCAGCATCCATATTCCGATCATCAAGCCAACTGCGAGCAGGATAAGGATTGGTGTAAACATAGCACGCAAGTTTTCCATCAAATCTTTCTCTATTGCATCCCATTTGATGCCCCAAAGCAAACTAAGAATAATAAGAGCCGTTCCAGCAGCAAGCAACACAATGGTTGATTCTGCATCTATAAAGATAATACCTCCGAATATGATAGCGATTGATACGGCGATAAGTGTAACCGCTTTCCATGGTGCTAATGTTGCGTTCATCTTTCTTCCCCCTTACAAATTGTTTGCCAACATACCCTTTCAATCCTTGTGCATTTTTATGCACAAGCTTATTTCTATATTGTCCACTTCCTTCTCTCTTATAGATTCAATTTACCTAAATGTAATAATATCATTGAGCAAAATAGGGTTAAACTATTTTTAAAAACTACGTTCTTCTGATTTTAAATAGCATAAAAATGAATCACCTTGTATAATAAACAGCTTTTTTGAAACCGTAGTGGAAGAAGATTTTCCAATTTACACTTAAAACTGCTGAATCAAGATTTGGCAATTCTCATCTGCCCTAAAAGTGGAAGTGACGGCATTAAACTGTGGTGCTTCTGTTTTAAGTATGATTATGGAGACCCAGTAATCCAGTAAACAGAAAAACCCCTGTCCTAAAAACATTAAAATTTCAGGATAGGGGTTTACTGGTATGCAATTGCAGAAAAAAACTAAGTTGTTGTCGGTAAAGTGACTTTATACTAATTGGATTTTCCATCTGAAAGCAGCAGACAGCCTTTCGCCTAAATTACTACTTTTTTATTTTTTTACAAATACCGTTTTGATCGACGTAAAGAATTCGATGGCGGCACGCCCTTGTTCACGGGAATGAGAGCTTGACTGCTTCATACCGCCAAATGGAGCCTGTAATTCCACGCCAGCGCTTTCTGCATTAACACGGACAAGCCCGGCTTCCATATCATTGATGAATTCCAGCATATTGCCGATATTCGTCGTAAAAATCGAAGCGCTCAATCCGTATTCCGAGTCATTAGCCAACTTTATTGCCTCTTCTAACGTCTCCACTTTCAGCAACGCCAGCACCGGACCGAAAATTTCTTCCCGGGCGATGGTCATGTCAGCTGTAACTTTATCAAAAACCGTCGGTTCGACAAAATACCCGTTGCCGAGCCCGTTAGCCGTCACGCGATTTCCTCCATGAAGCAGTTCTGCACCTTCCGCTTTGCCTTTTTCGATATAGGACAGGACATTATCCAATTGGTTTTTGCTCGCTACCGGCCCCATCCAACTGCTGTCTTCCATCCCGTTTCCGACGGTGATCTCTGACACTTTCTGAATCAGTTTTTCACGGAATTCTTCGTAGACACCTTGCTGGACAATAACCCGGCTGGTCGCTGTGCATTTTTGGCCTGTCGATTTCAATCCCCCACTGATTGTCGCAGCCACTGCCAAATCCAGATCTGCATCATCTGCGACAATAACCGGGTTTTTTCCGCCCATTTCCAACTGGTATTTGATGCCACGATCAAGTGCTGCACGCCCAATCTGCTTTCCTATTGCATTGGATCCTGTAAAGGTGATGCCGTCCACACCTGGATGTTCCGCCAAGCCTTGACCTATGACTGACCCAGAACCCGTGATCATGTTCACAACGCCTTTCGGCAATCCTGCTTCATGGAAGCATTCGATTACACGCGCGGCAGTGACAGCCGTATCGCTTGCCGGCTTTAGAACAACCGTGTTTCCATAAATAAGCGCTGGTGCCATTTTCCATATCGGAATGGCTACTGGAAAATTCCAAGGAGTGATGACGCCAACTACCCCAAGGGGGGTCCGTGTTGTAAACATCAACGCTTCGCTGTCGGATGAAGGAATCACATCTCCTACAGGCCGCATGCCTTCACCTGCATAGTACCGAAGAATGGCGACGCCGCGCGCCGTTTCTCCTTTTGCTTCGGTGAAGGTCTTGCCCATTTCCTTGGTCATCGCTTCTGCTACATATTCGGTCTTTTCTTCCAGGACAGCTGCCACTTTGAAAAGAAAATCGCCTCTTGCTGTACCGGAGAGTTTGCGCCAGGCTTTTTGAGCAGCCTTTGCCGCTTTTACTGCTTCATCCAAATCGTTGGCGGATGACATTTGAAAAGAGCCGAGCACTTCCTGGCTATTAGACGGGTTGAAACTGTCGCTAGTCTTGCCTGTATCGGATACTTTCCATTCACCGTTAATATAGTTCATGTACGTTTTCGTTTCTGTGTTTACTGTCATGTTATCCCTCCTTGGTTTTAAGACCCGGGCTATATGAACGTTCTGCATACTTTCTGCTGAAAATGCAAGGCTCTAAACCTCTTTTTCTCTTTATTTCACTTGTGCAGTTCGATCCTGGAGCTGGTGTACCGTCACGTCTCCCCAACTTAAATCATCGATTCTATATTTCTCTATTAAATCCCAATCTAACTCTACGCCCAATCCTGGCAAACTTCGATCCGGTACATGCAAATACCCATCAATATATTGAATTTTATTTTTCACGACATCCCCGACGTATAATTCAGGTCCTGTGGGATCAGAAGTATAATTGAGATTCAATAATGTGCCGCCCAGATGCGCCATGGCAGCAGTACCGATCGAGAGTTCTTGGGTCGTCCCTAAAAGGACGCTTTTCCCTACTACTTCTGCAGCAGAAGCCGCTTTCTTTGCAGCTGTTATTCCACCGATAAAGATAGGTGAGATGTTATAGATATCAACCGAATCACGCTTGATCATCTCGTATTGCTGCCGGTTGCTCCAAACATGTTCACTGATTGGGTGATCAATGCGGGTGCGAATGTGGTAAAGTCCATCGAAATCATTTCGGACAGCCGGGCTTTCCACCATTTCAAAGTCATATTTCGACAGCCTTTTTACAATTTTCAAAGATTCTTTCCAATCCAATAAATGGCTGAAATCCAATGACTTTATCTTGACTTCGGAACCGAATTCCTGCTGGACAGCATCTAAGAAGGCTTCATCCGCGTCCACATTTTTCCCTGCGTATAAGCGGAACACATCAAACCCTTGAGCATACCGCTGCCGCACCACTTCCAAATTCTCTTCCACTTCTTCTATAAAGCGATGGCGGAATATCGGATAACAAACTTTGATTTTTTCCTGGTACCTGCCACCGAGCAGCTCGGCGACAGAGATATTGAGATATTTCCCGCAGAGGTCGTGCAAAGCGGCATCGATCCCATTCCGGATAAAGCTCCCTTTTTCATAGTAGTACATGGCTTCCGGAAAATTATCCAGCAGCTCTTTGTTGATCAACGAAATATCAAAAGGATTTTTGCCGACCAGCATCGATTTCAAAACATTGGCCAAGTCCTTGATATCCACGGCATAGCGAGGCAGATGCGAGAAATCGGACATTTCACCGATTCCTGTAATTCCTTCGTTAGTGAACAGTTCCACAATCACATGCTTATTGACAAAACCCGTATGCCTTGGAATTCCGACTACAGTAAGTCTTAAATCCGTTATTTTTATCATCGCTTTTCCCCCTTTTTCAATTCCGATCAGTCCTAATACTTCCAGTTCTCAGCCTTTCGAAATCATATTTTCACTTTTCAATTCAAAACCCCATGCTTCCAGCAAATCCATAACTGCCTGCCTGTCGGTTGCATCCAGCGGACCCACAGGTTCTCTTGTGACGCCTGCTCTTAATCCTGCCAATTCCATCGCCTCTTTTATCACGACCACATTATTGCCGTTATTGTACTTGGCACGCAGATCTTCAAACGGCAGCACTTCTCGCCATAGTTTCCAAACTGTTTCCTGATCTCCTTCCTGCAAAGCAGTCAACAGCTCAAAAGATTTTTGCGGATAGAGATTAACAAGGCCGGAAGTAAATCCTTTAGCTCCGGCATTAAAGAAAAATGGCGCCCATTTTTCGGCTGTTCCGCAAATCCACGTGAGGTTGTTTTCTTCTGCCGGAACTTCAGCAACGATTTTGGCAAAACGCGGCAAGTCATTGATGGCGTATTTGATTCCCACTAACTTGTCCAGGGAAGCGAGTTGCTTGATGACGGTATCGCTGATTGAAGAATCTTTGAAGTAAATCAAAGAAGGGATATTGAGGGCTTCGATTATTCCTCTAAAATAGTCGGTCAAGCCTTCATTTGTGATATAAGGATGAACAGGCATATGTATCATCACAGCGTCCGCCCCCACTTGTTCCGCATCTTTCCCAAGCTCTATGGCCGTCTTCATCGAATAGCCGATGCCAGCCACCACTTTTGCCCGACCGTTGACGATCTCCACCACTCGTTTCACTTCTTCTTTTGCCTCTTCAATGGTCAAAGCATAAAACTCGCTCGTATTTCCACACGGAACAATCACTTCAACTCCGTTTGCGATCAAGAATTCGATATTCTCTTTTAACGCATCCCAGTCGATTTCTTTTGTTCCTTCCTTGAACGGTGTAAGGCTGATTCCTGAAATTGTTTCCAACTCTTTGCTGAACCTTTTGTAATCCATGTAAAAACCTCCTTTATTTTTGAGCACCACTTTTTTGTCCGTCTCTATTTCCTACAGAGTCTCCACCCGGTTGGTTCAAGAATTCAGCTATCGAACGGAATGCCTCCTCCGATTCTTCCAACCTATGAAAACGATTTAAAAAGCCATGGTTCATCCTCTGTATCCTTTTGTGAAAAACAGGGGTTCCTTCATGCTTTAAGCGCTCAGCATAACGTTCTCCCTCATCCCGCAGAATGTCATATTCTGCCGTAATAACCAGGCATGCCGGAAGATTTTGGAGGCTTTCGGCCCTTATAGGCGAAGCGTACGGATGATTTCCTCTTCCTGGCGTCTTTAAATAATGCTGCCAGAAAAGGCTCATTCTCATCCTAGACAATCCATGCTGGTCAAATCGATAATAAGAATCATAGACCGTTTCTTCACCTGCCTGGAAATGATCGATTACAGGGTAGAGCAGGACTTGCTTCGATACCATGCTCTTCTGGCGGTCACGCGCCATTATACAGACAGCCGCCGCCAGGTTTCCCCCGGCACTGTCTCCCCCGATGCTGATGCGGGAGCTGTCGCCGTCCAGTCTATCGCCATTTAGCCATAGCCATTCCAGTGCTGCATAACAATCCTCGAGTGCTGCAGGAAATGGCGATTCAGGAGCCAGCCGATAGTCTACTGAAACCACTTTATGTTGGCTAGAGTTAGCAAGTTTACGGCAAATCACATCATGCGTATCCAGATTTCCCAAAACAAAACCGCCGCCGTGGAAATAGAGAAAAAGCGGGAACGGCCCTTGTCCTTCCGGTGTATAGACGCGGATGGCAATGGATCTCTTCTCCAGTGGAATTTGCATATCCTCAACCGAAAAGACAGGCGGCCGCTGCTCGAAAGGAACCGTCATCTCCTTGTTTCTCATGCGAAGTTCTTCCAAAGCCGGAATATGGCCAGCTTCAGGAACCGGTTGGGCTTCCAGGAATTTTTGAATTTCGGGATGTATCGGCATTGGCATCTCCTTTCCGGCAATCCGGCAATGCATCCATCGGAAACCCGAATTTATAGCCGTTCACATTTGCCCATTCGCAGCAGTCCATTATCTTCTTTTTGATTTCCGGGGAATCCAACTGGTTTTCATGCGTAAAAATACACTGGCTATGCTCCCGGTCATGAAAAGCATTTTTCCTGGCCTCCAGCTTCAGAACAGGAGCTGGTTCATTCTCCAGCCGCAAATTTGTTTTAATGAAGAAAAGCTTTTCATCAGCATCAAAATAACGTTCCTTTTCTAGCAGCTGTTCCCTTTGGCATCCATCTAAATAATAGACCTCGTCTCTCGAATCATCTGCCGTCAGCAATCCTGTAATTCCATGCTTTGCATCTCTCCAGACCCTGATTTTCTCCCGTGTTCCATAATAGAAATGGATTCTCGGGACACTATCAAGGGCTTGGACACCGGCAAACCTGCAAATAGCATCCGTAATAATGGAATAATGGTCGAGCGCTTCTTTTGCCGACAGGCTTTCATTGGACAAGCAGTACTTGGTTTCATAGCCATAAGAATGAAACCCAAATCGCAGCCATCCTGAAGATTGCTCGAATTCTCCCTTGAAGTGTTCCGGCATTCTGTCTAAGTTCCACCGGCCGTCATTTCTGGAGTAAAAACAGTACAGCGAAAAAACAGCACCATACTGCTCGTGAAGTTGTCGAAAAAACGAAAAAGCCGGGTGGTCCCATACTGATCCGTACTTACGCTGCTCCAGTTCCCGAAGCATTTCGATCACATCATCGACAGAGATATGGATGGAATTGCGGTGACTAATCGGATCCATCAGCCATCACCTACTGCAAGGTGTAGGTCAATGAATTTCTTCCACCATCCACGACCAGCGCCTCTCCATTGATGAACGACGCTTTCCGGGATGCCAGAAAAGCTACCGCATACGCAATATCTTCCGGCTGCCCGATGCGCCCTGCAGGATGGTAAGGCAACACCTTCTCTAAATAACCGCTTTTTTCATAGAACTCCGGATCCATGATTGCTGTCTCTATGAATCCTGGACACACGGCATTCACCCTGATCCCGTCTTTGCTCAAGTCGATCGCCATCCCTTTCGTCATGCTGATAATGCCGCCTTTTGTAGCGTTATAAGGAAAAAAGTTCGGCTGCGTACGGATCGCGTGTGTAGAAGCGATATTCACGATATTTGCACCGGGTTCTTTTTTCATTAAAGGAATCGCATGCTTAGAACATAAATAATGGCCTTTTAGATTGATCGCGATACAAAGATCGAACTCATCGGGCGGGCAATCTTCAACGCTATACCGAAAATTCACTCCCGCATTATTCACCAGCAGATCAATTTTCCCTGTCCATTCCACAGTCTTTTCGATCATTTGGATAATGGATTCTTCATCTGCGATATCCACCAATAGTGCGCGCGCTTCTCCCCCGTTTTTATTGATATCCTCTGCCACCAATGCGGCATTATCTTCGTTCCGGTCGCCCAGCACTACCCGGTAACCTTCCTGGGCCAGTTCTTTTGCAATGGCTTTTCCAATACCGGAACCGCCTCCTGTAACAATCGCTGTTTTCATATCCGCACCACCCTAATCTCTTCTCTGCCAAACAATTTCTTGCCCGTTCTCTACTGGCTTCACCATTCCCTGCCGGGCCAGTTCTTCGAGTCCGCCCTGGAGGCAATAAAACAAATCGAAATTTTTTTCCTCCGGCCAATCCCCCAGTTTCTTTCCTACATGATCGATCAAACTCCTAACAGAAACAGAACCTTCTTTTTCAACTTCGTTTAAGATGTAAGCATCCACCATAGCAACAAACTCCCTGCTTTCGGCTACGAAGCGAGCAATTTCTTCTTTTCCGGAAATGAGCGGAAAGTGGCTTGTCAGAAGATGGTCAATATCCAGAGCTTCTATCTCCGTAATGGTCTCAAGATACATCCCGGGATAGCGGTTGGTGGGGCATAGAGCCAAGCCTCCCTCTCTTGCCGGAACTCCTTTTCCGAGTATGGCGTCAGCAACAATGGCCATCCGGTTTTTTGGATCATATACCATCATGTGCCCTTTCGTATGTCCCGGTGAATGCTGTAACTGGACTTTCCAGTCGGCTGACAACCGGAAACTTTCCTCTCCGGCCAAGGCGATATCTACGCTGCATTTTTCTCCCATATTCTTTAAGGACTGCTTGTTTTTTTCTTCGCTATAAGCCAAACCCAGATGTTCCAGTTCGTTATACCGATTCTTCAAAAGCTGGTTTGGATCTTCAATATTCTCGCTGTCGAATCGGTGCGCCATTATCTTCAGTTTCGGGAATAACGTTTTCAATGCCGCGTTTCCTCCGCTATGATCCGAATCCCCGTGCGTGACCAGTAAAAACGGGGATTGTTCTTCCACTATTTTTTCCTTGTCAACATATGGCCCGATTGCCTCCATCGGAGTTGCAGCCACTCCAGAATCGATAAAAAGAAGATTGTCTGTTCCAACCAAAATATGCTGGAACAGGTAGCGATTGTGATAATGCACTTCAATTCTATGGACACCAGGAAAGATTTCCAATGGCTTATACGCCTCCTGTCACGGATACTTCAAAAGGATTTTCCAGCTCATATTCTTCCGATTCCACGTACGAGTTCTCACAAATTGAAAGAACGGCTTGTTCCGATAAAGCTAGCGTTCCGTGCCAAATGTTTTTGTGAAGAAAAATTGGTCTGTCCAACAAAAATGCAGCAACTTCCTCAGGCACTTCAGAATTGGATACGCAAAGGAGTGAAATTCCCTGAAGCGGCGAGAAGCTTTCTACCGTATTCGGATGGCGCGCCAATTTTTCGATCGTTGTATTTTCAAAAGTAGAGACGGCCAACCTCCAACCGACCTTTTCGTCTTCATCGAAAAAAACCTCGAATCCTGCTGCAGCTCCCTGCTCTCCCAAGACGCCGCCATATTTTGAAAAGGTTTCAGCGGAAATTCGTTTAATAGGTCTTTTCATATCCCCACCCCAATCTTCAGACATTTTTATTTATCCCCCAGCAAGTTAGGCAAGAACAGGACGATATCAGGGATAAAGGTAATAATCAGCAAGGTCGCGACCATAACCCCGTAAAAAGGCAGCATCGCAATCGACAGCTTTTCAATGCTCACTTTTCCGATAGCACTGCCAATAAATAGCGTCGAACCTACTGGCGGCGTCACCAGACCGACTCCTAATGCCAAGATCATGATGACTCCAAAATGAACCGGATCTACGCCTACTTGTACGACAATCGGCAAAAGGATCGGAGTCATGATCAGGATCAAGGAAGCCATATCCATGAACATGCCCAATATCAACAGCAGAATCAGTACAATCAGCATGACAGTGAATTTGCTGTCAGAAAAACCAAGAATACTCGTTGCAATAAATGCAGGAATTCTAAGATAAGAAATCAACCAGCCGAAAGCGCTGGATACACCTACCAAGATCATTACAATGGATAAGGTCATAATGCTTCTTCCCAAAATTCCATTGATTTCTCTCAATGGAATTTCCCGGTAGACGAAGAAGGTGATGATCAATGCGTATACCACTGCAATAGCTGCTGACTCAGTAGCTGTAAAAACTCCTGAAATAACTCCTCCTACGACGATAAATACAGTTCCTAGCCCCAAAACCGACTTCCAAAACGATTTAATGGTCGCTTTCAAATTGAATTTATCACCTACCGGGTATTTCCGTTTGATAGCCAGAATGTAGACATAAACCATCAGCGCCAACCCGAGCAGGAAACCTGGAACCAACCCTGCCAGAAATAATTCGCCTATTGACACACCGCCTGCCACTAATGCGAAAAGGACCATATTGTGGCTTGGAGGAATCAGGATTCCTTGAACAGAGCTTGTCATCGTAACCGAAGTCGAGAACTCTGCATCATATCCCGACTTTTTCATCATCGGAATCAAGACCGATCCAATCGAGGAAGTATCGGCTGCAGACGAGCCCGATATTCCGCCGAAAAACATACTGGCTACAATATTCACTTGAGCCAGTCCGCCTCTTGCCCAACCTACCAGCGAATTGGAGAACTCGATCAACCGGTTTGAAATGCCCCCGGAACCCATTATTTCCCCGGCAATGATAAAAAACGGAACAGCCATCAGTGCGTATACGTTGACTCCTTTGACCATGTTCTGAGCTACTGTCATCAGTGGAATATCGATGTAGAGCGTCGTAGCGACAGTAGCGATCCCGATGGCAAAAACGATGTGGAAGCCAAGGACGATCAGGACAATAAAGGTGCCAAGAAGAATCGTGACTGCAATCGGATCTGTTATCATACTGCTTTCCTCGCTTTCCCAAATAAGGCTACTAATATACAGACCCCTGTCACCATGACGGATGAATAAAGCCAAGCAGAAGAAATCTTCAATCCGGGAATCATGCTGTTGGAAGTCAGTTGGATCAATTCATACCCTGCCTTCACCATAAACAATGCAAACGCTAACGTAAGGAGATAATACATCCGTTTAAAAATCTTCAATCCCCGATGGGGCAATACCAAATCAATGACGCTCATCCGGATATGCGTATTGTCCTTGAATGCCAGTGCGCTGCTTAGAAACGAAAACCAGACCATCAACATAAGAATCGCAGGTTCGCCCCATGGAGGGGTGTTGTTCAGTACATACCTTCCGAATACAATATAGGAGGTAATGATGATTTGCAGCGCCAGCATGATTTTGCATATCGTAAGAATTGTGGAAAAGAACAGATCATAAACCCGTCTGATATTAGGCATGGGGTTTCCCCGCCTTTCTAGTCAATTTAAAAGGAATTTTCCTGGATCATGGATCTAGGAAAATTCCTTGTTGCTGATTCTATCCCTAGATTTTGAACCTTTACGAAATCGCCCTTATGCCTTATTGAGTTGCTTGGATTTTTTCGATCACGTCCAAATGTTCAGCTCCATACTTTTCATATAGCGGCTTAACAGCTTCGACCCATTTTTCGCGGTCTTCCAGTTCAGAAATTGTCACACCAGCTTCTTCCATTGTTTTAAGAGAGTTCTCATCTTCTTCTTTTCCTAGTTTATGCATAAAGTCTTCCGTTTCTTTCATTGCTTCTTTCATTAACTTTTGGTCTTCTTCACTCAACGAATTCCAAGTAAGCTCGGAAACCAGGATGACACTTGGCGCAAGTTCGTGGCCATTCATCGTATAGTAAGGAGCCACCTCCGAATAATTATTGGCATCATAGCCTGCGATCGGCTGCTCGGCGCCATCTACAATCCCCGTCTGCAAAGCACTGTACAGCTCCGAGAAAGCAATCGGAGTTGGGCTTGCTCCAAACGATTCAACGATGTCCAAGTACATTTGGCTAGGCGGAACACGCAGCTTCAACCCTTTCATGTCTTCCAGTTTCGTAACCGGCTCCTTGCGGAAGAAAAAGTTCCGAGGGCTTTCCGCCAAATAACCCAGCCCGACCATTTGCTGTCCAGATTCGTTGATCACATCCAGAAATTCCTGGCCGATCGGTGAATCGATGACGTTCCAAGCGTGTTCCACATCCCTGAAAAGAAACGGCAGATGGAGAACATTCATTTTCGCCATTCCCAAATCCGATAGATAGGATGGATTTGTTCGATACAGATCCAATGCGCCCATTTGCAGCGATTGAATCATCGTCTGCTGATCTCCCAATTGTCCGGAAGGAAAAACTTCAACTGTGATGCGGCCATCCGTCTTTTCATCAATCAGCCTTCCGAATTCATAGATCGACTTTGTCACAATATGAGTATCGGGGTTAAGTTCTCCAAATTTAAGAACCAATTTCTCTTCTGCCGCTGCTGCATCCGCCTTAGGTTGCGAATCTTCTCCGCTGGATGTATTTTCCGGTTCAGTCGTAGATCCTCCGCAAGCCGCCAAAAGAAGAACCAGCATCGCAACAAAAAGCGATAAGAACACTTTCAGGTTTTTACTCATCTCTTCAGCTCCCCTTTCACAGATTCTAGCGCCATGGCTATTTCCTCTCTATCCCGTTGAACCGCAATAATGTTAACGCTTACATTCTGTCTTTGCATTTTCTCTCCCCCTTTTAGTTTCTGTCTCAATATTATCATCTGAATTTTCTGATAACTACGGTGATAAGTTGCCATACCTGGAATTTTTTGTCCTAACTTTTATCTTTTGAAATTTTGCATGTATTCTCTGGGAGATAATCCGGTGTATTTCCTGAAGGCCTTGCTAAAATAATTCGGATCTGTATATCCTGCTTCCAACGCAATATCCTGAATGGTTTTCTTCCCCTCTTCCATATGGCGGATGGCTTCATCCATTCGTATTTTTGTTAGGAATTCTTTAAATGACATGCCTTCTTGTTTCTTGAAAGAACGGCTGAGGTAAAACGAACTGACCCCAATGTGGTCGGCCATCTGATTGAGGGAAATATCATAATTCTTATAATTCTCTTTTATGTAAAGCTTCACTTTCTCCGTCATTCGATTTGGCTGATCCTGCCGTTTTTCCTCGATGTACATGATGAGGTCAATCACCACTTCTTCCATATAAAACGCCAATTCTTTGATCCCTTCAATCTCTTCAATTTCGTTCAGAACATTGTCCACGTCTTTCAGCTTGAAGTGTCCATCGTAAAATTGGATGACCCGTCTTTCAATCAGAATGCATAGCTGCTGGGCATAACGCTTTATTTGTTCCAGTTCTCCCTTGCTGACGATTTCCAGGAGAATTTTTTCTAAAAGGGCCATAGCTTCATGGATTTCCGTATTCAAGATTTTTTCGCAAAGCAAATTTTCCTGCTTATATAAATTGGGTTTTTTACTGTTTATCTCTTGGTTCAACAGGGATAAATTACGCTGAAACTGCTTTTTTGCCTCTTTATAAGAATCATTGATTTTACCTACATCTTGATAGACGGCACTTTCCCCTAACAAGGTCGGCAATGAGTCCACTTGTTTCAGCTCTTCCTGTATCCTCATATGAAGATCTTTGAAAACCGAGCTTGCCGCTTTTTGTTCGATGCTATCGGAAAAAAGAAAAAGAACGAACTCATTAAAAAATGAAAAACAGATGATGTGGGGCGTTACTGCTTTATAGCTCGCAATGACTTTCGATATAACAGCATCGCTGAATTTCTCTTCCAATGTGGAACGGTAAATAAGGCACTTGAATTTTTCATCTTGAATTTCCAAAAACTCTTTCAGCTGCATCACTTTATCTATTGAAATTTCTCTGGAATGCACCAATTCCATGATCATTTCCCTTTCAATAAAAAGGGACATCCGCTCTGTCCGCTTTTTCAATAACCGCACATCACTGGTTTCGCTTTTCTTTTGGTTCACTTTCAGAATGAGCCGTTCCATCGACCTGCAGAAATCCTCATTGGAATACGGTTTGACTAGATAATCGGTAATACCGATTTCAATCGATTTTTTTGCATAATCGAATTGTCCGTAAGCTGTTAAGATGATTATTTCGCATTCAGGAATTTTTTTTTTCACTTCCGCCGAAGCTGTCAGGCCGTCCATCTCCGGCATATTGATATCCATCAATATGATATCCGGTTTAGTTTCCAATGCTTTTTCCACAGCTTCTATGCCATTTGCGGCTTCGCCGACAATTTCTATTTTCTCCTTAAAATACTTGTTCAAAATAAAATGGATGGATTTTCTCTCAATCACTTCATCTTCTACAATCATCAATTGCAGCATGGAATCATCCTGCCTTCCTTGGTAATTTTATTTGCACTGTAGTACCTTTATTCAGGGTGCTATAAATTTGCATTAAATCGCCCTGATTGAAGGTCAGTTCCAATCTTTTTTTCACATTGGCCAAGCCGATGCTCTTTTTCTTTTCCTTTGGCAATTGCGCTTCATCCTCCGAATTCAAAATGCGTTTTACTTTCTCTTCTTCAATTCCTTTGCCGTTGTCTTGAATGATAATTTCCGCTGCGTCTTCCTTTACGCTTATGTTAATATTCACTTCTCCCCCTGATACCGTGTCATCGAGGCCGTGTATCAAACAATTTTCCACAATTGGCTGAAGGCTTAATGGGGGAATCAGGAAAGGTTCCATATCCACTTCATTGTTCATGGAGAAAGTGATCCGTTCCTGAAAACGCATTCCTTGGATAAAGATATAAGCCTGCAATGCATTCAGTTCATCGCTCAGCGGAACCATCTTCCCTTCATTCTCCAAATTGAAGCGCAACATGACAGAGATTGATTCGATCAATTTTATCGTGGACTGGTTATCCTCCAACATGGCGGTTCTGCCAACCATATTTAACGTATTAAATAAAAAGTGCGGGTTCATCTGCATTTGCAGATTTAGTAGTTGCGATTCTTTCAGGAGTTTTTCTTTTTCAATGGTCATCAGGCTCTGCTTTTGCAGTTGAAGTTCAACCTCCGCTTTTTCATTCAGTTCCGTAATGTACGTATTGATGCCCTCTTTCATTTTGTTGAAGGCATTTGCGACATGATCCAGTTCTTTATACTGAATTTCTTGGATATCCGGCAAATGCCAATTTTCTTCAGCCAACAGCTTTGCATTTGTCGAGAGTTCCTTCAAAGTCCTGAAAATATCCTTCAAAAGCATAAAGGCGAAAATAATGCTGAAAAACCCGAAAAGAATAAGAATCGAGTTGATACTCACTTCTTCCTGTCTGATTTTCTCCATAGTGGTTTCAAAGTTTTTACTGCTAGATCCCTGATAAGACATCATCAAGGACTGTGAAGAGCGGTTCATATAAATATACAAATTCTTGATATAGACCACTTCCCTATAGCTTTCACTGCCGTTTTGCTGATCGATGATAATGTTGTGGGCTTTTTCCTGCTGATAGCGGTGCATATTCGATAAAACCCTGACATGCATGAGACTTTCCCTGTCCCCTTGGATTGCTGGCTGGACCGACTCTAGGATAGAAGAGATTTCATCATTGATCAGCCCAATCTGATTAATTGTTTCATTACTTCTCGTTCTCGTCAGAACATCAAATTTGGTCGCCAATTCGTTTATGAGAACAGGAAGTGTGCTTAACCTCCTATTTTCATTGATGTAATGATCATATTCTTCTCTTATGTTGCTGTTCGCATTATTCGTCACCCAATTTCCAATCAGGTGCACGGAAGACAATGTGATCAAAATCAGCATAAGCTTGAATTTGATCGATTTTTTCTGCTTCACTGGAATTCACCTCGTTCCTCTTTTTTAATGAATCTGATTGTTAAAAGTTTTGCTCCTTTCTTCCTTAAGCACATAGTGGTGAAATAATTAGATGATTTTTAAATAGGTCGTTGTAAAGTACTTATACAGTTACCTGCATTTATAACTTTTTAAATAATCAGAATATGGGCTAATGATATAGTTAATTTCAAAAGACTGTCAATGTGTTTTTAGATAGTTCATCTTCGGCTTTTTCTTTTTATCCTTATAGGAAATAATGATTTGGCATGCAATTTCAGCTTGCCAGTCGATAGACAACATCATCGCTTGAGATAAAACCGCTTGTTTTTCAATGTAGATCGAAATTAAAAAGCCCCCTCTAGAAACCAAAAGGTTTCTAGAGGGGGCCGCCGTTTCATAACAGGGACATACCGACAAAAGAGAAATTGTACTGTCCATCGCCATGTACTTTGCCATAGTCGCTATACCATAGATGAAGTCATAGAGAAGGTCTCGTCCGATGAGACATCCCAGCCTAGCGTCAATAATACAGGGTTTCAAAAGTTTCACTTGCCTACAGGTCTAGTAAAGTAAGTTGAAATTTGTTAGTTTCACTGCTGCTTTATTTGGGGCAGTTCGGTTTGTTCTTCTGCCTATTTTGCCACTTCTTTTTGCGGATATTTTTTTATGATCCATTTGGTCATGAGAAAATAATAGACGACCGCCCCGACTCCCATTGAAATGAAGAAGGCGTAGTCCGGGAAAAACAATCCGGATAATATTCCTGGAACAAAGACGATAAAAGCCGCAGGGTTAAAATTGCTCATATATCTGTATTGCCCATGCTCATTATAGAGATCATCAATGGACAACTTTCTTTTTCTAACGAAATAGTAGTCGCTGACCATTATTCCAAGTATCGGGCCTAGAAGCAAAGAAATAATCAATAATATAGTGGAAACGTATTCCGCGAATTGCCATGGCTGAACCAGCAGGCCGATAATTCCTGCTATTATAACAGCTGTACTGAATTTCAGTTTATGCGGGAAGAGATTGACGAACACATAACCTGGGGGCATCAAGTTTTGTCCAGTGTTGGATGCAACTTGGGCAAAAATAACAAACGCAGCCAACACGAAAACCAATAAGAAGATATTGTCGCTAAAGATATCCGTCATTACTGTAATAGGGTTCCATTCTCCTGTTGCAATCCCGCTGACCATTCCGATTGCCACAAACAAAGCCATCGGGATGATCAATCCCCAGAACTGGGAATGCATACTTCCTTTGTTCAATTTGAAAAAACTTTCGTCCCTTCCTCTTTCCATGAACCTTGTCATGTCTGCAATACTAACGGCCATAGTTATTTGAGCGCCCGCCATGATGGCCATTGCCGTTACAAAGGAAGTTCCCCCTTCTCCAGGAGTCATAAAATCGGCTAACGTAATATTATATTGCGTAATCATAAAATAAAGAATATATAAACCTGTTATGAAAAGCACTGGAGTCGCTACCCAGTCAAATTTTTCAATCGCATTAATACCGGATGCCGTATTGTAAATTTGAAAAGCCCCAAAAATGATGATGATCAAAGTTAGATTGGAGTATCCAGTCAAAGCAATCATGATTTCGTTGATAGCCAAAGATCCAAGCCAAGTTTGGAAACCGAACCAGAAAATGGCCGGCAATGCTCTGATCAACGCTGGAATATGCGCACCAAGGTAACCGAAAGGTGCACGGGCGTATACTGCATAAGGTATGCCATGTTTAAGGCCGATGTCCCCCGTCAAGACAAGGAGCACCCACACAATAAGATTCCCGAGTACAGCGGATAAGATAATCGCAATTGGAGATAACCCTGGATAAAGTTGCGCTCCTGCGATAAAAGAAACCAATTGAACATACATGCCAACACTTATCATGAAAAAGCCCAGGCTAGAAACCGATCGCTCACTGTCATTTGTCGGCATAATGTCTTTCCCGCTCAGGTTCAGTTTATTGGACTTTCCTGGTTGGTCGGGCCGCTCTTTAGTAGCACTAGTCATGTTATCCCTCCTGCTTTATCGGTTTTGCTCTTTTGACAAAGGATCCATGAAACTGCTCATCTACGAGTTCACCATCAGCGATGACATGCTGGCCTCCTACTAGTGTGTGCACTACTCTTCCTTTTAGCTCTTTTCCTTCGAACGGCGTATAGTCGGTCTGCATATGCAACTGATCGGATGCGAGTAGCTGGATAAATTCGGGATCAATGATTGTTAGGTCAGCATCGCTTCCAACATCTATCCTGCCCTTTTTTGGATACATGCCCATAATTTTCGCTGTGTTCGTCGAAGTTGTTGCCGCAAATTGCTGCCGGTTTATTCGTCCTCCCTGGACCCCTTCACTGTAATAGACGATTCCTCTTGTTTCCACGCCAGGCAGACCGTTCGGAGCATTTGGAAAATAGTCTTTGTATTTATTTTTTTGTGCTGAATCATAGCAACAATGATCGCTGTTCACCAAATCCACCAAACCCTCAGAAATCATTTGCCATAATGCCTCTTTTTCTTCTTTTTCCCGAATTGGCGGACTGCAAATATACAGCTGGCCTTTTTCCTCCCTGTAAACATCTCCTTCTAATGATAGATAATGAGTGCATACTTCCGTAAAAACGGGAAGATTTTTTTCTTCCCTGTAATAGTCAAGAAGATCTTTTGTTTTCCCTGTACTCATATGAACAAATAAAGCAGAGGCTCCTGTGTCTTCTATAAGAGCTAGCAGGCTGGCCACTTCCTCGGCTTCTGCAATTGCCGGCCTGCTCGTTGCATGGCCCGCGGGTGAAAGGTTTTTCTTTTCAACATGCTTGGTTATTTCCCTTGTGATGATTTCATTGTTCTCAGCATGAAATAACGCTAACCCATCATGAGCAGCGATTTCCTTTAAAATATCATAGATGGCACCTTTGTTTATCCGGACGATGCCATCATAAACCGTAAACATCTTGATGCTTGGTATGCCTAAGCCGATAAGCTCTTTGACTTGTTGAATCTCATTAATATTGGATTCTGTAAAACATCCGTGAAAAGAATAGTTCACATAACACTGATTTTCCGCCTCCTTGAACCTCCGTTCCAATGCGTCCAATGGAGTCTCACCTTCGTAAGGAATTGCAAATTCTATAATGGTAGTCGTTCCTCCAAACGCCGCAGCTTTTGTGGCATTTTCAAATGAATCCAGAGTAGAAAATTCACCAAGTTTCAAGTTGATGTGCACATGAGAATCAATCATCCCAGGATATACTTCCATACCTGAAGCATCAATCACGTTCTGGGCCTCCGGGAAATACCTACTGTCTCCAATTTGCACAATCACGCCGTCTTTGATCCCGATATCTACGGCGGCAATTGAATCTGCATTGACCACTATCCCATTTTTGATGATAGTATCCAGCATAGTTTCTCTCCCTCTCACGAAAATGATAGACCGATCTTTTTCTTATTCATAAAACATATTTTTCAAATGTTCGATATGGTGCTTCATCAGTTCTTCAGCTTTTTTCTGATCTTTGGTCTTGATTGCGGCCAAAATCCCTTCATGTTCATGAAGTTGGTGTTCCCTTGCTTCGTAACTGAGCAAAACTTTCATATTCAGATGCCGCCATAGTGGATGGGCATCCTGCTCAAAAAGGCTGTTGGCAATCTGGATCAAAACATCATTTTGCGTTGCCTCGGCTAATTTTTTGTGGAACGCCACACCATATCTAAAAAAATCATCTATCCGTTCTTGGTTTTTTATGGTCTGCCTCAACCCCTCGTTTGTAGCTTCAATGGCTTTTATGTTTTGCTCAGTAGCCCGCTCAATTGCCAATTTCACAATAACGGATTCAATGTACATCCTTACTTCGATCAATTCGAATACGCTGCTGTCTTTAGTTTCAAACTGGAAATTCGAAGTCCGCTGCTTTACATAGGATCCGTCGCCTACCTTCACGTCAATCACATTCATGATCTCCAACACAGCCAAAGCTTCCCTAATCGATGCCCTGCTTACATTCAGCTGCGAAGCCAGTTCTCTTTCTGTCGGCAGTTTGTCTCCTGGCTTGTACATATCGCTTTCTATGGCATTATTGATTTGCTGAGCGATTTTCACATACAGCTTTTCCTTTTTCCCTATGGGTTCCAAAGACTTCATCTTCCATCCATCCTTTTTGCAAAAACTTCAAAATAATTTTCAAGTAATCTAGTTGCCTGACCAATTTTAACAACCCATAACTCCCTCTAAAAATATATTTACTAAAAATTCTCCGTATTGTTAATTAAATATTCTGAATTCAATTGCATTATATGACTGCCCTTCGAGACTGTCAATTCAAATTAATAAAATTTCGTATGAAGATACAAACTTATTTCGTTCATCTTTTAAGGTAAGCGTATTACAACAAAAAAAGCGCATCCCCGCAATAATTAGGATGCGCTTCTTTTTATCAACTACTGCAGATATCTTAAAATTACTATTAACAGCTACCCACGATTTCACCTGTCACTTTTTCGCAAAGCTCACTTTATTCAACCCAGAAATCTGAATCCGGTCCCCATCTTTTAGCGTAGTCGTCACACTTGTGACCGAATAATCACTCCGTTTGGCTGAAAGAATTTCATTGGCGATCAACGACTGGGCTCTAGTTACAATGAAATTTCCCATGCGGTCTGTCGTAGTGACTTTGTATCTTCCGGCGCTGATATCTTTTCCGACGGTCCAGTAGCCGGCGTGCAAGGTGTTCGATTTCTTATGGGCTACTTGGGTGAACAACACTTTGTCGAGGCCCATAATCTGGATTTCATCGCCTTTTTTAATGTCAGTTGTTACCGCCGTCACGCCATTTTTGGCATTGCTCGCAAGAATTTCGTTTATATAGCGGTCGTAAGAATCTACGGCGATGAACAAATTGCCTGAATAAGAAGTTGTCGTGATTTTATAGCGCCCTGCCGGTAAATGGGTGCCGGCTTTCCATGTTCCCGCACTTAAGCTTTTGCTGTAAGGGACGGTGATCGCTGCAGTGGCCGTTTTGCCGTTGCTGGTCGTAACGGTAATTTTAGCGGAGCCCGCTCCGACGGCTGTCACTTTCCCTTTGCTGTCTACTTTTGCAACTTTGGTATTTGAACTTTTCCATTTCAAGGTTTTGTTTGTTGCATTGCCCGGGCTGATGGTTGCGGTCAACGTGAGCGTTTTGCCTTTCGTAAGTGTTGCAGAAGTCTTGTTCAGTTTTACCGACTTTGCCGCTACAGCTGCAGATGTCATTTTCTCCGTTACTGAGCTTTTTGATGTAACAGCCGAGTCTGTACCCGTCTTCCCTGTTGCAGGCAACCCGTTTGCGAGAGCCTGTACTGTGGTTCCAAACACCAATGACACTAACAGCAGCAACATAAACACCTTTCTAACTATAAATACCTTTTTCACCCCTGCACCTTCTTTCTTTTTTATACTACTGTTGATGGACAACAGTAAATACCGGTTTTTCGTTGCAGTACTCTGTATCGAACCCATCTTTTCAAAAAACAGGCTTCGTATTTAAAAATAGAACGAACTGGCAATAACTTAAGCTTTTTACTTTCAAAAAACAACTGTTGGCGAAGAGAATGCTTTTCTATCCTTTTCTTAATAGAAGTCATATTAAGATGCCCAGGTTAAAAAACGGTTAAAAATAATAATTATTTAACACTAAAGACAAAAAAACACAAGAATTTATATAGAATTATGCTAGTGTAAAGCTTTCTATTCTTTTTACAAGAGCTTTACCAAAATCTTATTTGCCTTATAATTTATAAGATAAGTACATACTTTTGCAGAAATAAATGTGTAAAGTATGGCAGACATGGACCCGCCGGTGATATAATCCGGCGGGTCTTTTTTATTAAGCAACTTTATTTCTCCAGTTCACATTTTGCCTTGTATGCGGTTCATTAATAACTAATAAAATTATCTAGAAAACACAAAATCCCCCTACAAAAACCATTGTGATTTTTGTAGGGGGATTTATCTGCATTCAACTGGATTAAGTAAGCTGAATTTTTTTTAAACAGAGATGTGATTTACTATCTTCTCAAAAATTATTCGTTCTCTCGATTATCCTCTGCCTGTTTCCGTTTGCTATACTCTATCGCCTCTGCATCATGATCGACATCATCGTAATTAGTTGCTTCGTTTTCGCCATCGAAAACTTCTTTTACCTTCTTGACAGCTTTGTCGACTGCAGAGTCGTTGGCGCCTATATTGGATTGGGGTGCGCGACCCGCCGTGCCTTTTCTCGTCATTAAAAATCCCTCCTGTTTAAACTTTGTTACTAGAGTTTACCCGTAATTACTAAAATTAAGCGCATTCATTATTGCTTTGACTATTTCCGCCTCAATTTGCAGTATAAGTTGCTTCCACTATTTTCCTCATGAAGTTTTCGCTCTCTTACATGAACTATTTGTTTTTCTACATGAACTTTTAAGCTCCTTACATGACTTTCTGAACTCTCTACATACATTGCTCACCTTTTTACATGAAATTCCGCAAAAAGACACAAAAAAAGCCGCCTCCAGAAACCAAAAAGGTTTCTAAACGCAGCTAATATGCACTTATAGTGAATAACTTGAATCGTTTTCAACAAAGGGACAAACTTTAATACCAGCAACAACACCGGAACCGTCACAAAACCCTGGAAGTTCGACTGTGATCGACTCATCCTTGATAATCTTGTACGAATCGCTCACTTCCATCGTATCCGTGCGATAGGTCATCAACTCCAAACTGTTATCAGTAATTTCCACATTGGTGAATGTCGGAACATCCAATTGCTCTTTCACTGCCGCATACGGTTCTTCTTCATCTGACAAGGCATAGAATTTACTGCCGCTTGAGGAATTGACCGTTAGATAGAGCGTTCCATCCGGGTTGATGACCGCGCCGTCCTGGACCTTTTGGTTGTTCAAAGGGGAGAAACCTTTCATCTGATGGGTTCTGGCGTAGGAATGGTCATGCCCCATAAGAACCGCATCAATATCTATTTTGTCGATCGCTGGAACAAGACCTTCCCTCAGCGCCAGAATATCCGGTGAATACGCGTGCCCCCCTACGCTATAGATGGAATGGTGAAAAACAATCAGTTTCCACTTGAAATCCTGTTTTTCCGTAGCGGCTATTGTCTCTTCCATAAATTGAACGTGTTCTGCTATATCATTGCTGTTCGTATTGATATTCATGATTAACGTGTTGCCGTAGGTGTAATAATAGTTTCCCGGAGAGTCGGCCGTTTCCCCGAGTTCCTCGCTTTGGTTCGGCATATGGAAATAGTCCTTGTAGAGAATGCCGTGGTCATGGTTTCCGACGGTCGCGGCCAAAGGAATCTTCGATAGGACTTCAGGAGAAAAGAGCCCACTGTATTCCTCTTTGGAATCGGCGTTTTCCACTTGGTCCCCGGCACTCTGGATAAAGCTGCTTTCCGGGTATGTAGAGAGCGCTTTATCCAATGTGTCGGTCCAGTTTTCCACGTCCCCTTCCAGATCCCCTGAAGAGCCAAGCTGCGGATCGCCCATCAATATAAAATTGAAGTTTTCCGGATCCTGCGTTCTAAACTGCTCTTTTTCGGTCCAGTTGCCTTCGCCGTCCCCGAAGCGATAGGTATATTCCGCGGAAGATTCCAACCCGCTGATGGTCGCTTCGTTTTCGATCCATTCACCGTCCGCTTTTTGGGTTGCGGCTTTGACTTGTTGCGCTTTTGCATCGCCACCCGCTTTGGCAAACTCAATCACGCCTGGAGCAGAATCGCCGGAAGTCAGCCAAGAGAAATTCACTCTTGTTTCATCGCTGCCGGGCGATATGGAAAAAGAAGTGACGGAATAGTCCCCCGGCTCAGCCTGATCCCTTGATACGAAAAAACTAAAAAACCCGATCAATGCCAGCAGAACCCCTGCACCAAAAAACACCCGCCTTTTTTTGTTTTGAACTGGCCCTTTCATTGAATACCACTCCGATTCCAGTTTCTCTAGATTCTAATCAGGCATTGCTCTTCTATTTCTTAAGTTGTATACCTTCATCTCATTTTTAAGTTTAAAGAAAATTTAGATTTTTTCATAAGAATATTATACAATAGCGTAGGTTTTTATTACTACTAACATTAGCATTCTATAGTTAAATTACAGTTAACTTAATGATAAGAAAATCGAAAGACAGTCATGAAAGGAATTCAGTTTGTAAAATAAATAGATGCTAGAAAATAGCGAGCATGTTTCTTTCCCACATTCATATTTACAATTCTATATCTATGTCGCATCAATTTTTTAACTAAATAGAAGCTTATCCCACTAATAAATGGGATAGGCTTCTATTTGCAATCTAATATCATCAAGGGTGATATAAGGATTATAATTTTTGACTATAGAAATTAGCATTTATAAAACTCAATGTATATACGAAATGCTAAACCAGAACCGACAACCACACTCCATCCTTACCCGTTAAGCAAAATCATAGACTTCCGTCTCCCCGTTTTCCGCAACGTCGCATAACTTCCGGTAAATCCCTCTATCCCAAACCCGCTGCCCGATGTAATAGTCAAATCTCGTGTTCTGGCTGAATTGCTTTTTGAAGAGGTGCCTGTCGCTTGCTACAGGATCGATCAGCCAGCTGCTATCGAGAATGAGATCAACGCCCTTTTCTTTTCCCCATAACGTGAGGCCGAAGTGCATGATATGCTCCGGTGAGAGATAGCAAAAAGAAGGATTTACTACAGACAGGTGGGTAAGCAACACATTGTTGGAAAGAAAGTTCAATCCCATGCCAATCACTTGCCCTTTATATAACGATTCAACAAGCACAATCTGTTTGCCAAATGATTTTCCACATTCCCCAAAAAAGTCGGCCTTGAATTTCTTCTCGCCTTTCCCAACAAAAGAAGAATAGAATTTATAAAACTGATGAAGATTTTTTGGCTTTTCTATAATCCGATATTCGACGCAAGCCTCTAAAGCTCTCCAGACCGTTTTTTTAGCAGTCTCCGAAAACTCTTCCTGAACCGGATCTGCAAACGTTTGCAAATCGGTGCCGAATATTTGGCCGATATAATGAAGATCATAGCATTCGGCAAAATCTTCTGCGTTCCCTGTGACCGGGTGAAAACGCACGTATTCCCAGACAATCCGATGTTCCTTGCAGTACCTTTCAAATGCGAGATCGAACTCATAAGCCAACTTCCGTTTATTCGCCTCTTCGCAGCCGGTAATTATCGGCCCTCCGTATGCACAGGACGTAACGAGTTCATAGAAAACTTTTCCGCCGATTTTGATCGGAATCTCCCGCTTGGTGAATATATGTTTTACCGTTCCCAATGCATGTAAGAAATCGAATACTTCGCACGTTCCATTTTCCATGGCTTCATGCAACCGGCCAAAGCTTTGATCGACATACAAATCTTTCATCATTCCAGCCTCTCTTCTTTGAAGGATTCCGTTGTCTCCTTTTGGCCCCAGTCTCTTCTTATTAAGATAGATGCTAGACCCATTAGGTTAAAATCCGGTTAAAATAATTAACCACTTAGGTTGAAAAAAAAATAACGCCTTTTAGTAACCCAACATCACTGGCTTACCAAAAGGCGTTTCTTGTTCTCTTCTGTTATCAGTATTGCGTAATCTATTTTAGAGCTACTTGCAAAAGCGTACAGTTAAATTCTCAAATCCACTTACTATAAATTGTCCACCCCCTTCCAATATTTTCTTCATGAAGTTTTCAGCTTCTTACATGCACTTTTTGAGTTTCTACATGCACTTTCCAGCTCCCTATATGACTTTTCAAATTCACTTCATGCTGTTCTCGCGTTTCTTCATGAACTCACTGCAAAAAGATACAAAAAAAGCCACTTCCAGAAACCAAAAAGGTTCCCAGACGCAGCCGCCGGTTAATATATTTCAATCTATAGCAGTATTTCTCTTCTAGTTCCACATTCTACTTCTTCAAAACCCCAATTACCCGCCCATTTATATAGACATCTTCACTTCGCATCATAATCGGTTCGTAGCTTGGATTTTCCGACAGCAGAAGAATTTCGCTGCCCATCGCCATGTATTTTTTCATGGTCGCTTCACCATCGATGACTGCAATGACAATGTCGTTGTTCGATACAGTGTTCTGCTGGTGAACAATCACGATATCACCTTTATCGATTCCAGCACCGGTCATACTGTCGCCGGTGACGGTTAATGAGAAAGTTTCGCTCGGTGACACCACCCATTCACGCGGTAAGTGAAGCGTTGTTTCGTATGATTCGCTTGCCAAAGTAGGAATTCCAGCCGCAACGTTCCCAATCAATGGCACCGCCACCGTCTCATGCACTTGCATCAGCACTTCTGAACCTGCTTCTTTCACTTCGATTTGGCCAGGTGCATCTTGTTCTTCCGCATAGTCATACTGCCTACCGTTCTTGAAATTTTTGTACACCCGCCGGCTTTTTGTATCCGGTAGAAACTGCGGACGGCATTTCGGCAAATCCTGCACTTCTTCGCCTTGCCGGTCGATGATTTTGACTTCAAGCCCGTCGGTTGCGATTCCGTAAAACGCGCGGCTGTCAGCTTCCAAGTAACTTTTCACTTGTGCCACGGCGTCTTCGATGCCGCTGCCAAATCGCTTCACTTCTGCAATGATATACGGTCGCGCCTCCCCACCGGAATAAACCATTACCACAATGTCGCAATAACCTTTTTTCGAGAACTGCTGCACGGGATACTCCAATTGCATCAGTTCCAGCGGATAACCATAGGTTTCATTTAATTCCCGGATCAGCCATTGGCGGGTAAGCTCTTCTTTGGAATGAAGATCCACCAGTCCATCTGTTAACCGGTAATCGGTCATGCTGATTGATTCGAATGGCCGGAGAGACGCGTCTTTTTTCATCCGCAAATGCTTGCGGTTGATTTCCTTGATGAAACTGGAAGGCTTTTTCACAGAAGACATATACAACAGCTCATTTGCCCGAGTCATACCAACATACAGGAGCTTGCGCTCATCTGACTCCACTGTCTTTTGATCTTCGGCATCCGCATACAAGTCCTGGGGAATCAATCCGCTATTCAAGTCAATAAGAAAGATGACTTTAAACTCTAAGCCTTTTATCGAATGCATCGTCACCAGTTTCACTTTATCCGATTCAAAATCCGGATCTTGGTTTTGCAAGATTTCGCATTGAATTCCCGCCTTTTCCAAGTCAATCGCTGCGCTTTCAATATTTCGTTTCCCTCTTGCAACGATGCACATATCAGACAAAGCATAATCGTTCTTGAGCAAATTGATTTCATCAGCCAAAAACTTCACTTGCTGCTGAGGTGTTAAAAAGAACCGGTAAATCGGCGGATGGCCGTGCCGGTCAATCAAAGCAGGTTTGACAAAATCAACATTCGACTGGATGCTCTCATCCGCTTCGATTAAATGGAACGCCGCTGTCGAAATCTCCGTCGTCGTCCGGTAATTTTTGCTTAGCGTCCGTGATTTCCCGCTCATATCAAACCCAATTGTCGTATATGGCCGGCCTTTCCCGAGCCAAGATTGCGGGTAAATGCTTTGCGTATTGTCCGCAACGAACATTAGTGAAGAATGCGCCTTTTCTTTGTACAGCTCTTTTAGAAACTCCAGCTGGACGCGTGTCAAATCTTGGCTTTCGTCGATAATGATATGTGTGTAGCTGCCTGAAGCACTTTGCCGCACTTCATTCAGTGCCTGAAGATTCATCTGCTTAAATGTTACAAACCCTTCTTTTTCGAGCAATTGCCAAAAAAACCGCGAAACTTCAAAAATAGCCGCTCGTGTTTGCGAGTTTTTCAGCAATTTTTGAGGTGTCCCGCTATTGCCCGACGCCCGCCCAATCCTGTCAACAGACTGATACGTTTCTACATCTTCCATCGAACAGGAATAAAGCCATTCTACTTCGTCCAGCAGGAATCTGCTGTTCTTCGGTGATAGCAATTTCACTTCCGGATAGGATTTTTTCACCTCATGGATGGCCATGATCATCGCTTTATGTATCTTTTCAACAGAAGCAATTTCAAGCTTTTTTCCTATCCGCTTCTGATAGTTTCTAAATGCCGTAAACATCAAGCTGTCGATTGTCACAATCTCCACTTCCGCATTCGACGTGAAAAAGCGCTCCGCATCTTGCTCGCTGTCAGCCAACCGGTCATACTGATGCTTTATATAATTTAGTAAAGTTTTGTTATAAGTGACTAGCAAAATCTTGTCATCTTCTTCATGGCAATAATGATCCATCAGGAACTGGATTCTTCGTATGGCAACAGTCGTCTTTCCGGATCCCGCAACCCCCTTCACTAGCATAGGGCCCGTTGGTTCCAGCTCAACAATCCGGCGCTGCTCAACATTTAGCTTCATTTTTGACACTTCCCGTCTCTTTACAACTTCTACCTTTATTTTATGAATATTGACATACAATAGCAAGGGATAAAAGACTAGTATTCATTGAATTGAAAAATTCATGAGAAGTTTCACTTTCAATATTTTTTTCATGAAGTTTTCGCCTTCTTACATGTGTTTCTCGAATTTCTAAACGAACTTTTAAGCTTCTTACATGACTTTCTGAACTCTCTACATGCATTTCCGCCTTTCTACATGAAAACTCACAAAAAGATACAAAAAAGCGCCTCCAGAGACCAAAAAAGTTGCCCAGACGCAGCCGTCGATTCCCACAACTATTCTGTTCCCGTTTGCTGTACTCTACCCCTCCTGCCTCATAATTGAAGTCACCGTAGTTTGTCCCTTCGAACTCCCTTCTATTTAAACTCTGTTAAGAGAGTTCACCCGCAATCATCAGAAATAACCACGTTAAAGTGAACCTTCCCCCGCTTTCCTTTACAATAGACCTACAGGAACTTGGTTGCCCAATAGAGGTTACTAATAGACAACCAACTTTCATCAGTATATTCCAAGGAGGCTTCCCATGACGACAGTAAATGACATCATCCAAGCAGAGGATTATGGACAGTTTGAGATAAAAGAAATCTACCAGGCAGCGCAGCTTTTGTTGCAGGAATTCCAGAAGACGAAGCAGGAACCGGAGAAATTGGGAGACCTGATTACGCATTTGAAAAAACGGCTCGAAGGCCAGGCGGCGTATCCGCTGGCGGTGATGCTGGAATGCAGCCAGTTCGGCATCCGGCATCAGTTGCAGCAAGACTGGAACAGCCCGATGAAGCAGCGCCAGCTGTTTTTGTTTGAAAGCCTCCACTTCCAATTTCGCGGGAAAGTGCCGGCGACCGTATGGAATCAAATCTGCCTGAACTATTCAGAGACGCTGATCTACGTTGGACGTGCAATTGAAGGGATTCAAGTGGTGGAGACCATGGTTGAGGTGGCCGATGATCCTTCGTTTGCCAGAAAAGACGGCGAACGGGGCTGGGGACTCCTGTTTTATTCCACTTTCCTGCAGGACACGATCGAGAAAGCCGAAGCGCTTCATGCAGCGCGTGATTTTCTCCGGCAATCGCTCGAGAAGATCCAGGATGAAAATGGACGTGCCATTTACGCGGAGCGGTTGAAGCTTGCGGAAAACATGCTGGAAAAGCTCGGACCGGTCGATGTGACCTCGGGCTATAAACCGAACTTTTTTGAAGGCCGCGAGAAGGAATACCGCGACTGGTGCGCAAAACACCGGCTTTTGCTGAATAGCACGAATGAATTTGATGCGGATAACATGATGAAGATTGATACGCTCAGCTACCGCCACAAGGGCGATGACAAAAATCACGGCGCTTTTCTTTCCGGCTTTATGGATGCGCTCGTCTCGGAATTCACATCACTCCGCTGGACGCTGTTCGAGGCGCTCGAACAGGACGCAAAAGAGTCGAACCGCAACGAGCGGCTGAAGAGCGTGTTCCGGCAGGCATTTTCGTTATTTGATAAGATTGCTTCCTTCTTGAACCAGTACTACAAACTCGAAGTGCCGGAGCAGCGCGTCGGCATGCAGCGCATTTGGTTTGAGGAAGAACATCCGAAAAAGCCGCTCAAGCCCTTCATCCAGAACTCAGAAAATGCCGCTTTAAAGGCGCTCTATTGGCAGGCGAAGGAAGTATTCGGCTATGAACGCTCCGAGCAGCAAAGCATTCCCATGCTCCGCGCGCTTCAGTTGTGCCACCAGATGGAACGAAGCTTTATGCAGGTCATCGACTCACCGGAAGAAGTGGCAAAAGAAGGCGAACTCCGAAAGCATCAGATGACGCGGTTGGAGCTTGAGCGTTTGTCGATGGCTATGACGTTCAGGGCAAGGAATGCATTGATGTATTTGGGCTTTGCGTTGGGGTTGAGGAAGAAATAGTTGGGAAGCGATAAAGAGCGCGGGCAGCTGGTATGCTGTCCGTGCTCTTTTTTGTTTGCTCATAATATAAATTATGCTTTTTTCTATGGCATAGTATGTTCCTACGATTGATAATGATCAAACTCGTACTTCTCCTTAAACGAACGCATGAAGAGTACCATTTGAGTTCGGATATAACCGCTTAAAGGCAAGTTGAATTGCGTTTTAATGTCAATCAGCTTGACTTGACCATCGCAGTAGACAACTTTCCCTTTATAGTTTAACATTCAAAAATCGATTGAAGTCTCTGCAATGCATACAGATTTTCACTAAGAATCGATCTATAAAAATACAATAAGACACAAAAAATTAAAGCCTGATCCTCCTATATGGAGAATCAGGCTTTTTCATCCAAACCAGCAATTGGTGTTGATTGTTTTTCATTATCAATAGAGCGTTGATTTTTATCTCTTAATTATGTCCGGGCAATCCTGCAATCAGATTAACTGATTGACTTTTTAAACGCTTCCAGTCCTGCTGCATCTATAGGATTTATGTACTCTAATTTAAAATTCTTTTTAATATAATCAAAATCCCGATCGTTATTACTGTATAAAGTGGCATTATGGAAAATAGCGGAAGCAGCAATCAGAGCATCCCCATGCTTTAATTTTTTTCCGGTCTCTATATTCCATTTCCTTCTTATTTCAGCAGCTTTCAAGGCTATATCTATTGTTGTGCTAATGATTCCATCTGCTGCCTCGATATAGCCTTGCCTTGCTGCTCTTATTTCTTCATTCGTTTCTACTTCGTGATACCACATCAATTCCATAGCGATGATAGAAGGCATGTGAATTTCTTTTCCACTATCGATTACCTGATCAAAGAGATCCTGTAGCGGACGGTATCCCAAATAGTGGTTTACATATATATTTGTATCAAATATTACAATTTCTCGATTCAATCCTCCTCTTCCCTCCATGCTCCTTCGCGATTGCTTAAACGATTAAGCTCTTCAATGTTATCTCCTAAATCCAGGGCTTTACCGGCAAGCTCTTTGTAACGTCTCTTTTTCTCTTTACGCACTGCTAAATCTGTTTCTTCATCATCCCGTTCCTTGGACTCTCCAATTATCTTCACTTCAGAAAAAAGACTTAAGATTTCCTCTAACTTTTCCTTTTCACTTGTTTTAACTTTATATTCTTTAATAGCCAAGTTAAACACCCCACTCCTGCTTCTTTTAATCATTATAACATCTTACATTTTATTTACTCTCTCAAAAAGACTAAATAATCTAACAAATGAAACTTACTCTGTATCACAGGGACGCGACATTCATCGAACTTCCATTAACACTCCTAAAGTTGTGATAAGAATCTGTCATTTTATCAGAATTTTCAGAATTATCGTTGATTCTTCAAATAATTATTATATAATTAGTAAAAAGATGATTTGCAAATTTTCATGTTTCTATTAATTAGTAAAATTATTTAGACGTAAGATATAAAAACTACTAAGAAAGGAGTTTTTGAATATCTAATTATTTTTATTCATAACACCTAACATTTTTGATTGGAGGGTGAAATATGTACGCACATAAAAGCTTAATTAGATTAGGGATAATAAAAATCAATAAAATCAAATACGAATTAGCTGAAGATTTCAATAAACTAGAAAATGAGCTTGAAAAATTTCAATACGCTCGTAAGTTACAATTAAAAGCAACTGCAACCGAAGAAGAAAAAAAGATCCGTGAAGACTTAGCTACACTTTATATTCGCATTAATATCATTGAAATTACAGCGATTTTTAAAAATCTACGTTATCTCGCTTCATTTGTTCTTGGTTTGAGCATAATAGCATCATGTTATGGCATATGGTATGTTTTTAATTTCATCGATAGTTTCCCAAATCCAAGTACTACTACACCAAGTACTACTACAAGACCTTTTGACACCTCAGTAGCAGCATTGATAATAATTCCAAATGTAATTGGTGGATTGCTTTTTGTTCTCTATTCCAAAATCATAGATCAATATAAGTATTTTTATGAAAAATTAGATAATGTTACAGATATTAGAACAGCTGATCTTTATATTAAGGCAATAGAAAACGCTGATTTGAAAATTACTCTACAAAAAGCTTTTGTTGAAAATTTGTTAAAAAGAAGCAGTGAAGAAATTTCTTCTATTTCTTCTACTTCTTCTACTGCTACCGAGAATACTGGAACTGCCGGGAACACTGGAACTGCCGAGAACACTGGAACTGCTCAGAACACTGGAACTGCCGGGAATACTGGAAATACACTAGCAGCAGTAGTAGCGGCAATAGCAGCGGTTTTAGTTGCAGCTGTAGTGGATCGAAATAACTTAAGGTAAAACGCTAAAGAGATAAATTCGCACAAAATAAAACTGACCTGAGAACTCTTCAAGTCAGTTTTATTTCCTTTTTTAGATTAATAATATTTATCATTATTATTATTTTTCTTTTAATATATTGCCTTGAAATGTCATCAAAATAAGCTTAATTATCTTTGTGGTTAAATTTATTAATAAGCTTATGTGATTGTATCAGGCATAGTTTTATGTACAATATGAGGCCTCTAAATTCCTTCGATTTCCCCCCTGTGTTCTGCTCAATTATGACTACTAAGATTATCTAATAAAAATACAAAGTCCCCCCTCCAAAAACCATTATAATTTCTGGGGTGGGATCTAACTACATGCAATTGTAATGAATGGATTGAATTGCTTTCAACTTGTCTAAACTGCTATATTATAAACCTTCTCCTACTTGCTTTTACAATAAACTTAAAGGAATTCAAAGGCTTAATAGCATTAATTGAAACTTCTTATATACCTGGAAAACAATAGTTCTTTGGATTGCCAGTTATCTATTTACTATCGCCGGGCGCTTTCCCAATGCCCTAAACATGCAGAAACCATCTTCGAAACCAGATGATTTCATTGAGGTTGGCTATTTTGACTAGTTAAATGTCCTATCACCAGCACTTGAAGAAAATTCCCTTATCAGATCAGCAAGTTAAACAACGTCGGATCATTATTAATTTCCTTATAAGGAAATCCATTCTCGCCCATTCGTTGCACAAGCGGGCCGTAGTCTTCCCGGCACTTTAGTTCGATGCCGACGATGACGGGGCCTGCCTCACGATTGGTCCGTTTTGTGTATTCAAAATGCGTGATGTCGTCCTGCTCTCCCAGAACCTGGTCCATAAACTTCCGCAGCGCGCCGGCACGCTGCGGGAACGTGACGATAAAGTAATGCTTCAGCCCTTCATAAATAAGCGATTTTTCTTTGATCTCTTGCATCCGCTCAATATCGTTGTTGCCGCCACTGATAATACATACTACATTTTTCCCTTTGATTTCTTCTCTATAGAAATCCAGCGCCGCTACCGACAAGGCACCTGCTGGTTCCGCTACAATCGCATTTTCGTTGTATAGCTGCAGAATGGTCGTGCAGACTTTGCCTTCAGGCACAAGTGCGATATCATCCAAAACGCCGCTGCAGATTGCTACCGGCAGCTCGCCAACCTGTTTAACCGCTGCCCCGTCGACAAATGTATCAATCGAATCGAGACGGGTCACTTTGCCATTGCTCAGCGATGCCTTCATACTGGCAGCTCCCGCAGGCTCAACGCCGATTAGTTTCGTGGACGGGCTAATCCCTTTTAAATACGTTCCAATGCCTGACGCTAACCCGCCACCGCCGATGGCACAAAATGTATAGTCGACCGGCTCCTGCATGTCGTTCAGGATTTCCACTGCCACAGTGCCTTGGCCGGCTATCACCAGGCTATTGTCAAATGGATGGACAAACACCTTTTCTTCGGCTGCACCAGATTCGACTGCCGCTGTATAGGCATCGTCAAACGTATCTCCTGTAAGGACGACTGATACTTGATCGCCGCCAAAGCGCTTTACTTGGGAAACTTTTTGGCTAGGAGTTGTCAGCGGCATGAAGATTTTCCCTTCAATTCCCAGTGCAAAGCAGGAGTACGCAACGCCTTGAGCATGGTTGCCGGCGCTGGCACAAACGACTCCTTTGTTTCGTTCTTCTATCGACAGGCTGCGGATAAAGTTATAAGCCCCACGCAACTTGAATGAGCGCACCACTTGCAAATCTTCCCGTTTCAAATAGACGTTACAGCCGTACCTAGCAGAAAGAATTTCATTTCGCTGCAACGGCGTTTTGATCACTACGTCTTTGAGCGCCTGGTTCGCCACCATAATCTCTTCAATCGATACTTTCGACGTTGTTTTTCTTTCCAATTCTTCGATGTGGTTTCTAGCCATATGGGTCACCTTCTTGTTTTTTGTATTTCCTTACTCTACCACAATATATTGCATAATTGGCAAGAAGATTTCGACAATATTGTTGCTGTGCTTGAAACAGATAGAATCCGTTTCTCAAACAGTTGGTGTTTGCTGGAACGGCTTTTTTGGACTGGAGGGGCAGTAGCAAGGTAGAAACGCTGCGCCTTTCGTAATCGGTTAACGCTATTCATTACAGCACTGGCTAAGTTGGGAAAAGAATTGAAGATCCATCCTTCAACGCCAATTTAAAAATCGTTACTGCCAAAATTCCCGAAAAGAGGCTTCACTAAAATTGTGGAAGAAAAAATTGAAGAGACGTTGACAAATTTCTCGTTTGAAAATAAGTCTTCCATTCTAAAAACCTTTTTCCCTTCGATTTATTCACCTTTTAATCTCGCATTTTTTCTTACATGAACAATATTTCCTCCTACAGCTTAAAACTTATTTAAGATATAGGGATGCTTCAACCAACAAAAAAAGATATTCCGCAAATTAATTGGGAACATCTTTTTTATTTTATCTATTAAATTACTGATTAACTAACGACTCTTTAATTTTCTTTTCAAACAACTCAAGTAGCTGCTCTTTCAGCTCTGGACGCTTCAATGCAAACTCAATCGTCGTCTCAATAAATCCAAACTTCTCACCCACATCAAACCGCTGTCCTTCAAAATCATAAGCGTAAACTGACTGCACCTCGTTCAGCTTCTGAATGGCATCCGTCAATTGAATTTCTCCTCCTGCACCCAATTGATGCTCTCCCAAGAAATTAAAAATTTCAGGAGTTAAAACATACCGACCCATAATGGCATAGTTTGACGGAGCAGTTCCAGCAGCCGGCTTTTCCACGAAGCGATTGACTTTAATCAATCTTCCATCTACTCGAACCGGATCAATTATACCGTAGCGGTCAGTATGATTTCCGGCTACTTGCTGAACGCCAATCACACTCTTACCTGTTTGTTCATGCTGGTTCATCAATTGCGCCAAGCAAGGTTCTTCGTTCTCAACAATGTCATCACCAAGCAATACTGCGAATGGCTCGTTTGCAATGAAGTTACGGGCAGACCAGATAGCATGCCCTAATCCAAGTGGCTGCTTTTGGCGGATATAATGTATTTCAACGTTAGACGTTTCAAGGACGCTCTCCAACATATCGAGATTGCCCTTTTTTAGCAAGGTTTCTTCCAATTCAAACGCATGGTCGAAATGATCTTCAATGGCGCGTTTTCCTTTACCAGTGACGATTATGATGTCTTCAATTCCGGAAGCGATCGCTTCTTCTACTATGTATTGAATTGTTGGTTTATCAACAATCGGAAGCATTTCTTTTGGCATGGCTTTTGTTGCAGGAAGGAAGCGTGTACCGAGTCCTGCGGCAGGAATTATTGCTTTTCTTACTTTCACTCTCTTCACCTTTTCATTATTATTTATTATTAACGTTTAAACATTTTACAATTACATTTATTTAATAATTAACACATATACCATAATTTCCTCATTTTTGAAATTAAATCATCAAATATGTTTGAAAAATTATTTTATTATATGTTATCAAAAACCATTTGGATTTTTTATTTGCCAATTCCAAGAATCTTTGCACATATCTTTTAAGTTTTTAGTAGATTTCCATCCTAAAAGGTTTCTAGCTTTACTTGGATCAGCATAACTTATTGAAACATCTCCAGGTCTTCTTCCTTCAATTTGGAAAGGGATATTGACGTTATTCACTTCGCTAAAGCTATTTACTAATTCCAACACACTATGACCAACACCGGATCCTAAGTTGAAAGCTTCAATACCTCTATAATTTTTTAAATAATTTAATGCCTTAAGATGACCTTTAACTAAATCAACTACATGAATGTAATCCCTTACACCAGTGCCATCAGTAGTATTATAATCATCTCCAAATATATAGAGCTTTTCTCTTTTTCCTATACCTACTTGAGTAATGTAAGGCATAAGATTGTTAGGAATCCCATTAGGAAACTCACCAATTTCTCCACTTTCGTGAGCCCCTATAGGGTTAAAATATCTTAAAATAGCAATTCTCCAAGAACAATCAGAGGAAGTTAACTCTTGCAAAAATTCTTCAATTACTAGTTTTGTTCGACCATAGGGGTTTGTAGCAGAAAGCGGAAAAGATTCAGTAATTGGTACACTTTGTGGTTTTCCATATACAGTTGCAGATGAACTGAAGACCAGCTTTTTTACATTAAATTTATTCATAATATTACATAAATTCACGGTCCCCATTATATTGTTATAATAATATTTTATTGGCTCAGCAATTGATTCTCCAACTGATTTCATACCAGCAAAATGCATTACTCCATCAATCTCATGTTTAGAGAAAATTTCATTTAAACTTTCAGCATCTAATAAATCAACTTGATAAAAAGGGAATTCTTTTCCTGTCATTGCTTTTACTCGATTTATAGATTCTATCTTACTGTTAGACAAATTATCTACTACTATTATCTCATAGTCATTTTCTAAGAGTTCTAAAATTGCATGGCTACCAATATAGCCTGCTCCTCCAGTTACTAAAATCTTCATTCTTGTCCCCTTTTGAGTTTCTTTATTTATAATATAAACTCGTTTAATTTCTTTCGAAATATCATCGCATTTAAGATCACATTATAACTTCTGGTAAATTATAATCCGAACTACACATGTCATTTTGAATTAGTATAATGACTTTTCATTTCAACATCCTCAAAATACAAGAATCTTACAAATTTATAATGTGGTTTATAATTTAAAACTTAATATCTTTTTTTTACTACTTTTGCTGGATTTCCAATCGCAATCGAATAAGATGGAATACTTTTAGTAACAATAGAACCTGATCCAATTACACTACCTTTTCCAATTCTTACACCTGGTAAAATAATTACTCCATGACCAATCCATACATCATCTTCCACTTCAACCACTTGATGTTCTGTATAACCTTGCAATCTCATAGGTATATTTACGTCACTAATCATATGGTTTCTAGAGTAAATAGCTACTTCCGGACCTATCATAACATCATTACCTATTTTTACTTCTCCAAATATTTTGCAATTAATACCGATACCAGAACCACTGCCTAATTTAGTACGTGAAGAAAAAATAGCACCTTTTTCAATATTACAATCAGTTCCAATTTCCTCTAATATACGCTTTGCAAAAAAAAGTCTTATTTTTTTAGCTAAAGGAAAGATAAAAGATGGAGGTAAATTTTGAGCAAAAAAATAGTACATTAATAACCATCTTTTTTTATATAGTGTTCGCATTTTATTCCTCCGGATTTTTTATATTATTGTTCCCATTCAATATTGTCATTGATTACTCTCGCTGGTACACCCGCCACTAGCGAATAAGAGGGAACATCTTTGTTAATTAGAGAACATGCTGCAATTACTGAACCTTTTCCTATTTTCACTCCTTTTAAGATCGTTGCTCTAGTACCTATCCAGACTTTTTCTTCAATTTCTATAGGTAAAGTAACTTCTTTATATCCAATCTTATGATTATCTGAATCTCTAATCATTACCTCTTCAGCTATAATTACATTATTTCCTATTTTAACTTGCTCAAAAACATGGATTGAACTTCCTTTATTTATAAATCCATTATTAAGAATTAAAGAAGCATTATTATTTACAGTTATGGTCGTTCCACAATATACTTTGAAATTACCATTTATAATTAATTTTGCATTTTCTCTTAAAATTATTGAGGACTTATAATTAGCACCCTTCTCCCAAGTTTTTCCTAGTTCTAAAGAGCCGTTTATATCAATTTTTGCACTTTTATGTATATAAACATTAGTATTTGGATAAACTATTATTTTATAACCTTTTAAAATCATACCAAATGTCTTTAAAAGGTTTATTTTGGATAACTTTTTTATTCTTTCTAACTTCTTATTTTTCACTCTTATTCCTCCAAAATACATCTAGTTTATAATAACTAAATAACATATAATTTTTTAAATTCTTTCTTATAAAAATCTATTAATTATTTACATGCTTTGAGGAATACAAAGCTATATATTACATTGATTGTTTTAATTTCCCCGAATAAATTTTCACAAAAACTTGCTTTATGTAAATAAATTCTTTTGTCTTTCTATATAACAGATAAAAGATTGTATTTATAAAGATAAGACAGATTCCCATTTTAAATATAAAATTTGTTAGATTGCTTTCGTCAAAATTACTAATTAATGGTTGAATTATAATTATAGTAGTTATTATTGTGAAGGCATATTTCAACATTGTTATATAGTATGGGATAAGGGATTTTTTCAACCCTTTTTTGTGTACAATGTATGGATCATACCACATTGAAGTTATAGCCCTACTTAAGATTGTTCCCCAAAAAACTCCCGATAGACCAATAACTTGTGCTAAAACCACAGAAAAAAGAATATTTAATATTGATTCAACTAAAGGCACATATTTACCAAATACAAAAAGTCCTTGGGCATTTCTAAACATATTTGTAGGACCTAACATGCAACTCGTGAAGAAACTTATAACTATTGGTAATACTACCTGTTGGGGTAGTAAGAAATCTTCCCCTAACCACAATAGAATAAACGGATTCATAAGAATATAAAAACAACATGTAATTAAACCAATTAACCAAAAGTACAAAAAGTTTATTAAATTAAACATTTCATAACTTTTATTATTTGTATCAGTTGCAATTAAATTTCCAACACTGGCTGTTAGCGATTTAAAAACTTTACCTAAAACTGTTCCTATACTTACAATTAATAAAAAATAGTTTGCATATAGTCCTACATAATGTAATCCAAAAAATATCGTGATTACAATATTATCTGTTCCATTAATAACAGCAGTAGAAATATTGTATATCATTATGGCATAGGTATTTTTAAAGAGTTCTTTTTTTTCTTTTATTGTTAATTTTATCTTTTTCTTTGATTTTAAAAGAGGATACAATGATCTAACTCGTATTGTTATAACTACTCTTTGAATAAATGTAATTAATATTTGAGTAATTAAGTATAATACAAAATCCTTTGTTATAACTAAAACTGCTATTTGCAGTATAGTTAAGATAATTTGAAAGCTAGAATCAATCCAAACAAGTTTATAATTTTTTTGATCTGCAGATATCAGCGAACGATTGTATACTAAAAAATATGATAAAGCTGAATTTAGTACAAAGAGTACATATATTAATTTTAAATCTGGAATATCTTCCTTCACTAAAATATCTAAAAAAGGAATTATTATCATTCCTAGCAAAAATACAATAATCCCTATTATTCTAAATGCAGTTTTATAAAAATTCATTAATGCTATTACTTTATCATCGTCTTTTTCCGCTAGTGGTTTATACAGTTTATAAACGATAGCAGTTCCTATACCTAAATTAGCTAAAGAAAGCATCATTATAATATTCGTAAATAAACCATTAACCCCTAAATATTCTACTCCTAATATAGAAATAAAAATTGTTCGACTAATAAAGCCTAATAAAATTGTTAAAACATGTCTCGCTAAATCTGTAAGAATATTTCTAATAGCGTTTAACGTTCTCATATATGCCCTCTAATTTTCTATTCTAATAGCAAACTTTCTATCTCACAAACCATTCTTTTCGTATCAAAGTATTTACTGCGTTCTATTGCTTCTAACTTCATTAGCGCTCTCAGCTTTTTATCATTTAGCACTTTTTTTATTGCATAGTATAAATCTTCAGTATTATTTTTAGTGATGAGACCTGCATTTGTATGCCCAAATATTTCTGCCATTCCTGAACATTCTGTAGCTATTACTGGAATACCTAATATAATAGATTCCGTAACAACAGTACTATAAGCTTCAAATTTAGAAGAGCAAATTACGAAATCACTTTTTGACATATATTTGTAAGGATTAGCATCATATCCAATCAAATGAATATAATCATTCAAATTATTATCATTAATAGCTTTTTCAAGTTTTTGATACTCTGGGCCGTCTCCTATTATATTAAAATGAAATAAATATCCTTCATTTTTTAATTTTAAAGTAATACTTATCAATCTTTCAAAAGCCTTTTCATGAGATAATCTTCCAACTGCACAAAAATTAATAACATCTTTACTGTACTTAATCTCTTCTTGAATTTTTTGATTATTATTAGCAAGGGATTTAATTCTTTCTATATCATTAGGATTATATCTTACAACAACTTTTTCCTCGTCAATATCAAATTTATTCAAAAAACCTTTTCTCGCTGTTTCAGCTACGCATATAATCTTGTCACAATTCTTTAATGCTTCCACTCTCTTCTTCAATATAGTTTTTGATAAAAAGCTCATTCGTTTTCCTAATTGCTTTATTTCTGTTATGTCATCTATTATTGTATAGTCAGCATGAATCCAGCTTACCTTTTTACCTTTTGCTCCTCGTAAAAAGTAAATCATGGGTTCATGAAATGATATATATATATCATACTTGTCTTTCAAAAATATTTTTTGAATAATTTTTCCTGGAACGAACATTCTGCTATACTTATAAATTCTTTTAAAAAGCGAATTATATTCTCGCGGGTTTTTGTTGAACATATATTTAATTTTTATTTCTTTAGGAATCTGATCATCCCACACATTTTTATTTAATAACATCACCGTGATATCAAATTTCTCTTTGTCTAAATTTTTTAGAAGAGTTAACAAAACTCTTTCTACTCCACCTACACACATCTCAGGCTGCAGTATAATCATTTTTTTCATAAAAGTCACCTTTTTTTTAAACTTTATTGCCTTTTAATTTATATAATAACTGACATGCTATATCCCAATATAAAAAAGTTATTACACCAATCTTTTCGTTAAAATTCATTTTTCTACTCTTTAGTAGATCAAGAATATAAGTTTTTATAAAAGTTCTAGCTTCTTTTACAAAAATTTTATTCTCTTTTACTTTTTTTGTAGAATAAATAATTCCTATCCATTTCCAAACTCTTTTAATACAAAACCACAGTGTGCTTAAATAAATTTCTTCATAATCTGCTTTTAGATGATCTATTACATGTTTTGAGGCTTTTATTATATCTATGCTTGGTTTTTTATAAACATTGCCCATAGTACTGTCATTACGAATATTGTAAAAATATTTGAATTCAGGTGTGTAGATTATCTGGTTACTCCTTAAAAATATCTCTGGAATAATTGAAAAATCTTCAAAAATCTTACCTTCCTCAAACCTCAATTTGTTGAATATATGGCTTTTATACAGTTTATTACATGGAGATACTACTAAATACTTTCCTTCTAATGTTAATTTCATAGCTTCTTTACTGTCGAGTATGCATTCCTTCATAGTTAAAGATGGCCATTTCGTATTTAGATCGTTTCTGACTTTCCATGAGTTACATATTGCTATATCACTATCGCTAGCAATTATTTTTGAATGTAAAAGTTCATACATATCGGCTTCTATATAATCATCACTATCAATAAAACCTATATAACTGCCTGAAGCAATATCAAGCCCCGCATTTCTAGCTGATGATTGTCCACCATTCTTTTTATGTATAACTTTTATTCTTTTGTCCTTTTCAGCGTAATAATTACAAAGCAAACCACTATCATCAGTAGATCCATCATTAATTAAAATAATTTCTAAATTTTTGTATGTTTGATTAATAATAGATTCTATGCATTTTTTAAAATATAGTTCTACGTTATATACCGGGATAATGATACTTATTAAACTCGACATAATAAACCCCTTATTATTTTTAAAGTTACAAATTTAATATACTTCTAAAATTACGTTCACAATTTTTTTTATCTATAATAGGAAAAAATTCTTCGATTCTTTTTCTATATATACTACTAATTTTAAAATTTTTTTCTGCCATATTCGTTAATTCATTAATCAAATGCTCTTCATTCTTAACTACTGGTCCAAAGCCATTATTATGATAATTAAAATAGCCAGCAGTATAATGTTGCTTTCTATATCGTTCATAATCAAATTGAAAATAAATAAGTGGTTTGTTCATATAAGCAAAGTCGAAATATACACTTGAATAATCTGTTATTAATACACTTGAGGACTTTAATAATTCTTGAATATCGTGTTTTTTAGTACTAGCAACTATTATATTTTTATTTAATCCTATAAAAGTATTTTTATACTTTAAGAATTTAGGATGTAAACACAATATAAACGTTAATTTATTATCTTCTAGGTAAGTATTTAAATTAGAACTTTCTAATAAAGACTTAATATGATAAAAATATTCGCTAGCTTTAAAAGTTTCCTCAGTAGTGTTGTCTAACCATCTTCTCCAAGTCGGCATGTACATTATTTGGTTTTTACTTTGTTTGTTTTCTATAAGTTCATCAAATCTTGCTAATCCAATATACTTAACTTCGTCCTTTTGATATCCAAAATTACTTTTAACATATTCGTATTCCGGTAAAGCACCACAAACGAAAAGATCAAAATTAGCTTTCTTTTTTGTTAAGCCAGGTAAAAAATCTTTTATTATTCCATGCTTCAGATAAACTTTTTTAGCTTTTGATTTTCTAACTAGTTCAACCAAACTACACGCATATTTATTTGGCATTGATCCATATCCAGCTCCATGCGTAGAAATATGTCTTATTGCTAAAAAATAATAAAGGTAATGTTTAAATGTTCCAAAAAAAACAATATTTTTAAGAGGTGCAACTTTTTTGACATCTGAAGAACTTCTTTTGATTATGTAATAACAGTCAACCTCACTATAGTTTTTCCTAATATATTTGAAAAGATGAAAACCATTATCACGTGCTTCAGAAGGCCTTTCCGATATTAGCCATATGTTAGTATTTTTATTTTTAGATAGAATAATGTAAGAAAGTAACAACATTGGTATAGCTTTATAAAAGAAATAAAAAATGCCTTTAATTGCTTCTAAACTGAAATATTTTTCTCTCAGGGTCATAAGTTTTCTCTTCCTTTTCAAATTATTAAGAAGCAAAAAGGGACAATAAATTAAACTAATACTTAAAAAGAGTTATGTTTTATCTTAAAAAACTACATTTAAAAATTGTTTAGTGCATTTTTGTCACTTAAATTTCTTTTAGTAATGCTTTTTAAAGAGATTCCTAATAAAATCCAAAAGCTATAGTCTATTAAATAGGAACTACTTACTAATAACGGAATAAATCCTAAACAGATCCATACTAATATTAATTTCGAATGTTGATTGCTGCTAAAAAGAAAGGCCCTTAAGAGTAAAGATATTAGTAAAACCACAATAATTAACCCTACAAATACTCCGAAATTTGTCAGGATTTCTAGTACAATATTATGAGTATACCTACCCCCAAAATACTGTCTATCACCAGCTAAACCCATTCCTATCAAGGGACTTTGTTTTATTTGAAACCAAATATCTCCATAAATATTATCTCTGCCACTAAGATATACTTCATCTTTTAGCAACAACCTTAAGCTCCTACTTGATAGATTGAATCTCTCTAAGCTGTTTAATAAAAATTGGAGAATCTGTTTTTGATACAATAATGTTAAAATTGTCATAAACAAAATACCAATGTACACTATAAAAGTTTTAGATGTTTGTTTTTTGATAGTAATTATTAAAAAGATTAAAACAAAGATTCCTATACTCAATAATGGACCTCTTGATCCAAAGGAAAGAATAACGCTTAATGAGATTAAAAATATTACCAAAGGTTTAATGGTATATTGGTCGAGAAATTTCCTTACAAATACAAGTGTGGGTAGTAACATATAATAAGAAAGAGACATACTATACATCCCAATTTCCATCCTATTTGTTAAAACTAAAAGCCCTACTATGGTTCCAATAAAAAAAACAATTAAACTAGCAAATTCCATCATTTTTTCTAAAATCCAGCTTTTTTCAATAGAATAACTATATATAAAGCAAGGCAAACATAAGAAAAAAAAAGAAAAAGTTATATTTTTTAAATAAGATGTATTTTGCGGAAAAAAGAGAAAATTTAATAAAAAAACAAACAAACTTACAAAATACACACTTATTAAAAGTATTTTGTTTCTCTTAAATACTATTGGAAAAGAATAAATGAATATCACACCAACGACTAATTTAGATACCATTTGAATAATCATTCCACTACTTGTTCCAATGATTTTAAAATAATATAGAATAAAGAATTGTAGAGATAGTACCACAAAAGAAGAAAGTATGGAAAGACTTAAAATATAGTCTTCTTTTAATTCAATATTAGTTAATTTGTTACTTGGGCTCATTTTATCCATCCAAATCTAAAATTAATAAGGTCAAATTTAATTTAATGCATTTAATCTCTACAATTTCCCATTATATATCTCTATATATTTCCTCGATATAATATTCCAGTTAAATAATTTCGATTTTTCTATACAGCTTTGTGAAATTTCTACATAGTTTTCGTTAATTTTCTTTATTGCATTCACGATCATATCTGGACTTAAGGAAGGTACACCAAAACCAACTTCTCCTTCATTGAAAAAACCGTCAATAGCTTGATTTTGTGAATAAATTACAGGAATTCCACGAGACATTGCTTCTACATAAACTAAACCAAAAGTTTCTGTTAAAGAAGGAAGTATGAAAATATCACACTTATCCATGATAGATCTTATTTTTTCTTTATCATTTATATATCCATGAAATCTAACTTTTTCGCTTATATTAAGTTTCTGGCATAAATTTTTGGACTCTTCTTCAAGAGGTCCGTTCCCAATCACTTGTAAAAAGACATTATATCCCTCCTTATATAATTCTGAACAAGCAAAAATTAAAGTTTCTAGATTTTTTCTTTTAATTAATGAACCCATAAAAAGTAAGTTTAGGGCTTGTCCATTGTTTCTTTTATGGTTTTCAACAGGAATATTATGCCAAAAATTATCTATACCATTTGGTATTACTACACATTTCTTTTCTATTTCCGATAAAATATTTTTTGGTAGTAGAGAAAATAAAAGGTTTTTATACGCATATGAAATAAAAACAATTTTATTGGCATTCAATAAAATTTTATTCATAAAAGGTCTTAGGTGAATAGCATATTTGTAAAAAACGTTTATATCCGTATCACGAACAGCAACTGCATAATCAATATTATATTTCCGCTTTATTTTATACGCAGTTCCACCATCGCTAAATATTGTATGCGCATGAATATAATCTATATCCTGATCTAAAATTTGATTCTTTTCAATTTCTTTCATTTGCTTATTGATTTTATTATGATATAAATATTTGTCATGTTTTTTTAAAATGGTTTTATAGTAGTAGTTTATGTTAATTGATTCGTCTAATAATTCGTTTTCTCCAATCAATTTTTCATTTTTTATAGGGATAAATATATGTTGTTTAATTCCTTCTTGTGAAAGCTCTTTTACTAGATTTTTATATATTTTACTTCCTATATAATATGAACATATATGCAATACTTCCATAATTTCATTCCTTTTGAAAAGATTTAAATGCAGATTTTGATTCAGTAATCGTTTTTAAGAATAATGCTTCTTAACAGCATTTACAGCAAAACATAATGAAAAATATAATGACTTAAAAAAATTAATGTTCTCAAGTTCTCGATATATCCTCCATACTTTTTTTAAAGATTGAAATTTATTAGAAGATACTGATCCTGGCACTTTTCTATACTTTACTAGGGCTTCATTTAATCCATATGCTTTTATTCCTTTTCGCAATAATAACAACCAAGTTGCATAATCTTGTCCTGCTCGTATTAAAGGCATTCTAAAATCTCCAAGCAAATTTCTGTCAACTATTACAGTTGAACAAGGAATAATAGTATTTTTTAATATATAGTTATAGTCCACAACTTGTTTTATATTTTTTTTTAACTTAATTGTATTTCCCATTTCATTAATTGTTTCAATTGCAGTATATGAAAAGGCTGCATTCTTTTGTTTCATCATTTCTAACTGCTTTTCTATCTTTTCCTCTTGCCATATATCATCACTATCAAGAAAAGCTAAAAACCTACCTTTAGATAATTCTATTGCTTTATTTCTCGCAACTGCTGGCCCTAAATTTTTTTCATTTTTGTAATAAAAAATATTCTTATTTTCTGCCATTAGTTCTTTGATAATATCGAACGATTTATCAATAGAGCAATCATCTACTATAATAATTTCAACTTCTTTGTACGTTTGGCTTAATATAGACATGATAGCTTGTTTTACAAATCTTTCAGCATTATAAACTGGCATTATTACAGACACTAACCCATTAATAAATTGTTTTGACATATAGCTTTCCCTTCTTCAATTGAGCAAGTGATTTGTTTTTATTATATTTTTAGTTTAATAATACTTGTGGTTTCTTACATTCTTTATTGAACTAAAGCTTTTTCGCATAGAATTGTCGGTCTTCCGATAGAGTAATAGTTTAAATTAGCTCTAATTGCATCACTCAACTCATAACAATTTCGCCCATCAAAAACAACATTATCTTTTAGTTTTTGGTGATATTTACTAAGTGGCGTTGTTACAATTTCTGTCCATTCTGTCATAATAAACGCTGTATCAGCATTAGATAATGCCTCTTCTACTGAATTAACATATTCTACTGCATCTGGCAGATTTCTTTTAGCATTTTCTATAGCTATTGGATCGTATGCAATTACTTGAGCCCCCGCTAATATTAACTTTTCTGCAGTAATTATAGAGGCAGCTTCTCTCATATCGTCAGTATTAGGCTTGAAAGATAAACCTAATAAAGCAACCTTTTTCCCCTTCAGTGACCCATAATGTTCTTTTGCTTTTTCTACTAATAATAATTGTTGTTTATTATTAACCTCTATTACAGCTTTTAATAAATTGAATTCATGATTTATATTGCCAGCTATTTGCACAAGCGCTTTAGTATCTTTTGGGAAGCAAGAACCTCCATACCCAATACCAGCATTTAAAAATGTATTACCGATACGTTTGTCAAATCCCATTCCTTTAGATACTTCCTGAATATTCGCTCCTAAATCCCCACTAATATTTGCAATTTCGTTAATAAAGCTTATTTTCGTCGCTAGAAACGCATTAGAAGCATATTTTATCATTTCTGCACTTCGAAGATTTGTTTTATATATCTCTATTCCAAAAGGTTTGTTTATTTCTTCAATAATATTTGCGGCTTCTTCTGTTTGAGAACCGATAATTATACGATCTCCGTAGAACGTGTCATGTACTGCTGATCCTTCTCTTAAGAATTCTGGATTAGAAACAACTGCAAAAGGCACTTTAGTATATGTTGATATTATTTTTTGAATATACTCATTGGTACCTACAGGTACTGTGCTTTTTGTTACAACAACTACTTTGTTAGTAATATTAAAAGCAATATCTTGGCATACATTTTCAATATACTTTAAATCAGCTGTACCATCTTCTTTTTCTGGAGTCCCTACTGCTATATAAATCACCTCAGCATTTGTAAAAGCTTTTTGATGGTCAGTAGTAAATTTCAAATTTCCATTATTAATATTTTTTATCATTAATTCTTCCAAACCAGGTTCATATATTGGAGATTTGCCTTTAGTCATGTGTGCAACTTTTTCTGCATTAATATCTACACAATATACTAAATGTCCTATTTCCGATAAAGCGACCCCAGTTACAAGTCCAACATAACCTGTACCTACAACAGCAATTTTTTTTCTATTTCTCATTTTTATTCTCCTCTATTATTTATTAGAAACTATATTTCCCTGTCTCATAATTAACACTACTAACCTCTTATTATTTCCCATCCTTTATACCTTCACTTTTTAAAACACTAAAAAACGTTTTTACAAATATCAAAGTATCTAGAGCAGGATTTTTCTTCTTTACATATTCGCCATCGATTTTTGCTTTTACTTCTATAGATAATTCATCTCGACCACTAATCTGTGCAAGGCCAGTCAAGCCTGGAAGAACATTATTAGCTTGATATTTATCTCTTTCTGCTATTAAATCAGTTTGATTCCATAGGGCAGGTCGTGGACCAATTAGGCTCATATCCCCTTTTAAAATATTAACTAGTTGTGGAATTTCATCTAAGCTGGTTTTGCGTAAAAACTTGCCTACTCTGGTTATGTAAGCATCGGGTTTATCTAATAAATGAGTTGGCATATCATTTGGTGCTTCTGTTTTCATCGTTCTAAACTTTAAAATCTCAAATTCTTGTTTGTCTTTCCCAACTCGTTTTTGCTTAAAAAGAATCGGCCCTGGCGAATCTAGTTTAATCAACAAGCAAAGAATAAAAAGAATTATGGACAACACAACAAGTGTTACTAGCGATAAAGAGAAATCAATAATTCTTTTGGTCACTGAGAACATTTTTTGTTCCCCTTTCTTTTTGCAATTTCGTCTTATTTTATATAATGAGAATTACATACTACTAGCTAACAATTCCTTGGAATCAACATTTTTTCTATTAGCCATCGCAACGATAACTTCTTTTATTTCTTTGTCACTCATTTCAGGAAGCTTCTCCAGTACATAGAACAGTTCCAAATCACTTACCGGGTTCGCTTTACCAATGTATATCTTTGGAAATATTTGCTTACTTTGAATTTCATCTTCATTTAATAATTCTTCGAACATCTTCTCACCAGGTCGTATTCCCGCAAATTCAATCCCTATTTCCTCTTCCGTATATCCAGATAATCGAATCAAGTTTTTCGCCAGATCGACAATCTTTACCGGTTCTCCCATATCTAGGACGAACACTTCCCCGCCTCGTGCTAAAGATCCCGCTTGGATAACAAGCCTCGAAGCTTCCGGAATTGTCATGAAGTAGCGGGTCATGTCTGGATGAGTGACGGTTACAGGGCCGCCTGCTGCTATTTGCTTTTTGAAAAGTGGAATGACTGATCCACGTGAGCCTAGTACATTACCAAAACGTACTGCAACAAATTTCGTATCGCTGCGTTTCGCTAAATTTTGAACGATCATTTCAGCAAAGCGTTTTGATGCACCCATGACGTTCGGCGGGTTTACTGCTTTGTCAGTAGAAATCATTACAAAACTGTCTACTCCGCATATATGAGCTGCTTGAGCAACATTTTTCGTTCCGTAGATGTTGTTTTTCACTGCTTCTATCGGATTCCCTTCCATTAAAGGAACATGTTTATGGGCAGCTGCGTGATAGACTACATCCGGCCGGTATTGTTCCATGATCTGCATGATGCGTTCGCTGTCTTGTACATCCGCGATAATTGGAACAAGTTCTGTATCCGGCGCTATCTTCTTGCGCAGCTCCATATCGATTGTATAAATTGAGTTTTCGCCGTGTCCTAGAAGTAATAATCTCTTCGGACCAAAACGTGCAATTTGGCGAGAGATTTCTGAACCAATCGAACCGCCTGCTCCTGTAACAAGAATCGTTTTTCCGGTAAGCTGAGCTGCAATCGTATTCATGTCCAGCTGCACTTCTTCTCTTCCAAGAAGATCTTCTATCTTCACGTCTTGAATATCAGTAACCGATACTTTCCCAGTCATGATGTCTTCGATGCGTGGAATCGTCTGTGTACGAATGCCGGCATCAAAGCAGTTTTTGATCAGTTCGGCTGTTTCATTTTTATTAAGTGACGGAATGGCAATGATGATGTGTTCGATGTTGTTGTCTTTTGCGATATCAACGATGGCGCTTGAACCGCCAGCCACCCGGATGCCGTAAATTTCAAGTCCATGTTTCCGGTTATCGTCGTCTACATAAAGCACCGGTAACAAGCCGTTTTCCGGATTGTTTAAGAGCTGTCGGGCAACCATCGTACCGGCCTTACCGGCTCCAATGATCATCGTCCGTTTTAAGTCGGATCCTTTCCGGTCGATTTTAGTGTCCCGGAGGAGCCGCCATGAAAGACGGGATCCGCCGATCAGCAGCAAGTGCAGCATCCATGTAATTGCAAGAGCACGGAACAGGATATCTCCGTGAACGAGGAATTGGACAACCCCTACAGCAATTACAGAAAGCGTGACCGCTTTAAAGATTGAGGTCAACTCACCGATTGATGCGTATTCCCACACTTTCCGGTATAAGCCGTAGTACGTGGCAAACGCATGGTGCGCTGCAAAAATGGTGATGGCACTCGCCAGCAAGAAAAAGTTTTCAAAAACGTTGGTAAATGGGTGAAGAAGAAAATAGCCAAGGAAGATTGAGAAAAAGACAATTAAAGAATCTACCAAGACCAGTAAAGGAAATCTGCGCTTTAGTGACAAGTGGGTCCATCCTTTCGTAGGTTGTTACTTTTTGCATAAGTATGTATGAATTCCGTACTAATTCTATCATACTATTTAATGGAAAAGATAGGATTTATAAAGCAAAAATTTACTTTTTTTCCAACATTTTATGTAAAGCGTTTTCACAGTGAGGATGAAACTATCTTTTTCACATATTTATATTTTTAATAACAGAAACGAAAGACTATTTACCTACTAAAGTTTCACATTAACTTTGTTTAAATCTTTAATTGCCATAAATAGAACTTTAAAGAAACAATTTTTAGCGCGCTGCTTTTACTTTATTCAAAAATATTCCACCATTTGGGTTTAGGAATGTCCTGCGGTTCTAGCACATAAAGATGCTCATTCCGTACAATGCGTTCGTTGTTCTCCAGAAAAATGTCCACCACCTCGTGGCGCTTTTTCTTTTCCAGGTAATCCAGGCCTTCGTTAAATAAAAATGGTCTTTTCGTTAAGTGATGGACGTCGGATCCGTACACATGGATCAAGTTGGCGTCGATCAAGTTCATTGCAGTTTTTTGGATGGCTTTCCCGAAGCTGCCGGCGACGGATCCTGCTGTTACTTGTGCGAGTGCACCGTGGCGCAGGAGCCGTTCCAGGCGCTCCGGTTTTTGGATAATTCCTTGGTTGCGTTCGGCATGGGCAATGATGGGCACGTAATTGCTTGAGATCAGCAGCTGGATGATTTGGACGGTGTATGCTGGAATTCCGGAGGACGGAAGTTCGAGCAATACGTAACGGCTTTCTGCTAAAGAAAGTGCCTGTCCGGTTTTTAACTGCTCTGGCAGTTTCTCCGATAAGCGGCATTCCTGTCCGCTATACACTTGAATCGGGAGTTGTTGCTCAGCAATCCACGATCGGGTTGCGGCGAGCTGCTCGTGCAGCGCAGCTAGATCTGTTTTAAATTGGGGGTGATGGGCATGGGGCGTTGCAATAATTCCGGTGATTTGTTCGTCGACTGCTTTTTCGAGCATCCGCTTTGTTTCTTCCATTGTTTCGGCGCCGTCATCAAGGCCGGCTAGTATGTGTGCATGCGTATCGATCATTGTTGTTCCTCCTCAACTTTTCAAAGAAAAAAGTAAAAAGGAGAACCCTTTTTACTTTTCGGAACCGTAATACTGATAGTAGTAACTGTCTTTTGGTGGAACAAAGTTATTTAAAACGGCACCAATTAACCGGCTGTTGGATGAAGCGATCGCTTCTTTCGCTTTGAGCGCAGATTCTTTTTCTGTCTTCCCTGAGTTGACGACTAGTATCGTGCCTTCGCATTTGCTGGCTAGTATTTGTGCATCCGCAACTGATAATACAGGTGGTGCATCAAAGATAATTAAGTCGTACAGGCCTTTCAGCTGTTCGATCAATGCTGTCATTGATTGGGATGCTATGAGTTCTGCCGGGTTTGGCGGAATCGGACCGCAAGTTAATAAATCAAGTCGTTCCACCAAAGTCTGGTGAACCGCATCTTCGATAGAAGCCTGGCGTGTCAAAACGCTTGATAAGCCTTGGGAGTTCGACATATGGAATGTATGGTGCGTAGTCGGTTTCCGCATATCGCCGTCGATTAGGAGCACTTTCTTTCCTTCTTGAGCGAATACGACAGCCAAGTTCGCTGCAGCTGTCGACTTGCCTTCTTCCGGTGAAGCCGACGTGATGACGATCGAACGAAGATCGCCGTCCGGTGATGAAAAGTTGATGTTTGTACGCAGTGTGCGGAACTGTTCTACGACGAACGAGCGCGGGTTCGTGTGCGCAACCAACTTCCGTGCGGTCGGCTGCAGTTTTTTGCGTTTTCTTCTGAATTTCAAGGCCATTGTTATCCCGCCCTTCTTCTGGATGATGTCTCTAGGTCTGTAGCGTCTTCTTTAATAGGAGAGATTACACCAAGCAATGGAAGATCGAGTACGTCTTCGATATCCTGGTCGTTTTTAAGTGTCGTATCTAAATAGTCCAATAAGAAAGCAATGCCGACACCAAGCATCAGTCCGATAACTGCGGCAATCGCCATGTTCATCATCGGGTTCGGCGCGATCGGTGCCGGGTTTTCTTTCATTACGGCCGGTGCCAAAATCGATACGTTATCGACTTTCATCAATTCCTGGATTTTTTCCTGGAACACATTCGCTGTCGTGTTGGCAATGTCAACCGCAATTGCCGGGTCCGGATCTTTTACTGCAACGTTGACTACTTGGGAATTTTCAGCGTTGGTCACGGTGATTTTGCTGTTAAGCTGCTCTACCGTAAGGCCAAGGTCAAGTTCCTGGGACACCGGTTCTAGAATCGCTGGGCTTTTGATAATGACGCTGTATGTGTTGATCAATTGCAGATCGGTTTGGATGTTTTGATTAAGAAGTTGTGCTGTTTCAGATTTTTCTTGGTTAACAAGAATTTGCGTTGATGTTTCATAAATTGGTGTCAGTACTTTGTAGCTGACTACCCCTGCGATGATGACAGCAAGAAGGGTTAAGATGGCAATCATGCCGAGCCTTTTTTTCAACGTGGCAAACAGTTCTTGCAATGAGATGGTTTCTTCCATTTGAGGTGTATCTCCTTTATTTGTAAAATACTTTTTTCAGTATAGCATGAAGTTATTATGGTGTAGATACTTTTTTGGTATTTATTTCTTAGGTCTTTCATCATGATAAAACGTTGTTTTCATTTTAGCAACATTTTTATGGGGGACTATGGTTTAAAGTTATGTAAAATCGGGTAGAATTTTGGAATTTCCTTGCTTTAAGACTTTTAATATTACAATTTTATGGTATTGTTTGTATAGCAAGTTTTATAAAATAGGTTTTATTGCTTACGTTGATGGCCAATGGATGTATTAAAATTATGTGCTATAAAGTTTTACTGCTATATGGTATTGTAAAAAGAAGGTTTTTACTTAGGAGGATTGTTGGATGAAAAAGCACTGGAAGAAAATCGCACTTATTTTAGGGGTACTTGTATTAGCTGTCGCCGGTTCTGTGTTCTACACGTTCCAAGTGAAGGAATACGACGTGGCAGATGAGAAAGTGGACGAGGTCACAAAAGAAAAAATCGAAATCGATTTGCCTGATGACACGAAGCTCACTGTTGACGAAGACGGCAATGTAACAGAAGAAAAAGACGAAAAAGATGAAAACGATACAGAGTCTTCAGATGAAGAAGGCTCAAGCACTGAAGGCACAACTGGTTCTTCTGCTACTGGATCATCTGCAGCAGTAGCTACAACGAAAACTTCTTCTGATACGAAAGCAGTTTCAAGTTCTACTGGTTCGAATGTATCGAAAGCTTCTGCTAACAACGGATCTTCTGCTGGATCTAACGGAAACAACGGTTCGGATGGCAAAGGTTCAAATGGCAATAGCGGATCGAACGGCAACACTGGTTCGAACTCGAATGGATCAAACGGAAACAACGGTTCGGATAAAGGATCAAACGGTAATAACGGTTCTAATGGAAACGGCTCTAATGGAAACAATGGCTCAGACAAACCAAAAGATCGCGTTTCGGTTGCGGATATCAAAGAAAAGTATGCTACCGCTTTGGAAGGCTTGGAAGGCACAGCCAACGCTCGCCTTGATTCATTGATCGCTGTAGGTATTAAAGATTACAATGCAAACAAATCCAAAGGTTATCCATTCTTCTACAACAAGTACACAGCTGCCGCTGCGGATCTTGAAGCGCAAATGGATAAGGCTTTCTATGGTGTAGTTGATGTAATGAAGCGTGATTTGAAAGCGAACGGCTTGGCTGAGTCTCATGTTAAATCTGTGGTGAATGAGTATGAAAATACGAAAAAACAACGGAAACAAGAGATTATGAAAAAAGCTGTCGGTCTTAAATAAGAAGGATTGGAAACCACGACTTTCGGGTCGTGGTTTTTTTGTGGGGTGGATTGGGTTTTTGGGCGAGTTCCAACTGTTTGTGGGTGAGTTACAACTTTTCTATTATGAGTTGCAACTTAATTGGGCCGAGTTCCAACTTCCATCTTCTTTATTACGGCAAATAAAAATCCCTCCGCATTTTTTTGCGAAGGGATTTTTCATTTTTCCCATTGGCTGAATTTGAGGTCGTTCAACTTGTACAGATTCATGAAATGGACAACTGCTTGTCGCGGGATTCCCAGCTGCTTGGCGCTGACAGAAGGGCCGTGTTCTTGTCTGATGCAATGATCAATAAGGATTTCTTTTAGGTCCTGGTTAAATTGGCTTTCCAGTTTGTTTTTATAGGATTCAAAATCTGCTTTCATCCCTTCAACCCGCTTTCAGCTTGAATTTAACAGTGCAAAACTCTTCTACTGCTAGTGCTTATTCCAATTATAGGATATTAGGTATAAAGATGGTAGTAAAAATACCTATTTTTTTTTTTTTTTGTGGATTCAGAAGTTGTTTCTTTCTTCATGGTTGTTTATGATTTGTTCGATTTCTGTTGCCGGCATCGGGTCATTTAGCCAGTCGGCAAGGAGGTCTTGGACTGTGTGCATCGGGATGGAGAAGCCGATGGAGATGCCGTCTGTGTATTGGATGGAATTGATGGCAATCACTTTGCCGGTTGCTGCATCGACGAGCGGACCGCCGCTCGATCCTGGGGCAAGCTGGGCATCGATTTGGTACATGTCGCTATAAGTAAAGTTGTGCTGGAAGTCGCGGCCAGTGCCGGTGACATAACCAATGGAGGCAGAGTTCTCAAATCCGGACGGACTGCCAAAAGCAATCACTTCGGTGCCGACTGCCGTTCGGCCCCTTTCCACTTCAATCGGCGCGTTTCCGGCATAGGCATCGACTTGAATAAGCGCCACATCATCTATGACGGAAATTCCGATTACGCGTCCTGTCTCTTCTTCCCCGTCTACGTTCCGCACGAGCAGTTCTTTTTGTCCGGCTATTACGTGGGCATTGGTGACGAGTATGCCGCTATCCGTGAACAGGAAGCCGGTTCCGGTTGTTTTGCTTGTTTTGATTGTAAAGACTTTTTGCTGGGTTTCCTGGATAAGACTGATCTTTTCTTGCGCATTTTCTGCCTGGGGTGCGGTTTCTGGTGTAGGCGGCGGCTCCTGGGTTAGAGGTTGTCTGCTAGCGGTCTCTTCGATTGTTGGTGGTTTTGTCGCATCTTCCTTGGTAAGCTGTGCGGCAGAAAAACCTGCCCCGACGAGCAGAAAGGACAGGAAAAGTGTTTGGGTTTTGTTGCGCTTCTTTTGCTTGTGAATTCGGGTGATTCGATCCAGTGGCTGGCCGCAGTCTATGCAAAAACGTGCAATCTCTTTGTTTTTGTATCCGCAATTGGAACAAAACATAGCGGTCTCTCCCCTACTAGATAGTGTCATGGTTAGTATACCCGCATGCGGAATAAAAAGTCTGAATTTTATAATTATTTTATAGTTGAAGAATTGGATGGGTTATGACTTTTGGAGTTTGAGTTACAACTTTTTGAGTGCGAGTTACAACTTCTGTGGTTTCAACTTGAGAAGCGCTTGGCATTCGCGGCTGCGAATGCCTTCTTTTCAGAGTGAGGGCTTTTCGCCTTGGCGAAAAGCTTTCAAATTAGGGGTTTTTTGTTGGTGGGATTGGGTGAATTCCAACTTCCCCTAAACAATTCTCGCCGCAGCAGAAAAAAGAAGTGATCGGTGAGTGCGATCACTCCCCTTTAGGTTTGCTTTTTAAGGAGAAATTTCTGTTTTTTGCTCATGGTGATGTTTGGGGTCCCTTTCATCTATTTCGTAGATGTACTCGTTCCCAAGCTGGTCTTTGTATTCGATCACGTAAAACAATACCTCTAAGGAATCTCTTCTGTAGCTGATTTCGTTAGTTCCTTCGGCTAAGTTGTAAACTTCTCGATTCCGCTCTTTTTCATAGAAATAATAGTCATATGCATATAGGGTCATGGTGGTTGGCTCTGTTACATCTATTGAAAGATTTAGCTTGGCATCCGCCCACGAGTCGCCCGAAGGTGTAAAGAAACTTATATGGGATTTGAGCCAATTGGGCTTCTCTTCTTTTGTGATTTTCCCTTTGAACGCTGTTTCATTTCCCAAAGAGTTTTTCGCTTTGATCACGTAATAATAAATTTCTACTTCCGGATAAGTATAGTATCCGGCATCAACAATGCCATCCCAGTTAAAATGATTAAGGCCGGCCTTGCGGGTGGCTGCTTTTATTGTCCGTATTTTGGCATTGGTGCTATCATAAATTTCAACTGCTACAGATGCATCTTGCGATAATTTATAATAGACGTCGCCGCCGTACGCGCCTCCATAGAAATTGACAATCGGAGGAGCGGTGACTTCCACCGGTACTAACGCCATAATCATATTTCCAGTAGAAATATGCGTGTTTTTGTATTTATCGGCTGCGGTAATGGCGTATTGGTAGTTCCCATCGGCAAGAAGATTGCCTGCCTGGTCTTTGCCGTCCCAGACAAATTTATTGGCGCCGGTATTTTTTGCTTTGCCTGATTCTATGGTTTTAACGATTTTGCTACCATTCAATACTTGGATAGATACGGCAGCAGGCTTGTTAAGGGTATAGGTGAAAGAGGCAGTCCCTTCTTTCCTGTAGGCAAAATCTTTTGTTGCACTGACAACCGGTTTTCGCCGGTCTTCAAGAGCGAACACTTTCGACTTGGTGATCCTCACGTTTCCTGCGGCGTCTCTAACTTCTGTTTGGTACAGGTATTTCCCTTCAGCCACATACTTGCCCGAATCGTTTTTGCCGTCCCATTTCAAGAGGGCCTCTCCTGCGTTGAACGTTTGGTTATGGATAAGCCTTTTCACTTTTGCCCCTTTGTCTGTCGCTACATAAGCGGTTATCGAGACTTTTTCTTTTAAGGTGACTTTAAGTGCGGATTTCAAGGTCCCGTCGATTTTGAATGGAGATGCTAGCAGGTCGATTTGGGATGCGGGTTTGACGGTTTCCACTTCTATGGACACGTTCGCATTGGTAGCCTTGATTTTATTGGCGCCTGTTCCTGATACGACAAGTTTGTAGAGGCCGTCTTTCACTTTTTGCCCTCTGCTGTTGGTGCCGTCCCACTCAATTTTATTCCTTTTGGCGGTAACGGTTTTGTTGTAAAGGACCGTTTTCACGTATGTGTTTTTGCTGTCGTAGACTCTTGCGGCAATGGTTGTTGTCTGATTGATATCATAAGAGAGTGCGAGCTTGTTGAATGATTCCGGCGAGTAGACGGCTGATGAGCCCATCTTGATCGTCGGCTTAACTTTGTTTGTCAGCTTGACCGTTTTTGTCTTGTAGACGGTCTCCTTGCCGTTCGTCAATTTTACGACGAGCGTATAGCTGCCTGAAGATGCGTACAGGCCACTGTCCAATTTGCCGTCCCATGCGGCAGTCACCTTGCCGCCGTTCCATTTTTTCGGATTGACCAGCTTCTTGAGGGTCGTCCCTTTGGTTTTTTCGATGTACACAGATACCGTCGTTCCTTTTTGGGCAGTGAAGCTCATGCTGAGTTTGTTCGTCCCGGTGGGAGTGAATGTGGAAGCGGATGAAATAGCAGTCATAGGTGCTGGAGTTTGTTGCAGCGCTTTTAGGGCATCCACACGGCCGTATCCGAACTGTTCATCCCATCCTTTCCTCCATAGATCAAGAGCTGATTTAGCGAGAATATCTTCGACTTGGTCAGGGCTTAGGAATGGGTTTTTCGATAAAATCAAAGCGGCGACTCCGGAAACGACCGGTGCAGCCATTGACGTTCCGCTCATGTAATCATAGGAGCTTGCTGGCAACGTGGAATAAATATTCTCTCCTGGGGCGGATATGTCAATATGATTGCCCCAATTTGAAAACCAGGCACTCTTGTCTTTGTTGTCAGTGGCGGCGACTGCGATGACAGAAGGCAAGGCTGCCGGGTACATGCGTGCATTCGTACTGTTATTTCCGGCTGCGGCGATAATCACAACCCCTTTGCCTCTCGCATACTTCACTGCATCATCCTGCAGGGCACTGTAACCATAGCTTCCAAGGCTCATGTTAATGACATTCGCCCCTTTATCAGCTGCATAGACAATGGCTTTTGCAATGTCAAAATCATAAGCTATGTCATACATAAACACATTAATCGGCATAATTTTGACATTCGGAGCAATTCCCGCGACTCCTGTTTTGTTTATCGAAGCGGCTATAATGCCCGCTACATGCGTTCCGTGTGGATGGGCAGGGATACGGGTCCAGTCCATTATTACATCGTATGGCGACACAATTTTCCCTTTTAGATCGGGGTGGTCTGTTTGGACACCTCCGTCAATAACAGCGACCGTGATAGCGGAGGAACCTTTGGTAAGATCCCAAGCTTTTGGCATTTGGATTTTCGGCAAGTACCACTGTTTCTTATAGCCGGAATCACTCGGTACGTACGTTTTTCCACCCTGTAATTCGGCTGGACAAATTCGATGATCTTTTCTCCAAGCAGTTGGTTTGCAGCTGTCTCTGATTTGGTGCCTTTCGGAAGTGAAACAAGAGAAAATTTGCCGTTCAACATGCTCGCAACTTCTGTTCCTTCTATTAAACTTAAAGCTTTCTGCTTTTCTTTGGCGGTTGCGCCCCTTTTGAATTCCACAATCACTTCGTTGTTGTCGTATTCTTTTTCTTCATCGAATATGGTGGCTATGCTTTCTTTCGTAAATTCCGGCTCAGCTCCACTTTCATCGGCCGCTGCAACAGTTGAAAAAAGAAATACTAGAAAAATGCTTGCAACTATCAAGAAAGAAAATTTCACTTTCACGCTTCAATCACCTTCCTCATGATTTAGAATTTTTCTTCGGTAACGCCCTTAAATCGGAGGCCTAGCGTTCGGTTCTTGAAAAGGCATAAAAATGGTACTTTCAGCGGATTATTACTTCAAATTCCCCTCCTTTCTCACCTGTCTTTTTACTCATTATGTCTTAATTTTCAGAAAATAGATAGTTGATTTTCTTTGCAAGAGTTTGATTAAAGAAAATTTTTTAAATGGAATAAGGGAATTAAATGGTATACTTTTTCCAAAAGGAGGAATGCTATTGTTTATGAAAGAACGGACGGCTCCACATTTGCTGGAGACTCTGCCACGATTAATGTACCGGCTTCCGAAGAGCCATCGGAGCTGGGAAGATGTTTACTCGGATCATTACAAAGTGAAGGCCGGATTTGGCGGCGAGCAGCATGTGGATGAGATTTTGAGGCGGTCGCGAGTCCCTCTTGTCGTGATTGCCGACTTGCAACTTTCGGAACGGTTTTGCCAAATCGACACGGTCGTGCTGACGCCGGCTTTTGCGTTGATTTTAGAAGTGAAGAATTATTCAGGCAAGCTGCTGTTTAACGAGGCAAGCTTCCATATGGAGCAAGAAACGCGCGACGGGAAAAGGTTAGGTTTCAACTCCCCCGCCACGCAAGTATGGAACGCTCGAGAAGAACTGGCATTACTTTTTGAGCGTTTAAATGTAAAGCTGCCGATCCATACCGCAATTGTTCTCCCCTACTCCTCGACACTGGTCGAAGGAGCTCCGAAAGGAATTCCTGTCGTTTACGGCAACTCGTTAAACTATTTTATCTCAATCCTTCCTCAGACCGGCCAATTGATAACCGCTAAAGAATTAGAGGCAGTCGGCCGACTCCTTATCGATCACCACTCACCTTTCCCTAAGACCGATCTTTCCGAAATTTATTCCTATGAAATACATGATCTGAAAAAAGGCGTGCTGTGTGAAAGCTGCGGCAACTCATGTCGGAAGCTGAGCCAGCGGACTATTATCTGTTTGTCGTGTGGCATGAACTCAGTCGATGGCTACAAGCGCGCACTCGATGACTGGTTCGATTTTGCTTCGCCCGAGATCACTAGCGAGCAGGTCCGCCATTATTTGGGGTTGAAAGACAAGCATGCTGTTGGGTACTTGATGAAGAAGATGGGATTTTGTTTAGGTAAAGGGTCGAGGGTTTATGTTAGGGCATGAGTGATATTTTGTTTTGTTAGCATTCGCTTGGGCGAATGCTTTTTTTATGGGCGGGAGCTTGTATGTGAGTTGCGACTTTTTCCGGGCGAGTTCCAACTTATGGGCAGCGAGTTTCGACTTTCTTGTCTTGAGTTACAACTTGTCCCCGACGAGTTCCAACTTCCCCAAGTGAGAGCTAGCTTGATGATCGGCATTCGCGGCTGCGAATGCCTTCTTTTTGGGGTAGGGCTTTTCGCCATTGGCGGAAAGCTTTCAAATTAGTTTTTTGCTCGCTTGGAATGTGGGTTACAACTTTTCTTGGCCGAGTTCCAACTTATGAGCAGTGAGTTAAAACTTTCTTGCCTCGAGTTACAACTTAGCCATGGCGAGTTCCAACTCCCCCGTCTCTCCCCACAAAAAAAGCCATTCACTCCAAAAGTGAATGGCTTTCTTCTATAATACTTATTTAATTTCTAGTTGGAACTTAGCGAAGCCTTCTGCAGCTGGTGCAAGGTATTTGATGCCGCTGTCTGCTGGGATCACATTTTGGGCTTTTGGTGAGCTTTCGAACGTGAGCGTTGGGCTGCCTTCAATAGCAACGAAGTTCCAGTTGCCGTCAGCAGACGGGTTGATTGTTCCCGTTGCTACCATGTAGTCCATGATCGCTTGGCGATTTTCGTAAGCAAAGTCAATGGATTCCTTAGCGTTGCGGACGCCTGGGAAGTTGCCGCTCGCGCGGTAATTGTTTGTCACGACTAGGAATTCTTGATCGTTCGCTACCGCTGTTCCGTTATAAGAAAGGTTCTTGATTCGTTCGGCTGATGCGTTTACCAAGTTGCCGTCTTTGTCGTATTTCGCCGGCTGGGTTACGTCGATGTCGTAAGTGACGCCGTCGATTACGTCAAAGTTGTATGTGCGGAAGTCATTGTTGATCAATGCTTGTTCGCCTGTTGCATTTGGATTGATTTGATTAAATTGACCAGCGGACATTTCAAGCCATTCTTTCACATCCGCTCCTGTCATTTTTAAAGCGAAAAGGGTGTTGTCGAAAACATAAAGGTCGGCGACGTTTTTGATGGCGATGCTGCCTGCTGCGATGTCTGTGTAGTATTCAGCGCCGTTGCGTGACCCCGCTTTGAATGGAGCTGCTGCTGTCAATAGCGGCAAGTCAGCGTTAGCTGTTCCTGCGATTTTATCTTCAACAAACCATTTTTGTGCGTTATTGACGATTTGGACCGATGGATCGTCTTTCACTAATGAGAAGTAGCTGTTGATCGGAGCTGATGTTTCGCCTACCGGTTGGCGGACATATTCAATTGTTGCTTCGTGTGCTTCTTTTACAGCGTCGACAACTTCTTTCGCCACTACGTCGGTCTTTGTGTCGATGGCGCGAAGTTCCGCTTCTTCTTTAACTACTGTCCATTCTTTTCCTTTTGGCAACAGGGTTAGATCAATGACGCCCAAGTGGCTGCCGAATTTCCCTGGCATAACGACTGGCGTGCCGTTGATCGTGCCTTGTTCTTGGTCAACATTCGGCAGGTCTTTGTATGCTCCTGGGAATACTTCATGGTTGTGGCCAGTGATGATGGCATCGATTCCTTCAATTTCAGTAAGCTGATACGTGATGTTTTCTTCGCCAACTTCATGAACCTCATCGCCCATTCCTGAGTGGGAAAGGACAACAACTACGTCAGCACCCGCTTTTTTCACTTCAGGAAGGAATTTCTTCACGGACTCCACTGCATCTTTCGCGACCACTTTGCCTTCTAAGTTCACGCGGTCCCATTTCATGATCTGTGGAGCAACGACACCGATTACGCCGACTTGGATCGTTTGTTTTTTGCCTTTTTTATCGACAACTTCTTTATCGATAACTGTATACGGGGTAAAGCGGTTCTTGCCCGTTTCAGCATCGTAGACGTTTGCGTTCAATACCGGGAACGGAGCATCGTCCATTGTTTCATCCAAGTAATCAAGGCCGAAGTTGAACTCATGGTTTCCAAGAGTTGTTGCATCAAAGTCCAATGACTCGAGTGCCGCATATGCCGGATGCAATTCACCGTCTTCCAGTTTATCGACGGTCGCTTTATAGCCGCCAAGCGGCGTGCCTTGGATCAAGTCGCCGTTGTCAAACAGCAAAGTGTTTTTGTTTTCTGTGCGTGCTTGGTTTATAAGAACCCCTGTTTTTGCTAGTCCGAGGCTGTTTGAAATTTTGTCTTGGTAATAATCATAGTTTACGAAATTCGTGTGCAAATCAGATGTGCCGAGAATGCGAAGCGATACTTCCTGTTTTTCCAGACCTTTACCCGGGTTTTCTGCCGCACCTTTTGTTGCAAGTGCCGTTGTGTCCACCGTTACTAAACCGCTTACAGCAAGCACCAACGCTGAAGCTGTCATCGCCGCTTTCTTCTGAATCGACATTATTCCATCTCCTTAAGAGTGATTTTTCCAACTCTTTTATTATATATAGAATTTATTGAATAATTGCTTTTTGTAATAAAGATGTAATAATTAAGTATTTTCTTAATAGTTTTTACAATCTATTTCCCGGGAAATGATTTTCGAATTGTCAGATTTTATTTCCTGGGAAATAGTTAGATTTTAAGTTTGCATGGATTGAAGGAGACTTCCAACTGCAGTCAATGTAATGAAAATATAAAAAAACGGGAGAAATATTTCCTCCCGCTCCCTTTATTTCTGGTAGATGACTGCTTCGCCCTTATTTCCTGCGGCATCGGTTATTTCAACATTTATAGTGTCGATTGCCTCATCTGTTGGCACCGGTACGGAGAAGGTACCGTCCTGCTCGAGGTTGAATGGCACCGCTTTTTCCTCTTGGCCGTTTCGGGTAATAGTGTAAGTAGCGCGGAGCTTTTCGTTCAAATCAAAATCTTTTTCATAAGAGATCAACTCTTTATTGAAGTCCAGGTATTTGTCCATTACTTTGCCAGTTGCTGTTCCTGCTGAAACAGACCCTGTAATCAATGGTTTGGACGTTTTGACGAAGAAAGGCCAAAAAGAATCAACCAGGTCTGGAAGGCCTTCATCACTACCTGTATTTCTTCCAAGAAACTGAATGCCGTAAAGGCCATCTGGAATGGTGGTTCGCGGGTCTCCGTTCCATGGTCTGTAAGTGCCGTCCATCCGTAAATTGTATTTATCTTTCTTTAAAGCCGGCTCTTCAAACAAGTACCCGATTTCAGTAGCAAGCGCTTGTCCTTCATAAGACTCAGCAGTCAAGTCATATAAGACAACCTCAAAATTGATGACATCCCCCGTTAACGTAAATCTTAATTCCCCTTCATCTTTCACGTTATCTCCATTCGGAGACAAATCCGGTTGGGATATAACCACTTGTTCAACGTCTCTTTCTTCCAATTTTCCGAGGCCCGCCGCAAATGGTAAGGAAATCACCGTATTGCCTTTTGCCAAATGGATATAGCCAAGAACTTCAGCCTCAGGGTCCGCTTCTTCCATTTTAGAAGCCGCCAATTGGATTGTTAACTCCTCTTGCTCCGTTAAGGTGAAAGTCGGTTTGTCGACAGTCACTTTTGCATCCGCGTAGGTTTTTATCATTTCGATTGTCGCTTTGTATTCTCCGCCTGCTCCTGTAATATCTTTTACTAGAATTTTTTTGGAGATAAACAAGTTCTTTTCTTTTAGCGAATGCTCACCGAATGTTATGGTTCCTTTCGGATTATCGACCAGCACTCCTGTTTCGTTTTGCACCGCTTTATCCTGGGCATAGGCCAGCACTGCAGGATGGGCCGCAGCATAGGCTTGGACACGTCCCGCGCCTTGTGCAAAAACATCGTATTTCTGTTTATCCAACCTTTTCGCCGTATTCGATAGGGCAACTTTGATGTCGAACGGCGTCCAGTCCGGATGGGCTTGTTTTAGCAAAGCCACAATGCCGGTCACGTGAGCCGCCGACATGGCAGCTCCAGAGCCGTGTCTGTACGATTTGCTGTAGTCGGCATTTGGAAAATCCGTTTTGTATAACGGCTTTGTCGATAGGATTTGCATGCCAGGGGCAAGAACATCCGGTTTGATATCGTAATCCGGATAGCTCGGTCCCTGTGCACTGGTTTCATCCACTTCATCACCTTTTGTCATTGTTGTTCGGAAAGCACTGAATGTGACGGTTCCTTTCCCCTCTTTCAAGTGGGGACGAAGCGCTTCCCCGTCCGCTTGGGACAAATCGAATGCTGGGATCCAATCAAAAGATTCTCCTAAAAAGAAGCCTGATGGTTCCGGCGCCTTTTCTTCGTTCTTCACGTTATGAAGGAAAATAGCCACTGCCCCTTGCTCTTTGGCAACGCGTATTTTTTCTTCTGGCGCAATCCGGCCCATGGCCACAACAACCACTTTCCCTGTTGCGTCGATGCCTTTATAATCCTTCGGCTGCCCCGCTTCAGGAATCGATACAAGTTCGTATTGCCCGGTTAACTTCTCTGCAGGGCTTTCATTGAACGTCGCAGCCATTAGATTGGCAGTTCTTTCGAATGTGAAATCTCCGATTTTGGCATTTATAGTTGCTCTATGCTTTTCTTCGGGAAGTGTCGTACTTCCGACTGCAATGCCAAGCCGGGAAGTCGCAGGAGTCGCAATTGTCGAGCGGTATGGTCCGTCACTCCCCCCTGCCATTACTGCGATTGTTCCAGCAAGAGTCGCATTATTGATGGCATAAGACAAACTGTTTGACTCGGAAGAATTTAAAAACTCATAAGATAAGTTGATGATATCTATGTCTTGTTCTGCCGCTTCTTCTATTCCCGCAAGGACCCACGACTCTTGAGCAAACCCATATGCCCCTACCACACGATAAGCATACAAATCCACTTTAGGAGCTATTCCTTTAAAGCCGAAAGTGTTAACGCCGTTAGCCGCAATTGTTCCTGCTACAAGCGTTCCGTGCGATGTCGCAAACGGATTCCCATCTTCGTCGAATTCAGGCACGTTGCTCGGCCGTTCCGACGGTTTTGTTTCAGAAGGGTCGTTGTCCGCCCGGGGCTCTGTATATCTGAACGAATGTTTGACAAAGTTTTTTCCACCTTTGTAAACGCCTTTGAATTCCGGATGGTCCGGGTCGATGCCGGTATCGAGAACAGCCACTTTGACGCCTTCCCCTTGGAACCCTTCTGCCCAAAGCTTATCGACACCCAAGAATTCTGGAACGGAAATGGTGCTGCTAGCTGCTTGTGGAGTTGCCTGCGACTGGGTTGCGCCTTCTGCTATTTGAATTGTTTGATCCGGTTCGATTGCTCGGATCGTTGGCACTTCGAGCATTTTCTTTATATCTTCTGCTTTGACAACAGCTGAAAAACCGTTCAGGACAGTGGAATAAGAATGAGTTTCTTCATATAGAATGTTTTTTTCCTGCAGCTCGCTTTTGACTTTCGCTTGTTGGGCTTTGACATTCGCTTCTATGTTAGTTGCTTGTTGCGGTGAAAGTGTCTGGCCTTTCGAAGCTTGAATTCCTTCCTCAAATGCAACGGGCTTTTCGGTCAAATGGACGATAACTGCCACTTTTTCATCGCCGGAAACGTTTTGCAGCTCTTGGTGAAGCCTAGGTCTGCTGGCCGCTAGCTTCATTTGTTCTTCAATGGCTGACATAATAGGCTGGAGGTTTTCTTTTACTCCACTCTCTTGGCCTGCTGCCGCTGATGAGGAAAATGGTGAAAAGAATGACAAGACCAACACCACTGGCAAGATGCTGCTGAAGAATTTGCTCGCTTCCCGTCCTTTCACTTCCAACTCCTCCTTAAAAAGGTATGTATGGAAATCCGAACGTCTGAATATTCTAATTTTATCATATATATTTGATATTTTTATCACTTTATTGCGTTAAAGTGAAATAAAAGTATTAACTTTAAATGTATGTGCTGCTAGTTGGATTGGGAGTTTTTTTTCTAGCGTAGAACGTTTTAGACTATGTGTCTTTTCTTGCGCGGTTGAGTGAGTTCCAAAATTTTAGATGCGAGTTGCAACTTTCTTCTATTAAGTTCCAACTATCTTTGAAAAGGGCTGGATCTTTTCGGCATTCGCGCAGGCGAATGCCTTCTTTTGGGTTGAAGGGCTTTTTGCTTTGGCGAAAAGCTTTCAAATAAATCTTTTTTCTAGCTGGTTTGAGTGAGTTACAACATTTTCGATCCGAGTTACAACTTTCCACCCTCGAGTTACAACTTTCCACCTTCGAGTTCCAACTTTCTTCTTTTAAGTTCCAACTTTTTTTGAAAAGGGCTGGATCTTTTCGGCGTTCGCGCAGGCGAATGCCTTCTTTTGGATTGAAGGGCTTTTCGCTTTGGCGAAAAGCTTTCAAATAAATCTTTTTTCTAGCTGCATTGAGTGAGTTCCAACTTTCAGCTCTCGAGTTACAACTTCCCACCCTCAAGTTCCAACTTCCCCTCCAATTTCCATCTCCCTCTAAACAGCAGTGCAATATAAAAAGCGGGAGGAATACTCCTCCCGCCCCGCTTATTTTTGGTAGATGACTGCTTCGCCTTTATTTCCTGCGGCGTCTGTTACGGCAATGGTTATGGTCTCGATTGCATCATCCATCGCCACCGGCACGGAGAAAGAACCGTCTTGCTCTATATTGAATGGTACTGGTTCTCCCGCTTGGCCGTTTTGGGTGATGATATAGGTAGCGTGGAGCTTGTCGTTCAAGTCATAATCCAGGCCGTACAGTTTTAGGCTTTTATTGTATTCCAAGTAGCGGTCCGTGACGGTTCCTGTTGCGGTTCCGTTCGAGACGGAGCCGGTAATGGCTGGTTTGATCGTTTTGACAAAGAACGGCATGGCAGTTCCGTAGACATATGGGAATTGCACGTCCGGCTTGGCTTCGCCATTAAATTGGATGGCATAGACGCCGTCCGGTATGCGTTTTTTCGGATCTCCGTTCCAAGGATGGTACTGGCCATCGATCGGCAAGCTGTGTTTCCCTTTTTTCAGTTCCGTTCCTTCCATCAGATATCCCATTTCTTCATAAGATGGAACCCCTTCACCCACTGTTGCCCCTATATTGAATAGCGCAATGTCGTACCGGACTAAATCACCGGTCAGGATGAAATCCAATGTTCCCGTATCTTTTACTCCGTCGCCATTCGGGGACAAATCGGTTTCCGACAGTGTGAAGTTTTGCAGTTCCACAACCGGGATGCCGCTGAGGTTCGCGGCAAATGGCAAGGAAAGCTGGACATTGCCTTTGGTGATGTGGATATAACCGAGAACTTCAGCTTCAAATAACTGTTCCGGATTTTTGGACGCTTTCAAGGTGACAACCAGTTCCTGTTGGCCCGATAAAGTGAATGCCGGTTTATCAATCGTCACTTTGGCGTCGCCGAATGTTTTTGTCACTTCAACTGTCGCTTTGTAGTCGCCGCCTTTTCCTGTGATGTCTTTCACAAGAATTTTCTTCGTGACTGATAAATTCTTTTCTTTTAAGGAAAGGTTGCCAAAGGTGACGGTTCCTTTCGGGTTATCGACCAAGGTGCCTGTCTGGTTTTGGACTGCCTGGTCCTCACCATAAGCGAGCGCTTCAGGGTAGGCTGCAAGATGTGCCTGGACACGCCCTGCTCCTTGGGAAAATACATCGAATTTTTCTTTATCCAGCTTTTTCGCGGTGTTCGACAAAGCCACTTTGATGTCGAACGGCGTCCAGTCCGGATGCGCTTGCTTGAGTAATGCTGCTATTCCTGCGACGTGCGGCGCAGCCATGGAAGTTCCGGAGTCCCGCGTATAGGCATTGCGGTAATCAACATCCGGCCGGTCCGATTTATACATTGGCTTGGTTGAAAGAACGCGCGTACCAGGGGCCACTACATCCGGCTTGATATCAAAATTCGGCGTGCTTGGCCCTCGGCTGCTTGTGAAATGCACTTCATCGCCTGGCGTCTTGGACGTTTTAAAAGCATTGAAAGTTGTTGTGCCTTTGTTATCTTTCAGTTGCGCCCGGAGCGCTTCTCCGTCCGCCTGGTTCAAGTCGAACGCTGGAATAAAATCAAAAGAGTCGCCGACAAAGATGCCCGATGGTCCAGGCGCCCCTTCGCCTCTTCTGACACTATGAAGCAATACTGCAACAGCGCCCTGCGCTTTGGCGATCCGGATTTTTTCTTCCGTCAAGATGCGGCCGTGAGCGACCACCGCCACTTTTCCTTTAACATCGATCCCTTCATAATCTCTCGCCTGTCCTGCTTCCGGAACAGATACGAGCTCATACTCGCCGGTCAATTGTTCAGCCGGATCTTCGTTGAATGTCGTAGCGATCAAGTTGGCTGGACGCGTCAATTTGTACGCACCGATTGCGGCATTGACCGTCGCTGAATGCCGTTCTTCCGGAAGCGTCGTATTTCCGACCGCAATGCCCAGGCGTGAAGTTGCCGGCGCGCCAACCGATGTCCGGTAAGGGCCGAAATTTCCTGCCGCCAAGACCGAAGTGGTTCCTGCGAGTGTTGCATTATTGACGGCATACGCCATACTCTCGGATTCAGAAGTATTGTAGAAGCCAAGAGACAAATTGAGGACATCCATGTCCTGCTCTGCGGCTTCTTCAATCCCGGCAAGGACCCACGATACTTGGCCAGTTCCGTATGCCCCCATCACCCGGTAAGCATACAGTTCCACTTTGGGCGCTATTCCTTTAAAGCCGAAAGAGTTTGCCCCGATTGCGGCAATAGTCCCCGATACATGCGTGCCGTGGTACGTAGTATACGGAATACCCCATTCGTTGAATTCAGGCAGATTGCTCGGCCGTTCGGACGGCTTTGTTTCAGAAGGGTCATCATCCGGACGCGGTTTTGTATACATGGCTGAAAATTTAACAAAGTTTTTCCCGCCTTTGTAGACGCCTTTGAATTCCGGGTGATCCGGGTCAATGCCAGTATCGAGTACCGCCACTTTGACACCTTCTCCTTGGAAGCCTTCGTTCCAAAGTTTATCCACTCCTAAAAGTGACGGTATGGGATCAGCCCCAGCGGCAGCTTCCTGCACTGCTTCTGGCTGGCCTCCATCTGCCAGCGCTTTTACCTCATGATCTGGTTCGATAAACTGGACACCTGGCACTTCAAGCATTTTTCTCAGATCAGCAGCTTTTACCGTTGCTGAAAAGCCGTTCAGAACGGTCGTATAGGAATACGTTTCTTCATAAGAGATGTTGTTTGCTTTAAGCTCGGCGCGGACTTCCGTTTGCTGGGCTTCTACTTGCGCCTTAATGCTGGTTTCCTGTTTTTCTGACAGGGACTGGCCCTTTGATGCGCGGATTCCTTCTTCAAGCGCGACCGGCTTTTTTGCCAAATGGACGATGACCGCCACTTTTTTGTCGCCTCTCAGATCTTTCAAGTCCTGGTGGAGCCTCGGCCCTTTTGCCGCTAGTTTCATTTGTTCTTCAATAGCCGCCTGCAATTCATTGCTGCCTTTCGGTTCTTCTGCTGAAACTGAAAACGGTGATAAGAGGGATAAGACCAATACTAGCGGCAACAAGCAACTCAACAATTTATTCCGTTCAACTTTGCCCACTTCCAACTCCTCCTTAAAATGGTATGTATGGAAATCAGAATATTTAAACACATTCAGTTTATCATAAATTTTTGATGTTTAAATAAGTTTCTTCTATATAAATAGAAAAATAAAAAGCACACGCAGAGTGTGCTTTTACGGAACGATGAATTTAACAATAGGTATCTTTTGCAAGATCCATATGATCGCGAAGGAAATAGCGTAAATTAAAATCCAAACTAATGGAATCCCGAGGATAGGATTGATGAAACTTTCATTAATTCCAAACAGCAAGTTCAAGTAAACTTGCACGAGCGGATGAACCACGTAAATTCCGAGTGTGGCGAGGCTAAGTTTCGTGATCAGCGGATTTGGTTTAATCCGCGGAGCCAGGTGCTGGAACAGGACGAATACGAACAATGTAATGGCCATCGAGTTCGGCCGGAAATGCTCATAGAAGAACCCGTCAAATTCGCCCGTTTTATTGGTCAAATAGAGATTTCCAAAGAGCGTGACGAGAACTCCAGCGACTGCAAGCCCACCAAGCGCAGGCAGCCATTTTTTAGGCAGCGGATAAAGGAATAGATAGGCCCCTAACATAAAGTAGCCGATATAAGGCTCGAACATGCCTACGGGAAAGGCCATATTCAAATGGATGAACTTTTGCAGCACCGGGAAAATGCCGGTGAACAAAAACCAAAAACCGAGAAAATAAAGAAACGTTTTTTGGGTCATGTGATGAACGAGGATCCGAAGGAATGGTGCCATCAAGTAAAGGCCGATGATTGTGTAAAGGAACCATAAGTGGAAGTAGATGTCTTCTCCAAAAAATGCTTGAACCGTATCCCATACCGTATACGACCGGTCTTGCTGGAAAATCCGGTACGCAATGTAAACGCCGCTCCAGAAGATCAACGGAACAAAAGCTTTTGCTAACCGCTTTTTCAAGAATTCCCAAACCGGTTCATCCGGTTTTCTCGTAAGCAGCAGCGCTCCGCTTAACATAAAAAAGACCGGTACACACCAGCGGAGAGTCGAACCGAGTGCATGCGCATACTGCCACTGCCATTCAGTCGGCGGAATATGATTGACCACACGTGAAATAACATGAATGCCGACCACCGCAAATATTGACAATACACGGAGCCAGTCCATGTAGTCGTATCTTTTGGCCATCTGCCCTCCTCCTTTCTCTAGGGGTTCAGTATGTATAGGTGTCAAAGCGTCAATTTTCCTTTCCCCTTCTCTTGGAAGAATGAAACTTTCGGGGTCGGATTGCTAGGAGTTGGGGCGAGTTGCAACTTCCTCAATCCAGCGCTGGATCGGTAATCGGCATTCGCCCCTGCGAATGCCTTCTTTCTTGGTTGCTGGGATTGGTGAGTTGCAACTTTTGAGGCGTGAGTTACAACTTTTCTACCTCGAGTTACAACTTAACCTTCCTGGGTTACAACTTTCCTCATTAAAAGCAGAATATCTTCTATATAAGGTTTCGGTTTCTCAGCAACATCAGCTATGTGCTTCATATACACAATCGAGGATTATCAGCAAAGCGCTACAACCATTTATTCAGGCAAAAATTAGTTTAATAATTAACTGCTTGAAAACTTCTATGCAATCTTTTTACTGCCGTCTTAGTTAGCGGCGGTTGAAAAACGAAGAACGATGCTGCGGCAAGTAGATTGTGGCAGCTCTTTTCTTTAGGAAATTTTCATAGGAACAACGTTATTCATTTCATCTTTAACTTATTAAGAATCTAACCTTATAATAAAAAAACATTTATAGATAGTAATATAATATTAATTTTAATAATATTATATTATAAATTTCATTTTTAAAATCATTTTCTATATACTTCTCTTTATTCTTATTATTTTTTGCTTTTATTATTATTTCTACAATAATAAATACTTTCCAGATCTCTTTCTATTAGAAGTTTCTACTGGAACCTTAATGCAACTCTGTATTTTTAAGATGAAATTTAAGGAAATATATAGAAAAATCCACTGGGAGTCCAAGGTAGGTAAAAAGTTTATTTCTGAATATTCAAGATGGGATTTTTCGCTTATTACAAATCAAATAATTAGGATGTTTATGGAATATAAAAAGAAATAATTAACATTTAATTTTTAATTAACCATTTAAAAAAAAGACGCATTTTGAGATGTTTCCCATCTTTTTTAACTTTTAAACATTTTTGCGTGTTTTTTTCACTCTTTGAAAACGTTGATATAACAACGTTTTGGGACAATTTAAAATCTTGTCATACAATTGTAATATAACTGCAATCAAACTAACATTGTTTTTAATACTTCCAGCCCCTATAGTAAGTAGCAGAGAACGAAACACCTAATCCTATTCTTGGATAACATAAAATGTTAGGGGAAAAACAATGAAAAAATTAGTCTTCACTATCTTAGCAGCAGGTTCATTGGTCTTATCTAACTCAGTCACGGATGCAGAAGCGGCAATCAACTCTACTTCAAACGCTAACACAGCGGTCGCATATGAAACTTCAGTAAACACACAAGACGTTGAGCAAGTTGGTTCAAGCACAGCAGTTGCAATGTCTGGAACATATAAATTCAACTACAACACAAACGTCCGCCAAGATGCGGGCACACAATATAAAGTTGTCGTAGTCGCTAAAAAAGGCGCTACTGCTACTGCCACTCACAAAAAGACAGTTAACGGCAAAACTTGGTTCAAAGTAAAAACTGGCACTAAAACTGGTTGGGTCTTAAGCTCACTTGTTACAAAAACAACAGCTGCAAAAACGACAGTTACTCAAGTATCAAACACTACTTCATTAAATTCTAACGTCGTTTCAATCGCTTTATCTTTACAAGGCATTCCTTACGTATTTGGCGGAACTACAACAGCTGGATTTGACTGCAGCGGATATATTCAATACGTATTCAAAAAAGCCGGCAAAAACATTTCACGTACTACACTTACTCAATACGCTGAAACAAAAGCCGCTTCTTCTCCAAAACCTGGGGATCTAGTATTCTTTGCTAACACATACCGCGCTGGTATTTCTCACGTAGGTATCTACATCGGCAATAACCAGTTCGTACACGCTGGCGGTTCTAAATCAGCAGTCGTAAGCTTGAACGATTCTTACTGGGGTTCTAAATTCCACAGCTATAGAAGCTTCTAATAATAAATAATAAAAGCCGACACCTTCCGAGGTGTCGGCTTTTATTGTAGAATTGATATATTTTTGCCCTTTTAATAAAATTATCTTTATATTCAAAACATTAATTTTGTTATATATTTCAAAATTTTACCGGGGAATTTCCTTTTTAATTAGCGCAATTCATATAATTAACCTTTTTGACACCTTTTTAAACATTTTTTATTTCACTGAAAACGTTGATATATCAACGTTTCTTGACTTCGTAATAAAACTGTAATACGAAAGAAATACTTTTGACATTGTCTTTACTGCCCAAAGTCCCTATAGTGAATACCTGAGAGCAGAACACCTCGTCCTTATTCTTGGATAACAAAAAAACGTTAGGGGAAAACAATGAAAAAATTAGTCTTTACAATCTTAGCAGCAGGTTCATTGGTCTTATCTAACTCAGCCACGGATGTAGAAGCAGCGATCAACTCTAATACAAACTCTGTCACTCAAGCAGCCACGAATCAGTCGGTAACTATCGGGTACAACTTGGACGTTGAACAAGTTGCCTCAAGCAAAGCGACAAAAATTTCTGGTACTTATAAATTTAAACACACTTCGAATGTCCGCCAAGATGCGGGCACAAAATATAAAAAAGTAGCACTTGCTAAAAAAGGCGCTAAAGCCACTGTTTCTCATAAAAAGAAAGTTGGCAGCCAAACTTGGTATAAAGTGAAAGTCGGCTCGAAATCCGGTTGGGTTTTAAGCACGTTGGTGACTAAATCCACTACTAAAAAAGCTTCATCTAAAGTAAAAAAAGCGTCTAATTCATCTTCCAACTCTAAAATTGTTTCTGAAGCATTAGCATTAAAAGGAACACCATACGTTTTCGGCGGCACGACAACTAGAGGATTCGACTGCAGCGGCTTTATCCAATACGCTTACAAGCAAGCCGGCAAATCGATTTCCCGTACAACGCTTTCCATATACTCAGAAACAAAGAAAGTTTCATCTCCACAGCCAGGAGATCTAGTCTTCTTCGCAAACACTTACCGCCCTGGAATTTCTCACGCCGGTATTTACATTGGAAACAACCAATTCATCCACGCTGGCGGCTCTAAAGCAGCTGTCGTAAGCTTGAACGATTCTTACTGGGGTCCAAAATTCCACAGCTTCAGAAGCTTTTAATAACACGAACAAAAGCCAACACCGAAAATTCGGTGTTGGCTTTTTTATTTGTCAGAGTTAACTGAAGGTATAGACTGTCAATTTCTTCATGAGGTATTTAGGTGCTTATATCAACTTGCAAGGGTTTAACATGAACTCTAGAACCTCTTACATGATCAACTAAAGTTTTTATACCCCTTCCCTATTTTCATCTTTATACCGGACACTATTTATATAGAAGAAACTCACAGCAATTTCTTGAACCTACAACCCCCAAAGGTTAACGCTTTCTTTTTTTGTTAATAATCAATTCTTTTAATAATAATGTCTTATAGTTACTTTGAAATAACTTTTTTGAGAATTAAAGGTAGACATACCAGCAGCTTATTTATCCTTTTAGTTTTCACGCTAAGTTTCAAGTAGTTATAACTACCTGTTTTTAAAATTCGTACTTATCTTATTACTCAACACACCTGTTGGATCTAACATCCAGTTGGTAAACGCATTTAATGAATTGTTTTTAGAAAATATGGCTCTTATTTTACAAATAATCAGCAAAAAACTCCCCTTAAATTAGAATTTAATTACATAATTTGTTCGTAAATCTCTTTATATAACCGTTTTTTTCATTTTTTAAACATATTTCTTTGTTTCTTAAATCCTATTATACCGGCATTTGTAAGCGTTTTTTTAGCATGTAATACAATTGTAATACTTTCGAAATGCTCCTGACATTGAGTTTTGTATCTATAGTCCCTATAGTAAGTAACAGAGACAGAACACTTAATCCTTATTCTGGGATAACAAAAAATGTTAGGGGAAAACAATGAGAAAATTAGTTTTTACATTATTAGCAGCGGGTTCATTGATCTTATCTAACTCGGCCACAGATGCAGAAGCGGCGATCAACTCTAAAAACAATGCAGTCGCATACGAGTCAGTAAATAACGAGTACAACTTGGATATCGAACAAGTTTCCTCAGGCAGCGCGACAAAACTTTCTGGAACTTACAAATTCAAATACAACACGAATGTCCGCCAAGATGCGGGCACGAAATATAAAGTAGTAACACTTGCAAAAAAAGGCGCTACAGCTACTGCCACTCACCAAAAGAAAGTTGGCAGCCAGACTTGGTATAAAGTGAAAGTCGGCTCGAAAAGCGGTTGGGTATTGAACACTCTTGTATCTAAAACAACTGTGAAAAAAGCTGCTCCTGCTGCAAGCAAGGCAACAGCTAAATCAGGCACTTTTAAGATGAAAAGCAATACAAATGTCCGCACTGATGCGGGTACGAAATACAAAATAGTAACTGTCGCTAAAAAAGGTGCTACAGCTACTGCCACTCACCAAAAGAAAGTCGGCAGCCAGACTTGGTATAAAGTGAAAGTCGGTTCAAAAACCGGTTGGGTGTTAAGCACGTTAGTTACTCCTGCTACTGCTGCAAAAGCTTCAAGCACTGTGAAAAAAGCATCCAGTTCTTCGTCTATCGACTCTAAGGTCGTTTCTGAAGCATTGGCGCTAAGAGGAACACCTTACGTATTCGGCGGCACGACAACTAGAGGATTTGACTGCAGCGGATTCATTCAATATGTATTCAAACAGGCAGGCAAAAACATTTCACGCACTACACTTACGCAGTACGCAGAAACGACAGCTGTTTCATCTCCGAAACCTGGGGATCTGGTATTCTTCGCTAACACTTACCGCGCTGGGATCTCGCACGTCGGGATCTACATCGGCAACAACCAGTTCGTACACGCTGGCGGATCTAAAGCAGCAGTTGTAAGCTTGAACGATTCATACTGGGGTCCAAAATTCCATAGCTTCAGAAGCTACTAAGAAGCTTTTAAGAGGCCGCCTATCAGTTTTTCGATAGGCGGCTTTTTTATGTTTTAAAAGGACGCTTTGTTTTTTTTGAAGAAAATTTAATAAATCATGTAGAGCCCCTGAAACGTCATGTAAAAGTTAGAAAACTTCATGAAGCAAATTTTGGCAATCCATCCCTTCTTTCTATTGATATGGTGAGCGAGGATTGTGGGTGCTTACCTAAGCTTTGATCTTGGAGAGGTTCATGTAGAAAGCTGCATTTGTAATGTTAAAGCATCGCCTGCTCATGTAGAACGTGTAAAATGTCATTTAAAACTTTTCTAAGTTTATGTTAAAATCCAAAAACTTCATGAAGCAATAGTTTCCAGCCACTCTTCTTTTTTAACCACCAACCCTACACCTCAAAATTGCAGCAACTTATAAAATGAGTCCACGTTATGCTTACTTCATAATAGAATCACTGGTCGTCATGTTAAAACTCAGATAGTTCATGTAGAACTCGCAAGATGTCATGTAGAACACTTCTTAGTTCATGTTAAAACCCCAAAACTTCATGAAGCAATAGTTTCCAGCCACCCCTCCTCTCTTCAAAACCACAAACAAAAAGCCCGAGAACCAGTCTCGAGCTTTTTTGCTTAGTAATTTTCAGCTGTTTTAATCATGTAATCACCGAATTCATCGATGACTACCGTATATCGCTTGTTATGGGTGATTGTAGCGGTTTCGTCGTCTTCCGGGCTGTGGAATGTAAAAACAGCTTCCGCTTCGACAATGGCCTCTTCCTCGCCAATTTCAATGTTCTTGATGGTTGGTTTGACGACATCGAAGATTCGGTTCTCGATGGCAAGTTCATCTACCAGTTTTTTGCCTTCTGCTTCTCCTTCGCTTCCTGGAAGCAGGTAGGATTGATAGTAAGCAACTTGCTTATCGTTCAACGAGTATGGAAGCAACTCGTAATACGCTGCTATAAAGCTTCTCAATAGCTCTTCATCAAAATGGGCATCTTTAACGTCTGGCAGAACGACTTCGTCTTCTTCGTACTGGATCGGGTTTTTCACCCATTCGTTCAATTGGCCGATGACCGTGTAGATTGGAATCGCATAGCCGATTTTCGGATCTTCCTGCAGAATGATCGAGTTGATGCCTAAAATACGTTCGCTTTCTGCAGCAATCAATGGGCCGCCGCTTGAACCTTTTTTGATCGTTGCGTTCATTTCGTATAAATCTTTGTATTCATAGTCATCCGAGAAGTTTTTATTAACTCCAGTAATCTGGCCTTCAGTTGCGGTGTTGCTGATGTTTTCAGGGCTTCCTAGGGCGAATACTTCGGTTCCTACTGCCACTTGGGACATTTCAATCCCCATCGGCTCTTTCCCAGCCAGATCTTCGACACGTACAAGCGCGACATCCGTTGTTTCCGATATGCCGATTACTTGTCCGGTAAACTCCTGGCCATCGCTATTTGTCAGAATGACATAAGACGCGTCTTTGACAACGTGGGCGTTTGTCAGAATATCTCCATTGGTATTGAATAGGAACCCGGAGCCTTGCTCCAAATCAGTGTAGATGGTGTACACGTATGATTTTGCATTGGCTATTGTAGTTGATAAATCTTTCTTGGGAGCCACTACCGGCTCAGCGCTTTCAATAACCTCAGGAACTGGCTCTGCAGCTGGTTCTTCTGCTGGCGGCTCTTCCGAAGACGGCTCTACCGTTTCTACTGGCCTAGCATCTTCCACTTTGCCTTCTGCAGGAGCTTCAGGCGGCTTCAAGGCTGCGATGTCTTCTTCTGCTATTTCAAAGCCGGGGTATGTTTTTCCGGCAAATAGATCTTGTTTGCTGACTAGTTGAGCCGACGAATCAGGTGTTGCGACTAAAAAGTAACCGCCTAACCCGATGGCTGCTAATAACACAAAAGACCAAATGGCCATGAGCACGCGTTTTCTTGTTTGAGCAGATTTTCTGTTTTCCAATCGCTTGTTCATATGTTCAACTCTTTTCATCTTTTATGGTCATTTAGTAGACGTTCCAAAATGCTGATAGTTTCAAAATAAAAATGGTATTTTATAACTTGCGGCATTGTTATTATTGACTAGAGAAATTTACAACACTCCGAATCAATATAACAAATAGCCTAAGGATAATCAATGCTAATGTATTTCTATATAAAAAGGCCGGAGCCTCATAATAAGAGGTCCTGCCTTTTTCAACGGGTTATTTTAATTAGAAACAACTGTGTACTCTCCAAGATCCTTTACAGAAACCGTAAAAGTGTTGCCGCTTTTACTGCCGGCCACATTTTTCCATTGGCCATTGGCCGCTTTTTTAGCGCCTTTCAAATTTTTAGCGCTGCTGCTCACTTTGAAAGCCAACTTTGCAGCAGGAGAAAAGGTGACCGCTTTATTGTTTCCTCCTACGTTTTTCACGCCGATTGAAATCTGCTTGGTTACAGCTGTACGGTTGCCGATTTTACTGGCACTGCCGTATCCAATCTGCAAAGTGAAGACGTCTCCTGCAGCAGTCACAATTTCTCTGACATTTTTAGCAGAGAACACCAGATCTGCCGCCGGCATGTCTATTTTTAGCGGTTTTTTGCTGACCAAAATTTTTGCAACTGTTACATCACTAAAGTGGATAGCCAGGTTGCCGTTATCATCTGCTAATCCTGCCACTACGACTGCAGCATTCCCTGAGAAATTAGGATCAGCTTCTTGCTTGCCTGGAGTAGAAGGTCCCCCAGGGCCGACTACCACAAAAACAGGGTCTTCTTCCGTTTTCGGGACTTCTCCTGCTGCCAGTGACGGTGCAGCAGACGACAAAATGACAGCTATCAATAATAAACAGCTTATTAGAAATTTGCATGCTACGTGTTTCTCCACTGATTTCACCTCTTTAGTATTGTTAGGTCTATCAACAATTATACAAGATTCTGGAAGTAATAGTGAATTGTAATCAGAATTATTAAAAAACTGATATTTAGTACTAATTATATTGAAATTTTTTCTTAAAAATAAAAAATTATACCTTTTTTCTCTCATCTATTATATTTTTTCTTCCTATTAAAAAGAGCATCCCGAAAGAAAGGATGCTCTTTTTTACTCTCTGTTATTTGCTTGTAAGTGATGAATAACGGATCCACATTGTCTTGCCATCCAATGTTCCATAATACCAAAGGGAAGTTCCGACTTTTTCCGTCTTTGTCACTTTGAAAGCTTTGTTTTTATGAGAAGTTAAGCTTTTTAGGCTGATTTCTTTTGTTCCGCCCCATGCTCTTGTATAAGAACTTCCTACACCATTGATGTACAAAGTTTTTGCAAGGCTGTCAACAGAAACATGATTGTGGGCCGTTATGTCGCCCACTTTCACCCAACCGACTAAGCCGGTTGTGCTGCTCGGGTTGTTGCTCACCAAGTAGTAAGTGACGCCGTTCATTACCGCTTGTTGCTTAATGAAATAAGTGGTATTTGTATAAGTTGTTCCAGCTGTTAGCGTTGATGATAAGTTGGCAAGGTCTTTATAAATTTTTACTGTGCTGCTTTTAATTTGACCCACTTTGCTTGTGGCTGTTTTTGGAATAGCTGGAATTGAAACTTTTGTTGCTGGAGCTTGAGTCGTCAGAGAAGAATAACGGATCCACATTGCCTTGCCATCCAAAGTTCCGTAGTACCAAAGGGAAGTTCCGACTTTTTCCGTCTTTGTCACTTTGAAAGCTTTGTTTTTATGAGAAGTTAAGCTTTTTAGGCTGATTTCTTTTGTTCCGCCCCATGCTCTTGTATAAGAACTTCCTACACCATTGATGTACAAAGTTTTTGCAAGGCTGTCAACAGAAACATGATTGTGGGCCGTTATGTCGCCCACTTTCACCCAACCGACTAAGCCGGTTGTGCTGCTCGGGTTGTTGCTCACCAAGTAGTAAGTGACGCCGTTCATTACCGCTTGTTGCTTAATGAAATAAGTGGTATTTGTATAAGTTGTTCCAGCAGTAAGCGTTGAAGATAAGTTGGTAAGGTCTTTATAAATCTTTACTGTACTGCTTTTGATTTGACCCACTTTGCTTGTCGCTGTTTTTGGAATAACTGGAACTGAAACTTTTGTTGCTGGTGCTTTAGTTGTTAGAGAAGAATAACGGATCCACATCGCTTTGCCATCTAATGTTCCGTAATACCAAAGGGAAGTTCCGACTTTCTCAGTCTTTGTTACTTTGAATGCTTTGTTTTTATGTGAAGTCAAACTCTTCAGATTGACCTCTTTTGCGCCGCCCCATGCTCTCGTATAAGAACTTTCTGTTCCAGAGACGTATAAAGTTTTTGCAAGGCTGTCAACAGAAACATGATTGTGGGCCGTTATGTCGCCCACTTTCACCCAACCCACAACTCCTGTTGTGCTGCTTGGGTTGTTGCTCACCAAGTAGTAAGTAACACCGTTCAATACCGCTTGTTGTTTGATGAAGTAAGTGGTATTTGTGTACGTTGTTCCAGCAGTAAGCGTTGAAGATAAGTTAGAAAGGTCTTTATAGATCTTTACCGTACTGCTTTTGATTTGTCCCACTTTGCTGATGTTGGTCTTTTGGATAGTAGAAGCTGTAACGTCTTTTTCTTCGACCCAGATTGTGCGGTCGTTCGCCACACCTTGGTACCAAATTGTGCTTCCGACTTTTTCAGTCATGTTAACTTTGAATTCAACGCCTGTACTCGCCAATAGACTCTTGAAAAAGTAATCGTTTGTGCCGCCCCATGGTTTTTTATAGGCGCTGCCTGTTCCTTTGATATAAAAGGTTTTTGCTTGTTTGTCGACTGTCATATGATTCTGCACCGACAGGTCAACTGCTTTTGCCCATCCGATAACACCTGTCGTACTGCTCGGGTTGTTGCTTAGAAGATAATATGTCTCGCCGTTCAACGCAGCTTCTTTTTTGATGTAATATACTTTGTTTGTATAAGTTGTACCAGCTGTAATTGTTGAACCTAATTTACTCAGGTCTGGATAAAGTTTTACCGTGCTGCTCTTGATATGCCCCAATTTGCTTGTTTCTTTTTCGATTGATGCCGCAACATTTTTCTCTTCGATCCAGATCGTCCGGTCGTTCGCTACGCCACGGTACCAAACGGTGCTTCCGACTTTTTCAGTCAGATTGACTTTGAATTCAGCACCAGTGCTTGCCGCAAGGCTCTTGAAGTAGTAATCGCTTGTGCCGCCCCAAGGTTTTGTAAACGCACTGCCTGTTCCTTTGATATAGAACGTTTTTGCTTTTGTATCAACAGTCGCATGGGTCTGGACAGTGATGTCAGTGTCTTTCACCCAGCCGATTACTCCTGTAGTAGCGCTTGGCTGCTTGCTGATTAAATAGTATTTAGAGTTGCCCATAGTCGCTTCTTTTTTAATATAAAAAGTTGTGTTCATGTTTTCAGTTCCAGCAACTGTTGAAACTGTTGATGTAAGTTTAGAAAAGATTTTTGCGCTTGAAGTTTTTAATTGCCCTAACTTGCTCGTTGTTATTTCAGTTGGAGCTGATACCGGCGTTACCGGTGCCACTGGTGTAGCAGTCCCTGCCATTTGCTTGTATTTCAAGGTTACTAATGCAGTAAATTGGCTCCAGTTATAGCCGTATTTCGCAAAATAGCCATGTGGGTCTGAATGGTTAGTACCGCCTAAGAATTTACTTACAGCGGCATGTGACCATAATGTCCCCGTTCCTGTTGTTTCAGAACTGCTTACACCCAATTTGTACTTGTATAATACAGAAGCGATGTAAGTAGAATAGTTGTCGATCGATCTTGCAAAGTTATCAAATGTGTGAACACGTACTAGTTCTACTTGTGCATAACGTTGGTTGCCGGTGCGTCCCGCACCCCAGACACTGTACCCTGTCGGGTGGATTTCAATGATGCGCTGATGATCTACAAACGCATGGACAAACGCATTTTGATAGTTTCTTGTCATGTAAGAAATTTCACCAGTAATTGTAGAAGAGTCGTTTGCCGTTTCATGTGCAACAACGCCTTCCACTTTTCCATATCCATTCCGGTAGTTCATTTTCGGGAAAACCGATTTATAGTCGTATTCCATTTTAGCTGGTGTAAACTTTTTAGAAGCGATGTAATCATTCACATTCGGATAAGTTGATGCCCGTGACATTGTGCCAGCTGGCGCTTCATGATCATGCCCATCGCCTTCTGCATGGCTGTGGACGTCTTCAACTACGCCATCGCGCCATCCTTCGGGGATATACTGAAGTTCTTCTTCACTCAATTTACTGATATCTTCACCATGGACCATTGTACCTTTTTTGATGCCGAATTCGTTGTATTCGCCATCAGTTGCCGTAGTTTTTTGAGTAGTAGTACTAACCGTGTCTGCTGCTAGAAATTGGGCCGGGAACAAAGAGCTGCAAAGTAAAAATAACGTTATTATGATGATTAATTTCTTCATTATTTCCTCCAAGTTTCAAATATGAGATATATTTATGTGCACTGTAAGTTTTCTGCTGGGTGTTTCACTAATGGTTAAAACGCTTAGTTTCTATTGAGGAATTTTGAAGAAAATGCTTCCGGCAAACGCCTTCTACCCTTTCTTCAAAATTCAAATTAAAATTTAAAAAACTTTTTTACATTTTAGGTTTAACCTACTTATATTTGGGAATATCTAAAGTAATAGTGTAAGAATCTAACATATTATACAAAGCATTCATCCGTGAGGTTTGCTTGGCAGCCCAACCGATATCGGATGCATACTGGTGTGTGGCAGGATTTGCCGGATTCCAGCGCATTTTGTAAAGCGTGTCCTGGCCTCTGTTCAGGTAATTTGTTCCGACAAACTGTGCACCGCCGATAATAGCAGCTTCAGGTGTAAACCATCCAGAGTTATAGGCTCTAATAGCACCTGCCGCAAGAGCATTTCCGTCAATTGCACCTATCCCGAACATGTTATGGGTTGTTTTGATTGCCGTTAAGCTTGAACGGTTTGCTGTAGTAACCAGTACTGGCGTGCCTGTTGCATTTTTCCCGACTTCTACGCCCGTTGCTAATTGAGACGAACCTTGACCGGTTTCTAGCAAAGCATGTGAGATCAGGTAAATTTCGTTCACTCCGTACTGCTTACCGCCATTAATAAATGCTTGGCCAAGGCCTGTGAGGATACCTTTGCCAACCAAAATTTTGTTCAAATCCGCAGCAGATACTCCGGCACTTGAAGTCAACAACAAGTGTTGGAATTTGTCGTTATTGTTTGGCTCTAAATACATAGCTACATCACTTTGTGTCGGATTTCTCCAAGCGCCATAACTGATTTCATGCCATCCTGTGCCTTGGTTTTTGATCGTGACTGTTGTTCCTGCAGCAAGAGCTCCATACACATGGCTTGTTGCACTTTCAGCACTCATGACATTTGTTCTAACAGCCAGAGTCGCTGTTGTGGTGCCAGTATTGACTATAGATGAATGAACATATAATGTTTCGCCCGCGTAACTGATTTTGTACCACTTCGTGCTGCCGGAAGACAAAGCTCCGGTTACGGTGCTGATGATATTGATTTTTGTGCCTTTATTAACGGTATAAGAAATATTGTCCGAAAAATCCGCTGATTTACGCAGTCTTGCACCATCTGTTGTGATGGTTGAGGATGAGTTAATAGCACCCACTGCCGAACTGGCGACGTACGCTTTGCTGTTGGCATATTTGTCTGTTTGCTGCAAAACTTTCATTTGTCTTGCTAATGCTTCATCAAATGTGTAGTTGTATTGAGTAGTTTTCATTTCCACTTTGATCAAATCCGCTTCTTGGATCCAGACTGTTTTGCCGCTAAGTGTTCCTTGATGCCATACTTGGCCGCCTGCTGTTTCCGTCAAAGTGATGTTGAAGACAGCGCCTTTCAAAGAGCTTAAATCCGGGAAGACGATGTTTTTCGTGCCGCCCCATGGAGCTGAGTAAGCTGTGCCTGTACCTTTAACGTTGTAGGTTTTAGCAATATTATCTACAGTTACATGATTTACTGTTTCAATATCCGTCGACTTAACCCAGCCTGCTGCACCTGTAGTGCTGCTCGGACTGCGGCTGATCAAGTAATAAGTAGCATTATTGAATGCTGCTTGTTTTTTGATGTAAAACACTTCATCGGTATTTGCTGTTCCCGCTTCCGAAAAAGCTGCCTGTTTCAAGTAATCAGGATAAATGCGAACAGTTAGAGCGTTGATTTTACCAAGCAAACTTACTGGGTTTTCCAAAGATGGCGATAAATGAGCCGCTTGGATCCAAACGGTTTTGCCGCTTACTATTCCTTGATGCCAAATTGCATTTCCTGCTTTTTCAGTTGCGTTCACTTGGAACACTGAGCCTTTTAATAAAGTCATATCCTGTATTGAAAGGTTTTTCGTGCCGCCCCAAATTTTTGTAAAAGCACTGCCTGTTCCTTTTAGATAAAAAGTTTTGGCATCTGTATCTACTTTTGTATGTGTTTGAGTAGCGATATCACTTGCTTTCACCCAGCCGACAAGATCTGTTCCGCTTTCGCTTCGGCTAAGCTGATAGTAAAGAATGTTATTGAACAAACCTTGCTTTTTGATATAAAATAATTCGTTTGTATTGGTTGCGCCTGCTTCTGTATATGCTGTTTGTTTTGTGTAATCAGCATAAATCCGAACAGTTAGAGCTCCTATTTTCCCTATTAAGCTTACTGGGCTTTCTTCTTTCACTACAGGCGCCGGTGTTGGTGCTACTGGTGCTGGTGCCGGCGTTGGCGCTACTGGTGCTGGTGCCGGTGTTGGTGCTACTGGTGCTGGTGCCGGTGTTGGTGCTACTGGTGCTGGTGCCGGCGTTGGTGCTACTGGTGCTGGTGCCGGTGTTGGTGCTACTGGTGTTGACTGAAGCGGTTTTGTTGATGTTACATATTTCGCTTCGATCCATACCGTCTTGCCGTTTAAAACACCTCTGTACCAAATTGTGCTTCCCACTTTTTCTGTCAAATTGACTAGAAATTCGCGATCTTTGCTGCTGCTAAGTTTTTCAAAGTAATAATCTTTTGTGCCGCCCCATTGTTTGTTGTAGGCACTGCCAGTTCCTAAGATATAAAAGGTTTTGGTGTTTTTATCTACCGATGAATGCGCTTGTGCATTCACGTCCTCTGCTTTTGCCCACCCGATAATTCCCGTTGTTATGCTTGCAGTTTTTCCTAACAGATAATATTTCTGTCCGTTTACTGCCGCTTCTTTCTTGATATAAAGAACAGTATTTGTATAAGTTGTGCCCGCAGTAATAGAGGAGGACAACTTGTCGATATCTGGATAGATTTTTACAGCATTTGTTTTTACGTGCCCTAATTTGCTTGTGGCCGTCTTTTTCACAACTGAAACGTGTTGCGCTTCGATCCACACTGTTTTTCCGTTTACAACGCCTCTGTACCAAACTGCGCTTCCCACTTTTTCTGTCACGTTCACTTTAAACTCGTTATCCGTGCTTGCAGCAAGGCTCTTGTAATAGTAATTCCTTGTTCCGCCCCACGGTTTCGTATAAGCGCTGCCGGTTCCTTTTACGTAGAACGTTTTCGCCTTTTTATCTACTTCTAGATGCTTCTGGGTAGTAAGGTCTTTCGCTTTTACCCAGCCGACCACACCGCTTGTTGCGCTATTATTGCGGCTAATTTGGTAATAAAGCACATTATTGAAAGTGGCTTGTTTCTTGATATAGTAAACTTCGTCAAAGTTTGCTGCTCCTGCTTTGGTAAACACAGCAGTTTTTTTGTAATCCTTGTAGATGTAGTTGCTGGTACTTTTTAGGTGCCCCAGCAAGTTTACTGAGCTGACCACTCCGGTCGTTGAGGCTGGACTAGCTGTTGGAGCAGAAACATGCTGCGCTTCGATCCACACTGTTTTTCCGTTTACAACGCCTCTGTACCAGACCACACTTCCCGCTTTTTCCGTCAAGTTCACTTTAAACTCACGGCCCTTGCTTGCTGCGAGGCTTTGATAATAATAATTCCTTGTTCCGCCCCATGGTTTCGTATAAGCACTGCCGGTTCCTTTAACGATGAACGTCTTTGCCTTTTTATCTACTACCGTGTGTTTCTGTACAGTAAGGTCTTTCGCTTTTACCCAGCCGACCACACCGCTTGTCGCGCTCGGGTTACGGCTGACCAAGTAATAAAGCACATTGTTATACGTGGCTTGTTTCTTGATATAGAACACTTCGTTGAAATTTCCTGTTCCTGCCTTAGTAAAGGCGGAAGTTTTTTTGTAGTCCTTGTATATGTAGTTGTTCGTGCTTTTGAACTTCCCTAACAAACTGATGGAACTAACCACCTCTTTTGTTGCGGTCGTACTTCCAGCTGCCGACACAGTTGAAGGTAATATTAATGAAAGTACGAGAAATAATGCTATGAGCAGTTTTACTTGTTTCATTCTTCTTTTCCCCCCTGTTTTATCTTGTATTCAACGTAGATGAGCCATACACCTTTATTTGACCCATACTTTTAACATAATTTGTAATGTAATCACTCATATGGATTCGAGCTTTTATAACTCTATCATAGAGTATCATTTTTTTGATTGTGCAAAATATCCTGACTTTTTTTCTTATATTACAAAAAAATTAAAAGTTCATAGGCTAAAATACCCGTTAATTGTAATTATTGAAATTTGTTAATTTGTCTGAATATCAATCTTTTAGCACAAAAAAAGAGTTCAGACCAAATTTTGGTCTGAACTCTTCTTCGATTTTTCCTTTTATTATGGGCCGGAAAGATCCGATTGGCCGGCTCTATCAAAAACTTATCCTTCTCTTCTTTTGGCAGTTTCCTGGCGAAACGCTTCTTGCTCTTTTTTGGAAAGCTTCTTGTACTGGTCAATGAACTCTTCATATTCTTTCATGATTTCTTGTGTCGGTCCGTACTTTTTTAACTTGCCGCCTTCAAGCCAAGCAACTTTCTGGCAGAATTTTTTTACTTGTCCAAGATTATGGCTGACGAAAAAAATAGTTTTGCCTTTATCTTTGAATTCGTTCATGCGATCCAAACTTTTATTGGTAAAGGTTTGGTCTCCCACCGATAAAGCTTCATCAATCACCAGAATATCGGGATCAGCAGAGACGCTGATGGCAAAGCCTAATTTCGACTTCATCCCGCTCGAATACTTTTTAACCGGTTGATAGATAAAATCGCCAAGTTCGGAGAAAGCGACAATTTCCGGTGTCAAACGTCTAATCTTCTCCTTACTGAAACCCATCAATAAACATTTGAACTCAATATTTTCCATACCGGTCAGTTCATTGTTAAGCCCAGCATTGATCGCAATAACATGCGTATTGCCTTGTTTAATGATTTCCCCTGTTGTTGGCGGCACGATTCCTCCGATCATATTGCTGAGGGTCGATTTTCCAGAGCCGTTGATGCCCACTAAACCGATAACATCCCCTTCATATGCAGTCAGCGAAACATCGTCTACGGCGTTAAAATTTTTGCCGGCTTTTCCAGGAAGAAGCAAATCTTTTAATTGCTCTTTTTTCGAGCGGTACATGCGGTATTTTTTGGATACATTTTTTACTACTACAGCTTCTTTCATATTAACACCTTTCCCACTAGCGTCTTTTTAAATAAAGTCTGAAAAACGGTTTCTGAATTTAAAGTGAGCTGCCGATCCTACTAGCAATAAGAAGAAAATCAACCCAAGGTTATATAGGGTCATTTCCCATTGCTCTGTGATATACCATTCGTTGTATAGAAGCGACGCGCGGTAGCCATTTGCCAAATAATAGAACGGGTTTAGCATCATGAATGGTTGTATGACATCGGGCAAACGTTCAGTTTGCCAAAGAATCGGTGACATGAAAAACATGATGCGCAGCGTTGACTGGACGACCATCTGGATGTCCCGCACTACTACGGCAAGCGTCGATGTCAAAAGCGTAACCGCAAAAGTGAACAAATACGAGATGCCAATAAAATAAATCAATTGAATATAGTAAATCGATGGCAAATAGCCATTAAGCCAAAAGACGATCATCAATAGTGACAATAAGAATAGATGTCCATAAAGCTTGCTCGTGATGATATAACTAGGCAGCGTTGATAACGGAAAATTCATCTTCGCAACAAGGTTGAATTTTTGATGGATCGATTTTGTGCCATCCAGAATTCCTTGGTTCATGAAGAACCACATGGATATACCTGCCAGCATCCAAAAAACAAACGGAACACCATCTATCGGTTCATTCCCTCTTAAACCTAAACCGAAGACAAACCAATACATCGCCATCTGAATACCTGGATTCAATATTTCCCAAGCAAATCCCAATACATTGTTGCGGTTTTCTATTCTAATATGGAATGTCGCTAAACGCTGGATCAAATAGATTGATTCTATTTGTTCTTTCAAGATTTTAAACAATGGCTTCATATTTTTCCTTCCTCAATTCCAAATAGCTTAGCAGAGAATAAGTTAAGGAACTTTCTCGTTCTAAACTTTCACTAAGTTTCTTATCATTTGTGTTATTTTCTATTTTTGACTGCTAAATTTAACGGTTTTGATCCTCTTTACTTCCTCAAGTATTATAGCATATAAGAGAATTGGAGGCTTTCTGGAACTTGTCGATTCTGCGATAATTTAGCAAAACAACTGTTTTTTTAACAAGCAATCTAATGAATTACTATAACAAACCAAGTGGTCAGTGGCAATCTGATTCTTGAATAACAAAAAAGGAAACCTGGTGCTGTGACTGCCCACCGGGTTTCCTTTAAATTAATCGTATTATTTCACTGTAATATATTCCGTTCCATTTTTGCCGCCGCTAACCCAGGCAGCCTTGCCATTATAAGTGATTTTGTACCACTCGTTGCTTCTGATCAGTTGGTTGCTGCTATCAATAGCAGCTGGCAGCAATGTTCCGGTATCCACCTTTCCTAAAGAAGCTGATGTAGCTTTAGAGTCAGTCCGAACGTTCAAGCCATTCGTCTTCACTTCCAACAAGTTCAGTAAATCTACATAGTCAGCGCTGGCCCAGCCCATCGTGCCGCTGTACTTCACTTGATACCAATTGCCGTCTTTTTGAAGAACATCAAATTTAGCTTTAACTGGAATCGTTTTAAGTATTTTTGAGTTGCTCGTAGTTGGTTTATCTCTTAAATTCAATTCTATTGTTGCGGTATTGATGCCGTAAATCCCCGCTGGATACGTTGTAGGTTTCACCACTAAATAAGCGGCAGGATCGCCCGAAGAAGCAGGCTGGCTTCCGTACTGGGGCACATCAAAGATTAAAACAAAGTTGTCCACTAATTTATAAAGCTGTTCAATTCGTGCAGTTTGTTTGATTGACCAGCCTATATCTGTCGCGTATTGTTGAGTTCCCGTCTTCGCTGGATTCCAACGCATTTTATACAGCGTGTCTTGCCCCCGCGCGATGTAAGTCCGGATAAAATCTGCTCCTCCAACGATAGCCGCTTCCGGTGTGAACCAGCCTTCATCAAAAGCTCGCTTGGCTCCACAAGATTCCGGACAATCGTCAGTGGCGCCAATTCCATACATATTGTAGACCGTATAAGCCGCGTCTTTCTCACTTACCATTTTTCCAGTTATATCTACTGGGATTCCCTTAGCCAATACTGAACTGCCGTTTCCGGTTTCCAGCAACGCATGGGAGATCAAATAAGCTTCGTTCACATTGTATTTTTTCCCTGCGTCGATGAACGCCTGGGCTTTTCCAGTCAAGATGCCATGATTAAATAATATTTTTTGGTTTACCTCGTTTGCATTAAGGCCAGCCGGCTGCGATAACACCAGGAATTGATAATAGTTGGTTGTATTTTCCTTGAAGTTTGCCGGATTCGCGTAATATTCCACTTGGCTTCTTGAAGCATTCATCCATCCTCCGGTTGTTCGGGAAACTTGTGGAGGGTCCGACAAGTTCATCTGAATATCAACGACATTCTTGAAATTTGTTGGATATGAAGTTACTGTAGTCAAAATACGGTCTTTGCTTATATCGTCATTATGGACATAAGCTGTAACTTCTTTTCCGTTTACTGTCACTTTTGTTTTAAACCAGTTAGGTGAGAATGTTTCCAGAGCGAACTGGTTTGGTTTTGAGTAGGTTGTCAGAACTTTTGCGTTTCTAGAAGCCAATGCATAAACGTTTGTCGGAGTTTTTAATGCAACACCGTTTAAGGACTCGCTTCCGTTATTTATCCCTTCGGTATGGCTTGTATGGATATATCCGATAGTTTTTACTCCATTTAGATAAATAGTCGCTTGATACCATTGGCTCGTAAACGTTTTATAACTTAAAATCGCGCCCGCCGCATATGTTTTTAATTGCTTTGAATTAATAGAAGCGCGCGAGTAAATTGCGGTTGGACTTTTTAAGCCGATACCTTTTAAACTGGTTTGCTGTTCTAGTGCATCTTCAACATGTGAGCTATGAATATAACCTATTGTTTCCTTGCCGCTTAAATAAATTTTTGCTTCATACCAATTTTCGCTGAAGGTTTTGTATTTCAATATTGTTCCTTCGCTATATGTTCTTAAAATATTTGAACTGGTTGCAGCTTTGGAATAAATTGCTGTCGCAGATTTCAACGCCACACCGCTTAAACTTTTTTGCTGCACAAAGCGATTTTCCACGGAGTTTTTAGGCAGATAAACTGTGGTTCTCTTTCCGCTCAGGATAACCGTTGCGCTATACCAGTTTTCACTGTACGTCTGATATTTAAGGATCGACCCTCCGCTGTACGTTTTTACTTTCTTGGAGCTTAGTGAAACAAAAGAATAGACGGCCGTTGGGTTTTTCAAAGCGATTCCGCTTAATGACTGTTGGACACTATCTAAGTTTTCAACATCCGCTTTACTGATAAACCCTCTTTTGCTTTGCCCATTGACTATAACTGTGGCTCTGTACCATTCATTGGAATAAGACGTATACTTTAAAACTGATCCTTGTCGGTAAGATTTGAGGACAGTCGAACTGCTGGATGTAGAACTGTAGATGTTGGTCGGATTTTTTAAAGCAATTCCCTTATAGGAGTCAGCTGCATAGCCAGTGTCAGCGTTAAAAAATACTGCACCTAGGCCAAGCAGCAACACCAAAATTATTGCCAAAATTTTTCTGTTTTCAATTATATTCTTCAAAAACACTTTCTCCTCCTTATCCCTTATATTCTTACCTATTTTTCTCTGTATCATAGGCACTAAATATTATGGTATTAAAAATAGGCGGATGTAAAGGGCATATAAGAACAAAGTCCGATTGCTGTCATATAATTACCAACTTACAAGAAATATTAAAAAACACTTGAATATTTATGCTTTCATACCTATCCTTTCCCTATCATTCTTTATCAAAAAAAAAACGCCTTATTCGGCGCTTTTCCTTTTTCCAGGCGAGAGCATATCAGTAAAAAATCCCCTTACTCCCATGTCCATATACGGTTCCATTTTTTCCATATCATTGAATGTGTACATGTATACATCGATTTGATTGGTTTTTAATGTTTTTACAAATTCTTCGTTTGTCCTGCTCCTTGATAAACTTACAACCCTGATATCGTGCTCCTTGCAAAAAACAGCTACGGATTCAGGTGTGTAGTCTTCACGCCCCACCACATAGATAAGGTCTTGAAAACCGAGTTGCCGAAAAACTTCAATATCACCTTCATAAAACAATTGAGGAATCAGCCGATCCATTAGCCCTTTTTTTGTTTTTTCAAGTGCTGCCTCCACCTTCCTGTATAACTCCCGGGTTTCCGCCACTGAAGAAACTTTTCCGTCCAGAATGAGATAGGCATCTTGATGCCGCTCCATCAATTCAAGCACTGCATTAAAATCCAAGGGAGTGTACTGTTCAAAGTAGAGGCTTTTCATAAAGTGATCATAGCTTAAGGGGCCTTCTTCAGGATTGAAATGTTGTCCGTATGTATTTTCCCATCCATGCCTGGCTATTAATTCGCCATCAGCTGTAATTGCTAAATCGATTTCAAAAAGGCGGTGGCCCTTTTGATAGCTTGCTTCAAAAGCTTCTAAACTATTTGTGTAAACCATTCCATCAATCCCGCCGGCAGCATGCGCTATAAGTGAATGCTGGGTCCAATTGTATGGCAGCCGATTTGAAATTTTCTTATTACCTTCATCAATTGCAAAAGACAATGTTCTCCTCATTCCTCTCTCTATTTTCTACACATTTACACAATAGCACACACATAAAACAGGCTGTTTGGCTCCTTTTGACCAGGAACCAAACAGCCTTTTTTAACTGCGTTTATTTGAAAACTCGTTCTACAACGCGTTTTGCTGCCTTTCCATCGTCCAGGTAACAAAAACGGTTTTTAGCTTCTTGATAAGTTTCTTTAAATTCTTCTTTTACTTGCTCGATATTTGCGATAGCATCATACAGCCTATCTTCTTCCAGACAAAGCGGCCCTGGTGCCTCTTGTTCAAAATCAAGATAAAAGCCTCTAAGCTTATCACGGTATTCTTCCAAGTCATACGTGTAGAATAAGATCGGCTTATCGGTATTCAGAAAATCAAAGAATACGGAAGAATAATCGGTAATCAGTATATCTGACATCAGCATCAATTCCTGAATGTCCGGATAAGCGGAAACATTCTTGATGGATTCCTTATAATCAACAGGGATTTTAAGTTTTTTGCTTATTACAACATGCAGCCGAACAAGCAATACATACTCATCTCCAAACCGCTCATGGAATTTTTGGAAATCCAGCGGAATATCGAGTGTAAACCTCTTCCCATTTGTTTGATTGTCACGGAACGTCATTGCGTAAAGAATAACCTTTTTATTTGGATCAATATTAAGTCTCGCTTTTAACTCTTCCGCTTTTAACGCCGAATCTTCCCGATAAAAAATATCGTTGCGCGGATAGCCTTCTTCAATGATTGAACCGGTATACTGGAATGCTGTCTTAAAGTTATCTGACGCATATTTGGATGGAGAAACTAAATAATCCCAGCTTTTTACTGCTTCTGAAACACGGTCTAAGTAGGTTTCATCTCTTCCCTGTATTTCTTCTATATCGTGCAGCATTCTCTTTAACGGTGTTCCGTGCCATGTCTGCAAATAGTCGGTCCCTTTTCTCTTCTTGATGTAAGTCGGAAAATTTTGGTTGTTGACCCAATACCTGGATGTAGCCAAATGGTAATAATAACTTGGGCTTAACCGTTTAATCACTTTGGTATTGTTGTAGTTTTTACCAAGCACTTTGTTATATGACCAAACATAATGCAAATCGCGGTTTTCTTCCTGCAAAGTTTCAAAAATCTCTTTCGGGCTGTCAGCAAAGTTTTTGCCGATTCCGCTTTCGAAAAACACTTTGTTCTTATCGATCGGCAGGAACGTTTTCATTAAAGAATACGCTTGTTTCATCACCGGGAAATAGTATTTGGATTTTCTGAATTTCCGGTAAACATCCAACAGCAATTCATTGTCTTTGATCACTTTGACGATATCCGTCTTTTTCTTAAAGTTAGTAGCTGCTTCAAAAATCCGCTTTGAGGCGTTTTGATCTTTATAGGCAATAAATTTATTCGCTTTTTCTTTATACACATCTTTCATGACAAAATTAGCATCGACATAGTTTTTTAGCGTATTGATCAGTGCATCTTCTTCATGGACAATATCGCCCGGCAAATCGTTATACATATCAATATGCGAGCCTCTTCTGCCAATAAACCGCAACATATCAAATTGATAGTAAATGACCGGCTTGTGCAGGAAACTGAAATCGAAAGCGACGCTGGAATAATCTGTTATCATCAAGATGCTTTCTTTAATAAGCCTTTGCACATCAACTTCGCCTTGGTAAATGATTTTGACATTCGGATTATCGAAATATGAAGAAAACATCTGCATGTTCGGATGCAGGCAAAAGACAACTTCGTACCCGTTTTCTTTGGAATGCCGCAGAAGTTCTTCGTTGTTGATCAGACTGTTATAGCGGGCAAAGTACTCACTTTCAAGAAATGATTCGATGTTTTGGATCCAGTCTCTCCAAGTCGGAATGATTAACACTTGTCTTTTCACTGGGACATCTTTAGCAAATAAGGCATCGAAACGTGAAAGCCCTGTTACAGCCACTTCACTTTTCTTATAGCCAAAATCCTTTGTAATGTACCCTTTTTCATAATCGGAACTTGTGATAAATAGGTCTGCATTGAACGTAGAAGAATCGACACCATATATATTATTCATGTTCTTTACACCCATGACGCCATGTTGCAGGAAAACACGTGTTGCACGGACAATGTTGCTAAAGGATTTTGTGCGCAGCGGGAACAAATAATTTGCATGATGTGATGACAAGATTTTAGTAGCAATAATTACATTTTTTATATGTTCTTTGGAGCCGAATTCTAAGACATTGCCCAGCGGCGCTACATTTGCACGCTCTGGAGAATCTTTTTGGATCACATAGTAAACATTTTTTTCAGGATGATTCTCTCTCATATATTTAAAGAAATGGAATCCTGTATCTTGCGCTTTATAAGGGCGTTCTCCTACTAACCAAATATCTTTTTTACGGTTCACCAATTGTTTCAGCCATGAGAATTTCCGGGCTTTTTTCAAATACTGGTAATTCTCTTCGAGAAACGGAAAGACTTCAAAAGATAAATTGGCTTTATAAAGTGTGTAATACGGATTCACAAGAAGAATGCCTTGTTCACTTTTACCAGCCAGCTCGCCAAAAAAGTGCTTAGCTCTAAAAGTCGGTCTGCCGACACGAATCCGCACTGGTTCTTGCGAAAACGGAATGGTCGCTTCGATAAACAAGTCGTAAATATCTTCTTGATAAGCTAAAAGATGATTAAAATCAATGTCCATATTAAACAGATAGATATTCTTTCCAAACTTTGTCCGGAAAGTACTTTCGTCACGCTCCAAGGCAACATCCGCAAAATACTCATTGACAGTAGTCCGTGATTTAAGAACAGCTCTGCAGTTGGTGATAGCGAAATAGCCCGTGTTCAAGCGCCCTTCAACTCTTACAGTATGTTTGGTTGTTTTAAGTTGTTCGACTTGTATTCTGGTTTTGCCAGAAACTTTTTCATCAAAGGCTGTAACAAAATAACCATGGCTGTTGATATACGTCAGCAACGAATGGCCATCAATTGAAACTTTTTGCAAGCCTTCGATGTCTGTATTCTTGAACTTGCCTAACCGCAAATCGCGTCTATAGGTATCGCCGTCTTGGACCCAACCAGTTTTGCTGTTTGCTTCTAGCTGTTCTTCTACATTTTTGGCAATGCGGCTTTGAAGCCCTTCAGAAGCCCGTTCCGTATCAACCAGCACCTCTGCGTACCAATGCCAGATGCCTACTCGTTCAGCTACTTCTTCTTCCGGCTCTATAATTGTTTCTAAAGCATCTTCAGATATAATCGGGTCCAATTCTGGAGTTTGTACAGAAATAAGATCTTCATTTTTTAAATCGGACAAAAAATGATTCTGGTATATTTCGAACAAAAAGTGGGATCCCGATTTGGTAACCGGGTATATTTTTTTCTCATTTGAATATGTATTTTCAAGGACAATATTGCGAATGGAGTATGCTTCAGTCAATTCCATCATGACTGATAGCTTATCGGCTGTTTGAGCAATCTTAATACCGGTTTTCATTATCATATTTCCTTTCTCTTGCCTTATATTTCTTAAACTTTTCTAATGGAATAAATTGAGTCTATAAGAAATTCAACCTTTATATTATAGCATAAATATAATATTCTGCAGCGAGCTAACAGAACTTCTTTCTTGTAATTCCCATTTTTAAAATAGTGAACCAAGCTTTACAAAACTTTAACCTTCTCGTCATATACTTTTGTTAGATTAGATAGATATGCAGCATACTATAACCTTTCCATTAAAAATTCTTCCTGCTGCTCTATTTCTTGTTTGAGCTAGCTAAAGAAAAGGGTAGTTATGCATAGTAGATATATAAAGCAAGTTTTAGGGGGCAAATTCATGGATCAAACACTTAGGCAAAAAGCCGCAAACTACATAACCAGCAATAAAGTGACCATTGTAAATAATCCAAACTCATTTAAAAACAAGTTTTTTAAGCCAAAAGCCAATAAAATGATAACCGTAGTTACACCAGCTTATAATGCAGAACAATTTATTGAAAAAACAATGGACTCTGTACTTGCTCAAACGCTAAACAAAGATCAAATTCAATATATTATCGTGGACGATTGTTCTTCTGACCATACTTCGAGCATCATCCGGGAATATGCTTCAAAATACGATCATATTTGCTTTGTGCAACTGCATGAAAACAGCGGATCTGCTGGATTGCCAAGAAACATCGGGATCGAATTAGCAACATCAAAGTATATTACGTTTTTAGACGCTGATGATTGGCTGGAAGAGGATGGGCTTGAGCGTTTATGCAAAATTTTAGAGGAAACCGGCGATGACTATGTTGTCGGAAAAACCATCAAATATGAGAATAGTGGACAAAGCATTATCGGCGAATTCGAATCCATAAGTGAACGCCGAAATGTTTCTCCGTTTGCTATCCCTTATTTTTTCTACCATATGGGCCCAAGAGCGAGAGCAGTAAGATTATCACTGTTGAATGAACACAATATCAGATTTCCTGAAATGAAATTTGGAGAAGATAAATCGTTTTTCATTGAAGTATTTCTGCATGCCAATTCCGTGTCTACCACTACCGCGCCCATTTATTACGTAAATCGGACTGCTGAAAACGACAGCTCGTTGACAAAAGTGACCACGGCCTTGGATAAACGTAAATTGGACCTTAAAATAGTCCACTATATCAAATCCTTGAATTTGGAAGTAGAAAAGGAAAAAATTATATTAAACCGAATTTACGAATATGATATCTTAAGGACCTTTGACAGCATGCTTTTTGCACGCTCCAAAGATAAAAAACCGTTTCTTGAATTCCTGAAAGAGACTGTGGCTACTACTACGGATTTAAGATACAACTTCAGAGAAGAGTTTAAAGTGCCACTGTACCGGACTGCTATCGATCTGTTCATGGAAGGCCGTGAAGATGACTTTATCAAACTCTTTGAATGGTACAAGTTTGATAAAACTAAAAAGCATGTGATTAAAGATTCCTTGGCTTATTATGAAGTTCCGTTTTTGCAAGATGCTTATCGTTTTATCCGTATTCCCATGCATGCAAGAGCATTGGATTCCTATATCATCAATAACCAATACGTTCAAACTTTCGAAATTTATGGCGATGATATAAACCATATTGATTCTGTATTGATTCGCGATCGGGCTGACTATAAAAATGAGCTTTTGTGTGATTTTCACATTCAAGGAAATTTCGGACAGTTTTCTGTAGATTTTGCGGAATTAAGCAAGTTGAACAAATCTTTCTGTACCGTCTTTGTAAGATTCAACGGGCATCAATTAATCAATATAAAGCGTATTGCTTCAGTGGAATTTAAAAATGAAGATAAATTGTTTAACTTCTATACTTCGAAAACAAATAATTTGAGCCTTTCGGTAAAATAAGAAAACGTTCTTAGGGTGAATTCCCTAAGAACGTTTTTTATATGGAGAGTTTACTTTTCTTTATTTATTACTTTAACGGAATATTGGTTTTATCGATAATAAAAGCCGGACGGCGTTTAACTTCGTAGAAAATTCTTCCCACGTATTCACCAATGACGCCTAAAGAAGTTAATTGGATTCCTCCCAAAAGCAAAATAGCAGAAATCATTGTAAAATATCCCGGCAAATCAATGCCAAAAAGCACAATGTTGACAAAAGAAAAGCCAATATAAAGCAAGTTTAAAAACATAATCAACAAACCTAGATAAATGAGCATGCGCAATGGTTTACTATTGAACGAAATCAATCCATCTATAGCGTAATTTAATAAGCTTAAAAAACTCCACTTGCTTTCCCCTGATATTCTCTCTTGGTTTTCATATTCAATTACTTTCTTTTCAAACCCGATCCAAGAAAAAAGACCTTTGGAAAACCGGTTATATTCAGGCATAGCCAGCAAAGAATCCACTGCACGCCGGCTTAACAAACGAAAATCTCCCATACCGTCGCCAAGCTCCACTTCCATAAGTGTATTAATTAAGCGATAGTAGGTTTTTGTAATCCATTTACGGGAAAATTTTTCACCTTTCCTGGATCGCCTTGCAATGACTTGATCGTAACCTTGTTCATAGTGATGAACCATTTCAAGGATTAGGTGCGGAGGATGTTGAAGATCGGCATCAATAATAATGACAATATCGCCATTACAATGCTTTAGCCCTGCAAGCATGCCTGCTTCTTTCCCGAAATTCCTAGTAAAAGAAATATATTTTACGGTTTCATCAATTGCCGCTAAATCATTGATTACACTTAACGTATTATCTACACTGCCGTCATCAATGAAAAGTATTTCATACGAGTATTTCTTTTTAAGCTCTTGATCATTCAATACTCTTTTTACTTCATTATAAGTATCAATCAAGGGGGAACTTTCGTTATAGCAAGGAATAATTAACGTTAGTTTTTTCATTTCGCATCTCCATTATTGAATTTCCTAATTTACTATTCTATAAAGCTTTAGCTTCATTCTTTTTTATCCCACTTCTCAAATGGAATAATGTTCAGCTCTGTTTCTTTTGGAATGTCATAGAACATTTTAAATGTTTTAGTATGATACATCTTTGGTTTCGGTGATGGCATCCAATGAAATTGCGGGAAAGGCAATTCCACTAAATCTATTTTTTGTTCCCCTTCGGCTACTTTTTCTTGTAAATTCACCAACCGTTCTCTACTAGTAATACCGTTCATCGAAAAAACAAATGCCAGAAAAATTACAGCTACCGCAACTAAAGGAACCAAAGAATACCTTACGTAAGATGAAATAACTTGTTTTTCTTGCAACAAGTAAGCAAGCAATTCCAGACTTAGCAATATCATGAATATATACGAAGCAAAAACGCATCTTGGACCAAACGGTGTGATAAAAACAAATGGCGCTACTAGAAATACTATAGCCGCTAAATAATATATGAGCCTAGTTTTATAGGAATGGTCTTTGACAAATAAAACGATAGCTCCGAAAACTGAAATCACAAATAGTATAGACAGTATAGCTTCAAAATCATTTGTATACTGACCTAAAAAATTCGGTTTTAGCGATCGTGTGATTACAAGCAGGTAAGCCATAGTAAGTGCATTCACAAATATCAGCAAAGGTTTCGCCACATATCTAATGGAAGTTTTCTCCGTTTTGAACCTTAGAATTAGAATTAATAGCAAGAGGCTTATAATAATAATTAAAAAACTGTTTTGCAAAAAAAGAAACTTGTAGATACTTTCAGAATAAACATAATAGATTTTTTCAAATAACCCCATGTTGGCAGTTGCTTCATTTTCTACAGTTCGATAGGCGTCACTGCCAGTTAATACTTTCAGATAAGCACTATTCGTGAACATAACGATGCTTCCCAGTAACACTGAAATCATATAACTGATATGTACCAGATAGACTTTCTTATGTTTTAAATAGGTGTAGATAATGACCCACACAGCCGTTACCACTGCAAAGATGGTTACATGTTCTACAATCAATTGCGTGCTTAGCCCTAATGGAATCATTAAAATCCAAAGTTTTTTCGAAAAAACTGGAGCTTCTTCACCATAGATATTTCTATTAAGGTATAGATAAACAAGCAATAAAGCAACTGATGGAACATAATTGATGAACCCAGCTGCCCAACCTAATGTTTGGGCAAATATTTTAACAGGCATTAGGGTAATTAGAAGAAATGAAAACAATAGCGAAACAATATTGCCATTATGATTAGTGATTTTACCGATTAAAATCACTAATAGTGTAGAAAAGAACGCAATGGTCAAATATCGAATTGCATCAAATCGAACAAGTATTAATTCGAAAATATTGCTTAAATACCGACCATTATAATCATTGAAATTATTGATAAAACGTTGTTTTCCAATATCTGTTCCCCAGGTCCAATCATCGCCTGTTAACGGAGTATTGAAGGAGATAAAGAGAAAAAACACGTATACGGCAAAAAAGGACAACCAGTGTTTCTTCCTAATTCTATTTTTTTGCAATCTTTCCACTAACTACACCTCGAATAAGTCTTATTTAATTTTAGCCTTCAGATACTTTAGCACAGGGGTCTTACTAATAACAACTACATTTCCACTAACTTCAATTTTAAAAGTTGCTTTTTATTGAAAACCCCAAAAAAAGGACAGATTATATTTCTGTATTCCCCATTTTCAAGTTAATACACACCAATTAATCATTAAAATTTACAAAAAAACGTTCCTGGAATTAGATTAATCCAATTCCAAGAACGTTTTTCCTATGTGAAAAATTTTAATATTCCAGCAAAAATCCCTTCTGCTGCACGTTGTTTATATTCCGCTAATTTTAATTTAGCGGCATCAATTGCATTATCGATAAAGCCAACCTCTACTAAAGCACTAGGTGCCTCTGTTTCGCGGATTACATGATAATTTCCTTGCGCTACGCGCCGGTCAGATAATCCCGTTTGTTCTACAAGGTTTTTTTGGATCTCGTTTGCTAACCGTTTACTTTCTTCCGCTTCGTGTTTATCGTACCAGAAAGTTTCGATCCCCTTAGCTGAACCATTAAAGGCGTTGGCGTGGATGCTTACAAATAGATCCGCATTTGAAGCGTTCGCTAACCGTGTGCGCTCTGCCAGTTCAAGGAAAATATCCGTTCTTCGAGTCATTAACACTGTGAACCCAGCATTTTGCAATAATTGTTCTACACGCAAACTGATATCCAATACTAAATCCTTTTCAACGATGCCATTTGCTGCAGCTCCTCCATCTTTGCCGCCATGGCCAGGATCTAGATAGACAACTTTTCCGTTAAGCATCGCGACATCGGCTTTATTGATATAACCAATGTGTGGTGTACCGTTGATGTAAAAAGTAGCCTGATACCAATTTGTTGTATAAGTTTTAAATATTAACTTTGAACCATATAAGTAAGTTCTTAAGACTGTTGATCCTGTTGAAGCTCTGGAATAAATCTTTGTCGGACTTTTAATCCCTATCCCATTCAATTTTACAGGCTTAGTGGTAATTTCCTCCACATCATCTTTATGAATGTATCCGACCTGCGCTTTTCCATTTACATATACAGTGGCTTCGTACCAGCTTGCTGTATATGTCTTATAGACAAGCTTTGTACCAAGACTATACGATTTCAAAATTGAAGCTTCGGTTGCTGCTTTGGAATAAATATTGGTCAGGTTGTTAAGGCCTATACCTTCAATTTTTTGAGGATTTGTTGTAATCAGCTCAACATCTTTTTTGTTAATATAGCCTGTCTGCGCTTTGCTGCTTACATATACTGTCGCTTTATACCATTGATCATTGTGTAGCGTAAAAGTCAGTATATGTCCCATTTTATAGGATTTTAACTTTGAAGCATTTTGGGATGTGGCATTGTAAACCGATACAGTGGGCGCGGCCGCTATCCCTTTCAGGGAAACTACATTTGCTTTTGAAGCCGGAGGGTCTTCAAGCTTTTTTGTATTTACATTTGCCGCCTTGATATATCCTGTTTGTGCTGCACCATTCAGAATGATCGTCACCTTATGCCAGTTGGAAGAGAAAGTCCTGTAAACCATCGCTTGGCCAAACTTATATGTTTTTAGAACTTTCGCTGCTGATGAGGGGGTTTCATGAACTTGCACGAGATCAACTACTGCGAAGCCATTGATCCTTTGCTCCGGCTTAAGCAAGTCAATATCATCTTTATTAATGAAACCTTTTTGAGCTTTTCCTGCAATATAAACGGTAGCGCTATACCATTCACTGTTGTATTGCTGGAATTTCATAATTTGTCCTTGCTTATAGGTCTTCAGCACAGAAGAACTTTTGCTGTTCTCTTTGTAAACGTTCGTAGTCTGATTAAGGCCAATTCCTTGTAAGGTCTGATTAACAGCAGTTGCGGTTGAAAATAGTGAAAAGGCTTGCTTGCTTACCGTCTGTGCCTCTTGAACTTTTTCAGTTTCTAACTTCTCATCTGCCTTAAGTGCTTCAGTTTCTTCCTGAGCCGCCTTTGGTTCTTCGGCTTCTTCGGTTTTTAAGGGTTCTGCCGAATCTTGCGCTTCTTCTGGTACTTCAATAATTTCTGCCGCCTTTTGTTCTAAAGCAGTATTTTCTTGAGACAATTCTTGTGTCAAAGAATCTTCAATCATTTCAGGAGTTGCGATTTCTTGAGTCAAAATCGCTTTTTTGCTTTCTTCAGATTCGACGATACTTGAATCTGTATTATCCGCACTTTCAACGGGCCCAGTTACCGAAGATTCTTCTTCAGGTATGTCTATATGATCCTCTGTTTCTGCAGCTTCTTCTGAAATCAGTGCATTTTCTGATTCTTTATCTGTATCACTATGTACTATAGTCGAAGTCCGGACAAAACCAGTCCATACAAGAGGTTCTTCATCGGGGGTTATTTGGATGTATCGAATCAGGGAAACAAGCTCTTTCTCTTCGATGAGTTCAACTGAAGTTTCATTTGGAATAGTAGTTGAAACTGTTTCTGCCGATTCGTCCTCAAAGAGTTCAATTTCATTGGTTTTTGATGAAGAGAGACTTACTTCAGGGTATGTAGTTTCCAGAAGTTCTTCTGATTCAGTTGCCAAAGCTTGGTTTGGCAATAGTTGCAACACCAGGAGCACAATTAACAAATGTACATTCACTTTAATATAAGCTGTCATTAAATCCTCCGTCTTTTTTATATTATTAGTCTTATTAATTAAATTTAAGTAAAATTTTTACACTAAATTAAGACTAATTATTCTAATCGTATCATATGTTTATTCAAGGCTAAAGAGGAAATTTTATTTTCCCTGCGGAATAGCTCCTAGTGTGAATACGTAATTTTCGTTACATAAATTCAATTTATTTGTTTTTTTTCTTGCCTTAAATGTTGAATTACCTAAGCGTCATCCATCTTTTTAAACAACAAAAAAAGCATCCAATATTGGATGCCTTTTTGTTAAGAAAATCTTTTTACATTATTTTTCCTGTCGTACGAATGTTATTTCGGTAACATCATTTACTTATAGTTATTTCCACAGCTTACGGCACCAGTTTTCTTAATAAAACCACTTTTTTCATGAGTTTCACTAACAGTATGCTAACAAATACGGTGAGAAGAACTTTATAAGGTATTTCTATAAAAGTGTTCATATCTAGCCATAGAAAAGGCAGATAAGTAGCAAGAATCTTCATTACAAGAATATGAGCTAAATAAATCCCAAAGCTGGTTTCATTAATTAATTTAGCTAAAAATTGAGAAGGTGCAATAGAATTAGCAGCACTATATTTCATAAATACAAACAACCCTACGCTTGCTGCTAATACAGTTATCGAATGGTAATCATACCAAAAGGCTTTAAACTTTCCATCTGCTTCAATAGTCAAAGAATAAGTTAAAAAGAACGTCGCAAGAACTCCTATAAGTCCACTAATATACATTGCTTTTCGCCAATTCAAGCTTATTTCGTATTTCATTAAATAATACCCAAGTAAATAATAGCCAATAAAACTTGTAGCAAAATAAAGCTCAACATTGAATGAAAAGCCAAAATAGAAATTCAATAAGCGAACCATTATGGAAGCATAAAACCAGAGCAGTAAGAAATATTTGATGTCTCTCTTAGTTGCGTTTTGGACAAGAATTTTCAGAAGAGGAGTGATCAAATAAAGACCAAGCAGCATATAAATAAACCAAAAATGATTGGAGATCTTGTTTGTAGAAAAATTTTGTGCAAACTCCAATAAAGAAAAACTATAACGTCCTTGAAAAACAAAATAACCATAATAAATGATGCTCCATCCAAGTAAAGGCACTAAAACTTTACTAAGGCGCTTAGATAAAAAAGATTTATATGTATTGGTTTTAACATCGTTCAATAATAATGCTCCGCTTATCATTACAAATACCGGAACACACCAACGGGTTATAGACTCATAGAAATTCCCGACCAGCCATGAAAATGAATCTTCATGAAAATTAGTTAAAACAAAACTAGTGGAGCTGTGAAGTGTTACAACAGCAAGTGTTGCTAAAATTCTTAACCAATCCAGAAACAAAAAGCGATTCAATTAGTAAACCTTCTTTCTCCCGTTAGAATAAAAACTCGACAGCAACAATGATAAGTCGTTACTCATTCATATTCATCTTTTCATTAAACCCAAAAATTCATTATTGTATAAAAGTTTTTAAATGTCAATCTTATAAGGCGGCAGCCTTCTCTTCTAAAACCCTACCCGTACATAGAAGCTTCCGAATGGGCAAGAAAACGATTTCAAGTTTTACTACTCACTGCAAAAACATTAAAGGTATTGGTATCCAAGAATCCCAACCTCTACTGAAGATTGGCTGGTTATAGATGAATATAAAAAGGCACGTGCCGAGTAGAATACCGGACACATGCCTTTGAGGCAAGATAAGTTTTATTTTAAATCAATTGATCGGGGAATTCTTTTTTGAATGTTTATGATGTTTAAGTTTCTATTCTTCCTTCGTAATCGAAAACTCCACTTCGGTCGGATTGCCAGCCAAATCCATTGCGATCAGTTTGTATTGGTTTACTCCTTCTTCCTTTACCGGAATTTTGGCTGTTACGGTTTCGTTGAAATTTTTCACTTCATATGGTGTAGAAATACTGTGGGCATAAATCTCGCTGTCATAGACGTATACCCGGATTTCATCAAAATTGTCTTTGACGTTGAACGTAATTTCCGCTTCATTTTGATCTTTTGGAATGCTTTTTGGCACGTTGACCAGCGTCAGCTCGGCTGGTGTGGTATCGACAAAAATGCGCCGGCGAATCTGCAGGTCATTGCCGCTTTCGTCGACCGCAGCTACATCGATTTCCCGGAAGCCGTCTTCTAGCGTCAAGGTGTGGTTAAAGTTCCGGCCGTCAAACTGCAGTGCGGGTTCGCCGTTTACTGTGACCGAGGCCACTGTCGTTTTATGTTCCACCCGCCCAGCCACAATGATTTTTTCCGTGTTGTGGATCGAGAGCATCGCCGGTGAGTCAATATAAATTGTCGGTTGGGTTGCCGCAGTTGTTGCTGGCGGTTCCGCAAGTTTGACTATTTGGCGGTTGCCGGCGACATCGTAGAAGACTGCGATAAGGTCATCGCCTGCTTTCAGTGGCGCTGGCAGCTTGAAGTTTCGGGTTGCCGGTGCCAACGACTCGTCGGTTGCGGTATTCGGATCTTCCGTCAATTCCGTGCCATTCAAGAACACTTCCCAGCGGTCCGGGCCTGACCCTTCTTCCGTATCTGTAAAACTTGCAACTTCTACAGTGTTTGTATCCCGATTGACTGCCGCTTGCGCTTGCGGCGCTACTGTATCTACGATGACCGGAAATTCAACCGATTGCCACTCGGCATCCTCGTAGTCAATGACCGCACGCAATTGGATCTGATAATTTCCGTCCTCTACTCTTTTGCCAAGCACTTGGCCATTCCAGCCATAGGCCGTATTGGCAACGAACGGCGCGAGCGGACTGTAGTTTTTCATCAATTTCTTATCGGACCGGATCGTCCGCAGCTTTTTGCCTTCCGCATCCAGAACGTTCACTTCCAGCTCTTTTGCGTTCCGGAGAAGCGAGAAATACGGATAAATCTCATCCCATAACCCGTCACCGTTCGGCGAGAATGCAAATTTTTCCGGCACGAAATTCGCTTCATGCGTTCCGCCTTTCATGATGGCTCCCTGGTTGTTAACAAGCACCGTGGTTCTGTAATAAGACATAGGATCCCAGGCGAATTCGTCAAAAATATCGGCAGCGTTCCAATTTCCGTTAAAACCGAAATACGGGACGACAAGGGCCGGGTTTCCGGTCACTTCTTCATTCGCATCGGTCAATGTGACAAAGCCGTCCACGAAAAAGCCGTTTGTAAAGACCGTTTTCAGCTGGTCACTGACAGCGGACAAATCGATGGAAACCGGAATTTCCACTTCACCGTTTGCCGGAATGGACACCGCTTGCGGTGCTGTTATGGATACTGCCCCGGTGATATTATCCGAACCAAGAGTGTTCGGGTTGGTAACAAAACGGGTGCCGCCTCCGTTCATCGTTTTATCTACTTGGACATTAAGTGCAACGTTATAGGTGGCCGCGTCAGCCGAGAAATTTTTAGCGACCAGTGTAAATGACAACCGGTTATCGGCAATTTCTTTTAACGCCACTTTCGCTTCGCCGGTTGCTTTGTCGCTAACCATGGCTTTAGCTTCTAATGCATCGTGCAACTGCATGAGGCCTGCTCCTTGGCGCCTTGGCGATACCAATTGGCCTTCTGCAAATTCAATTGGATTTGCTGTGTTCATCATCAGATTTTTTGCGTATTGCACGCGCTCTACTCCATCCGTCTTCAGTTCATCCTGCAAACGCTGGAATAGCAGCGCCGCGCCTCCGGAAACATGCGGAGCCGCCATCGACGTTCCGCTCATGAGCCCGTACCGGTTATCATTCAGCGTCGAGAAAATGTTGCCGCCTGGAGCGGTGATTTCCGGCTTAAAGTCCAGATTCGGTGTCGGCCCCCAGGATGTGAAATCGCTCATCTTGCCGGCTGTCGGGCTCGGCACATCCAAATACTCGCCATCAAACGCAACTGCCACTTCGCTTCCGGCAGTCAGCGCTGCTTTCATTTCCAATCCATCGTTCTGCAAAATTGACAGAAATGGAATCCGGATTGCCGGATCGCCAGCCATACCGATTACCCCTGGCACGTTATTGTAGATGATGACGCCGATTGCACCGGCCGCTTGCGCATTCAATGCTTTTTGTGCGAATGTAATCTCGCCGCGAGAGATCAGCGCGAATTTATTAACAAAATCCTTGCCTTGGAATTCCTCGGTTTTGCCGAGTCCTGCATCCAAAACCGGGTAAGAGTCTTGCGGAAGCCCTTCAGGATCAACATCGTTAGCCAGAAAATAAATGCTGCGCCCCGCATCCCCCCCGTTTATGGTTTTCGCGAAGCTTTTTGCGGTAATCCGGCTGTTTTCAAACGAAGCCACACCGAATGAATCGTAGGAAACGCTCGGTGAACCGGTCAATCCGTAATCCTGGTTGGCAGCGAGCGGCGGTGCAAAGCCTGCACCGAACATATTCGAGTTCCCGGCAGAGACGGAAACAAGTATGCCATTGTCCGTTGCGCGTTCGACTGCCTGCTGCTCTGGGTCTGATGAATCAACAAAGCCGGCTGTCGCACCAATCGACATATTGACGACGTCTGCTCCAAGTTTGATGGCATCATCGACCGCTTTGATGTAAATGTCACCGTATGTGGAATTGTATAGTGGATCGTCAGAGAAAACTTTCAGGGCCAGCAACTGTGTTTCAGGCGCTACACCTTTGACGCCGCCAGTTTCTTCGTTGCCGTTCGCACCGACAGTTCCAGCGACGTGCATGCCATGCATCGTTGCGCCTTGTCCGCTGTCACGGATTTCATTATTGCCATCCATGTAGTTATAGCCAAATGGCACTTTTTCTGTAAAAAACTTGCCGTTTGTGAGTGTATTATCGGCTAAAAGACCTTCCACTTCCGCTTGGGTCAGTTCCGGTGTCGTGCTATCGCTCAGAATCATGTCTTTATGTGTCGGATCGATTCCGGTATCGATGATGCCGACAACCGTCCCTTCGCCCCGCACATCATAATCATTCCAAACTCTTTGAGCTTGGACAAGTTCCTTGGAGTGGATCATTTCAGGCTCCACTTCGGGCCGTTTGTATTCAGTGGCCTTGTAGATAGCTTTAACCCCTTTTTGCTGGGCGATTTTTTCTACTTGCTTTGCTTCAAGTTCTGCTGAAAATCCGTTAAAGACCGCAGAAAAACTTTCTAGATACGTGGTGCCCGGTGCCGCTTTTGTGATGGCGGCTTTGACGGTTTTTTGCTTAGCTGCGATGGCCGCTTCCAGATTTTCTTTGGTGGAATCAGGCATCGCTTTGTAAAGCACACCTTGTTTTGTCGCACTGCTGATTGCCGGTGCTCCTTCAAGCTCGACGATGACCCGGACTTTTTCATTCGGATCTTCCGGTTTCAGCAACTCCTGCGAAATTGTCGCCTTTGGTTCCTTTGTTTCCGACGCCGCAGACTTCACCGAAATTCCTGTCAGCCCAGCACCTACTACGAGTAAAAATACTAAAGTTATCAATAAAAACGTCCGCCACACTCTCACTGTGAGACCCCCTCAATATTGGATTACTGCGAGCATAAAAGTATCATTAACCGCATAATAACACAAAATTAGGAAAGTTATTAGTAATAATTTGATAATTTCGAATTTAATGATGGAGAGGAGATTTTTATATGAGGATTGCAAATTTCTGTAGAAAGTTGCGCTTTGCCTGTTAGGGCTCAAGTAGTTCATGATGGAGTTCGGAAAGTTCATGCAGGAAGCTTGCTTCGTCATGATAGAAACGAAATAGTTCATGTAGAAACCGTAAAACTTCATGAAGCAAATTTTGGCAACGGGGGTTGTCACTTTTCGGCCTGGCGAAAAGCATCCATTCGAGCTTTTGATCTTGAGGCTTGGAGTAGTTCATGATGGCGTTCGGAAAATTCATGTAGGAAGCTTGCTTCGTCATGATAGAAGTGAAATAGTTCATGTAGAAACCGTAAAACTTCATGAAGCAAATATTTCCAGCCCCCATCGACGACAAAAAAGCGGTCCACTATCGTTTTTAACGAAGGTGGACCGCTTTTTCCCGGTGCTTTGGACGATGTTTTATTTTGGTGAACAGTTTCCAGAGACTTAGCGCAATAAAAGCTCCGATGGAATCGAGTAGCACGTCTTGCGCTGCCGGCGTACGGCCGCCTGTCAGCGATTGACGGTATTCATCCAATACGGCAAGTCCGACGGTGATCACAAATGCCACCCAGAATTTTGGTTTTGGCAATAGGACAACGACCGCAATCGCGACCGCTCCGAACATGAAAAGATGCGCGCCTTTTCTTAATAAAAATTCGATAAACGCAAAATAACCTCTTTCTTCGACTGAAACATGGATCCCGTAATACGGAATGTGTATGTAACTGAGCAAGCCTTCTAGGGGCTTGGACGCCAAGTATTTTTCCAATGTCGGAATGAGCGTTTGCTGTTCATACGTCTGGCCAGAGGAAATGAATAAGATGCTAAGCAGTAATAAGAGCAGGAGTAAGTTTTTCATTTGAAAATTATAACATATGCCAGTTCTTTTCTGTAGTTCGGATTTTATTCATAAAAAAACCCTTTTGCTCGGAAGCAAAAGGGGAAAGATTAGTCTCGATTGGTTTCTTGCCAGCATTCGGCATTTTTCAGGCCAGGAATGTCTTTCGCATAGAAAACAGGATTTTTTCCCGCTTTCCGTTGGGAAGTATAGTTTGCAAGCACCTGGAACGCTGTTTTTCCGAGTATGGTAATGACAACCAAGTTGAGGATTGCCATCGTGCCCATGAACAAATCGGCCAAATTCCAAACAAGTGCAACTTGAGCAAGCGAACCGAACATTACCATTGCCAGCACAACAAAACGATAAGCTGTCAGCCATGAGCGGTGCGTATTGATAAATTCAATATTCGTTTCACCGTAATAGTAATTTCCGATGATCGAACTGAAAGCGAAGAACAAAATCGCAATCGCCACAAAATATGGAGCCCAGCTGCCGACATGGACATTAAGCGACGCCTGTGTCAGCAAGACGCCTTCTGCTTCTGTCGTTCTGTAGATGTCGGCAAGGATAATGATAAAAGCAGTCGCCGAACAGATGATGATTGTATCAAAAAATACACCTAAGCTTTGCACAAGCCCTTGCTTAGCTGGATGCGAAATATTCGCAGTTGCAGCGGCGTTTGGCACAGAACCCATCCCCGCTTCATTCGAGAATAGTCCACGGCGCACACCTTGCATGATAGCAGCACCGATTCCGCCGCCTACCGCCTGTTCAAGGCCGAATGCGCTTTGGATGATCAACATAAAGACTGCTGGAATTTCGCTGAAGTTCATCACAACAACGTAAAGAGCAACGGCCAGGTATAAGATTGCCATAACAGGCACAAGCACTTGCGTCACATGGGCAATGCGGCGTACGCCTCCGAAGATAACCATAGCTGTTAAAATCACCAATGCAACCCCTACAGTCCAATCCGGAATACTGAAGACGTCTCCGAATGATTGGGCGATTGTGTTTGACTGCACCGCATTAAAGATAAATCCGAAAACAATAGTCAATAAAACCGCAAAAACAATTCCCAGTTTCCGGTTGCCGAGCGCTTTTTCCATGTAATACGCCGGACCACCGCGGAATTGGTCGCCATCACGCACTTTGTACACTTGTGCGAGCGTGCTTTCGATAAATGCTGTTGCCATCCCGATCAACGCAACCATCCACATCCAGAAAATTGCTCCCGGACCACCAATTGCAATAGCCAGTGCCACACCGGTAATATTCCCGGTACCAACACGTGACGCGGTAGAGATAGTAAACGCCTGGAATGCGGATACCCCGCTCGTTCCGTCTTTTTTCTCAGTAATGACGCGGAACATCTCCCCAAACAATCGAACCTGAACAAATTTCGTGCGGATTGTAAAATAAATTCCCAATCCAAGAAGTAATCCTATTAAAATATAAGACCATAATAAGTTGTTGCCTGTGTCGACGAGCGACGATAATCCTTCTAAAAATGCGTTCATATCCTTTGCTCCTTCATTCATATTTTCTCTGCAACTCTATACCCTATTCTGTGTAAAAAAGAAACTTTTGTCTTTCCTGCTAAAGAACTATTAATCAAGAATGTTCCCTATATCCGTTCAAGTTGCCTTGAGTGTTGCCGCCAATACCCGTGCCCCGATGCCGAGGGCGGCGTGGTTGAACGCCATATCAGGATGGTGGAGCCCCGGAGACAGATCGGCACCGACGCCAATCATTGCAGCTTTCAACTCCGGTTTTTCAATCGTGTAAAAATGAAAATCATCCGCCCCTGTAGTTATGACTGCCGGGACAGTAGCAGCATCTCCGATAACCGAACGAATCGCCGAGTCAGCAATCGCAAGCGCTTCTTCCGATACTTCTGCTGCCGGGGTGAAGTCGCACCATTCCCACGAGATTGCCACACCGTAAAGTTTTTGAATCGAATCCAAGCCTTCCTCTACGCGCTGCTGCAATTCTTTCATCAAATGATTGGATTGCGAACGCAAATCGAGAGCAAATGTGGCGCTGCCCGGAATGATGTTCAAACTATCTCCCCCCGCCTGAATATTTGTCAATTTGACCGAGTATGACTCAAACGGCGAAAAGTAGATAGACTTGATAAACTGATGGATCGCCGCAATGGCGTCAATGGCGTTTTTCCCTTGCTGCGGACGGGCGCCGTGCGCATCGACACCGGTGATTTTCCCTTGAAGAAAAATGGCGGAACCATGATAAATCGCCGGTGCCACTTTGCCGAACGGCATTTCCTCGATCGGCCGCAGATGGACGCCGTACAAATGCGTGACATCTTTAGCCGCTCCCCGTTCGATCATCGCTAGCGCACCATTGCCTTTTTCCTCAGCCGGCTGAAAAATAAAGCGGATGCGTTTTGACAAGGCTTCGTCTTTCAAGTACAAGAGTGCCCCGAGCACCATCGCCATATTGGCATCGTGCCCACAAGAATGATTTGCCTGAAACTTGCCATCCACTTCCTGCCATAGCGCGTCCATATCAGCACGGATTGCGACCACTTCCGTCCCTTCTCCGATCTCGGCAATCAAACCGGTCACATCGTCAAACGTATGATACGCGATACCCATTTCGCTCATAATGCTCGCCAATTTTTTTGTTGTTTCAACTTCTTGCCAGCTAACTTCCGGATGGGTGTGGAAGTGGTCAAAAAATTCCTGTATTCTTTTTTGATGATTCATCTTGTTATCCGCTCCCGTCCAGCACTGCTGTTTTTATCGCGAGTTTATCCAATTGGGATTCGTCCACTGTAACCCCGAGCCCCGGTTTTTCAGACAAGTGGACAAATGGCGGTTCGAATCGCAAGTCCCCGATTTCTTCTTGGAATAAGAGCGGCCCCGTGAGTTCCGCCGACCCGATGTTTCGCCGCGCCATGACGGCATGATAGCCTGCGGCCGATCCGATGGACGATTCGACCATCGAGCCGATTTGAGCTGCAAGCCCCGCGTTTTCCGCAGCTTTCGCCATCTGCACTGCAGGATAGATGCCACCGGACTTCATCAGTTTGATGTTGATGAAATCAGCAGCTTCCAATCGGATAATTTCAAGCACATCTTCCATTGAGTGGACACTTTCATCTGCCATGATCGGCGTTGCTGTTTTTCTGCGTATTTCAGCAAGGCCACGGATATCGCCCATGCGGATTGGCTGCTCAACCCACGACAGGTTCGCATCTTCCAGTTCATTGATCGTTCGAACTGCTTGGCTCACAGTTTTCCATCCTTGGTTAACATCGATCCGGATCGGCATCGCTTCGCCGACCGCTTTCCTTACCGCATAAACACGAGCGATGTCCATCGCCGGATCCCCAAGTCCAACTTTCAGTTTCAAACTGCTAAAACCTGAGTTTTTGGCAGCCAGCGCTTTTTCCGCCATAATATCCGCCGCTTCAATGCTCAGCACTTTCGGGTATTGGAGGTTTTTGTGTGCACGCCCTCCGATCAAGTTGTAGACCGGCTGGTTTGCGGCTTTCCCCATCAAATCAAAGCACGCAATGTCGATTGCCGCTTTTGCAGCCGGATTGCGGGCAATCGAAGCGTCCATCAAATGATGGATCTGTTCGATATCAAATGGGTTTTTGTTGAGAATTCGAGGCAACAAGACATGCTTTAGAATTTCAAAAGATCCATGCACCTGCTCGCCGGTCACATGTTCATCCGGCACCGCTTCCCCGTAGCCGGTTAACCCAGTATTGGTTTCCAGCTTTAAAATAATTGCCGGCATCACAGGGTAGGAAGCATATGAAATGATGAAAGGTTCTTTCAACGGGAATTCCACCAGGTAAAGGCAGGCTTGCGTGATTTTCATCGGGCTACTCACTTCCCTCATTTATGTATAAAAACAATTGTACCTCAGATGACGGACGGGGTGAAGAGGCGGATAAACTTACTCCTGTGGCTGCCAAAATTTGCTTTACGAAGTTTTGACGTTTTATCATGTCTTATTTTAGTTTCTACATGACTTATTCGCTTTTTGTCCTGACAACTCTAAGTGCCTACATGAAGTTTGCAATCTTTAACATAACATACGCAACTTCCTCATAAGAAAAAGGCTTTTTGCGTGTGCGCAAAAAGCCTTTCATCTGTTAATTCTTCATTAGCTTCACATATTGGCGATGGCGTCTTCCGCCCCTTTCCTCGAGCCCCATCCGCTTCAACAGGCGTTTCGCGGCATCCCGGTCGGGAAGATCCAAAAATTCCTGGCATTCGGCAGTCGTGATTGTCGGTTTATAGAGCATGAACCATTCGTCAAGCGCTTCGAAATGCGCGTCGCTGCTTAGCAGGTAACAGCTTTTGCACTCCCATTTCCGCACCAGGCGATCCATTTTTTTCAGGAGGCAGCGCGGACAAAAGACGCCGCTTTCAATTTCTTCTAGCGAAATATTGAATTTTGGAGCGAGTGGAAACGGATTGTAGTGTTCTTGGATGGAGAGAAAATGGTCGCCAAGCATTTTCATTTGATCGATGGAAATAGAAGGAGCCGCCATTTGCAGGCGATTTAACTGGAGAAGCACTTCATCTGCGCTCCACACTTTTGTGCCAAGTGGAACACTCTCCACAATTTGCGAAGGATAAGCGACGACAATGGCGCTCTGGATACGCAGCGGATAGTCGATGAGTTTCAGTAATTTAGCCACTTTCATTTCAGCCGTCTCGATCTGGACAACCGGACTTTTGTATCCTTTGGTTTCTCCGGCCGGCGTCAGTTGATGCAACGCGCTTGGATTTTCTGTGAACCGAAGCCGGCCCGCCATGTTTTTCACTTCCAGCAACACGATTTGACTCGGTGTAATCACCAATAAATCGATTTGGCATTTGCCGGGCAGCTCGACATCTTGGAGCAACAAATACGGATACGACGGATCGAACGATTCCAATAGCTGATCCAGACGTTCTTCGCCTCCAATCCCCGCTCGCGCTCCATTTAACTTTTCCTGTATCAGCCCTCGTTTCGTGTGATGGGCCGGCAATCTTTTCAACAGCGCTTCGTAGCCGGCAATTTTTGCCGGCTTGTTCCGATATTTGATAATCAAATCAACACCCCTCTTTTATCATAGCAAACCTTTTAGATATTTTCCATAAATATCCAAATTTCATTTTTAATTGCCCTATAGGGGGCAAAAATGAGTTTTGAGGCGGTTTTTCAATTTCAAGAATCTCCACTTTTAGATTTTGTTTTATAGTTGGAGCTCTATATCTTTTCAAAAAAATAAGCTGCCAATATTTTCTTCATGAAGTTTTCTCATTTCATCATGAACTAATCCGGCTCTAACAGGCACTTTTGCGATTTTATCATGACGAACCACGCTCTCTTTATGAACTCTTTCCGCTTCAACAAAAAAATCCCTATTGGATGCTTTTCGCCAAAGCGAAAAGAGGCAAAACCTGTCTGCCAATTTTTTCTTCATGAAGTTTTACGATTTTTACATGAACTTTCAATGCTTTTACATGACAAACCGGACCTCTTACCTGAAATTCCAGGCTTTTAACATGAAACCCCAAGTCCCATCCCCCTCCCAAAAGCCAAACAAAAAAAAGCCGCATCAACTGCGGCTTTTCACTAATATCGATAGAATCATATCTTCTAACAGCACAGGCATTTCTTCAAAAGTATTCTTGATGTGCAGGCGCTCGGTGCGCTTATGCGCGTCTTTGCCGAATGGTCCGACGTTCAGGACAGGTGCTTTGAGCAGTTTCATCGCTTCAAACGGGATGCTGTAGGAATCGCCGTAAATCGGCGTATTGTTTTCGTAGACGAGGAAGCTGTCGCTGCTGTCGTCATAATTGACGTAGCTCAAGTCAGAGATGCCGTTAAAATAATGGACCTGCTTGATTTCCAACCCGAATTTATTTCTGGCATTTTCGCCTACTTGGCTGACACACCGTTTTACTAGTTCATCTTCAGATGAATTGACGGCCGGGTAATACGGCGGCGCGTACATGAGAACGATGGCCGGCGTCAGTTCCTGGCAATTGATCAGCAAGATGTCGGTCATGTGCATCGATTTTTCGCGCACGTCCCACTCTGGATGCATCATTGTTTCATGAAACAACTCGTTAACATAGTCCACGCCGAATTTCCCGATGGCATAGCGCATGAGTTCTTCATAGCGCATTACTCGGATGTCGCCGACCGGTTCCACGTTTTCGCGTTCACACATTGCACGATAATCGCGCGTGCAATGCTCAGCCGCCTCGATCGCCACTTGCTCGAAAATGTCGAATACTTCTTCGGCATTGCGTTCCATTAAGAATACATTGTACATCGCGGATGTCCGGTATGGCGTTTGCGCGGAATACCCTTGTTTAATATCACGCTGTGTCAATGTTACCGGCAACGGTGTTTTTTCACCATAAACGGTTTCCGTGAAACTGGTATTCCACTCCATGCGATGCGTCAAATACGTCGAGATGTAACTTGACGTAATGCCGGAAAGCGGTTCGCCGACATGGGTTTCTTTGCCGTAGAAGAACGCCGCCGGCATGATCTTCCCAATCGTTCCGGTGTAAAAATAATGCGATTGGTCACCGGGCGTTTGCGCAAAGGCAGGTTCCCCGTTCAGGAATAAAATATAATTCAAATCGTACTCACGCTCAAGGTCAAGCAATTTGGAAACGCCGTATCGCATGCCGGCAGAATTGACTTCTTCGTCCGGCACAGTCATAAGCAGCAGATTAATCGGCCAGTTTTCTGTTGACGCTTTTTCAATGAGCGCCATATGTAAAGCGAGTCCCGCTTTCATATCCATCGTTCCACGGCCGAACAAATAGTCGCCTGATTTCAAATCGGCCTGAGCGTCCGGGTCCAGTTCGTCGCTGACCGCTTTGAAAGCTTCTGTCAGTTCGCGCGGCAGGCAGCTGAGCGGCTCCAAGTCGCCATACTCCTCGGTTTGCACCGTATCATAATGGCTGATCAAAACAATCGTGTCCGCTGCTTCCGGATTTTTATAAAGCGCGGTAACATACTGCCGCCCCCAATTGACTTCCCCAAGCGCCACGTGTTCAGGATGTTCGTTAAAATAGGGCAATAAATTCAGTTTCTCTTGCAATTTATAAGCAAAGTCGACTTCGCCTTCGGATAATGTGATGCTATTCCAGCTGACAAGTTCACATAAAAGTTCTTGCAGTTTTTCTGGGGTGCCCCATAATGTTGTCACTTGTAGCCCTCCTTTACGCTTCTAAGTTCTTGATCCATTCGCCCATCCGTTCCATTGCCTGCTCGAGCGTCGGCATCGAATACGCATAGGAAATGCGGAGAAAGCCCTCCCCAAATTCAGTGAATGCCGAACCCGGTACAGCTGCAACGCCTCCTTCTTTCAATAAACGCGTTGCAAACTCGAATGAGGTCATGCCGTATTTGGCGACCGAAGGAAAAATGTAGAACGCTCCCTTAGGTTTTACAACATCCAGTCCCATTTCGACCAGCTTGCCATATACAAAATCCCGGCGCTCTTTGTATGCGCGGTTCATTTCTTCAGGGGCGTCACGGTTGTTCTTTAACGCTTCGATGGCCGCATGCTGGCTAGGCAGCGAAGCACATACGGAGTTGTACATATGGACTTTCAAAACTTGCGCCATGTATTGTTCAGGCCCCAGCAAAAAACCCATTCGCCATCCCGTCATCGAGTGGGACTTGGATAAACCTTGCACTAGGAATGTACGGTCTTTGATTTCAGGATAGCTTGCAAACGATTCATGTTTGTTTTCGAAGGAGTTTTCGCTGTAAATTTCATCGGAGATGATGAAAATTTCATGCTGCTTTAATTCTTCAACAAGCGGCTCCATTTGTTCTTTTGAAATGGTGACGCCGGTCGGATTGGATGGAAAGTTCAATAAGATCGCTTTGGTTTTATCCGTAATCAGCGTTTTCAACCGATCAGCGGTCGGTACAAGCCCGGTATCCGATGTATTGAGAAGTACTGGCTTACCTCCATTCAAACCAACAATCGGCACATAACCGGTATAGCAAGGAGCGGGAATGATCACTTCGTCGCCCTCATCCAAGATGGTGCGAAAAACTGAATCTAGCGCTTCGCTGGCGCCGTTTGTTACGATTATTTCCGATTTCGCTTCATATGTAAGCCCATAGCGGTCATTGAAAAAAGCTGCGATTTCTTGCCGCAATTCAATCAATCCCGCATTATGGGAATAACTTGTCAAGTCTGCCGCAATGGCATCCATACCCGCTCTTTTCACTTTTTCCGGAGTCGGGAAATCCGGCTGTCCGATCGTTAAATTGATGGCGTCTGGATAATCGACCAGCTGGTTGAAGAATTGGCGAATCCCCGATACAGCAAGCCCTTCGGCCCGCGGGTTTAATGTCAATGGCATAAATGGTCCCCGTTTCATATTGTGACTTTCTTCTATTATATTCATATTTTTGATAAAAGGAACAACCCTGCATTATATAAATAAAAAACGGCTCATGCGCTGAGCCGTTTTTTTCGTTTTCTGATCAAATCTTCTGCCGCGCCTGAACCAAAAAGCACACCGATGACGATCAATATAAGACCAAAAAGATGGCGCGATGTGATTTCCTCCCCAAGGATGACACTAGCACCCACCAGTGAGAAAAAGGTATTCAGGTTCATGAAAATAGCGGCTTTCGTTGGTCCCGCCTGACCGATCGAATAGTTGTAGAGCATGTGCCCGACCGCTGTTCCAAGCATGGCCGAAAAAAAGAACGCCAGCCAGAATGTTGGCGGCACACCAATAAATGCCCGGATTTCGCCAGGTTCTTGCACGAGCGAAATGGCAAAAAGGATTACCGAGCCGATCAAAAACATATAACCGGTCATCAGGCGAGGGTCAAGCGTCCTTGCCATCTTAGCGATGATTAAATAGCTGAACACCTGAGACAGGATCGAAACGAAGACGAAAATATCTCCAAGGTTCATGCCGCTCGTCCCGCCGTTGCCGACCAGTACCGTTGCCGATACTCCAATTATGCCGACTACTACGCCCATCCATTGCAATTTCGACGGATAATTGCGCAAAATGAGAGACACCAGTACCGCCGTCAGCATCGGACCGGTGCCGAGCACCAATCCGGCATTCGTTCCGCTCGTCAGTGCTAACCCGCTCGACAAGAAATAATGGTGGCCCACCACATTGAGCAACGAAGCAAACACAATAAACTTCCACTCTCTTTTTGTCGGCCAGCGAAGCAGTTTAAACACTGCAAGCAAAATGAACACCGAGATTCCCGCCGCCAAAATGCGGAACGCTGTCAGCGTCACCGGCTCCACAAAACTGACCAAATATTTTACCGAAGGCAAATTAAACCCCCATATAAGCATAACCAACGTTAAAATTCCATATACCTTCATTTGACTCAAAGTGCCAAGCCTTCTTTCGACTTTCGAATTAGTTTCTTATTCTACTCCGTTAAAGTAGAAAAGTAAACGGTAGAAAGGCGGGATTTATGGGTTAAAGGAATCGAACTTCATATAGAGAGCTTGTCTTGTCATGATAGAGCTTAAAGAGTTCATGTAAGGACGCGATTTATTCATGTATAAACACAAAAACTTCATGAAGCAAATTTTTCCAAACGTCTTTTTCCTTCCTCCATATAAAAACCCCCGAAAAGCCGGAGCTTTCGGGGGCAAAGCTTTTTACTGTCTGGCCAGCAAATATTCCACGTATTTGCGCCAATTGGTCGTTTTCGCCAATTCGTAGTTTGGCTGTTCGCTCAGGAACGGGACAAAGGCTTTAGGAGCCGTCCGATAGTGCCTTAAAGATTTTTCATTAGCGACAATGGTGCCGGGTGCAATGCCTTCTGCTAAAACAGCTTTCCCATCCACATCAAAGTTGATGGTGACCGGAATTGTTGCCGCGCGTCCATCCGTTTGCAGCTGGATTACAGAAGCGGTATTGCCTGCTTGATTGAAAACCCAAGGTTCCGGAAGCGCCACTGCATCTATCGCTTCATTTGTAATGATCTCCGCATTCGCTGTTGCACCGAATGGAATGATGCTGTCAACCGTAGAATCCGCCGCAATCTGGACTTCATAGATGGCAATCGGGTTTTTCTGATCGACTGGATCAAGGGCGTTGTATGCTTCTAGCCACTTGGAGTCGGTCGCCGGCAATTTAGAAACGCTCATCACCATTCCGCTTGCTGCTTGTTCCATTCCTTTTACATGGACCATTGCACGGTCTTGGACTGTTACATCCGGCCATTCATCCTCCAAAATATAGGTCACAAAAACTTTATCATTCGAGTAAATCTCAATGCTCATCGGTTCAGAATCACGGTTGATGGAAGCAACAACGCCTTCCTCTGGACTGATAAGCGCCGGACTGGCCAAGCTTTGATTGAGCTGCGCTTCCACTACTGCGAGTTGGGAACCGATTGCAGCAACTCTTTGTTCAGCTGCTGCAATCGCCGCCGCATATGGTGCATCTTGGGGAACATCAATATTGATGTTCACATCCGTGCTGTTGCCATTGGCGTCAGTGATCGAGTCGTTATACGCTCCGGTGTCTGTACTGCCTATCGGACGTTCGAGCACTAAATTGCTCAGCGAGAGCTCAACTTCCGCCAGCTCAGCTTGGAGCGCATCCCGTTCAGCCTCCCAAAGTGCGCGCTGTTCTTCAGTTTCCGCTTCGTTTAGTGAAGCAAGTTCACTTCCCGCTTGGACCTCGTCGCCTTCTTTGACAAGCCACTGGTCAATCGCTTCTCTATCCTGCACATAAATTTGTGTGGATTTGTTCGGCGCTATGACCGCTTCTTTTGGCAGTTTTTCCAGATAGGTATGAGCATAAGCCCGGTCGGTTTCACCGATGTAGACAGTTTTCGGAATGACGCTTTTCTCATCGAACAGCAAGATGAAGTTCGCTGCTATGAAGGCAGTGACAGAGATAGATAATCCGACAAAAAAGAATTTATTCAAGGATAGTTCCTCCTTCCGTAAACCCTCTCAACATATCCGTAAGCGGCAAAAGACTGAACGATGCCACAAAAAGCGCCACCAGGATATGAAGCGTAAGCAGGATGAATAAAATCCATCTCGGTGAAAACTCGGTAAAGCTCCGCACATAACGGTATTGAAACGCAATAATAAGTGCTGTGAAAATGGTCAGCTGATTGAAGAAATAAGTTAAAAAGTGATTAACCGATTGATTTGGTAATTCAATAAACGTAGCAGCCATCGGACCGAACGAAAACATCGATAATGTGGTTGTGAAACCGAAAACCACGAACAGCAAGAAAACCAATGCTTTTTCGATCACCAATACTGCTACCACATAACTTTGCATGACAATGGCCGCGCGCCACGTCATTTTAGTCCACTTGCTAAACAAAAATGCCGTGATATACGAATGAAACGTCAAGTAAAGGCCTGCCCAAAGCAGGGTACCGACAAGCGACGTCCAACGCGCAAGCGTGTATTCATCCCACATTCCTGCCGCAAAAAGCGGCGTTAGTGAAGCAGTATTCATCCCCCAGATTTCGCGCAAGGCAAAAACCAGCACCCCTAAAGCTAAAATCCAGGCGAGCCGACGATTGAAGTTTCGCACTTCGGTGTTTTGCAGATTATGGATTAATTCTCCCTGTCTGCCAAAGTAATGCCAAAATCTAAAGTCAAATATCATACTATGTAGTCCTTTCAATGCTATCGGATGTCCCGCTTTTCTTTACTTTACCAAAAAACAGGAGCCAATGAAACGCAGGGGAAGAAGCAATTGACGATATTTTCACTTTTGAGCCAAATGGCACAGCAGAAGCACCATACTTTATTTGTTTAAGCGGAATTGAAGAAGTGACTAGGAGTTTAGCGCTTTACGGCACGTATTATAAATTTTGTTGAGGCGATCTTGATTCATGGTAGAAATGAAGAAAGCTTGTGTAAGAAAAGCAGTTTTTCATGTTAAAGCTTTATGAGTTCATGTAAAAGTTATGGTACTTCATGTAGAAACCTACAAAGCTCATGAAGAAAATTCTTTTTCACGTATTCCAGTAGTGAACAAAAGAACTCTTACCTTTTGAGACGTTCTTACTTAAAAATAGAGTTTCATGAAGCAGGTTCATTTTTTTTATGTTAAAGCTTTATGAGTTTAGGTAGAAGTTGCCATACTTCACGTAAAACGCCCGATACTTCATGTAAAAACCCAAAAACTTCATGAAGCAAATTTTTCCAGCTCCATTTAAACAAAAAAACGCCCGCTAGTATGACTAGCGGGCGTTTGAATTATGCTTCGACAATTTTGTATTTCTTATGGGAAATCACGGTCATATTAGATGCCGCGCCTATTTCTTTTGCGTCTTCTGGAGATATCTCGACGATTACCGAGTTATCCATGATTTTGAAGATGGTGCCGTTAACTTCCACGCCATTTCGAGTGAAGGAAATCCATTCACCAATTCTGCGTGCTGCAACAAATTCTGATACTTCTTTTTCATGTGGTTGAAATGCCATCGTTAATCAACGCCTCTCTTTTGTTAACCATATCAGCTTATTATAACACATTTTCCACTGGATTTCATTATAAAAGTTTCATCAACTCTACTATCTTACAGTTTTATTCATAGAGTTTTTTTGTATAAAAAGGCAGATTCCAAATAGCTGTTGGTTTGTTATTCCACGCCCGGCAAAATCGTCAAGGTTTTCCCATCTCCATCCAAGCGAGCTTTAGCGCCAAGCGGAACTGAGAAATGCGGTTCGCAATGGCCTATTTTAAAGCCTTTTACAACAGGTACTTTCAGGTCGCTGAAATAATCATCAAAAACTTGGTCGAGCGTCAATGATTTTTCCGGTTTCTTCGGTTCGGGATTTTTGAAATCCCCGATAACAATGCCTGCCACTTCATCAAATTTTCGAGCCATACGCAATTGATTGAGCATTTCGTCGACACGGAACGGCTCTTCGTCAATATCTTCAATTAATAAAATTTTGCCTTTCACGTCGATTTCAAATCTTGTTCCGATACTTGAGCGCAACAATGACAAGTTGCCGCCAACCAGTTCCCCTTCTGCGATACCGCCAGTGATTGACGTAAGCAGTGAAATTTCTTCGCTGTAATGCAATTCGAACGGGCCGAACATTTGGCCGAACATCCGCGCGCTCCGTTCATGGAATTCTTCTTTCCCGACATCGGACGCCAGCATCGGCCCATGAAACGTTACAAGTTCCGCGTATTGGCCAATTGCGGTATGCAAGAACGTGATATCCGAATAGCCCCAGAATACTTTCGGATTTTCTTTGATCATGCTGTAATCGATGCGGTCGGCGTAGCGGGCCGCCCCGTAGCCGCCCCCCGCGCAAATAATGCCTGCTACTTCTGGATCTTCGAACATTGCGTGCAAATCCGCAAGCCGGGCGTCATCATCTCCTGCCAGATAGCCACGTTTTTCTTTTAATGATTTACCCAATTTCACTTTTAGCCCTAGCCCTTCAAGAAAAGGCAACGCTTTTTGGAGATTCTCCAAGTTTGGCGGACTCGAAGGTGCGATGATTCCAACCGTATCCCCTTTTTTCAATCGTTTCGGCAACGTTCTCAAAAAACCACTCCTATTCTTTTTCATTCGTACTTAATCTACTTTTAGCACTGAAATACATTATGGTTGCCAAAAATTTGAATAAAACTTATTGATAACGTAACAAGATTGGGCAAATACTTCAATGAAAACGGCAATTTTAAATTATAGAGGCGTTAAATTATTTAATATATTTATATATTTAGAATTTTTAGTAATTTAGACACATGCTTTTCTTTTATTTACTAATTTATAATAAAGGCAAGTTACAAAAAAGGCCTATTCTGTAACTTGCTAAGATCTTCTTAAATAAGAAACATGTCATGAAGGGATGGATGGAGATGAATTTTGATAAAGTACTTGAATTGGGATGGGAAGATCTTGCATTAGGAGTGGCCGGTTCTACAGCTTTGATGCTGGTCCTTAATTTTTTCACATTAATGTAGAGGTGACTTATGTTGAATTTGATTTTATAAAACCCTTTTCCCATGTCGCGGAAAAGGGTTTTAAGCTGTTTAAGCCCATACAAAAACGCCTGCTCCTTTTTTTAATGGGCAGACGTTTATCCATAGGCTACATTCACTTTACAAACCTCCAGTGTTTTGGCGTTCCAACAAGTCATGAAACATTGCTTCATCTCGTATCGACAAGGCATAGTCAATCATTCTCTCAAAATTTTCATGCTCCAAAAATTCGATGGCATCCATTGCTTCTGTTCTTATTTGATCGTTCACTTCCGTCACTCCAGACTTCTCTTCCTGCAAAATTGTTTGAAGATGCGTGTGAATATCAGAAACGAGCAATAATTGATATAGAGGCAAACGGATAAAGCGATTGCCTTTTTGGAACACAAATACTTCCGATAAGTTTTCCACTTGGAATGTGTTCAAGTTTACGACAATCTCTTTTCCTTCAACTGGGATAAAATGAAACAGCTCATCATCTTTTAGTATCGAAAAGTACTGATAGGCAAAAACGAATTTCACCAGATGCCCTTCTCTTTTCGTATAAAATGGTTTCAGCAACTTTATCTGCAGCATAACTTTTCCCCCTTTCCCCAGTTTTTTGAATATTCTAACTACATAAACTATAACACATTCCTCATAATTTTAACATAAAAAAGCACAACGATTCTTTCAATCTGCATTGCTCTTATCCTTCTAAAAATTCCGGAAAACCTCAATCCGATAAATGCTTGAAAAGCCTTCTAAAGAGCTTATAATCCGCTGTTTTTCATGGGAATCCTTTAGATCTGCGATTCTATTATTAAAGAATTTATCTTAACTTTGGCACCTTCTTTTACCGCTTTTAAGGTCTAGGGGAAAAATTAAAATAAGTACAAAAAGAAAACTTTTCAAGAAATTTTCTCGTAGTTGTTTTCCTTTCTATTACTTTATCGAGCTTATTTGATAAACATTTTATCGAAACGGGCAAGAAAAATTCGGTAAGTTTTTAACGGCGCCTCACGAGAAAGAAAGCGATTAACTTTTCTTCAACGTTTACGGAGCCGCTTAGAAGCCGTATAATAGAAGGAAAGTTTTATTTTGGGGCGATGCATATGGCTACGGTTCAATCCTTGGCACAACGATTCGATGATACTATTCACAATTATATGGCTGCTATCGATAAATCGCTTCATCCGACGCGCGAACTGGACGAAGAAATGGTTCGAAAAGCAGTCTTTTTAGTTCGCCATGATGGCGTACAGATTCAGTCTTTCAATGAAGAAAAGTTGATTTTGGAAGCAATTGTCAAAGACGCCCATACAGTCAAAGTTTTTCTTAATTTCGATAAACTCACCGCAATTTGCGCATGTCCGCAAGAAGAAACTTGCCGGCACAAATTGGCGGTTATTTTTGCTCTTTACCAAAAAATCGGTTCACTGTCCCAGTGGGTTGCCGACTGGCGCTCCCGGCCGAATGATCAATTGGCGATGCTCTCGAACAAGCGCTCTCCGGCCCAGTGGACAGCCATTATCCGGAATGCCTGGCGGGAAGCTATTCCAGATTACACCACCCGCAACTATTTCTATTTTGAGCAAATGTATGAAGGGCGCTTGAAAAACGCATTGTCCTTTGTTCCGCTTGAACGGGAGTGGAAAGTGCTGTACCGAACTTATGCTCATTTCATTTCCTTGACGGAAGTATGGGACTCTTACATCAGTGGAACAAAAGAAGTTCACCATTCATTTTTCAAAACCTGGTTTGAAGATGAACTGCATGAGTTGCATGATTTGCTCGAGCAATTGCGGACGCAGCACCGTACATTTGAATCGGACGCTTTTTTCGAACACCTTAGAGTGATGGTCCACTCTTTTGTAACTGTAAAAGACAGATCATTTTCTCAGCGATTTGCGCTGTACCAGCTTTTTTGGACGAACTTGTTCAGCTCTAACAAAATGAGGATAGAAGAAGCCGCCGCTTTTTCAAGACCGGATGATCGAATCAGTGCATTTTTTGCAATTTTATTGAAAGATGCAGTGAAGGAGTCGAAAATATCGCCGGATGAAGCATCCGATTGGATCGGGCTTGCGACTCTTGCGGAAAGTGAAGGCCATGAGCAGGCCCTTACGGCTATTCTGATGGCCGTCAAACCGCATGTGAAGACATTTTTGTTTGATGGACTTTACTCGCAATACCGCCAGCAATACGTACGGACTCTAAGCCGCCTATTTTCACTCGTTCAGTTGAGCGAGGAAGATTGGGAAGATTTGTTCAAGCAGTTTGGCCATTACGGTTTGCCTGCCTATTCTGTTTACCTGATCGAAAAACAACTCTATAAACAATGGGCGGAGCTGCATCATCTGCATAACTCCCCCCTTTATTTCGCGGAAGAATGCGGATTGAAAGAAGTGCAAAATGCTGCGCCCGATTATGTTTTGCCGCTTTACCACCGCTATGCGTTTATGCATCTTGAAGAACGCAACCGTTCCAGCTATAAACAGGCAGTGCGAATCTGGAAAAAGATGAAAGCGGCTTGTAAAAAAAGCGGCCAGATGGCTTTCTGGACAGCATATATGAATGAAATACAAACCCAAAACAAACGCCTTCGTGCGCTTCAGGAAGAAATTGAGAAAGGAAACCTTTTATGAATCAATTCCAAACAGAAGGAAGCCGCACTTATTATTTGAGAATCAACCGCAGCGAAGAATTTCGTATCCAAGCAGTCAACGAAGCCGGAAATCGCATACCGCCGGAAGTTTGGAAACCTTATTTATACTTTCTTGATAAGGAAAGCTTTTTCGGCTTAATCTCTGTCACTGATGGGCTCGATCTTGTATTGACGCCAGCGGATTTTGTCCGGCTGTTCCAGCGGGAGCCGCACCACTACGTGGCGTTTTCAGGACAGCGTGCGGAAGACGAAGCATGGCTTAGCTTAGCAGGCAAAGTTGCCGACTCTTTAAATGATGCTTCACTTTGGGATCATGTTTCTGTAGACGGAGAAGATATCACCATCAGCAGCGCTTATGGCGACGATGATATCCGAAGTTTCCTAAGCGATACCATCCGCCATCAACTGCGCCAAAAAGGCCTGGCTCCTGCCCAGTTGCCGTACCTCCAACATTTTGTGCAACAAGCCGGATGGGATGGGCTGCCTGCTGCAGACGATTACGTCATAGCTGTCCAACTGAACGAACCGGATAGTACGGATTTTTGGTCGCTGAAAGTGGCGCTTCGCACGAAACGTGGCGCCTCCTATTGGACGCCGTCCAAACGCCGCGCTGACGAACCGATTGATAAGGTGCTGCCGGAAAAATGGCGCATCCATGCCAAAGAGATTGCTGAACAGCAGGCGCTGATATTAAGCCTCTGCCCTTCCGTCGACCGCTTTGACGAAGAACGGTTATTCCATACGGAATGGAACGATGCCGAAGTACTCCAGTTTCTGCGCAGTGATGCTGAAATTCTCCAAGCTTTCGGTATTGAAGTATCCATACCGTCTTGGCTGAAAGCCGTCCAGGACGCTAAAGTACGTGTTAAAGCGAATGTCCATTCTCCAGCCAAAAAGGCATCGGTGGTCGGCCTTGACCAAATCATCCGTTTTGATTGGCAGTTTTCCTTGAACGGTCATGAACTCAGCATGCAGGATTTTCAGCAACTGGTTTCAGAAAACAAGGAATTTATCCGAGTCGGCAACGAATGGGTGCGGATTGACTCCAATTTGCTTTTGCATCTCCGGAAACTTATTGAGGAGGCGGAAGATGCCGATTGGACGATAAAAGATATGCTGTTCCAGAATGTGCCGGAAATCATGCTTGAAGATGCGGGAGACGATGAAGATCCGCTTATCGAATTTCAGCTGAACCGCTCATTAAAAACCTTGCTCGATAAGTTATTGGATAAGCGCGATTTGCCCGAAACGCCAATTCCTGAAGCTTTGCAGACCGAATTGCGTCCTTATCAAAAAATCGGATTCGATTATTTGGTATTCATGCGTGAAGAAGGCTTCGGCCTATGTCTTGCAGACGACATGGGTTTAGGGAAAACCGTGCAATTGATCACATATTTGCTCCACGTCCATGGAAAAAAACCTGGCAAGCCTTCTTTGATTGTCTGCCCTACTTCCGTTCTCGGAAACTGGCAAAAAGAGTTGAGCCGCTTTGCTCCGGATTTGAAAGTTGTCACCCACTATGGCAGTACACGCCCTAAAGGGGAGAACTTCACCCGATTTTTGAATCTGGAAAACCCGGATGTGGTGCTGTCGACTTATGGCATCGCTTCTTCGGACGCCGAGGAAATCCAAGGACTCCACTGGGCAAGCATCACACTTGATGAAGCGCAAAATATAAAAAATATGTATACGAAGCAATCGCGGACCATTCGGAAGTTCAAAGGCGACCACCATATTGCATTGACCGGTACGCCAATTGAAAACCGGTTATCTGAACTCTGGTCGATTTTTGACTTTATTAATAAAGGCTATTTATATCGCATCAAGCAATTCCAAGAAAACTTCATGATTCCGATCGAGCGCGACGACTCAGAAGAAGTGAAAGAAAAGCTGCGCCAGCGCATCCAGCCTTTCCTTCTCCGCCGAACGAAAAAAGATCCGGACTTGCAGCTGAACTTGCCTGAAAAACAAGAGCAATTGGAGTATTGCCCATTGACTCCGGAACAGGCAGCCTTATACGAGGGGCTTGTCCAGGATACGGTGCAGAAAATGGAGACGCTCACAGGATTCGAGAAAAAAGGCCTTGTCCTGAAAATGCTTAGCAAGTTAAAGCAATTATGTAATCATCCAGCACTTTATTTAAAAGAACCTTATTCTTCTGCTGAAGAAATACTGCCTAGATCTCAAAAGCTGGAGCGCATAGTGACTCTCGCCGGGGAAATAGCAGAGCGCGGGGAACAATGTTTGATATTCACCCAATATATCGGGATGGGGCATCTGTTGCAGCAAGCAATCAATGAACTGTATGGCCACGAAGTTCCTTTCCTGACAGGAAGCATGCCAAAACAGCAGCGAGATACGCTGGTGGCAAAATTCCAGGCAGGTGAATTCCCGATTTTCATCTTATCGCTGAAAGCAGGCGGCACAGGTCTGAACTTGACGGCTGCGACGCATGTTCTTCACGCCGATAGATGGTGGAATCCTGCAGTTGAAAACCAAGCGACCGACCGTGCTTACCGCATTGGCCAAACACAGTTTGTCCATGTGCATAAATTTGTTACAATTGGAACTATCGAAGAAAAAATCGATGCTTTGCTTACGCAGAAGCAGACGATGTCGGATCAATTTATCCAATCGAGCCAGTGGATGACAGAACTGTCCGATGCTGAATTGAAAGACCTTTTCACCTATACGTTATAATAATTCGGCCAGGCCCCCACCTGGCCGAATTCTCTTTTTAGACATGAAAACCGGTCAATCTTTTTCGGCGGAACGAAATATGGCTTTTAACTCACTTAGCTCCCGCTCCGCCTCTGCCAATCGTCTATGAAGCAATGCTGTTAAACGAATCAATTGCTCCATATGAACTTCCAACTGCAATTGCACATCTTTTGGCATGGCTAAGTGTCCCCCTTATTGTTTGTTATGCATTAATTTGTTCCGTCCCTGGCGACTGAAAATCAAAGTCTTCTTCTGACTGTGGTTCCAGTTGCTTGTGGGCGGTTTCTTCTATAGTTTTCTTTTTGTCCAAGAAGCGAATTTGGTCACCTAGGACTTCAGTGACATAGACTCGCGTTCCATCGTCTTTGTCGTAATGGCGCGATTGCAGACGGCCCGTCACCGCTACAAGCGAACCTTTGTGGCAAAATTTGGATACGTTATGTGCCGGCCTGCCCCAGGTTGAACAAAGAACAAAATCTGTTTCCACATCTCCTTTCTGGTTTTTGTAATTTCGGGAAATCGCAACGATGAAGGAAGTATGTACGCGCCCTTCGTTCATTACCCGTGTTACCGGATCTTTTGTTAAGCGCCCCACAATTCCGACTTGGTTCATCTTTTCACCTCCTCTCTTGCTTTTCCATCATACTAAGAAGAGTGAATTTTGCGCAAAAAGGGAAAAATGATATATGGGCGCTTTCTGCTTTTGATATTTTAATTTTAGTGGATAGTTGAAAAAGTTCTACCGCCGATTCATTGATATACATAGGGACAAGCGGACAAAAGCCCTGTTTTCAAAAAAGAGATTTAGTAACTCTTTCATTTTATTTGAGCAAAAAAACTGGTGAACTGAAAAATTTTAGCTATGCTATACTTAAAAAAAGTTACGTTTGGAGGGATATACTTGAAGACATTTAAAATGCTGTCATTGGGAATAGTCGAAGATGAGAATGTGACTGATTTCCCCCTTTATGACGGAATCATCATAAACCAAGAAAACAATGACCGCTCATGGCTGCTTGAAATGCTGATGGACTTGAATTACCGTGAAACGTTTGAAAAATTGAAGGAATCCGGGGAAACGTTTGACGTCAAAGTGGTTATTTCTTATTCCGGCAACGAACCCGCCCCTTTCCAAGTAAGCATTTACAGTGTGAAAGTGATTGGCGAACATATTTCCGTGCTGATGAAAGGCACATTGAAGCTTGGTCGCCGGAAATATGCCGAAACCCTATTGTCGGAACTTCTAGAAGATGGTTTGGAAGGCCAAGAGCTGCTTGAACGGTTTGAACACGATATGCGCTCTCGCCCGATTCTTCGAAAAGACGAAGCAAATTCCTGAACATAAAAAACCCAGAGCAGGAACGTTTTTCAACGTTTTCTGCTCTGGGTTTCAGACTATCAAGAGAGTTGCCTAGCTGTTCATTTCGCTTCAGCCGGACGCGTTAGGCGGGCTAGCGAAGCGATGCAGAGACAGGAGGACAAGGTTTTTTTCGCAGGTCTTCCCTCTATTTAAACTAGCGAACCATTTAGCGAATAAAGAAATGAGAGAACACCTGAACAAGTCGGGTCTTGCTCCTTTTTTCTTCTTTACTCATGCACCTTTAGCTATGGAGCCAAACAGCGGAGACGCCATCGGGACAGCGAAGTGCCGAAATCCACTCGGGCGGCCCTGAGTTAGTTCGGCGCAAGCCCGAGGCAAGCGGAGCAGTTTGGCGGAATAGCAAGAGCGATATCCATTTCAATGGAGTAAGAGTGGTTATCAAAAAACTAAAAAAACCAGAGCAGGAACGTTTTTCAACGTTTTCTACTCTGGTTTTTCTTGTTGCAGCGATGCTGTTCTTACCGCTCTACTACAGGTCCCAAGGCGAATAAAATATCGCATTCGCAAGCAATTTCGCCATCGACGGTCGCTATGGCATGCCCTTTGCCCATTGAACCGCGCAATTTCGTCAATTCAACTTCCAAGCGCAATTGATCGCCTGGTACAACCTGGCGCTTGAAACGACAATTATCAATGCCTGTAAAAAAGGCAAGTCGTCCTTTATTTACCTCCAGCTGCAGTACCGCTGCTGCTCCCACCTGAGCTAATGCTTCAACAATCAATACACCGGGCATTACCGGGTAGCCGGGAAAATGTCCATTAAAAAATTCTTCATTTACTGAGACGTTTTTTAAACCGACTGCTCTTTTTCCAGCTTCGATTTCCAAAATCCGGTCCACCATCAAAAACGGTTGGCGGTGAGGTAAAATTGCTTGAATTTGTTCTACAGTTAACATTAGTCCAGCTCCTTTTCCTACTAAAGTATCCTACAGGCAACTCTTATTTCCGGCCACTCATAATATCAATGATATGCTGCCATGTGCGCCATTTTAAGGCGTCCGCCGGTTCTCCGTCTCCAATCACTCCATATCCGATCATTACCCCTAGAACCATCGCTACAGCGAGGATTGCAAGGACAATTAGAATACGCAGCCAGATAGGGAATAAGCGGATCCGGACCCACTTACTGGAATCACTAGTAGCTTCCGTCTTTTTGTTTTCATTTTCTTTCACTTCTTTAACTTCTCTTCTCAGTGGTCTTTTATGTTTCCATTCAGCCATTTGCTTAGTCAACCTTTCTATTGATGGGCGCCGTCTTTTCTGTCTGCTATAGACAAGGCTTCATCGTCCAGAATCTTTGTACAGGCAGTGAAATGTTTTATTCACAGGAAAATCGGCAGTAAGTGCATAGAGTATTGCCCCTTATCCGATCCTTGCCCGCTATCAACCTGTTTTTTTTCTCCTGCCGCTTTTTCTATCCAAACTGTCCAGAATAATGCCAGTTCCTAAAGCCACGCAGTCCAGAGGATTGTCCGCAATCGTAACAGGTACTCTCAACTGCTCTGCAAGCAGTTGGTCTATACCATGAAGCAGAGCGCCTCCGCCAGTCAATATGATGCCTCTGTCGATAATATCGGCAGACAACTCCGGCGGCGTGTTTTCCAGTACGTTTCTAGCAGCGGCCACAATGTGGTTGACCGAATCTTTTATCGCGTGGTGGATTTCCGCCGACTGAATCGTAACCACTGTCGGCAATCCGGTCACTAGATCACGGCCGCGAATTTCCATCTCTTCTTTTCTGCCATCTGGTGAAACTGTGCCTATTTCTATTTTGAGAGCTTCCGCTGTCCGTTCCCCGATCAATAGTTTGTACTGGCGTTTGATATATTGAAGAATGTCTTGATTGAATACATCGCCTGCCACTCTGATTGATTCGCTTGTTACGATATCGCCCATCGACAACACGGCCACATCAGCGGTGCCTCCGCCGATATCAACTACCATGTTTCCACTTGGTTGATAAATGTCCATGCCTGCGCCAATAGCAGCAACTTTGGGCTCTTCTTCCAGAAACACTTTTTTCCCTCCCGATTTTTCCGCCGCTTCACGAATCGCTTTTTGCTCAACACTGGTAATATTGGTTGGACAGCAAATCAGAATGCGCGGTTTTGTCATAAAGCCTTTAACTTTCAATTTATCTAAAAAATATTTAAGCATTATCTCCGTAACATCAAAATCCGCAATAACGCCATCTTTCAACGGACGGATCACCACAATATTTTCCGGGGTTCTGCCAATCATTTCTTTAGCTTGTTTTCCAACTGCTATAACATGTCTCGTCGTACGGTCCATGGCGACTACAGAAGGCTCGTTCAAAATAATTCCTTTGCCCTTGACATGGATGAGAACGTTCGCTGTTCCCAGGTCAATACCAATATCTTTCGAAAACATTTAAGCGCTTCCCCTTCCATCTTTGCCGCCCCTGATATGTATATAAAAAGACTATCCTAAGTGAACATTTTAGCATAGACAAGATGGGAAGTGCATTATTTTTTCGCACCCAATCTAGCTTTTCACGGTGCAAATGACAAGAGGCGAAAAGACTTTTTGCTTCAGGTCCGGTTCGGCCGCCAAATTAAAAAGCCTGCGGGCTAAACAGCTCGCAGGCTCTAATAATTGGGATATAAGAAATATTAGACCAGTTGTTCTACTTTTGCTTCTTCCGTTGTAACGCGTTCGATATCAGCGCCTAAAGCAGCTAATTTCTTGTGGAAGTTTACGTAACCGCGATCTAAATGATAAAGTTTGTTCACTCGAGTGATGCCTTCAGCGGCAAGTCCTGCTAAGATCAATGCTGCTGCTGCACGCAAATCAGTAGCGGAAACTTCTGCTCCTTGCAGCTTCGATGGGCCTTCCATAATAACAGAACGGCCTTCAATTTTCACTGATGCATTCATGCGGCGGAACTCTTCAACATGCATAAAGCGATTTTCAAAAACAGTTTCAGTCAAAATGCCGTTTCCTTGAGCCGTCAGCATCAACGACATCATTTGCGATTGCATATCTGTCGGGAAACCTGGGTGAGGCATTGTTTTAATATCAATTGAGCGAAGCGGACGTGAAGCACGGATGCGCAGGCCTTCTTCTACTTCTTGAATATCGACACCCATTTCTTCTAGTTTAGAGATTAATGCCGCCATATGTTCAGGAACCGCATTTTCAATAATGACATCCCCTTCAGTGATAGCCGCTGCCACCATAAACGTTCCAGCTTCTACGCGGTCAGGAATGATGTAATGTTCTGCTCCGTTAAGTTCCTTGACGCCTTCGATACGCATAGTGTCTGTTCCAGCACCGACTACGCGTCCGCCCATTTCGTTAATGTAGTTTGCCAAGTCAACAATTTCCGGTTCTTTTGCAGCGTTCTCGATAACCGTCACGCCATCAGCCAAAGCAGCTGCTGTCATGATGTTTTCTGTAGCTCCAACACTTGGGAAATCCAAATAAATTTTTGCACCGCGCAGGCGGCCAGTTGTTTTCGCTTCAACAAAACCATTACCGAAAGTAATTTGAGAACCCATCGCTTCAAAACCTTTTAAATGCTGATCAATTGGACGTGAACCAATTGCACATCCGCCTGGAAGAGCAACACGAGCAAATCCGTTGCGTGCAAGGACTGGCCCCATTACCAAAATTGAAGCTCGCATCTTTCTAACATATTCGAATTGCGCTTCACTCGATAATGTTTGGGATGCATCAATCACCATTTCATTTTTTTCTGGGAAATAGTCAATTGACACGTTCAAACTTTTCAGCACTTCCTGAATGGTATAAACATCCGCTAAATTTGGTACTTCTTTAAGGATACTTTTTCCATTAGAAGCTAATAATGCGCCGGCAAGAATAGGTAGTACTGCGTTCTTAGCACCTTCCACTCGAACTTTCCCTTTTAATTTTTGGCCGCCTTTTACAATAATCTGATCCACTGATATGCCCTCCATCTGTTAAGTAATATCTATATGTACAATACGTACGTTATAAAGTCCAATGTCATTAATTAGAAACAAAACCTTACTTATAGTACCTGTTTTCTAATAAAATCACAAGCACCTTATCGCCTATTTGTGGTATTTTTTTGTGATTGCTATAAGATTCGTCCACTGTAACCTCTTTCTGTCGGTAGTTTGTAAAAGATTTTGAGGAATATTACATTCTCATTACATACAACAATTCCCGTGAAACTAGGAAATAAACCTAGTTTCCGTAATTATTTCCCAGGAAATGCGAACTAGTCGAGTTGGTATTTTGCCATGGTTACGATTTTCGAAACCATGGCAAAACAACAATCTTTAAAACAAGTAAGGCAATTGTCGAGACCATAGTGAGATATTTAAGAAGAATGTTGAAACAATGGTTCCAATAACAATACTCAAGAATATATAAAGTATTTGCGCTTGTAGCACATGATTTTTATAAATCCATTTTTCAATCATGAGGGCACGCAGTGCGTAGAAAGCAATGCCTGTGAAAAAAATATGGCTAAATATAGAAATTAAAGCTTGTTGCCCAACTATAGTTTCCAAAAGAATCCTCTCCTTCTTCACTTTTTATATAAACAATTTTAATAAGTAAAAGTATGCTTTCATCAAGAAAATGATGAAAACCTAGAACAAAAGAAAAGCGGACAAAAGTGGAATGCCCTTCTGCCCGCCTGTTTCATTTAAATGTTACCCTCATAAACGTTGATACGATTCATCGCACGCTTTAAAGCCAGTTCTGCACGTTTAAAGTCGACTTCGTCTTTATTCGCCTGAAGTCTCGCTTCTGCACGTCTAGCAGCTTCTTGAGCGCGAGGAAGATCGATATCTGTCGCAAGCTCTGCAGACTGTGCTAGAATCGTTACTTTTTCAGGACGAATTTCAAGAAATCCGCCGTTTACAGCAACCAACTCCGTTGAGTTGTCCTTTTTCAATCGGATTGCACCGATTCCAAGAGGAGCAACTGTCGGGATGTGGCCAGGCAAAACGCCCATTTCACCGGTTGCTGTGACTCCAATTACCATAGAGACTTCTGAATCGTATACCGGGCCGTCGGGAGTGACAATATTGACTGCAATGGTCTTCATTTTTTTCCCTCCTGGTCCCTTATTTTAAACTTCTACGCCCATGCTTTTCGCTTTTGCGATTACTTCTTCGATGCGTCCAACCAAACGGAATGCATCTTCAGGCAAGTGGTCGTATTTGCCTTCAAGAATTTCTCTGAATCCTTTAATCGTTTCCTGAACTGGAACATAAGAACCTTTTTGGCCTGTGAACTGTTCAGCAACGTGGAAGTTTTGAGATAGGAAGTTTTGGACACGGCGTGCACGGTTAACCGTAAGCTTGTCCTCATCACTTAACTCATCCATACCAAGGATTGCAATGATATCTTGAAGTTCTCTGTAACGCTGAAGCGTTTGCTGAACTTGACGGGAAATTCCGTAGTGCTCTTCTCCAACAATTTCAGGCGACAATGCGCGTGAAGTTGAAGCAAGAGGATCCACAGCCGGGTAGATACCCATTTCAGAAAGTTTACGCTCAAGGTTAGTAGTTGCATCCAAGTGAGCGAAAGTTGTAGCTGGAGCCGGATCCGTATAGTCATCGGCAGGTACATAGATCGCTTGAATAGATGTAACAGAACCTGTGCTTGTAGTCGTGATACGTTCCTGCAATTGGCCCATCTCTGTAGCAAGTGTTGGCTGGTAACCAACGGCAGATGGCATACGGCCTAGAAGTGCCGATACCTCAGAACCTGCTTGAGTGAAGCGGAAGATATTATCGATGAACAAAAGAACGTCTGCGCCCTGCTCATCACGGAAATATTCAGCCATAGTCAAACCAGTCAAAGCTACACGCATACGTGCGCCAGGCGGCTCGTTCATTTGTCCGAATACCATTGATGTTTTCTTGATAACGCCAGAATCGCTCATCTCGTGGAACAAGTCATTTCCTTCGCGTGTACGCTCACCAACACCAGCGAATACAGACAAACCGCCGTGTTCTTGAGCAATGTTGTTAATCAATTCTTGAATTAGAACAGTTTTACCTACTCCGGCACCACCGAAGAGACCGATTTTACCACCTTTGATGTAAGGAGCAAGCAAGTCGACAACTTTGATACCTGTTTCAAGAATTTCAACTTGTGTAGAAAGGTTTTCGAAAGTAGGTGCTGAACGGTGGATCGGGTTGCGGCGTTCAGAAGCTGGAATTTCTTCCCCTAAATCGATTACTTCGCCTAGTACGTTGAATACACGGCCTAATGTTACATCCCCAACTGGAACAGTGATTGCACTGCCCAAATCGGTTACTACTGATCCGCGTTGTAAACCATCTGTGGAATCCATCGCGATTGTACGTACTGCATCATCACCAAGGTGCAAAGCCACTTCAAGAGTTAACGTAGTTGGCGCTTGCCCGGGACGATTAATATTTACAGTTAGGGCGTTGTAGATTGCTGGAAGTTGACCTACGGAAAACTGAATGTCTACAACCGGTCCCATAACTTGAAGAACGTGTCCTGTGTTCATGCTGTTCCCTCCTGTCTTACTTTTGTCTTTCGATGGTTCTATTTACAGCAATAGGACTCCCGCTCTAAAAGCGGGAGATCTCCTAGCTGTGTTTTCTTTATGTCTAGCTCCGGCGATCAGACCCTCGGGGTCATAAGGCAGCCCCTGCGGCGGCAGCAGCCTCCTCGCGGTCTTCCTTATGCCTGTCGGGTCTTGCTCAATCGCCTGAGCTTTTCAGTATTATTCTAAAGCCGCTGCTCCGCCGACGATTTCTGTGATTTCCTGAGTAATCGCAGCTTGACGAGCACGGTTGTATACAAGTGTAAGTCCATTGATCAAATCGTTCGCATTGTCGGTAGCGCTCTTCATTGCTGACATGGATGCAGCATGTTCGCTTGCTTTGCCGTCAAGAACAGCACCGAAAATCAGGCTTTCTGCATATTGCGGAAGAAGAACTTCCAAAATCGCTTCTGCTGATGGATCAAACTCATACGAAGCAGTAGACGTTGACGGCTGAATATCCGTCAAAGGCAGAACTTTCTTTTCAGTAACGTCTTGTTGAATAGCTGAGACAAAGTGATTGTAGTACATATAAACTTCGTCATACGTACCATCTGAGAACATACCAACAGCTTTGTGCGTAATTTCTTTGATGTCCGCAAACGTAGGATGATCCGGCAAAGCAATTTTGCTCTCTAAGATCGTCATTCCCTGCTTGGCGAAGAAATCCCGACCTTTACGGCCGATACTAAGGATTACAAACTCATCATTGGAAGTATGGCGCTGGCGAATTTTAGCCATTACTGTGCGCAGAATGTTGCTATTGTATCCGCCTACTAATCCACGGTCCGATGTTATTACGAGATATGCGGTTTTCTTCACCGGACGTGTAGTCATCATTGGGTGACTTGTGTCACTTGATCCTGCAGCAATTGCAGATACGACGTCTTGAATTTTACCCATGTAAGGAACAAAAGCTTTCGCATTCACTTCCGCACGGTTCAATTTTGATGCAGAAACCATTTGCATGGCTCTTGTAATTTGGCTTGTTTTCTTTGTAGACGTAATTCGGTTTTTTATATCGCGTAAAGATGCCACTGGTATTTCACCACCTTATTATTTTTTGTTCTTATCCGTATGGAAATATTGGTCTGATTATCCCGTTTTAACGGTTCGTATGACTCCCACTTATCCAAGTGGGAGGTCGACTAACCGTAAAAACCCGATAAGATCAACTAACATTCATTGGGGAAGAACCCCAATGAATGAAGTTTCTCTTTATGCGAATGTGCGTTTGAATTCGTTGATCGCAGCAGCAAATGCTTCATCAGATGGCAATTTGTTCGTTGTGCGGATATGATCTAAAATTTCTGTGTGGTTTATATCCAACCAGCTAGTTAATGCAGCTTCAAAACGTTGAATATCAGCAACTGGAATATCGTCAAGGAAGCCTCGAGTCAATGCGTAGAAGATAACAACTTGTTTTTCAACTTTAATCGGATTGTGCAAGTCCTGTTTTAATACTTCAACAGTACGTTTCCCACGCTCAAGCTTCGCAGCAGTTGCAGGATCCAAATCAGAACCGAACTGAGAGAATGCTTCAAGTTCACGGTAAGCAGCCAAGTCTAAGCGCAATGTACCCGCAACTTTTTTCATTGCATTGATTTGGGCAGAACCACCAACGCGCGATACTGAAAGACCTGCGTTGATTGCTGGACGTACACCCGAGAAGAATAAATCGGATTGAAGGAAGATTTGTCCATCTGTGATTGAAATTACGTTTGTCGGGATATAAGCAGAGATATCGCCTGCTTGTGTTTCAACGAATGGCAAAGCTGTGATTGAACCTGCTCCAAGAGTTTCGTTCAATTTCGCAGCTCTCTCCAATAAACGGGAGTGCAAGTAGAATACATCCCCTGGATATGCTTCACGGCCTGGAGGACGACGAAGCAATAGAGACAATTCGCGGTAAGCCGAAGCTTGTTTAGTCAAATCATCATAGACGATCAATACGTGTTTGCCATCAAACATGAACTCTTCCGCCATTGTAATACCTGCATAAGGAGCAAGGTACAATAATGGAGCTGGTTGAGATGCTGAAGCAGTAACAACGATTGTATAATCAAGTGCGCCATTTTTGCGCAATGTCTCAACTACGTTACGTACTGTTGATTCTTTTTGTCCGATTGCTACATAGATACAAATCATGTTTTGGTCAGCTTGGTTCAGGATCGTATCGATCGCTACAGAAGTTTTACCTGTCTGGCGGTCACCGATGATCAATTCGCGCTGTCCGCGGCCGATTGGAACCAAAGCGTCAATCGCTTTGATACCAGTTTGAAGCGGTTCGTGAACCGATTTACGGGCCATAACGCCTTGAGCTGGGCTTTCGATTGGACGGGTTTTCGTTGTATTGATCGGGCCAAGGCCGTCAACCGGCTGTCCGATCGGGTTTACAACGCGTCCGATTAGTTCTGGTCCTACAGGCACTTCCATGATACGTCCAGTACGGCGTACTTCGTCGCCTTCTTTGATATCAGTGTATGGCCCAAGGATGATAATACCAACGTTGTTGGCTTCTAAGTTTTGTGCAATACCGACGACGCCATTCGGGAACTCAACAAGTTCTCCAGACATAACGTTATCAATGCCGTAAACGCGAGCGATACCATCACCAACAGTGATTACTGTACCGACTTCGTCGACTTTAATCTCAGATTGATAGTTTTCGATCTGCTGTTTTATTAAACCGCTGATTTCTTCAGCTCTGATACTCATGTATGTCACCCTCTCAAAATTTCTGATATTAACCGATCAATTGACGTTGTAGTCGCTCAAGTTTCGAGCTGATGCTGCTGTCATAAATCTGGTTTCCGATTTGAATGCGCATTCCACCAATAAGAGACGGGTCAATGATATTTTCAATTCGCAATGCTTGTTTTCCGACTTTCTTTGCAAAAACGGAAGAAACTGATGTAACTTCTTCTGCTGACAATGGACGGACGGAATACACTTTTGCATCTGCAATTCCTTGTTCTTCGTTGGCTAGGCGAATGTAAGCATCCACTAATCCGACGACTTCGTTCAAACGTTTGCGTTCTCCCATTAAAAGCAATGTATTTGCTACAAACACATTTGCTTGTCCGAACAATTGAGAAATAATATCTCTTTTATTTTCAGACGTTAAATTTGGAGAATCGATCAAGTCTTGAAGTTCTGGATTTTCGACGAAAGCTTTTTTCACTTCGCGTAAATCTTCTTCCACTAAAGCCATTACTTCGTGTTGTTTTGCTGTTTGGAACAATGCAAGTGCGTAACGTTCTGAGACTTGGCTCATCGTACGTCGCCTGCCTTCGCAATCGTTTCGTTTATCAACTGACGGTTGTCTTCTTCAGAAATTTCTTTACCAAGAACTCGAGATGCAGCAAGCATAGACAATGCAACAACTTCTTCACGGACTTGAGAAAGAGCTTGTTCTCTTTCGTTCGCGATTTCTTGCACTGCAGATTCTTTGATGCGGCCAGCTTCTGCACGAGCATTTGTAATGATATCCTCACGAGAAACTTCGCCTTGTTTCTTAGCGTTTTCAATGATTTGCTGAGCTTGTGTACGCGCTTCTTTCAACAAGTTACGCTGCTCTTCAAGCAATTTCTGTGATTCTTGTCGACTTTTCTCAGCCGTTCCAATTTCCCCAGCAATCAAGTCTTCACGTTCTTGCATAATTCCCATCAACGGGCCCCAAGCGAATTTCTTCAATAGCCACATCAACAAAAGGAAAATAGTGAGTGTTGCCAAGATATCTCCGATGTTTAAAAATTCCCCGGTTGCGCCGAGTACAAGATGATCAAAAAACACGATTGTTTCACTCCCTTCAAGAGCTTAAAGTTCTGTTTCTTCTATAATAAGATCTTTTCATGTAAAAGAATAGTTTTCAAAACCACAAGGTTATACAAACATAAATGGCGAAAACTACGCCGAAGCATGCCCGCCATTTATCTTATATCTATAAATTATTGACTATTGGTTCATTACGATGAACGCGATAACTACTGCGATGATCGGTAATGCTTCAACCAAAGCTACCCCGATGAACATAGTTGTTTGAAGAACGCCACGAGCTTCTGGCTGGCGAGCGATACCTTCAACTGTTTTAGAAACGATAAGACCGTTACCAATACCTGCACCTAGTGCTGCTAAACCTACTGCGATTGCTGCTGCTAATAAACCTAATGAACCTGTCATTTTGAAATGTCCTCCTCAGGATAGTTGTTTTTTGTTTTGCTCAATATGAGCATTTATAATCAATGGTCGTCGGCAACTTTATGCGATAAATAAACCATCGTTAACATAACGAAAATAAACGCTTGGATTGCACCGATAAAAATCGAGAATCCTTGCCATGCCATCATCGGAAGGATGGCTGCTGCAAATCCGAGAACACTTGCTGATGCAAGTCCTGCCAACAAAGTAAGCAAGATTTCACCTGCATAGATGTTCCCGTATAGACGCAGACCGAGTGTCAGCGTATTTGCAAATTCTTCAATAATCTTAAGCGGGAACAAGAACGGCATCGGTTTTAGATAGCCTGCGCCATATTCCCCCAAACCCTTCAACTTGATGCCATAGTAATGGCTCAAAATGATGATTGTGGCGGCCAATGTCATTGTAACCGTCGGGTCAGCAGTTGGGGATTTCCACCAAAGATTCCCGTCAACTACAATTGCAAACGGCAACCCCAGCATATTGGATACGAAGATGAACATAATTAATGTAATTCCAAGAACATGGAATCGTCCGCCTTCTCTCCAGTCCATATTGCTCTTAATCAGGCCTTTAACGAAGTCCATAACCCATTCCATAAAGTTTTGCATACCTGTTGGTTTGAGTTGCAGATTCCGAGTAGCGATGAATGCAATTAGGAAAACAATAAGAGCAGCTACAAGAAGCATCATAACGTTCGACAAGTTGAACCATATGCCGAACACTTGTTTCATAGGAGCGCCATGATCCACGATAGTTTCACCTCTCTTTCCACAATCTTAATAGTGTTTCACGTGATAAACAATTCGTTCTGCAAGCAGCAGAATATACGGAATCATTAAACCGATAACCGTACTGATTAGGTGGATGTGCTCCGCGAACAAAATAGCGATCGCTACAGCTGCAACCCCCGAACCAAACCGTAATGCCGTTCCAAGCGAACGAACTTTCGAGCCTTCTGCCACCGCCCGGTCAAAACGTTCCATACGGCGAACCAGAATCCACATATTATAAATGCCGAACAAAATTCCGATTATAAGACCGGCAAAAATCGTTTGGTATGGAGTGAATCCCCAGCCAATGACGAATGCCGCAAGGATGAAATAAATCATTCTTTTTAGTCTTGTATAAATCTCCTTTAGTCCATCCATTTGTTTACCTGTCTCCTGATTCGAATTTTTGGACGGTTTTGAGCATTGCCCACACGCCGATTGCTAAGCCCGTGAGTAAGCCAATGATTAAGAAAAGCGGGGCGGTTCCGAACTGATCATCAAGCCACATACCTGTGAACAAACCGATGAGCACGGACCCGACAAGTTGTGAGAGAATGGCGCTGTAAAGCACCATCGCTTGTAAGGGACTTTTTGTTGGGCGCATGATAAACCCCTCGAAATTCGTTTTGATTTGACATTTTACCTCTAAAAAAGAGCCGTCGCGTCTGGCTTTCAGAACCACATCTTTATGTATGAAAACCTTCTCATGCATACCCTTTGTAAGCATACAATAGGGGTAAAACCCTGTCAATTAGTAGAAGTGAAAAACTTCACAAGCGAAATTGTGTCGACATATTGTCGACAAATTTAAAGTTGAATGACAAATTTTCCACTATTTTAACTTTCTTCCTTGTTCAGGTAGCCATATAGCGCTTCAACAATTCGGTGCGAGGCCTTTCCATCTCCATAGGGATTGGAGGCTTGGGCCATTCGTTCATATGCTTCCGTGTCGGTTAACAGCTCTTTGGCCAGCCGGTAGATATCCGCTTCCGAAGTGCCAGCAAGCTTTAAAGTTCCTGCCTCGATGCCTTCAGGGCGTTCTGTCGTATCACGCAATACAAGAACCGGTTTACCTAGTGAAGGCGCTTCTTCCTGAACACCGCCGGAATCTGTCAATATAATGAAAGAACGTGCGGCAAAATTATGAAAATCCATTACTTCAAGCGGTTCGATCAAATGAATTCGCGGGTCACGACCGAGCACTTCATCCGCGACTTCTCTGACTGCCGGATTCATATGTACAGGGTATACGACTTGGATGTCATCATGTTCTTCCGTCAGCCGCTTAATGGCCCGAAACATATTCCGCATTGGCTGACCCAAATTTTCCCGCCGGTGCGCAGTCAACAAAATCATGCGGTCTGATCCAACCTTCTCAAGGACCGGATGGCTATATGCTTGTCGAATTGTGGTTTTCAAAGCATCAATCGCCGTATTGCCTGTGATGAAAATTCTCTCTTTCCGCTTGCCTTCTTTCAGCAGATTTTGCGCAGACTGTTCTGTCGGAGCAAAATGAATATCTGCAATCACGCCTGTCAGTTGCCGATTCATCTCTTCCGGATACGGTGAGTACTTATTGTGTGTGCGAAGGCCCGCTTCTACATGGCCGACCGCTATCTGATTGTAAAAAGCGGCAAGGCTTGCTACAAAAGTAGTCGTTGTATCCCCGTGCACCAGTACAATATCGGGCTGGGCTTTTTTCATGATTTCATCTAAGCCGCGCAACCCGCGTACCGTTACATCGCTAAGCGTTTGGCGGTCTTTCATGATATTCAAATCATAATCTGGTTTGATCTGGAACGTCTCAAGAACTTGATCAAGCATTTCCCGGTGTTGAGCCGTTACGGTAACAACCGGTTCGATTGTTTCAGGATGCTTTTGAAGCTCCAAAACAAGCGGCGCCATCTTGACTGCTTCCGGCCTTGTGCCGAAAATCGTCATTACTTTCCACTTTTTCGCCAAAAGGACCAGTCCCTTTACTTTGGTATCAAACTCCGCCAACCGATCCCTCTTGAGAAAATTCTCCGTTCGATAAGAGTATTCTTAAGAGGGAAGATGGACGGCGTCGGTTTTTATTTTATTTTGTTCCGAATAAGCGGTCTCCGGCGTCGCCGAGTCCAGGAACGATATATCCATGGTCATTCAATTTTTCGTCTAAAGCCGCGATGTATACATCGACATCCGGATGCGCTTCTTGAAATGCTTCCACGCCTTCTGGTGCCGCAATGATGCACATAAAGCGGATTTTAGTAGCTCCCCGTTTTTTCAATGAATGCACAGCCTCGATTGCGGAACCGCCTGTTGCAAGCATCGGATCCACAACGATGAACTCGCGTTCTTGAACATCGGAAGGCAATTTCAAGTAATATTCGACCGGCTGCAAAGTTTCCGGATCACGGTATAAACCGATATGCCCGACTTTAGCTGCTGGGATCAATTTTAAAATTCCGTCGACCATGCCGATGCCTGCTCGAAGAATTGGCACTATACCCAACTTCTTTCCTGCCAGCACGCGAGAAGTTGCAACTTGGACCGGCGTTTCCACTTCGATTTCTTTTAGAGGCAAATCACGTGTGATTTCAAAAGCCATCAATGTTGCAATCTCATCTACTAATTCCCGGAATTCTTTGGTTCCTGTTGACTTGTCACGAATGTAAGTCAATTTATGCTGGATCAACGGGTGATCAAAAACATATACTTTACCCACGGCACATCTCTCCTTCTCAAACATTATCTTCAATAGTATATCAGAAAATCAGCTTTCCGAGGGGTTCCAAGAAGCAATGAAATTATTCAGTTTTTTCACGAATGCTTTGATGGAAGATAAAAGAAATAAAAAAACCGGAGCTTATAAGCTCCGGTTTACAACAGGCGTGCTTCATCAAGAGGCATCGGCCGGTAAAACAAATAACCTTGCCCGACCTTGCAGCCGAGTGTCCGTAAAACTTTCCGTTGGCTTTCAGTTTCGATGCCTTCGGCTACTGCCAATAAATTCAGGTTTTCTGCCAACTGGATAATTGTTCGGACAATAGCGAGTGTCGTCGGTTCATCCATATTGGAAATAAACGAGCGATCGATTTTGATTTCGCTGACCGGCAGCTTTTGTAAATAGCTGAGCGATGAATAACCGGTGCCGAAATCATCCACTGAACTGGCGAAACCAAACATTTCCAACTGCTTGAACACTTTATGAGCTGTTTCGATATCGACAAAGCCGATGCGTTCTGTGATTTCCAATTGAATCCAGCGGTGCTCGATGCCGTACTCAGCCATAGTGTCCACTAAGTGGGGAACAAACGAATGATGGAAGAAATGATCGGACGATACATTGATAGCCACTTGATACATCTGCGCGCCTTGATCTCTTCTGCTTTTTAGCCATACAAGCACACGTTTTAGAACAGCTTGTTCCAACAAACGAATTTTGCCATTTTTTTCTGCTGCTGGAATAAAAACATCCGGAGCGATAGTGCCAAGTTCTGGGGAGTTCCAGCGCGCCAATGCTTCAAAGCTTAAGACTTTGCCTGTCTCCAAGTCCACTTTCGGCTGAAGGTGAACCCCGATTTCCTCTCGGCGCAAGGCCGCCGTCAATTCATTGGCAATCCGTAAATCTTTCATCATAAATTCGTCGTGCTCATTTTCGTAGTAACAGAAAGATTCTCCTGCCCGAAGCTTCGCTTTGGATAACGCACTGTCCGCGTAACGGATCAATTCATCAGCGTCCTGCTGTTTTGGCGTAATGATAGCCACACCCATTTTCAGCGTGGCAAATAGCTCCAAGTCCCGGACGATAACAGGTTCTATCGTTGTTTGATTGATCAAATCCAAATAATCAGGAATTTTAGCTAGCGGTGTTTTACTGAATAAAGCAATGGTGGAACCTGAAAACCGTGCAATAAGCGGCTCATGAGGCATGCGGATTCGGGCAAAGCGCTTTCCCAGTTCCGCAATCATCTTATCCCCTGCCCCGTGGCCGTATTGATCCACCACTTTAATGTATTCACCGGCGGAAATGAAAGCGATAAACCCTTCATCTTTTTCTTTAAGAAGTTCCATCAGCTCATTTTTAAAATAGTGGCGATTTGGCAATTCGGTTTCTTTGTCTGTATAAGCCAGCTTTAAAATTTCAACTTGTTGTTGGGAATATTTCACTGTGAGCGCTAAAATAGAGGCAATCTGTTTAAGAAACTCTTTCTCTTTTCCACTCGGTTCCACAGGCAAAGGAAAATAAACGACGAACGTTCCGATAACTTCCTTAGCAGCATCCAAAATCGGGATGGACCAACTTGCCACCAAATCAAACTTTTCTACAACATTTTGGTAATTGCGCCACAAAAAGTCGGTTTTCATATCAGTAACAAAATACGATTCTTTTGAATAAATGGCTGGACCACAAGTTGCCGTTGTCTTTTCTACAGGAGTGCCATTCACTGCTTTATGAAATTCTTTTGGCATTGAATTTCCAGCACCTACATGTAAACGATTATTTTCATCTATCAGCATGATTGTGCATCTTGTGTTTTCTTGAAAAAAAGATTCTGCCGTATCGCAGGCTTTTTGTAAGAGCATGCTTAGCATATGACCTTGTTCAATACCGATATATGTTTCCTGCTGCAACTTTATAAGGGCATCCGACCGCTTTCGATCTGTGATATCGCGCTGCAACATAAGCGTCAGCTGCAGATTTCTTTCAGGAAACAGCAAAGGTTGGATGGTGATTTCGTTCCAAAAAGGAGTGCCGTTCTTTCTATAATTAACGATTTCGAAGACACCCGATTCTCGAGATTCCGCACAATCTCTAATTTCGCGGCTAACTTTCATATCTGTGTTGCTGCCATGCAAAAAGCGGCCGTTCTCTCCAAGAACTTCCTCTTCCGTATAACCGATCATGTTATAAAAAGCTTGATTTGCGAAGACAATGGGATGATCATCTTTTTCTGTATTTACGACCAGAAAACCAGTATGGAACTCGACTCCAATACGGCGCAGCCAATCCATGATTATTTTTTTTTCTTTTTTTAGTTCATGTGTGTGCATGCGCTGCACCTCTTTCGCCTATGTAGTCGTAAAAAAATACAGCTGCGCAATGCGTACAATGGCAGCTGCACTTTTATCTTAGTCTATTACCTTATTTGTACAAAGGAAAACCTGCGGTCAGTTTTGCAGTGCGTGCAGCCGCTTCCTGTTTAACACTATCATCTTCCGGATTTTTTAAAAGCATTGCCATGATGGCTGCAATTTCTTTCATTTCCGGTTCTTTAAAGCCTCGGGATGTAACTGCAGGCGTCCCAAGACGGATACCTGAAGTGACGAATGGACTTTCAGGATCAAATGGAATGGTATTTTTATTTGTCGTAATGCCAACTTCATCTAAAAGATGCTCCGCCACTTTGCCTGTCAGGTTAAGTGAGCGAAGGTCGATCAATAACAAGTGATTGTCTGTCCCGCCCGATACGATCTGAACGCCTTCAGTCATTAGCGCTTCAGCCAATGCTTTTGCATTTTTCACGACTTGATCAATATATGTTTTGAATTCCGGTTCCAGTGCTTCGCCAAATGCCACAGCTTTTGCTGCAATCACATGCATTAATGGCCCACCTTGGATACCTGGAAAAATGGTTTTGTCAATTTTCTTTGCAAATTCTTCTGTGCACAAGATCATACCGCCGCGAGGTCCGCGAAGCGTCTTATGAGTTGTAGAAGTGACAAAATGAGCATACGGCACTGGGCTTGGATGCGCGCCAGTTGCTACAAGGCCTGCAATATGCGCCATATCCACCATCAATAACGCGCCAACTTCATCTGCAATTTCACGGAATCTAGCAAAATCAATTGTGCGTGAATAAGCACTCGCTCCTACTACAATTAACTTCGGCTGATGTTCAATTGCAACTTCACGAACAACTTCATAGTCGATCATTTGCGTTTCTTCGCTAACACCGTACTCCACAAAATTATAAGTCATACCGCTAAAGTTTACGCGGCTGCCATGCGTCAAATGCCCACCATGGTTCAAGTTCATGCCAAGCACTGTATCGCCTTGCTTTAAAACTGCTGTGTAGACGGCCATATTAGCCTGAGATCCCGAATGCGGCTGAACATTTGCATGATCCGCGCCAAAAATTTCTTTCAGGCGGTCTCTAGCAATATTTTCTACAACATCCACAAATTCACAACCACCGTAATAGCGTTTGCCTGGGTAACCTTCTGCATATTTATTGGTTAACACTGAGCCTTGGGCATCCATAACTGCTTGTGACACAAAATTTTCCGAGGCAATCAGTTCAATATTTGCTTCCTGCCGTGCTTTTTCTGCTTCCATTGCTTCAAAAACTGCTTGATCCTGTACCTTAATCAATTCCATCCGTATATCCCTCCTGTGATTGAACAAGCTCACGAGTATATCTTGCACGTTCTCCGCCGATCAACTTCGGCCGTGTAGTAGCAGCGGATATAATCGCATCTCCTATTAGTTTAACAGAAGTTCGCACCGGAACCGCTACTCTTTTTAAATGCATGCCAATCATTGTTTGGCCGATATCGATTCCAGCATGAGCTTGAATTTCTTCTACGACAACCGGATCTTTCATATTCATAAAGGCATAGGCGCTCATGGAGCCACCCGCCTTAGCTACCGGAATAACCGTTACCGGTTCCCAGCCGTATTTTTCTGCAGCTTGCCGCTCGACTATCAGAGCGCGGTTAATGTGTTCACAGCCTTGAAAAGCCAAATAGATCTTATGCCGGGCGGCGAATTTTTCAAACGGTTCGAACAAACTTTCTGCAATATCGAGACCACCGCCAGTACCGATGCGTTTTCCTGCTATTTCCGACGTCGAGCAGCCGATCACAAACACTTGGCCTTTTCTGAATTGAATCTGCTGCTCCAGTTCATTTAAAGTTTCTTCCAGCTGTAATTGCCATAAGGTTTGCATCCTGGCCACTCTCCTTAATTTTCTAGATCAGAAACTTTTTGGACGCGTGTTTGGTGTCTGCCGCCTTCGAATTCTACTGTCAGCCATGTTTTTGCAATTTCGCGTGCAAGCCCTGGACCGATGACCCGTTCACCCATTGCCAAAATATTGGAGTTGTTGTGCCCTCTTGTTGCTTTTGCACTGAATACATCATGGACAAGCGCACAGCGAATCCCTTTAACTTTGTTTGCTGCAATCGACATCCCAATGCCTGTTCCGCAGATGAGAATTCCACGATCAAATTCGCCGCTGGCTACACGGTCCGCCACTGGTTTTGCATAGTCAGGATAGTCGACCGAATCGTCAGTGTGCGGGCCGAAATCCTGGTAATCCATCCCGAGTTCGTTTAATAAGTTAACAATCTCTTTGCGCAATACATTTCCGCCGTGGTCTGATGAAATAGCGATTTTCATGAAAAGCCCTCTTTTCTAATCTGTTTAGCTGACAGCACTCTAGGCGCACATCTACTTTTTTTAATTCTATCATTTTTACGCTTAAAAGCCTAGAATGCAAGGTTATAGCCATTTTCATCTTCATAGACCATTTTATACGCAAAAGAAAAAAGCAGGGCTGCCTGTGATCTCACAATCAGCTTCTGCTTTCCCGTTATTCTTTTTCTATTTTATCGACGAGTTTATCAATCAATTGGTTCAGCTCATCAAAGGTTTGTCGGTACGTTGATAAAGAACCGCCATATGGGTCAGAGACATCTTCTCTTGAGCCGTCAACAAATTCCTTTAACGTATAGATTCTGCTGGCCGCTTCAGGATAGCTTTGCATTAAAATATTTCGATGGCCGGCTGTCATGGTTAAAATCAGATTCGCCCATTGCACATCTTCCGGCTTGACCGGTTTAGCCATATGCGAAAATGCAATGTTCTGTTCAGCCAATACAGCTTGGGCATTTTCGGATAAAGGAGCCGCGCCTGCAAAAATACCTGCAGAACGCACTTCAATCCCTGACGATCCTTTCGCAGCCAAAATAGCTTCAGCCATTGGGCTCCGGCAAGTATTTCCAGTACACACAAAGAAAATCTTCATTTTGCACCCCCTTTTTTAAGAGTTCAACTAAACCATTTATGGTCAGCCGCTTTTTCCAGTCGGTTCAAGACAGCAATATCTTTTTCTTTATCAGAGGAAACGGCAGCCAATATAATATCTACATCAATCATATCGCATTTCCGAAGACTGTTATAAAGTGTTTCTGCAGATAATGGAAAATCAAAATCTGCACTTGGAAAATCATGATGGCTTAAAACTGCCACTTTCTTTCCTTCATTATGGATATGAGCAATTGCCCTTTCAATCAATCGGGCATCTTCTTCTATTAGATAAACCGGGGCTTCCGGTGCATAATGCAAGTATTTCATACCTGGGGATTTTGGTGCATTTCCTTTGATATCCGAAGATGACCGGACCATTCCGATAACTTCCTCAATCTGCTCTTTTGTCACTTGCCCTGGCCGCAAAATGCAGGGCGGTTCACATGTCATATCAAGGACAGTCGATTCAATCCCGATTGCTGTGGCTCCTCCGTCCAATACTAAAGGAATCTTTTCATTCATGTCGTGAAAAACGTGCTCAGCCAGAGTCGGACTCGGCTTGCCGCTTGTATTTGCGCTTGGTGCCGCAACCGGCATTTTCAGTTGTTGCAATAGCTTTAATGCTACAGGATGGTCCGGCACCCGAACTCCTACGGTGTCGAGACCTGCTGTTACATTACTGGCAAATGTGTCCGGTTTTGCATTCATTATCAGCGTCAATGCACCTGGCCAAAAAGCGTCCATGCATTTTTCTGCTTTTTGAGTGACGTTCAATACGTATTCAAGAGCCGTTTCTTTCGAATCGACATGGACAATCAACGGATTGTCGGCAGGCCGGCCTTTTGCTTTAAAAATTTTATCGACCGCTTCTGCATTGGTTGCAACTGCCCCTAATCCATAGACTGTCTCCGTCGGAAAAGCAACTACTTCCCCATTCTTCAACATTTCCACAGCTTGTGAATAACTTCCTTCACTGTCAGCATATTTATCCACAAGAATGGTTTTCGTCTCCATGTGAACATCTCCTATTATTCTTGGTTTCTTCGAAGTTATCCCCGGCCAGGGGATAACTTTCATGAATTATCAACATTTTATCCTCAATTAGATGTTAACGCAAAAAACCATTCGGTCTTTTTTGTTGATATCTTTTTTTACATATACATTCGCTTCAGGAAATGCGGCTTTTAACATGTTCTTAACCGCTTCTCCTTGTGCATAACCAATTTCAAAACCGATAATTCCTGGTTTTTTCAACAATTCCGGCAGCTGTTTTACCATTTTCTCGTATAAAGCCAGCCCGTTATTATCCGCAAACAATGCTAAGTGCGGTTCAAAATCGCGGACACTGTCCGATAATTCCGTGGCTTCCGCATATGCGATATAAGGTGGATTGGATAAGATCATATCCCAAGTTTCACCATTCAGCGGCTCCGTTAAATCGCCTTGTAAAAAAGTAACATCCGCTCTTTGGCCCTCGGCATTTTTCTTAGCCATATGCAGGGCTTGATCCGATATGTCTGTGGCCGTAACAGCCGCTTCGGGAATTTCGCATTTCATTGTTACTGCAATAATGCCGCTTCCTGTGCCGATATCAGCAATTTTAATCTTTTTCTCTGGAAAGTAAAGAGCAATTAGCCGCAAAGCTTCTTCAATGAGTTCTTCTGTTTCCGGTCGCGGAATCAATACATGTTCGTTGACCGCGAAACTTCTGCCATAAAATTCCTCGTAACCTGTTAAATGCTGAACCGGGGTCCCTGCAGCATGATGCTCGATCCTTTGCCAATAACGGTTGAATGCGTCCCTATCCATTTCTTCACGCATTGATGCAAGAAGCCCCGCATGCGACAATCCAAGTTCATGCTGGAGAAGAAGACGGGCTACCGCTTCTTCTCTGCCGTTTTCCTTTAAAAAAGAAGAAGCCCCATTAAGGGCCTCGAAAATTAATATTTTATCAGTCATTGTTCAAACTTTCCATTTTCGCAGATTGCTCTTCTACAACAAGCGCTTCAATGATTTCTTCCATCTTGCCTTGCAGAATTTGATCCAACTTTTGGATAGTCAAGCCAATGCGATGGTCGGTTACGCGATTCTGAGGGAAGTTATAAGTCCGAATCCGTTCAGAACGGTCGCCGGTACCTACCGCGGATTTTCTAACAGCATCGTATTCCGCTTGTGCTTCTTGCTGAAACTTGTCATAGACGCGGGCACGCAGCACTTTCATTGCGCTTGCTTTATTTTTGATCTGGGATTTTTCATCCTGGCACGTTACAACCGTATTGGTCGGAATGTGTGTCAAGCGGACAGCAGACATGGTCGTGTTTACCGATTGGCCGCCTGCTCCAGATGAAGCGTACGTATCCACACGTATATCGTTATCGTGTATTTCCACTTCCACTTCTTCCACTTCCGGTAAACAAGCAACGGTTGCAGTAGATGTATGGATGCGTCCGCCCGATTCGGTTTCAGGTACCCGTTGAACACGGTGAGCACCATTTTCATATTTCAACTTTGAATATGCGCCTTTTCCGGTCACCATGAACACCAATTCTTTGAATCCGCCAAGACCCGTTGGATTGGAATCCATGATCGTCACTTTCCAGCCATTTGATTCAGCATAACGGCTATACATGCGGTAAAGGTCGCCTGCAAATAATGCCGCTTCGTCCCCGCCTGCTGCGCCACGAATTTCCATGATGACGTTTTTATCGTCATTTGGGTCTTTCGGAATTAATAAGATATGGAGACGCGCTTCAACTTGCGCCAACTGCGTTTCAAGCTCATTGACTTCTTCTTTAACCATTTCACGCATCTCTGTATCCAATTTATCGTCAAACATTGCTTTCGCATCGTTCAATTGGGAAGTTAAGTCTTTATATTCGCGATAAGCTTCTACCGTTTCTTGCAAATCAGATTGTTCTTTGGAATATTCACGCAGCTTGTTAGTATCGCTGACAATTGCAGGATCACTTAATAATTCGTTTAAGCGGTCATAGCGATCTTCAACAGCCTGTAATCGGTCAAACATGGTTCCACCTCTATTTCTTTTAAGTTCCTTCTATAATAAGTTGACTAATAATCTTTCACTATCGATATTCCATAAAACAGCTGCGCTTGCCGCGGGCGAGCGCCAAGCCTCCTCAGTCGCTTTGCTCCCTGCGGGGTCTCGGCTGTCTCGCTTTCCCGCAGGCGTCTCCGCTGTTTTGCTCCATATCTTAGATAGCACTGTCAAAACGGATAGAGTTTAATGAGCTTACCTAGCGCCGGCGCGTCCAGGGGCTAGGCGGAGCAATGAGACGAGTGGTTTTCTCGGCTCATGGCGGGAGCCATGCCCAAAGCGCCCGAAGCGGTGTATGAAATGATGATTCTTAAGTTCAACTTATACATATTAATATATCCTCATTTATTATTTGGTTATGGTAACGCCCGCAGGCACTTCGTGATGGTGACGGCAGCGCGGTTCGTAAGCTTCTGAAGCCCCTACTAGAATAGTCGGATCGTCTGACCCTGCAGGCCTTCCATCAATCAAACGCTGCGTACGGCTTGCCGGAGATCCGCACACTGTACAGACCGCCTGCAATTTCGTCACTTGCTCGGCAATTGATAAAAGAATCGGCATCGGTCCGAATGGACGTCCGCGGAAGTCTTGGTCAAGTCCCGCTACAATGACCCGGAATCCATGGTTCGCCAATTTTTGGACATTTTCAACCACTTCCTCGTCAAAAAACTGGGCTTCATCGATGGCAATAACGTCGTAATCATCGTTTACGTATTTCCAAATTTCGTTGCTATGTTCAATAGGCATGGCGATAACAGAAGTGCCGTTATGCGAAACGACCGCTTCTTCGCTGTACCGGTTATCAATTTTCGGTTTAAATACCGCAATTTTTTGTTTGGCAAATTGGGTACGGCGGACACGGCGGATCAACTCTTCCGATTTCCCAGAAAACATGCTTCCGCATATCAATTCAACCCATCCAGATTGTTTCATGACGTACATAAGTAGAGACCCCTTTCAAACACTTTTTCAATTTATTCCACTTTAACGTTAAGCGTGTTTTCCGCTAGCCCAGTGGATCATAGCTTTCCATAAAAGCCCAAATGGCGCGACCTGAAATAAAGATTCCAATGAACGCAGTTTTTCTTTATCATACCTAAAATCTTGTGGAAAAACCGCTTTTTATCTCTATGTAAACCACTTTTTTTGCTGATTAAAACGAAAAAAAATACCCACCTTGCGTTTTCGCGCCAGGCAGGTATATTTTTTGATTACTGGTTGATTTCTTCTTTGAGGCCGTATTTTTTGTTGAAACGGTCTACGCGGCCGTCTGCAGAAGCAAATTTTTGGCGTCCAGTGTAGAATGGGTGGCACTCTGAGCAAAGTTCAACATTGATGTTTTCTTTTACAGAGCCCGTTTGGAACGAGTTGCCGCAAGAGCAAGTTACTGTTGCTAATTTGTAATCTGGGTGAATACCTGTTTTCATAGTGTTTTCTCCTCCTGCCCTGAACCATCTGGAACAGAGTTTATTAGTATCTATTTTACCATTGCCTTACACGGCTCTTTAGGCCGTATATGCAATAGCGCTGATTTAATTCACTTGTATAATCTTATCAAATTCCAAAGCAGATTGCAACTATTTAAATCATCTTTTTGCTGTTTCGGTGGGCTTTCATTTCAGTATTCAACTGATCGAAAAACTCTTCGTTCGTCTTTGTTTGGCCAAGCTTTTTCAAGAAGCGCTCCCCGAAATCAGGCGAATCGGAAAACGTATTGCGGATCGCCCACAGTTTATCCAGCTGGGGGCGCTCTATAAGCAACTCTTCTTTACGTGTACCTGAGCGTCGAATATCAAGAGCCGGGAAAACACGGCGTTCTGCAAGGCTGCGATCCAAGTGCAGCTCCATATTGCCAGTGCCTTTAAATTCTTCATATATCACTTCGTCCATCCGGGAACCGGTTTCTACCAAAGCGGTGGCAAGAATCGTCAGGCTTCCGCCTTCTTCTATATTGCGGGCTGCTCCGAAAAAGCGCTTCGGCCGGTGAAACGCTGCTGGATCTATTCCGCCTGATAGTGTACGCCCACTTGGCGGAATAACCAAATTATATGCTCGAGCAAGACGTGTAATGGAATCCATCAAAATAATGACGTCGCGTTTGTGTTCAACTAGGCGCATAGCACGCTCTAAGACAAGTTCGGCCACTTTAACATGGTTTTCCGGAACTTCGTCAAATGTGGATGATACTACATCTGCATCAACTGACCGTTCAATATCAGTCACTTCTTCCGGACGCTCATCAATCAACAGGACAATCAGTTCCGCTTCCGGATGGTTTGTGGTAATCGAATTGGCGATTTCTTTCAATAGCATCGTTTTACCTGCTTTTGGAGGAGCAACAATCAAACCACGCTGCCCAAAACCGACAGGCGCCACAAGATCCATAATCCGTGTCGACAAATGCTTAGGGGTTGTTTCTAAACGGATGTGGCGGTCTGGATAAAGCGGAGTAAGTCCAGGGAAATGGACGCGTTCTTTTGCAACTTCAGGATCTTCCCCGTTTACCGCTTCTACCTGCAACAAACCGAAATAGCGTTCATTTTCTTTCGGCGGACGCACTTTTCCTGATACTTTATCGCCGTTCCGCAAATCGAACCGCCGGATTTGAGAGGCGGAAATATAAATATCTTGCGAACTTGGGGAATAATTGATCGGCCTTAGGAACCCAAAACCTTCTGATGGAATAATTTCCAGTACACCTTCCATAAAGAAAAAGCCTTCTTGTTCGGCGCGCGTTTTCAAAATGGCAAAAATCAATTCTTTTTTCGTTAATTTGCTGTAATTTGTCAGTTTGTATTCTTTTGCTAAAGTGTAAAGCTCTTTTAGCGTCATGTTTTCCAATGAGGAAATTGTTATTGTAGCCATAAGTCAGACACCACTCTTATTTTATAGGATTTAAAAGATGAGGATAGATAAGTTTTGGAAGTTCTTTAAAGAAGGAGCCCGGCAGAACGCCGGACTCAGGAAGTATTATTGTAAATCGTTTGTGAAATCAGTTGTTTGTTGCTGTCTCGCTATTTTGCACCACACGCAATATCAACTTTTACTCATGTAACCAACAAAGTTGGCTTTTCAAAGAGATTACATCGCAGCTCTTCCATTCCTCTTTGAATCTACCTCCGCAATTGTAGCACAGATTCAAAAGCTAATAGAAGTTAGTTTGCATCTTGCGCCGACTTTGAATTCATGCTTGCCACCGGATCGATTGTCTCTCTCCGAATGTCTGCACCAAGTCCTTGCAGCTTTTCAATAATTGCGGAATAACCACGTTCAATATGGTAGATTTCGCGGATTTCCGTCTCGCCTTGTGCCATTAATCCTGCAATGACAAGTGCAGCTCCGGCCCGCAAATCAGACGCTACTACAGTAGCTGCTGTAAGCGGAGTTGGTCCTGTAATGATAGCCGCTCTTCCTTCTACTCTTCCGCTTGCATTCATACGGCGCAATTCGTCGATATGCTTAAAGCGCGCCGAGTAGATGGTGTCGGTAATCATCGAAGAACCTTCCGCCTGCGTCATCAGTACTGAAAACGGCTGTTGCAAATCTGTCGCAAATCCAGGATAGACAAGAGTTTTTACATCAATCGCCTTTAACCCTTTTGATTTCGGAATGTAAATCGATTCCTCGCCTTCTTGAACGTCAACGCCCATTTCACGCAATTTCGCTGTTAATGCTTCCATATGGAAAGGAATAACATTATCAATTGTAATTCCGTCACCAGCAGCGGCTGCCATAATCATGAATGTGCCCGCTTCAATCCGGTCAGGAATAATTGTATGTTTTGTCCCATGCAATTCTTCTACGCCGTCGATGCGGATAATGTTTGTTCCGGCGCCTTTGATCTTCGCTCCCATATTGGTTAGAAGCGTAGCAACATCAATGATTTCAGGTTCTTTCGCAGCATTTTCAATAACCGTTTGCCCTTTGGCTAAAACAGCCGCAAGCATGATATTGATTGTTGCTCCAACGCTGACAACGTCAAGATAAATCTTTGCACCACGCAATTCATCGGCGCGCAAATAAATCGCTCCGTGTTCATTCGTCACTTTTGCGCCGAGCGCCTCAAAGCCTTTGATGTGCTGATCGATCGGGCGGGGCCCAAGGAAGCAGCCTCCTGGAAGGCCGATCGCCGCATGTTTAAATCGGCCAAGCATCGCTCCCATCATATAATAAGAAGCGCGAAGTTTTTTAACATTGCCATTCGGCAAAGGCATGTCGATCATATTGGTCGGATCAATGCTCATGTTTCCATCTTCAAATGTCACTTCTCCGCCAATTTCTTCTAAGATATTTTTCAGTGTCCAGACATCAGAAATCTCTGGCAACCCTTCAATATTTACTGGTGAATTAGCCAATATTGAGGCAGGAATCAATGCTACTGCGCTGTTTTTAGCCCCATTTACTTTGATTGTGCCTGATAAGCGGTTGCCGCCTTTTATTTTATATACGTCCATCAAATCCACTTTCTCCTTTGGTCCCACTTTTCCGGGCAAACGAATGCCTGTAAAAGTTCGATTAGTTAAACTTCGCCAAACAAAGTTATTTGCTTGTTGAAGTTTTACTGAATCCATTACTCGGCAGAGCGTTTTTCCCAATCAGCCAAGAATGCTTCAATTCCTTTGTCAGTCAACGGGTGGTGGAATAATTGTTTTATTACTTTATACGGCATCGTGCCGATATGTGCCCCATTCAACGCAGCTTCAGTAACATGTTGAGGGTGGCGAATCGAAGCAGCAATGATTTCTGCTTTGATGTCATGGATAGCAAAAATAGTTGAAATGGTGGAGATCAAATCCATTCCGTTATGGCCAATATCATCCAGGCGGCCAAGGAAAGGAGAAACGTAAGCCGCTCCAGCGCGAGCCGCCAATAGCGCTTGGTTGGCGTTGAAAATCAGTGTTACATTGACTTTCTTGCCTTCACCAGCTAAAACAGCACAAGCTTTCAAGCCGTCCGGCGTCATCGGCAATTTAACCGTGATATTTGGCGCTAAAGCTGCCAGTTCCCGGCCTTCTTGGATCATGCCTTCTGCGTCGAGTGAAATTACTTCCCCGCTGATCGAACCGTCTACTAGAGCAGCGATTTCTTTCAAGCGGTCATGGAAAGACACGTTCTTTTCTTTTGCGACTAGCGAAGGGTTGGTCGTAACCCCGGAAAGGATGCCCCAAGAGTGGGCTTCTTTGATTTCATCGAAATTAGCTGTATCAATAAAAAACTTCATTGAATCTCCTCCTATAAAATCAATTTCAACTATTCAACTTTGAAAAAAAGAGAAGAGACCTGTCGGACGCTTCTCTTCTTCATCCCATTCATCATGGTAATTTGGTTTATGCTTTGTTTGAACTGCCGAATTCACGCATCTTGCCGATTACTGTCGCTTTGATTGCGTCACGCGCAGGCGTCAAGTATTTGCGTGGGTCGTACATTTCCGAATCTTTAGCCAATGCTTCGCGCACAGCTTTTGCAGAGGCAATCTGGTTTTCAGTATTGACGTTGATTTTCGCTGTGCCTAGAGAAACAGAACGTTGAATATCTTTCAACGGAATTCCAGTGCCTCCGTGCAAAACAAGCGGCACGTCGCAAAGCTGAGAAATTTCTTCCATTTCTTTGAATCCTAAGTTTGGTTCGCCTTTGTAAGGACCATGAACTGAACCTAAAGCCGGAGCTAGGCAGTCAATGCCTGTTTGCTCAACTAATTGCTTGCATTCCTGAGGATCTGCGTAGATTACGCCGTCAGCGATAATATCGTCTTCTTGTCCGCCGACTGTTCCCAATTCAGCTTCAACAGATACACCGTTTTGGTGCGCATATTCTACAACTTGTTTTGTGATTTCTACGTTTTCTTCGAATGAGTGATGGGATGCATCAATCATGACTGAAGTAAAACCAGCGTCAATTGCTTCCTTGCACTTTTCAAAGCTCGAGCCATGGTCCAAGTGAATTGCCACAGGAACTGTGATCTTATAATCATGCATCAAGCCCTTCACCATATGTACTACAGTGGTGAATCCGCCCATATAACGGGCAGCTCCTTCAGATACCCCTAAAATTACCGGAGAACTTTCTTCTTGTGCTGCTTGGAGAATTGCTTGAGTAAACTCAAGGTTATTTAAGTTAAATTGGCCAATTGCATAGCCTTCCTCTTTACCTTTAATCATCATTTCTTTCATTGAAACTAACGCCACACTAAATTCCTCCTAAGCCTAGATAGAATGTAAATATCCATACTATCATAACAAAAACCCTGTACCTTCGCCACTGCTGAAACTATTAGTCTTTCAATAAGGTCTTTACGGCGTCCCGAACCTCAAAAACATCGAAGGGTTTCGTGAAATATCGGACTGCTCCACACGTAATCGATTCTTCAATCAAATCCAGTTCACCGTATGCAGTCATCATCATGACTTTCAAATCTTGCTGTTGCTGTTTTAGTCTTTTTAATATTTCTATGCCATCCATTCCAGGCATTTTCATATCCAGAAGAACCATATCGGGACGGGCTTCCCCAGCTTTCTGCAGCGCCTCTCTTCCATTTCCGGCTGTAACGGTGTGAAAACCTTCCAGCGAAAATACTTCATCCAATAAAAGCCGGATGCCCGGCTGATCGTCTACAATTAAGATCGTTTTCATGAAGAGTCACCCTTTCATTTTCTCCTGGATCTGCTTCTCTTCTATTCTACCAAATTTTTCCCAACTTTATCACACTTTCTCTCTTCTGTTATACTTTTGTCATGAGGTGAAGAATAATGAAAATGTTGACAACCCAGCTTACTGGCCTGTTTCAGCGCATTGCGCAACAAGAGGAGGCTATTGAAGACACGGCCCGCCTGCTCGCCCAGGCTGCTGTCGGAGAAGGGACGATTTTTTTGGCAGCATTCGGAGAAATGAAAGCCGTGGCCTCCGCAGCGACTCATGGCACTGAACAATTGCCGCGCGTTCTGGAATGGCAGCCTGACAGCATCCTTACAAGTGTTGACCGCGTATGGATCTTAGCAAAAAAAGATGAAGGCGACGAACTTGCCGACAGGTTGGCGGATGCGCACATGCCGGTGGCGATGCTTGTTGCCGAAACAAAAGAAACCGATTTGGCTGATGCTTTTATTTCATTAAAATTGGATAAAGGTTTACTGCCGGCAGAAGATGGCGGCCGCACGCTCGTCCCGCATGCAATGGGCGCCCTTTATGTATATCATGCAGTGAAATTGTTGATCGATGAAATGCTTGCCGAATAAAGTTAGTAAAAGAAAAAGCCTTCCTGAAAAAAAATCAGGAAGGCTTTTCAAATTATTTATTTTCAAGTGATGCGCGCACAAATTCGCGGAATAACGGTTGTGGGCGGTTCGGGCGTGAGATGAATTCCGGGTGGAATTGGCAAGCCAGGAACCAAGGGTGGTCAGCAAGCTCGATAATTTCCACTAATCGGCCATCCGGGCTTGTACCCGAGAATTTAAATCCAGCCGCTTCAAACTGCTCGCGGAATTCATTGTTGAATTCATAACGGTGACGGTGGCGTTCGTAAACGATTTCTTCGCCATACGCTTCATAAGCTTTTGAACCTTTTTCCAATTTTGCTGGGTATAGCCCAAGGCGAAGCGTTCCGCCCAAGTCTTCGATGTCTTTTTGCTCTGGCAATAAATCGATGATTGCGTAAGGTGTTTTTGCGTTCAATTCAGATGAATGCGCACCTTCCATTCCCATGATGTTGCGTGCAAATTCAACTGAAGCCAATTGCATTCCTAGGCAGATTCCAAAGAATGGCACGTTGTTTTCACGCGCATATTGCGACGCCACGATTTTACCTTCAACTCCGCGGTCACCAAAACCGCCTGGCACCAAGATTCCGTCTACACTTTGCAGCGTTTCGGCAACATTCTCAGCATTAACGTGTTCTGCGTTGATCCATTCGACTTGAATTTCAGCATCGTGGGCGAATCCAGCATGCTTCAACGCTTCTACAACTGAAATGTAGGCATCTTGAAGTTCCACATATTTACCGACAAGACCAATGCGTACAGTTTTTGACAATGATTTCACTTTGTCCACTAGTGCAGCCAGTTCCGTAATATCGGCTTCTGGCGCTTCGATGCCGAAGTGATCGAGAACGATTTGATCCATATTCTGTTCTTTTAAACGAAGCGGCATTTCGTAAATTACGTCAACATCGCGTGATTCGATTACTTCTTCCGGTTTGATATCACAGAATAACGCAATTTTATCTTTCATGTCTTGTGGCACTTCATATTCTGTACGCACGACAATCAAGTTTGGCTGAATGCCCAGGCTGCGCAATTCTTTTACGCTGTGTTGTGTCGGTTTTGTTTTCATTTCTTTTGCAGCACCCAAATACGGAATTAACGTACAGTGAATGTACATCACTTGCTCGCGGCCAAGGTCTGAACGCATTTGGCGAATTGCTTCCAAGAATGGCAATGATTCGATGTCGCCGACCGTACCGCCGATTTCTGTAATAACAACATCGGCTTTGGCTGTTTTCGCAGCACGCAGCAAACGTTCTTTGATTTCATTTGTAATGTGTGGAATAACTTGGACTGTTCCGCCCAGGTAATCGCCTCGGCGTTCTTTTTGAATAACTGTCGAATAGACTTTCCCCGTTGTCACATTCGAGTATTTGTTTAAGTTGATGTCGATAAAACGCTCATAGTGCCCAAGGTCCAAATCGGTTTCCGCACCGTCTTCTGTTACAAACACTTCTCCGTGCTGGTAAGGGCTCATCGTCCCTGGATCGATATTGATGTATGGGTCGAACTTCTGAATCGTTACACTCAATCCTCTATTTTTCAATAAACGCCCTAAAGACGCAGCTGTAATCCCTTTGCCAAGTGACGATACAACGCCACCCGTTACAAAAATATACTTTGTCATGCTTGTTTCCTCCTCAAAATAAAAAAATAAAAAGCGCCCCATCTGCTGAATGCAGAGGGAGCGCGTAAACTGTACGAATCCAATCTCCTATTTTAAGGAGCCCAGTAAAATCTTATCTAGTACAGCCTAAGAAGTCAAGGTAAAAAATAATCAGTTTACTTCAGGTCTTCGTCGTCTTCGACAATAAGGTCAGTATCTAAATCCTCATCAAGGTCTTCTTCATCTTCATCAAGGATGTCTTCATCCAAATCGTCCACAAGAACGTCCACGACATCTTCGTCTTCGTCTTCGTCAAAATCAAGGACTTCGTCGACTTCAGCCGGCAGTTTGATCGCTTCGTCTTCTTCATCCTCATCGTCTTCATCAACAATTCCAAGACCTAAGTCGATGCTTGTATCGTCGTCATCTTCGTCATCATCTTCATCGAAGTCGTCGAATTCCAATTCATCTTCCAATTCAAGATCCAAATCATCGAAGTCGTCATCGCCGGCAACTTTTGCTTTCTTCTTGCGCGCTTTGACAGTCGGAGCCGATTCTTCTTCAATTTGTTCTACCGGATACCATTCGCGAAGGCCCCAGCGGTTTTCCCCAAGAATCAAGAAACGCCCATCGATGTTCATGTCGGTATAAAATTGCACTAAACGGGCTTTCATATCTTCTTTGGACAAGCCAAGCAAATTCTCGATTTCAGTTACAAGTTCTGCATAAGTTTTCGTTTCATGTGTTTCTTCTAAAATTGCATATGTTAAGTCAACAAATGACTCTTCTACCAGTTCTTCTCTTGATAATTCACGGATTTTCATTCGTGCACGTCCCTTCTTCTCTCTTAACTTAATCCATTATATACAAAGTAATGCCCGCCGGCTACCGTGTTTTCTTTTTTCTGCTGTATAGCTGAGACCAAGAAAAATAAAACAAGTAGAAAGACAGGATCAAAAAAGGAATCGATCCAAGTGCTCTGCCGTATAGGACAAAAATAAGTATGATGCAGAAGATAAAAATCATGTAATGTGTCAATTTAGCCATGGAGTATCATCCTCCGCATTTTTTACATTGAACTTTCTTTTATTATACAGAAAAGAGTCGGCCGTGACGAACTGCTGGTATGAGAGAATAGAAGTTTTATACATCCCCCAACTTTTCAGGAAGGATTCTTTTTGTATTCTCTTTAAGATTTTTGCTGAACGTGCATAATCTTTGCTGAACGTGCGTATTTTCTGCTGAATGTGCATAAGTTCTTCCATGCGTCCAAATAAACTCTTTTTAAAGAATATAGCTTATAATTCAACTGTTTTTTACAAAGAAACACGCAAAATCGTTTTGCAACGAATTTTGCGTGTTTTTCTTCTACTGCGGTTTCGCTTTTCCCTCTGTCTAGCTGCGGCGATCAGACCCACGGGGGCATAAGCCAGCCTGCTGTGGCGGCAACAGCCTCCTCGCGGTCCGTCTTAAAACCCTTGTGCTCCTGTCTCTGCACCGCTGCGCTAGCTTCGAGACATGAAAAAGCGTTGCAGCACTACGTGCTTCGTCGCAAAGAGATGGCCCAAATTTCCCGGTCCATCTCTTGCCTGTCGGGTCTTTCGTGATCGCCACCGCTTCTCCCTTTACATATTCCGTCTATACTGTCCGCCTACTTCATATAAGGCTGTGGTGATTTGGCCAAGGCTGGCGACTTTTACGGTTTCCATCAGTTCTTCGAAGATATTGCCGCCTGTTTTCGCTACCTGCTTCAAACGGTCAAGCGCTTCTTCCGAATTATTGCGCGCTTGGAACGCACGCAGGTTGTTGATTTGTGTTTCTTTTTCTTCTGTTGTCGCACGGGCGATTTCCATCGAGTTGATGTCGTCGTCGCTTTGCGGGTTCGGGTTCAAATACGTGTTTACACCGATGATCGGCAGTTCACCCGTATGCTTTTTCATTTCATAGAACATAGACTCTTCTTGGATTTTACCGCGCTGGTACTGGGTTTCCATCGCCCCAAGAACACCTCCGCGGTCGTTGATGCGGTCAAATTCAGTAAGTACCGCTTCCTCTACCAGCTGAGTCATTTCTTCAACAATGAATGCGCCTTGCAGCGGGTTTTCGTTTTTCGACAAACCATGTTCTTTGGTAATGATCATTTGGATGGCCATTGCCCGTCGCACCGATTCTTCCGTAGGCGTCGTGATCGCTTCATCGTAAGCATTGGTATGAAGCGAATTGCAGTTATCCTGCAGTGCCATCAAGGCTTGAAGTGTGGTCCGGATATCATTGAAGTCGATCTCCTGTGCATGCAAACTGCGGCCCGATGTTTGGACATGGTATTTCAGTTTCTGGCTGCGTTCGTTCGCACCGTATTTATCGCGCATGACGATTGCCCAAATTCGGCGTGCTACCCGGCCGATCACCGTATATTCCGGATCCAGTCCATTCGAGAAGAAAAACGATAAGTTCGGCGCAAAGTCATCGATATTCATGCCGCGGCTCAAGTAGTATTCCACGTACGTAAAACCGTTCGACAACGTGAATGCAAGCTGTGAAATCGGATTGGCTCCCGCTTCCGCAATGTGATAGCCGGAAATCGACACCGAATAATAATTGCGTACTTTATGATCGATAAAATACTGTTGGATGTCTCCCATGAGGCGAAGCGCGAACTCGGTTGAGAATATGCAGGTGTTCTGGCCTTGGTCTTCTTTTAAGATGTCGGCTTGGACCGTTCCACGCACGACTTGCAGCGTGCCTTCGCGAACTTCGGTGAACTCCTCGACCGTCAACGTGCGGCCCAGCTCTTCTTCACGTTTTTTGACTTGTTGGTCGATCGCTGTATTCATGAACATGGCAAGGATAATCGGCGCCGGGCCGTTGATAGTCATGGAAACTGAAGTCGCAGGTGCACACAAATCAAACCCTGCGTACAATTTTTTCATATCATCAAGCGTACAGATGGAAACGCCTGATTCTCCGACTTTTCCGTAAATGTCCGGGCGGTGGTCTGGGTCTTCGCCATAAAGCGTCACCGAGTCGAACGCCGTCGACAGGCGCTTCGCGTCATCGTCTTTCGATAAATAATGGAATCGTTTGTTTGTCCGTTCGGGTGTACCTTCTCCGGCAAATTGACGTTTCGGGTCTTCCCCTTCGCGTTTGAACGGGAAAACTCCTGCCGTGTAAGGAAAGGATCCAGGAACATTTTCCAGATAAACCCATTTAATAATTTCGCCGTAATCCTCGAATTTTGGCAGGACCACTTTCGGCACTTTTATGCCCGATAAACTTTCCGTGCGCAAAATCGTCCGGATTTCTTTGTCGCGGATTTTTGTTACAAACTCATCGCCTGTGTACGCTTCTTTCAGCGCTTTCCAGTTAGCAAGGATACGTTTTGATTCAGCTGTCAGTTCATCTCGGATGCCATCGGCGAGCGATTGCAGCGATTGGACCAGCACATCATCCGGCGCTTTTTCTTTTACTGCTTCAATTGCGCCTTCCAATTGGAACAAGCGGCGCGCAAAGTGGGATTGCTCCTGTGCTTTCGCGTGATATCCTCTGACCGTATCCGTAATTTCACGAAGATAGTAACGGCGGTCATTTGGAATAATCATATTTTCTTTTTGCGTTTTTGCAAACATCTCGTATTCAGTCTGCCAATCGGTACCGCATTTTGCATTGACTGAAGCCACTAATGCCGCAAACAAAGCGTTGGTCCCTTTGTCGTTAAACTGGCTGGCAATGGTTCCGAATACCGGCATATCGTCCAAGTTTCTATCCCATAGTTCCCGGCTGCGCTGATACTGTTTCTGCACTTGGCGCAGTGCATCTTCTGACCCTTTTCGCTCGAATTTGTTGATGACAATCAAATCAGCGTAATCAATCATGTCAATTTTTTCGAGTTGTGTAGGAGCACCGAATTCACTTGTCATAACATACATAGAAATATCCGAGAAATTCGCAATTTCCGCATCCCCTTGGCCGATCCCGCTCGTTTCAACGACTATCAAATCAAAATCAGCCGCTTTTACTACTTCAAGCACATCCCCAAGCGCAGCAGAAATTTCCGTGCGGGAACCGCGTGTCGCCAAACTTCTCATAAATACGCGTTTATTGAAGATGGCGTTCATGCGAATGCGGTCGCCTAGCAGCGCACCGCCTGTTTTCTGTTTTGTCGGGTCGATTGACAAAACGGCAATCTTTTTATCAGGCAATTCCGCCAAAAAACGGCGGATCAATTCATCAGTCAATGAACTTTTCCCCGCTCCGCCTGTTCCTGTTATACCAAGTATCGGCGTGTTTTTGTTCTGGGAGCGCACAGCTTCGAGCAATGGGCTGGCATCCGTATCCCGGGTATGCGATTCTTCCACTGCCGTTATAACGTTGGCAAGCGCAACCGGATTTTCGGTAGACAAGTTTTCAGGAATCCTATCCTTTTTTACAGTCGAAAAATCGCATTCTTCGACAATCTCCTGAATCATGCCTTGCAGTCCTTTTTTACGGCCGTCCTCCGGAGAGAAAATGCCCGCAATGCCGTAGGCTTCCAGTTCTTCTATTTCACGCGGCAGAATAACGCCGCCACCTCCGCCATAAATGCGGATATGGTTTGCTCCTTTTTCCTTCAGCAGATCGTACATGTATTTGAAGTATTCCATATGGCCGCCTTGATAGGAAGAAATGGCAATACCTTGTACATCTTCCTGGATTGCCGCGTTGACCACTTCTTCTACTGAACGGTTATGGCCAAGATGAATCACTTCCACGCCTATGCTTTGCAAAATCCTTCTCATGATGTTGATGGAGGCGTCGTGGCCGTCAAAAAGGCTGGATGCCGTTACAAAACGAACATGGTTCTTTGGCTTGTAGGTTTTTTGTTCTTGTATAATAGCCATAATCTATTTAGCCCCCTGTGTCGAGATTTTTTCTCCTGCCATCCCCTGCAAAAGAAAATTTGTTTGCGTCTGGATAAATTCGCTGATGGTGAAATCCCGAAGCGCCCAGCGCCGGAATGCCCACATCTGCCCTTGGACGAACAAATGATGGGCTGCGAGTTTGATTTCCTTTGGCGTCATCTTCAATTCGCCGCTTTCTCTGCATTCCGTCAGCAAGCGTTCAAAAAGCGCAACCATTTCCAACTCTTTTTTCAAAACGTATTGCAAGGCGTCTTTCGGAAGCGATTTCGATTCCTGATACATAACGACAAATTCGTCCTGCATATCATCAATCAAGCCATAGTAATGTTCAAGCGCCGTTACGAGCACTTCCAGCGAGCCTTTTTCAATATCCAACGATTCAAGGCGGGCATGCACTTCATCATAAATCGAGTCACAGACAAGATAGAGCACATCTTCTTTCGTGCGGATATATTCGTAGAGCGTGCCGATGCTGAAGCCTGCCGCTTTTGCGATTTCCCTGGTCGTCGTCCGGTGAAAGCCTTTTTGTTTAAAAAGCGTGACAGCACCGCGGATCATCTGCGCACGGCGCTTTTCGATCAGGCTTTCGTCTTTTACGGAGGACTGTATTTCACGCTTTTTATTCATAGCCATTACCTCCGGTTATTTGGTGACCATACGGGAAATAACAAGCCGCTGGATTTCCTGTGTGCCTTCGTAAATTTGAGTGATTTTCGCGTCGCGCATAAAGCGTTCGACCGGATAGTCTTTCGTGTAGCCATATCCGCCGAATACTTGCACAGCCTCGACCGTCACTTTCATCGCCGTGTCCCCAGCCATCAATTTCGCCATTGCGGATTCTTTGCTGTATGGCAATTTGTTGGATTCAAGCCAAGCAGCCTGATACGTCAATAACCTTGAAGCTTCGATGGAAGTCGCCATATCCGCCAGTTTAAACGAAACGCCTTGGTTCGCCGCAATCGGCTTGCCGAATTGTTCGCGCTCTTTCGCATAGTTGACTGAAGCATCCAATGCGCCTTGAGCAATGCCAACCGCTTGCGCTGCAATGCCATTTCGACCGCCGTCAAGCGTCTGCATAGCAATTTTGAAGCCTTGGCCAAGTTCACCGAGAACGTTTTCCTTTGGCACGCGGCAATTGTCAAAAACAATTTCCGTTGTCGGGCTTGAACGAATGCCGAGTTTCTTTTCTTTTTTGCCGACCGAAAAGCCTTCAAAGTCTTTTTCAACGATAAAAGCAGTCGTGCCTTTATGTTTTGATTCTGGATCGGTGACTGCGAATACGATATAGATGTCGGCAATGCCGCCGTTTGTAATAAAGATTTTTGAACCATTCAAGATCCAGTGGTCGCCGTCTTCTTTCGCGTACGTTCTCATGCCGCCAGCGTCAGATCCGGATTGGGGCTCTGTCAATCCGTAAGCGCCGATTTTCGTTCCTTCAGCCATCGGGCGCAAGTATTTTTGTTTCTGTTCTTCCGTGCCGAATGTGTATACCGGCCAACCGGCAAGCGACGTATGCGCTGAAAGGGTTACACCTGTCGATGCACAGACGCGCGATAATTCTTCTACCGCGATGCAATATGCCAAGTAATCGGAACCAATGCCGCCATATTCTTCCGGCCATGGAATTCCGGTAAGGCCAAGTTCTGCCATCTGGTCGAAGATTTCACGGTCGAACCGCTCTTCTTCGTCTCGTTCTTCTGCAGTCGGTCCGACTTCATTTTCCGCAAAATCACGGACCATCTTACGGATCATTTCATGCTCTTCGCTTAGTTGAAAGTTCATTGTGTAATTCCCCCAATTTTTTGATTTTGTTAATGTGATTACTAATATTCCGCAAAACAGCTCTGCTTGTTGCGGGCGAGCGCCAAGCCGCCTCGAGCTGAAGCTCTCCGGGGTCTCGGCTGTCTCGCAGGCAAGTATTGGCCGATTGCATTCGGCCAATACTTTGCGACGAAGCGCATAGCGCTGCAGGAGCAGTAAGTTTTTCTCCGCTGTTTTGCTCCATGTATATAAGATGTAGAATTAAACGGTCATCAAATTATGACAGTATGACTATTTCAATAACTGTTTGCTGATCACAATTCGCTGTATCTCGCTTGTGCCTTCATAGATTTCTGTAATTTTCGCGTCCCGGAATAGGCGCTCCACCGGGTAATCTTCCGTGTAGCCATAGCCGCCAAACACTTGAACCGCTTCGATTGCAACATCCATGGCCGCTTTGGATGCAAATAGTTTTGCGATTGATGCTTCTTTGTTGCAATCTTTGCCTTTGCCATATAGATCCGCCGCATTATAAACAAGCAGTTTTGCCGCTTCCACTTGTGTCGCCATGTCTGCAAGCTTAAAGGCGATGCCTTGCTGGGCTGCAATCGGTTTACCGAATTGCTCGCGTTCTTTCGCGTAAGCCACCGCATAGTCAAAAGCTGCTTCCGCAATTCCAAGTGCTTGTGCCGCAATACCGATGCGTCCTACATTCAAGTTCGCCATAGCAATGCTGAACCCTTTGTTTTCTTCGCCGAGCAAATTCTCAGCCGGCACTTTCATATTATCGAATGTCAATTGAACTGTCCTTGAACCGTGCAGCCCCATTTTCTTTTCGTCTTTCCCGATGATTAAGCCAGGAAAATTCTTCTCGACGATAAACGCTGAAATGCCGCGCGAACCTGCTTCCGGCTTGGTGGATGCGAATACGATGTAAGTATCAGCTTCGCCGCCATTGGTAATAAAAACTTTTGAGCCGTTGATTATATAGTGGTCGCCGTTTCTCACCGCTTTTGTTTTTAAACTTGCGGCATCCGATCCTGCCGCCGGCTCTGTAAGCGCAAAGGCACCAAGATATTCGCCAGAAGCCAATTTTGGAATGTATTTTGCAATTTGCTGTTCAGTTCCGAAATTCAAGATCGGATTGGTCCCTACTGAAGTATGGACTGAAAGAATAACACCGATTACCGCACTCGCTTTTGAAAGTTCATGGATGGCACTGATATAAGAAGTAAAATCCATTTCCGCGCCGCCGTATTTTTCAGGGGCTGTAATCCCCATCAAACCAAGGCCGGCCATTTTCTTAAGGATTTCACGCGGAAACTCCCCTGCTTCCATCCGGTCAATAAACGGCGTAATTTCTTCTCTGGCAAAATCACGAACCATGTTGCGCATCATGATCTGCTCTTCTGTGAACCGCAAATCCATTGTTGGTCCCCCTATTTTAACTGTACTCATAGAATCCACGTCCGCTCTTCTTGCCGAGCCATCCGGCTTTTACGTATTGGCGCAAAAGCGGGCTTGGGCGGTATTTGCTGTCTCCGAAGCCGTCATGCAACACTTCCATAATATAAAGGCACGTATCCAACCCTATAAAATCGGCCAATTGCAGCGGCCCCATCGGATGATTCATGCCAAGGCGCATAATGTCGTCGATGGCCTCTTTTGTCGCAACGCCTTCTTGAAGCGTGAAAATTGCTTCGTTGATCATCGGCATCAATATGCGGTTGGAAACAAATCCCGGGAAGTCGTTGCATTCTACAGGCGTTTTAGATAATTTTAGCGTCATTTCTTCAACGGTTTTATAAACCTCGTCTGTTGTAGCAAGCCCGCGAATAATTTCCACCAGTTTCATGACAGGAACCGGATTCATGAAATGCATGCCGATAACTTGTTCCGGGCGGTTCGTTGCTGCTGCAATTTCGGTAATTGGCAACGAAGACGTATTTGATGCCAGAATTGCGTGTTTTGGCGCTACTTCGTCAAGCGTTTTGAAAATATTGTGTTTAATTTCCATATTCTCAACTGCTGCTTCGATAACAATGTCCGCGTCATGCGCGTCTTTCAAATCGAGAGAAGAAGAAATACGGCCTAAGGTTGCTGTTTTTTCTTCTTCCGTCATGCGCCCCTTTTCAACGTTACGGGATAGATTTTTAGTGATTGTTCCAATTCCTCGTTCGTATGCCTCTTGTTTCATATCGTTCAGTTTTACATTGAAACCTGCTTGCGCACATACTTGTGCGATGCCGGATCCCATCTGGCCGGCTCCAATCACCATTACGTTTAGAATCGCCATTGTCAGTTTGCCCCCTGTTTTGGAACTTCGATCATGATAGCGTCGCCTTGTCCGCCGCCCGAGCAAATCGCTGCAATGCCGACACCGCCGCCACGGCGCTTTAATTCATACGCCAATGTTAAAATAATGCGTGCTCCGCTTGCGCCAATCGGGTGGCCTAGTGCCACCGAACCGCCGTTGACATTAACTTTTTCTGCATCCAATTCTGCAATTTTTGAACTTGCAAGCGCCACTGCAGCGAACGCTTCGTTGATTTCAAATAGATCAACTTCATCTAATGTTTTGCCAGTTTTTTTCAGCAGTTCGTTGATGACGATCCCTGGTGTTTCCGGGAAACGATTGGGTTCAATCGCGATTTCCGTATGAGCCAAAATATGGGCTAGCGGCTCTTTGCCTTCTTTCTCCGCGCGTTCTTCACTCATCAAGACAAGCGCTACCGCTCCGTCATTGACACCTGGCGCGTTGCCGGCCGTAATTGTGCCTTCTGCTCCGAAAGCTGGCTTTAATTTCGCTAAAGCATCTATTGTCGAGTTTCCGCGAGGTGCTTCATCAAAATCAACAGTGATTGGATCGCCTTTTCGCTGAGGGATTTGAATCGGCGCAATTTCTTCAGCAAACAATTCTTTTGCTTTTACTGCTCGTTCATGTGACCGTGCAGCCCACTCATCTTGTGCTTCGCGCGTTAAACCGAATGTTTCGGCTGTTGAATTGCCATATGTTCCCATATGAACGCGCTCTGGATGAAATGAACAAGAAAGCCCATCGTGAACCATTCCATCGACAAGCTGTGCGTCCCCCATTCGAAGGCCCCATCGGCCTTTCGGCAAATAATAAGGCGCGTTGGACATCGATTCCATGCCGCCCGCCACAATTACTTCTTCATCGCCCAAGCGAATGATCTGGTGTGCCAGCGTAACGCTGCGCATGCCTGATGCACATACTTTGTTGATCGTTTCGGATTTAACATTATAAGGAATTCCCGCTTTCTTTGCAGCTTGGCGAGAAGGAATCTGGCCTTGGCCTGCTTGCAGTACATTTCCCATAATGACTTCCTGAACGTCTTCCGGCTGAATACCCGCACGGTTCATTGCTTCTTTGATCGCCTCTGCTCCCAGTTCGCTTGCCGATAATGTGCTTAAGTTACCGCCAAATTTTCCGAATGCTGTTCTTGCTCCACCTAAAATTACAGTTTTAGCCATGATATTTTTTCCTCCTCTTTTTTGTAAACGGTTACAATTTTACTGAAAAAAATATGAAGAAGTGCAGGAGCAGTCGCTCCTGGCGGATGCTTTCCGCGGACAGTCAGCAGACCTCTTCGAAGCTGCGCTTCTCAGGAGTCCATCTGTCCCGCTGAAGTCGCCGCCTTTCGCTCTTTCTCCAGCTAGCTTCCCTTGACACTTTTACTCTTATTTTTGAATTGCTTTGATTTCTTTTTTGCCTGATTGCTCCTGCTTCTCCATCGCTTCGCTGCTTCGAAGCATGGCAGAGCGTTGCAGCGCTTCGCGCTTCGTCGCAAAACATTGCCTCTGCATCGCTTCGCTAGCTTCGAGGCAAACCAATGATGCCGTACTCCATGCGGCATCATTGGTTGACTGAACGCTCGCTCGGTTTTGTTGCAAAGGAAAAGGGAGCGTTATACTCCCTCTCTTTTTTTAGCTTATACCTGAATCTTAACTAATATTCAGGCTTTTTGCAATTTTTTATTGATTGATTTTTTATTGGACAATGGATGCTTCAAGTGCTGGCGTTTGCTTGCCGATAACTGCAAGTTCCAACAGTTCCGCTACATCGTAAGTGCCGACTGTTTCTTCCACTTCTTTTGCTTTTGTCCCATCCGAGAGCATCGTCAAGCAGTATGGGCAGCCCGATGAAATGATCGTCGGGTTAACTAGCAGCGCCTGTTCGGTTCTTGCTACATTGATGCGATGCCCTTTGTCTTCTTCCATCCACATCAAGCCGCCGCCTGCTCCACAGCACATGGCGTCTTGGCGGCTGCGAACCATTTCGACCAGTTCAACGCCCTCAATCGCTTTCAAAATTTCTCTTGGCGCATCATAGACATCGTTGTAGCGGCCAAGGTAACAAGAGTCATGGAATGTAATTTTCTCGTTTACTGCAAATTGCGGTTTGAGCTTTCCTTCTTGCACTAGCTCAAATAGCATTTCCGTGTGGTGATAAACTTCCGCCTTGAATCCGAAGTCTGGATATTCGTTTTTAAAAATATTGTAAGCATGCGGGTCGATCGTGACGATTTTCTTGATACCCGCTTTTTCAAATTCCTGAATGTTCGCTGTCGCCAATTCCTGGAACAAAAACTCGTTTCCAAGGCGGCGCGGCGTATCTCCGGAGTTCTTTTCTTTGTTTCCGAGAATCGCGAATTTGACGCCGGCTTCGTTCATCAACCTGGCAAAAGAAAGGGCGATTTTTTGAGAGCGGCTGTCGAACGATCCCATTGATCCGACCCAGAAAAGGAACTCAAATTCTTCGCCTGCTTTGTTCATTTCTTTTACTGTCGGAATGTGGACGTCTTCGCGCGCCTCTCTCCAGTTTTCTTTTTCTTTACGGTTAAGGCCCCAAGGGTTGCCCTGTTTTTCAATATTAGTCATTGCGCGCTGTGCATCTTTGTCCATTTTCCCTTCAGTCATAACCAGGTAACGGCGAAGGTCTATGATTTTGTCGACATGCTCGTTCATCACCGGACATTGATCTTCACAGTTCCGGCAAGTTGTACAAGCCCAAATTTCTTCTTCTGTAATAACATCGCCGATCAGGCTAGGACTATAAAGTTCGTCGATTGAGATCCCTTCAGCGCCAGCAGCCATTGCCAGCTGGTTGCCTTTGGTGTTATTGAATGCCATAGCCGGTACCCATGGTTTTTGTTTCGTCATAACTGCACCGGTATTTGTTAAGTTATCCCGCAGTTTTGTGATCAAATCCATCGGCGAAAGCATTTTGCCGGTGTTAGTTGCCGGACACATATTCGTACAGCGTCCACATTCCACGCAAGCATAGAAATCGATCATTTGCGCTTGATTGAAATCGGTGACTTTCCCGACGCCAAATGATGGCATGGCATCTTCGTCTTCTTGGTCTTCCAATTCCTCAAAGTTGATCGGCTTCAAGCGGCCAACATGATCTACTCTATGGAACCAAGTATTGACCGGCCCGAAAATCAAATGCGCGTGTTTCGATTGCGGCACGTAAACCAAGAATGTTAGCAGGAACAACAAATGCGCCCACCACATAATATAAAAAATTACAGCGGCAGCTGAAGCCGGGAGTCCTGAGAACAAAGTGGCGAATACCGAAGCGACCGGTTCTGTCCAAGCTGTTGCATGGCCTTGCCAGATCATTCCTGCACCATTTCCGACGAGCACGGTAACCATCAATCCGCCGATGAAAATCAAAACCAATCCCGATTTCCAGCCGCGTTTCAGGCGCACAAGCTTTTCAATATACCTTCTGTAGAATGCCCAAACCACAGCAACCAAAATCATCAATGTCACAAGTTCCTGGAAAAAAGTGAAAGCCGGATAAAGCGGCCCTAGCGGCAAATGCGCTCCCGGAACCAATCCTTTGATAATAAAGTCGATGGCACTTGCCTGCACCAATAAGAAGCCATAGAAGAACATGACATGGATCGTTCCACTTTTTTTATCTTTCATCAATTTCTTCTGGCCAAACACGTTGACCATCACTTTCCGTAAACGTTCCTTGAAATTTTCCTCAAACTCCACTTTTTTTCCGAGCTTGATAAAGTCATACCTGGTCTTCAGCAGGTAAAGGAACAAGTAAACGGCGTAGGCTGTTACGCCCAAAAACAAGACCCAGTTTGCTATAAGCAAAGGCTCCATGAGAATATCCCCCTTGTGTGTATATTCAAATAATTTTAAATCCAGCTTCTCCTTGGATTCCACCCAATTATAGATGATATAATCCCATCATAAATATGAATGAGCATTCAGTCAATAGGAAAATTGAAAGGGTTTTCATTTATTCAAAAGCAATTCTTTTCATTCGTCAAGTGCTACTATAAAAACAAAAATTAAGTTGAATTTCTTATCGCAGTTAAGAGATATTTCTGTCCAAAATAAAAACACCGCACACTTGCGATGTTTTTTGTTTTATTTCTGGATGGGGTAGATGTAAGCTTCAAAATGTTCGACCAACTGATCCCGCATTTCCTTCAAGGCGCCAATCAGAACGCATGTCGACGGGCCTGCCGATGCTTCAAGATTGATGCCGGCAATAGGAGCTATTTCTTCTCCGAGCAATCGCTTTGCTTCATATCCGATTCCTTTTGAGCCGACCGGCCACAGCTGTTTGACCAACCCGCTCGCTCTAGCCTCGCTCAGTTTTTTCAAATCGGCCAGCTGCTCTTTTTTCAAAAGCACATCCTCGCCGACTAACGGCATTCCATAGACAAACCATTCTAACGTTTCTGCAGCAATCTCGTATTTCCGCTTGCCGATCATCGTTACAGCTATTCCGGATTGCATCGTGGCGATGTTTGTTTCGGAACTGCCGCTAAACTGAACATTTTTGGTGCCGGTTTCGGCTAATAGTTCTTTAATGCCTTCAATGTAGCGGTGCCACTGCTCCTCCCCGCTGAAGTTATGGAGCAGCACGGCTTTCGGTTCGCTGCCTGCGGCCCATTGTTCAAGGAGGGCGACGCGCGCGGCAAACTTCGCTGTCAACCCATCCGGCGCTTTTACAAAATCCATCGGCTTCTCACCAATCCCGCCGGAATTATCTGATGTCACCACCCAATCACCAAGCAGCAATTCATGGCGCATTACTTTACCCTCCCCCTTATTCGATTCATCGTTAGCGGCATAATGAATGCCGCTCCTAAAGCATTAACGGCAGAAGCAAAAAGCAGCCCAGGTACAGATGCATAAAAAAATGCTGGCGACAGTAAAAAGTAGAAGGGGAACGCCGCCACAATACCATTGCCTAAAAGAAAAGCAATCCATTTTACCAAATGGCGGCCGCTCTGATGCAGCGTTGCGAACAGCCAGACAATTCCTCCCATCTCAAAAGCGATAATAATGTGGAACGGCCCAAGAGGAAATCCGCCATACAATGCGGAAGCCAAATGCCCAAGCATAGCGACCGTTCCGGCAAGCGGCGCTGCAAGAAACAGAGCTGCGACCAGTGCCGGCATTGCATCCAACGCAATCGAAGCAATGCCAAGCGGAATTTTCAGCATGCCGCCGATGGCCGACAAACTTACAAAAAGCGCGGCCAAAGCTAAATTTCTTGTTGTCATTATTCTGTTGTCTTGGCGCGTCCGCCGTTTTTAAAAACTTTTGCGCTGCGGACATATTCGTTATCCGGGACACCCGCCCGGAAATTGACAACGCGTGAAGCGGCGAACAAATAATCAGACAAGCGGTTTAAATACCGTTGGACCACGAGCGGAAATTCTTCGCCTGATTTCATCAATGTGACGGTTTGGCGTTCAGCCCGGCGTGTAATCGTCCTGGCGATATGAAGCGTTGCAGCAGCAGGCGAACCTCCTGGCAAGATAAAGCGCTCCAACAGCGGCGGTTCTTCCATTAATTCATCGATCCGTTTTTCCAGGACTGCGACTGGCTCTTCCGTCATTTTGAATTGCGGCTCTTTCCGTACATCCGCCAGATCACCGCCGCAGTCGAACAATTCGTTTTGAATAGTTTCCAAATCCGCAAGCAGATCCGCGTATTTCTCCGGATCCAGTTCCGTCATCGCTTTGCCGATAAAAGAATTTACTTCGTCGATTGTTCCGTACGCTTCTATGCGCGGAGCATCTTTATCCGCCCGTGCACCAATCAAACTCGTCTGCCCTTTGTCACCGGTTCTTGTGTAAATTCTCATATTCATCCGCTCCTTTTATAATTTCTGGTATGCCATACCAAATCCGAGTTACACTTTCTGCTTCTTTGAATAAAAATTGATAAAGCCGGCCGACAATGTCCCTTTGCTGCCTTTCGATAGGATCAATCGGTACAATACCGCGATTGATATCTGTTAAAATCCATATTTGCCGGCTAGTTCCATTCAGCTTGAGCGCCTTCTTGGCGCTTTCCACAACTTCCTCTTCACTTTTCCCCGCTTCAAGCTGAAGCTTCACCCAGATCTCCACTCCTGCTATAACCATCGTAAGCGAACCCGTTTCAGGCATCTCCGCTTCACACCACAAGGCTTCCTGATCGTTCAGCCATGTTTTCACGTATTCGCGTTTGCCATTAAAGGCGCCGCCGAAAATAATGTGCATCGTGTTCCCTCCTCGAATGCCTGCCGGTTTTTCCACGCGAGTGTATAGCGATAACCATGAAGCGCAGTCTGATCCCAGAATGCTTCCTGTTTTCCGCGTGCCTGCAAATAGCGGATCGGTCCGCCGTGTGTAACAATCGTAAACTCTTTTTTTACAGGCAAAGAGCGAACGGCCCGTTCCACACGCCGGGCTACTGAATCCAGATTTTCGCCGCTTGGAGGCGTGATGCGAAATGGATCATCAAGCCAATTGCGATATGCTTCCACCTTTTCAAGTTCAGCGTACGTTTTTTGCTCCCATTCACCAAAGTTGCACTCACGCCAATCAGCATCAGGATGATACAAAGCGGCTGGAAACAACACTTCTGCCGTTTGCCGGCAGCGCTGTAAATCGCTCCCCCATACTTCTTCCACTTCCGGAAACGGTGTTGCTTTAAATGCCACCACCGGTTCATCCGTCCATCCAATATACCTTTTTTCCTGGTTTCCTAACGTCGGGGCATGCCGGATCAAATGAAGAATAAAAAGGCTGTCCATAACAAAAATTCCGTCCCTTCTACGTAAGCTCCCAACAAATCCCCCGTCACTCCACCAAAATTCTTCAAGCACCACTTTCTGTAAACGTAAAGCAAAACTAAGAGAAGGGCAACTAGCCCAAAAGCCGCCCCCCAGCTTTGCCAGTACCCGAATAAGCCGAAAATAACAGCCAGATAGATGAATGCACCCATGGCTATCCATTTACCGTCTGTTTGTTGGTGAAAAAAAGCTGAGAGCCCCATTTCTTTTGCGCTTCCGGTGGTGGTGAAAAAGAGCAGCAAACCGATTCTTGAAAATACAGGAACCAGCACTATTGCCATTAAAGAAATTTCATCGATCACTTCTGCCACAACTATAATTTTTCCAACAATAATCAAAATCAACGCCATTGCACCAAATGCGCCTATACGCGGATCCTCCATTATTTCCAAGCGCTTTTTTCGGTCCTGATAGGAAAAATAGGCATCTCCGACATCCGCAACGCCGTCCATATGCAAGCCGCCTGTCAGAAGAATACCGAAAATAACGACGGTAAAAGCCAGAAACAACGGACTGAGCTCTGTAAATTCTAGTAGCCCCCATATTGCGGCCGCTGTAATACTGCCCAAAAATCCGCCCAATAACGGCAACATCAAATACATAGACGTTACGTTTGTCTTTTCCATCGGCAACTCTTTCTTTACAGGTATGACGGAGAAAAACTGCAGTGCGAGCAACCACCCGGTCCCTAAACGCTTCATCCCTTGTCCTCCATGATCTGCTCAACTCGTGCCCAGTCGATATGCGCTTTTACATGGGCAGCGAAGCGGCTATAGCGGTCCGGGCGTTCTTGCAAAATGGGTTCCGCCAATTTTTTTTCTTGGCGAAGAGGCGCTAAAAAGGCTCGGCGGCACTCTGACGCATCAAAAAATCCGTGAAGATGAGTGCCAATCAACCGCTCTGTTTGAATTCCTTCAGTTTCATTCTTAAATGAGACAAGCGGCTTTCCTCCATAACTCGATCTGCCAGTATGAATTTCATAACCATCAACTTTAAACGTTTGTTCATGCAGCTCTACAGTCCCAGTGCGCCTTCTAACAAACTTTTCTTTTATAAAGTGCGTAGACATTCCAGAAATCAATCCGAGCCCCCTCTCGAATTCCGTTTTCGTGCCGTCAAAGCCATGTGGATCGGCTAAACTGTCGCCGAGCATTTGAAAGCCGCCGCACAGCCCGATAATTCGAGTGCCCTTGCCTAAGGATAACAGTAAGCCTTCCAGTCCCTGCCTTTTCCAATAACGCAAATCCGCAATGGTGTTTTTCGTGCCAGGAAAGACCAGAATATCCGGCTGACCGATGTCTTCTGCATAGTCCACCCAGCGGATTGCCACATCCGGTTCATTTAGAAAAGGTTCGATATCCGTGAAATTTGATAAGTAAGGATGCTTTAATACGGCCATATCGATTGACCTTTTGAGACCACCTCTAGTTAATTCGCGGACGCCCAATGAATCCTCCTGCTCAATTTCATGATTGCCGAAATACGGAATGACCCCAAGGACCGGCAATTTTGTATAGGCTTCTAAAAACGCAACGCCGTCTTCGAACAACCGGAGGTCGCCGCGAAATTTATTGATTATCAACCCTTTTACCCGTTCGGGATTCGGCATAAGGGCAAGAGTGCCGACTATTGAAGCAAAAACGCCGCCGCGTTCAATGTCAGCGACCAAGATCACTGGAACGTCCGCGCGTTCGGCTACCGCCATGTTAACAATTTCCCGGTCATTTAAATTTACTTCAGCAGGGCTTCCCGCTCCTTCGATGACCAAATGCGTATAGGATTTTGAAAGATTCTCCAGTGCTCGGTCAATTGCCGCCAGCCCTTGTTCATAAAAGTTTGTCCGGTAATCCATGCCGTCCATCGTTTGGATCTTTTTGCCGAATAAAATAACTTGCGATTTCATATCACTTTCGGGCTTCATTAAAATCGGATTCATGTCAACTGTTGCGACTGTCCTTGCAGCTTCTGCCTGGACACCCTGGGCTCTGCCGATCTCCTCGCCAAGCACAGTGACATATGAATTATTCGACATATTTTGGGATTTGAATGGCGCTACGCAGATTCCTTGATCGGATAAAATCCGGCAGAACGCTGTACAAATCAAGCTTTTTCCGACATCAGACGCCGTGCCTTGAATCATTATTCCACGCATTTTATCCCTTCCTTCTGTAAGCGGCTCCATTTTCCAGTTCAAACGCTTGATCGGCCCTGGCTACTAACCAGAGATGAATTTTCCCAAGCCATCTTTGATACATCTCGTCGCGCACAAAATCATCCAGCACTTCATTTGAAACAATAACTAAAAGCTGCGCTTGATGCTGCAGTTCAATCACTGCCTCCTGCAATTCCAGCCATTTTTGTTCCATACATCCCGGCTTTTTCGCACATGGAGTCCCTTGTTCCCAGCCTTCGTAAAGTTCGTTTGCCAGCCAAGCTGTTACACAATCCCAAAGAACCGCGTCGCCACTGCAAAGTTTTGGAAGCACTTTTTTTAAATCCGTCGGCTGCTCAACAGTCGTCCATCCTTGGCCGGAGCGGTCGTCCTGATGCCGCCGGATTCGCGCTCTCATTTCCGCATCGTGGGCCTGTCCGCTTGCAAGGTAGACGTTTCGGACTGCGCCGGAAGCCACCACAAGCTGTTCAGCATATGCACTTTTCCCGCTCCTGACGCCCCCACTGATAAAAATCAGCCTTCCGTTAGCCATTTCGCTATCTCCCCCTTCAGTCTCTTCATATGATCAGCGGATTTCATGCCGATCCGGAACCACTGGCCATCCATTCCTTGAAACGATTTAGTGTGGCGAAGCACAATACCAATTTTCAGCATATCGTCGAAAAACCGGTCGGATTGTTCCGGATCAGGCAATTGAAAAGATAGGAAATTCACAGCGGAATCAGTTACCGTGCAACCATTGCCCCTTAGAAATCCGGTCATTTCTAAGCGTTCTTCCTTTGCGGACCGGATGATCTGTTTTCGGTATTGAACTTCCCTAAAACAACGCGCCCCAATTTGAGCGGACAGCCCATTTACATTCCAATGGGCTGCTCCATTTTTTAACGCTGCTATGATAGCAGGACTTCCCAAAACATAGCCGAGCCGGAGCCCTGGAATTGCATACATTTTAGTCATCGAGCGGACCACAATAAGATTCTGAAACTCTTTCAAGCAAGAGACAACCGAATGCTCCTCACCGATAAAATCAATGAACGCTTCATCGACAACCAGTTCGCATCCAGCTTTACGGCATGCTTCCGCTATTTGCATTATTTCTTCTTTAGAAACAAGCAAACCTGTCGGATTGTGCGGATTGCAGATGTATAATGCCGTACATCCTTCAACCGTTTTTATAATTTCCGCTATCGGCAGTTTCCAATTGGTTTCCGCTTTCAGCTGGATAGCGACAACTTCTGCATTCTCTGCTTCTAACGTTATCCGATACTCGGAAAACGCCGGTTCTATTAACGCTACCCGCTTTTCCCGGTACCGCCGGGCAAGCCAAGTAAATACTTCTGCCGCGCCGTTTCCTGCTGCAATCTGTTGAGGGGCAACTTCATGGAATACAGCAGCTGCGCTGCGAAATGGTTCTGCATCAGGATCGGGATAATGGCTGACAAGTTCTCGCAAATCCCACCAAAGTTCATCCAAAAACGCAGGAGGACCAAACGGATGGACGTTTTCACTAAAATCCAGGAGCCGTTTCGGAGGTTCCATTTTTAATTGTTTGTACAACCGCGTTGGATTTGCCCCGTGATTAGGTAAGTTCAAGCAATAGACCTCCTACTGCAAATAAGATAAAAAACCAGAAAGTCACCAAGTGCATATGTTTAGTCGTTTCATGGATGTGGCGTGCTTCGAGCGGGAAAACAGGTGTGCCCATCCGCGCCCGAATCGATACAACCCCTTTGTATGTATTGATGCCGCCAAGTTCAACGCCAAGCTGTATCGCTGTTGCAGCCTCCAACCATCCGCTGTTCGGGCTTGGGTGCTTTTTAGCGTCGCGCTTCCACTCCACAAAACGTTGACGTATAGTAAGAGATCGTGCGTTTTTAGTCATCGTCAAAATCAAGAGTCCGGTGATACGGCTTGGAATCCAGTTCAGCAAATCATCCAAACGGGCAGATGCATAGCCGAACCGCTGGAATTCTTCATTTTTATACCCGACCATCGAATCGCACGTATTCACGGCTTTATACAGCCATAGTCCTGGCGCACCCAGCAAAAACGCCCAAAACAGCGGTGCAGTTATGCCGTCGCTCGTATTTTCGGATACCGTCTCAACCACACCACGGGTAATTTCGCTTTCATTCAGCCTATCGGTATCCCGGCCGACAATCCATCCTAATTTTTCTCGTGCTTTGACTAAGTCATTCTTGATGAGCGGCCGATACACTTCTTCTGCAGCATCCCCCAAACTTTTTTGTGCAAGGCCGGCAGCTATCAGCAAAGCTTCGACCGCTGCACCAATCGTCCAATGAATCGAGTGGCCGATCAAAACCAAGAAAAGGGCACCGGAAAAGGCGCATATTGCTACAATACCCGTCATCCAGAAGCCGTTGCGGTATGCCTTCGGTCCATGGTTCCACTTCTTGGTCAGTTTCGAAATCAAAGATCCGATCCATCGGACTGGATGCGGCCATGCTGGCGGATCACCTATGATGCGGTCCAGCAACAAGCCGATCGCTATAACAGTGAGGTGGATCATCATCTTTTTTTGGCCTCGCGATACAGCCGGATTGCCCTAACCGTACATTCGAAAACTCCGGCACCAATCATTTTGCCTAGTTCCGTAACCGGTCCAGCATAAGGCAGGCGCTCGCCTTGCTGAGAAGCAGCCACTAAGCAGCTGTCTGTTGATGTACCCGTCGCAATCGTGTTCGTCAGCGGATCCATCACCTCTTCATGATGCAGTGCTTTTGATTTCGCTTCTGTCGCAGTGATCATCGCTTGAATAAACGCTTCATCCGACAGCTCGCCATTGACGAAAATCCATGTATTGATTGTTCCGACTTTGACAGCTCGATCAAGTGCCTGTGAAACGTCAACCGCATTTCCGACTCCAGCGGTGACCACGATGACGACCGAACCAAATGGTCCCATGTATTCTTTGACAATTGCATCTTCCGTCCTGACAGCCGTCATCATACCTACTGTATCCGTTGGCTTGAATCCTTCCTGCTCAATAAAATCCGCCATTTCCTGTGTACTATCATCGCATTCATAAGTGTCGCTGACATGCCGGTTCATAAATGTCCGGTACCATCCTGCACCCGCATTGATAACTGCAGATGAAACAGTTTTTAATGGAACGGGGCTTTGGTAGAGAACATAATCAGAAGAAACGGCAAAATCTTCTGCAGTGATAAGGGATTGTAAAACGGGTCGCTTGATTCCGGGAAGCAGCGTAATTTGCGGCTTCGGCAACTCAGGATGCGGATGGTTGCTGACCCGGGTTTTATATACAGCTTCAATATCTTGTTCGCGAACCACTTCATGAGGTTCACCTATGCGTTGGATTTGGCCGCCGTCCAGCAGCAGCAGCTGATCGCAATACATTGAGGCCAAGTTGATGTCGTGAAAAATGGACACTACCGTCAACTCTTTTTCGATCGCCTGTTTTTTGATGGTATCAAGCAATTCTTTTTGGTGATTAATATCCAAATGATTAGTAGGTTCATCCAGCAACAGAATAGAAGCATTTTGCGCCAGCGCCTGAGCAACGAATACCCGCTGCTGCTCTCCTCCAGACATTCGGTCGATTAATGTATGTTCGTATTGCCGGATGTTCATCAAACGCATAGCTTCCGATACAGCGGATTCGTCTTCTTCCGACCAAGATGAAAACCATCCGCTTTGATGCGGGTAGCGGCCGAGTGACACTGTTTCCCGAACCGTATGTTCGAAAGCATGTGCGTGAAGCTGCGGCAAGACTGCCATTTTCCTTGCCAGTTCTTTTGCAGAAAAAGTCGAGATAGGCTGGCCATCCACTTCAATGGTTCCACTTTCAGCCGGCAAGACGCCGCTGATCAGCTTCATCAATGTCGATTTTCCGCTGCCATTGGGACCTAATATTCCAAGCATATTGCCTTTTTTCACATGGAAAGAAACGTCCCTAACCACTTTTTTCTCGCCATAACCGCCAGTTACTCCAGTTATTCGCAGCATATTAACTTCCTCCTTTCCGCTGCCGGAAAAAGATAAACGCAAAAACCGGCGCTCCAATAAATGATGTGATTACTCCAATCGGCAACTCTGTCGGTGAAATAATTGTCCGCGCCACTAAATCGCAAAGAATGAGCAACGCCGCTCCGTTGATGAAAGACAATGGCAAAACATGGCGATGATCCGCTCCCCAAAGAAGACGGACCATATGTGGAACAACCAACCCGACAAAACCGATGGTGCCTGAAACAGAAACTGCTGCTCCTGTTAAAACAGAGCCGCCGATCAAAATCATCATTTTCCTTTTTCGTACATCAACTCCTAGATGCCGGGCCCGCTCTTCCCCAAAAAGCATCGCATTCAGTTCACGGCGATTCAGCCATAAAACAAAAGAACCGACGAGAAAAAATGGCAAAGCCATTTGAACATAAGGCCACCCGCGCATCGATACGCTTCCCAGCAGCCATCCGATAATCTGGCGCAGTTCTTCCCCCGTCAAGGCAATCATAAGTGAAATGACCGAACCAAGAAAAGAACTAAAAATGATGCCGGTCAGAATCACTGTTTCCATTTTCATTGACCGGTCCACCAATTTCGCAAACCCCATGACAGCAAGCATGGTTGCGAGCGCCCCGATCATGCTCATGACCGGCAGCGTGAACATCCCTAAAAAAGGCACTGAAATACTGAAAAAGAGCGTCATCACAGCGCCTACTGAGGCACCGGACGACACTCCTAAAGTGTAGGGGTCGGCTAACGGATTTTTAAGAAGTCCTTGGAACGCTGCTCCCGCAATGGCGAGAGAAGCTCCAACTAGACCCGCCAGCACAACACGCGGCATCCGGATATTCCATAAAATATTGGCTGCCGAAGGATCGGCACTCCGGTTCCATAGCACTTCCGGAGAAATGGAAACCGTTCCGACCAATACACCCAGCAATACAGCTCCTCCCAGAATAACAAGAGAAACGATATAGGCTGCCGTGCTTTTATTCACTGAAAACCTCTGGGTAAACAGCTTTTGCCAGTTCTTCCAATCCGTCCGTCAAGCGTGGGCCTGAGCGGCTGACCATATCGGAATCCACCTCGTAAACAGCTTTTTCTTTTACAGCAGCTACCTCAGCAAATCCACCGCGGCCCATGATTTGATCCACAGCTTCAGGATTGTACGTCCCTTCTGTTGTAACGATTACATCCGGGTTTCTGTCTACAATCGCTTCCGGATCAATAGTTGCCCATCCTTCCAGATCACCAGCTGCGTTTTCAGCATTGATCAGGGAAAGCATTTCGTCCATGAACGTACCGCTTCCTGTCGTGTAAATTTCAGGAACACTGCTTACTTCAATAAATACTTTTTTCTGTTCTTTGATTGCTGCGGCTTTTTCTTCAATGTCGGCCACTTCTTGTTTCATTTCGGCAATTTCAGCTTCCGCTTCTTCCTGCGCTCCGGTCGCCTTGCCGATAACATCGATTGTTTCATACACTTGCTCGAAGTTCTCCGCATTGTTTACGACGAAAACTTTAATTCCGGCATCACGCAATTGTTGAAGTCCGGCATCGCCCATTCCTAAACCTGATTCATGGGCAAGCACGATGTCCGGCTGCAAAGAAATGATTTTTTCTACGTTAAATTCCTGTCCGCCGATTTTTTCCACTTCTGCCGCTTCTTCTGGATAATTGTCAAAGTCAGATACACCAACAATCTTATCGTCCAATCCAAGTTCATAGGCAATTTCTGTATTTGAAGGAATCATTGAAACGATTGCTTTTGGCTCTTCTTCGATGGTAATTTCGTCTCCTACCGCATCAGTCAACGTTACTGGAAATGCCGCCTCTGTTTCCGCTGGCGCTGCCGGCGTTTCAGTAGCCGTCTCCTGCTCAGCAGGCGCTGCTTCCTGCCCGCATCCTGCAAGCAAAGCTGCTGCCAATCCTGCACTTACACCAAACTTCCAAATTCTTTTCATCAATAATATCCTCCGTTTCAAATTAAAAAATCCCCCACATAAATGCGGGAGATTGGAAGGACGACATAAAAAAGGATATGCATCCAGCCTGTCCTCGCAAGCATGTGGGCGTTTCATAAAGGCAGGTCTCCTGGCTTGTGAGCATTGCTTGCTGCGCCTTCCCGAAGTTTTCTTCAGTGGCATTCTGCAGATAGCGCTCACTTACAGTGGCGGGACCGCGCCGGATTTGAACCGGCTTCCCTTTTAACTCATGTTCTTAGACATAAGCACCTTTATGATAGATTATGGAATTGTCATTTCGGTTTTATTATACACCAAAGTTTCTTGCTGTCTCTTACATTTTTTCCGGAGCAGCCACGCCTACTGTTTTCAATGCGTTGGCAAGTGTTACTTTAACAGCCGTAATCAGTGCGATACGGGCACATGTCAGCTCTTTATTCGAGGCATCCAATACTTTATTGGCATTATAGAAGCTATGGAAGTTTCCTGCAAGATCCTGAATATAAGTTGTTACACGATGAGGCGAGCGCAGCTTTGCAGCATCTGCGATAACTTGCGGGAAGTCGCCAATTTTCTTCAAGACATCGATTTCTTTTTCAGACTTCAACAAATCTAAGTTTTCAATTGAAGCCGAAAATCCTTGGCTGTCCGCTTGGCGTAAGATGGAGCAAATGCGCGCATGAGCGTATTGCGAATAGTAAACCGGATTTTCGTTTGACTGGGATACTGCTAAGTCCAGATCGAAATCCATATGCGAATCGCCTGAACGCATCGCGAAGAAATAACGGACTGCGTCAAGTCCAACAAGTTCCACTAGTTCACGCATCGTTACAGCTTTCCCCGTACGTTTGCTCATCTTCATTTTTCCGCCGTCTTTGTATAGCTGCACCATTTGGATGATGCTCACTTCAAGCGTATCGCGATCATAGCCAAGCGCTTCGATTGCCGCTTTCATACGTGGTATATAACCGTGGTGGTCCGCCCCCCATATGTTGATCAGCTTATCGAATCCTCGAGTCAATTTATCATCGTGATAAGCGATATCCGGCAACAGGTATGTGAACGAACCGTCGTTTTTGATCAGCACACGGTCTTTGTCATCGCCAAATGTCGTCGAACGGAACCATGTCGCACCTTCTTCTTCGAAAATATGGCCATTGTCGCGCAGCTTGTTTAATGCAATGTCAATCTCGCCTTTTTCATACAGGGATGTCTCGGAGAACCACTCATCGAATTCAACCCGGAAATCCGCCAAGTCTTTCTGCAGTTTCGCCAGTTCCACTTTCAAGCCATGTTCACGGAAAACTTTATAACGCTCTTCATGAGTCATGCTGACAAACTTGTCGCCGTGTTCTTTCACCAAATCTTCAGCGATGTCTTTGATATCCTGGCCCCGGTAGCCATCTTCTGGCATGCTGTCCCCTTGGCCAAGCGCTTCAAAATACCGCGCTTCAATCGAAAGCGCCAAATTATTGATTTGATTTCCTGCATCGTTGATATAATATTCACGGGATACGTTGTAGCCTGCTAAATCAAGCACGTTGCACAATGAATCACCCACTGAAGCTCCGCGGGCATGGCCAAGATGAAGATCACCTGTCGGGTTTGCTGAAACAAACTCGACTTGAACGCGTTCTCCACCGCCTGAATTCGAGCGGCCGTATTCCCCTTGTTGTTCAAGAACCGTTTTTACAACATCCAGTAAATAATCCTTTTTGATCGTAATGTTGATGAAACCAGGTCCAGCGATTTCCACTGTTTCGATATTCGCCGCATCTTTATCAAGGTTGGCAACAATCGCTTCTGCAATTGCGCGCGGCGGCTTTTTAGCAAGCTTTGTCAACTGCATGGCAATATTCGTCGCGTAATCTCCATTTGTTTTATCTTTCGGCGATTCCAGATGAACCGATACCGGTTCTGCTGTCAATTCCGCTTTCTGAATCGCCTCACTGATAACTTGCTTGATCGTATGTTGAACTTTCTCTACTGCATTCATCATTTTCCCTCCATAAACTGTATTTCCATTTCGTATTCTCCAACATGTTCGGTTCCCATAGCCAAATCATATCGGACTTTAAAACGGTTATCGCTAACCGACAACTCATGAGCTTTAGTAGTTAACATGAACGAACCTTGCGTGCTAGTTAAGCTGCCCGTCTGCTCTTTATGTAATAGAAATGGGAGCCGCATTTGCAAACCGCCACTTCTTAAAATAAGTGCTTCGTCTTCGCTAAGTTTCACAACTGTCCGAATTTCGAGATCTTCCTGCTTTTCTGCATACTGCAGATAGCGCAAGTTGTTTTTCTCTGTCAACGTGCCTTTCGACCGCATTTCCATCACTTGATCAGCCACATTCGGCTGGCGGATTGTCGTCGTGAGCTTGATCGTTACGGATTTCTGCATACTATCCGCCTCCCCGTTCATTGATAACCTTATCATTATAGCCTGAGTCTGCAGTGTTTTTCAATTAAGTTTCCGGACGCAACTCAAAAAGGAGCATGCGTATCCTTATGTCAAATACGCGCGCTCCTTTTAATTTAGATTTGGTTAAAGCTCAGCCTTAGCTTATCTCGTATAAGTTTTCACAAAAGATGAACGAGGAAATATGTTCGGGCGCTTGTCGATGCCTTCTTCAGTGCCACGCTTCGCATGCGCATGGCCATATGCCTGTGATTGCTGCCAATCTTTGAACGACTGTTCATCTTTCCATAGCGTCAAGATGATATATGTGTCTGAATTGAATGGCCGCAAAATGCGAATGGCCGCGAATCCTGGCTCTTTTTCAACCATGCCTGCTCTATTCTTAAAGCGCGATTCGAACAGTTCCCGTCCTTCCTCTGTTACGGGAATATTGTTGAACACTGCAAAATAGCCATCATTGATATCCCCGACAGCATCCAATACTTGGTAGCCTTCAAACCCTTGAACTGGAGTGCTTCCGTCTGATTCGAAAAGAACTACCGATTCCTCGCCGTTCATCAAGTAAATCAGCCTTGAATTTGGAAAGGCTGCGAGAATCGCCACACCTTGATCCCGGTTGCCCGCCCATTTATACAATTCCATAGTCAGCACCTCTTCCAATCATGTATTCTTCATTATCTTATCGCTTTGAGTGCAAAGAATCTAATGAACGCCCATGCCGATAGACCTTTCGGGTTGCCGGGTAATTCATTTCTCATTAAGTCCCAATTTACGGATTAACGGTTTGATCGTTAAACCTTGGACAATCAAAGAAAACAAGACGACAGCAAATGTCAGGAGCAGCACAGTCTCTCTTCCTTCAAAATCTGCAGGCAGGCTCAATGCCAACGCAATTGACAAACTTCCTTTCAATCCGCCCCAATTCAGTAAAATCCGTTCTTTTCGGTTTAAGCTTTTTGCTGGCATTGTACTGAAAAAAAGCGCCAGGATTCTTGCGCCTATCACAATAAGGACGGCATATATTATAATATTCCATCGGCCGGAAAAATCGATATTCCGGATTTCCAAGCCGACAATCAAGAAAATCAATGAATTGGCAATGAGTGTAATAGCATCCCAAAAGACATTGATATTCCTTTTTGTATTTTCGGACATACCGATTTTCCCGCCATAATCGCCGAACACAAAGCCGGCTGCTACGACCGCAATAACTCCGGAAACATGTAAATGCTCGGCAATAAAGTAACTGCCGAAAAACAAGAGGGCTGAAATCGCAATTTCAAATGGATAATCATCGTAGAATCGAATGATTTGGGAAAAAATAAATCCAAGAACAAGACCCACTAAAACTCCACCTATCGCAAAACGAAGAAACAGCCAAACGCCACTGCCCACTCCTGCCCAGCCCATTTCGATGTACGTCAGCAAATAAAGAGAGGAAATCTGAAAGAGCACAATTGCGATACCGTCATTAAATAAGGATTCGCCTTCCATGATTGTCGATAACTTTTCTGAAACCTTCGCGGACTTGAATATTGAAAGCACGCTGATAGGATCAGTTGCACTCATTAAAGCTGCAAAAGTGAAAGCCACAGCAATCGGCAAACCGATCAGGTAATGTGCAGAAAAGCCGATAATAATAAACGATAAAAATGTTCCGCCTAAAGCCATCCACAAAACCGTCTTTTTCCATTTATATAAATGGCGAAACGGCAGTTTCAACGTGGCATCTCCAAGCAAAATTGGCAAGAACAAGGAAATGATGACCGCTTGAAAAACGTTTGATTGGGTGATAAATTCTTCAGCCTGGTCTATCAGAGGAATAGGAAGGGTAACGATTCCCAAAAAGAGCCCAACCAGCACAAGTGCGATAGTGTCCGGTTGCCTAAGTTTTTTAGCTACCCCTACAACTGCAATGGCGATGGCCAACAAAAGCAGAACTTGGATAAAACTATCATTAAATTCATGCATGATACACCTCTCCTAACCTTACAATTAGTTATACTTTTCTCTAAATCAAACAAATTAAACCTGATTGCTCCAGAAGAAAGGTGCGTATGATAAAACAACATAAAAAAGCCCCTATTTCTAGGAGCTTTCCACTTTCTTATTTTACCCAGCCAAGAATCATTTCGCGGATCAATTTGCTGGCTGTGTTCGCTGTTTGATCGGAATGATCGTAAACCGGCGCCACTTCCACTAGATCAAAGCCGACGACGTTGATGTCGGAAGCTGCGATGGCATGGATCGAAGCCAAAAGTTCGCGTGATGTAATGCCGCCTGCATCAACAGTTCCGGTTCCAGGCGCATGCGCCGGATCCAGGACATCGATATCAATTGTCACGTAGACCGGGCGGCCTGCAAGTGTCGGCAAGACCTCTTTCAGCGGCTCAAGCACCTCAAACATGGAAATGTGCATGCCGTTTTCTTTTGCCCATTGGAATTCTTCTTTCATACCGGAACGAATGCCGAATGAATAAACGTTCGACGGCCCGATATGGTCGGCAATCTTGCGGATTGGCGTTGAATGGGAATATTCTTCGCCTTCGTAATGTTCGCGAAGGTCGGTATGCGCATCAAAATGAATGATCGCCAAATCTTCGTATTTGCTGGCGACAGCTTTCATAACCGGCAAGGAAACAAGGTGCTCGCCCCCCATGCCCATTGGAATTTTGCCGTCGTTCAGCAACGTGTGAATATATGTTTCAATTTCCAGCAAGCTTTTTTCCGGATTGCCGAAAGGCAGCGGAATATCGCCAGCATCGAAAAATTTCACATCTTCAAGTTCGCGGTCCAAATACGCGCTGTATTCTTCCAGACCGATCGATACTTCACGGATTTTGTTTGGGCCGAAACGGGAACCCGGACGGTAGCTTACTGTCCAGTCCATCGGCATGCCATAAAGAACCGCTTTGGATTCTTCGTAGTTCGGATGGCTTTTGATAAATACTTTACCGGAATACGTTTCGTCGAATCTCATCGCTTACTCGCCTGCCAAATCTTTTACGAATTTAGGCAATACGAATGCAGCATTGTGCAATTCTTTCGTGTAGTATTTCGTTTCGATTTCGTGGAAACGCTCAGCCGGCACAGCCAACGGATCGTATTTTTTCGAACCGATCGTGAATGCCCATAGGCCTGATGGGTATGTCGGGATGTTCGCCAAGTACAGTTTTGTAATCGGGAAGATTTCCTTCACGTCTTTTTGCACTTGTTCGATCAAGTCCGCTTTGAACCACGGGTTGTCCGATTGCGCGACAAAGATGCCGTCTTCTTTTAACGCTCGTGAAATTCCTGCATAGAAGCCTTTTGTGAACAAGTTCACTGCAGGGCCAACCGGTTCAGTTGAATCGACCATAATTACATCGTATTTATTCTCTGATTCCGCGATGTGCATAAAACCGTCCCCGACGATTACTTCAACACGTGCATCTTCCAGCCCCGATGCAATCGATGGCAAGAATTTTTTTGAGTACTCGATCACTTTGCCGTCAATGTCGACAAGCGTCGCTTTTTTCACAGACGGGTGCTTTAACACTTCACGGATTACACCGCCGTCGCCGCCGCCTACTACCAATACATTTTCCGGGTTCGGGTGTGTAAAGAGCGGCACATGTGCCACCATCTCATGATAGACGAATTCATCTTTTTCAGATGTCATGACCATGCCATCCAAGAACAGCATATTGCCCCATTCGGCTGTTTCAGCCATTTCAAGATATTGGAAATCCGTTTGTTCTGTATGAAGCGTTTTGTTGATCTTCATCGTAATCCCGAAATTTTCCGTCTGCTTTTCTGTGTACCAAAATCCTGCCATCTATAATCAAACTCCTTTATCATCCAGAATATGTTTTACTCAAGTAAAGTGCTTTTTTTGCATACTTTTAAAAGTATAAGTGTTTTCAAGGAAAGTGCAATATTTTTTTCTACATGCTTCTTTACCCACTGTGCCGGACTATATTCCCCAAACAAAAAGGTTTCCTGTACAGGGAACCTTTTCCCTTCACAGAAAACCTTTTTGATCCTGATGATGCGGAGCAAGAAACATGAGGCATTGGCTTGGGTTGACGCAATGGCTCACATCACCCGCTCGCATTACAGGTGTCCTAGCTTTATATTTAAAGCTGTATCTAGTGTACTTCCTTTTCAACCCAACTTCAACTGCTAAAAAGCGCATTTTCAACTGTCACAATTCGTTCATTTTCAGGCACAATTCATACGTTTAAATCCGCATGAAGCTGTTCTGAACTGCGGTTCCACATTTCTTCATTGTGGCCCTTCAAATAGTCATGCAATACTTTCTTTGAAGGGGCGTCCATGTGATCGACAAGGATTTTGCGTTTCATCGATTTGTCCATGCGGTTAACATGGTCCGCTAAAATCTTATAGCCCCGCCGTTTCTCACGGTTGACAACCATTTCGCATGCAGCGACGCCAGCATAATAAGGGCCTTGCGGATTAAAATCAATGGTGACCCATACCAGCCAGTAATTTTTGCCGCCTGCTGAGTCTTCCGGGTCAGTGGTGAACTTGATGCCGCGTTCGACTTCGCTTCTCGCGTGCATCGCGCCGATATCTACCACCGCTGTTCCTTCTTCTACATCAATGATGACAGGAGAAACGTTTTCCAGGGAAAGCGATCCGATGCCGTAACCTTTATGGCCATCAGTGGGATCGTCTTTTATAATGGTAAAGCCCAATTTTTGTTTTGGTTTTTCTTCATTTGCCATGTGTACAATCCTCCGTTCTGCTATGATGGTGTTAATCTCAAGAAAAGGAGCTGTATCCATTATGCCATATGTGACTGTTAAAATGCTCGAAGGCCGCACAGAAGACCAAAAACGCGCACTTGTTGAAAAAGTAACGGAAGCTGTTTCTGAAACAACCGGTGCACCGGTCGAAAATGTCGTCGTCTTTATCGAGGACATGAAAAAAAGCGATTACGGTACAAAAGGGAAACTTTTCTCTGATCAATAAAAAATTAGAAAACAAAACTCATGCTAGCGGGAGTTTTGCAGGCTGTCGAGAAACTCTCGGCAGCTTTTTTCATTGCGCTCCAGCCGGACGCGTAATGGCCGAAAGGATTTCGGACAGTACGTTTGCGATGAAGCTAGCGCAGCGACGCAGGAGCAGTCGGTTTTCAGCCGGCTTCCGCTCCATTTTACTTGATAAGTCCACTCGATGTGTTCGTACTTGCAGAATGGAAGAAGGGCTTGAACCAGCTGTGCATGGTGCTGGTTTCTTCTAGCTGACTTCACCTTTTGCTTTGAAGCCAACATGCAACAGTTTTTCTTTTACATCAAAACAGCAAGCTCTTCAATAAACTCAAACGCTTGGCCAATTTCTTCATCCGTGAAATTGAGTTTGCCTTTGACGATATGCAGCTTATCGATTTGTTCCGTCCGCTCCAAATGGTCGAAATACAAAAGCGTCGCAGTCAGCTCTAAAAAGCGGCTGCTTTTTTCATTTAGCTTGAGGGCTTGAAGTGGATCGGCAAGCACCGATTTTCCTAGCGCATCACGGAATTCCAGCCCTTCTGCTGTCACACTGTAATTGTATTGAACGTAAGAACCTTTGTCTTCAAGCGCTTCTGAAACAAACCCCATATCGCATAATTCCTCGACGCGGGCCGTCAGTTCTTCCGAATATGGACCGTATATATGAAATTCATATTTTTCCTGAAATGGCACACCCATTTTTTTCAGTATGTAAATCATCTTTTGCAATTTTTTACGGCCGGTAACGCCTTCGGCCATTGAAATAAAATCCACTATTTTTGCGTGTTCCTGGAGCAATTATACTCCTCCTTCTCGAAGCATTTGCAGAATTTGCTGTTTGACGGCTTTCTTCTTGCCGTCGATCAGCAGTTCTGCAGGAAAATACAATTTGTAATCAGTTCGCCGCTTGCCCGAAATGGCATCGACGATTTGTGAGGACCGTGACAGTTCCTTGATTTCACCAGCAGGCATGAGCAGATGGATCGGCAAGCGTTCTTCCTCCTCACCCGGCCGGTAAAAATCGTAAGGCAAATCGGACGTGGAATCATCTATCAAATAATAATCCGGGTCAATCCCTGCTTTTCTGAACAACTGGGAAAGCTCCCCAAGCTTGCGGTAGTCTTTGCCCGGATCGAAATCGACATACTGGAACAACCGGCGGTTGACAAAACGGTCGCTTAAATCAGATAGGATCGGATCGCGTTCTTGCATCCACAGTTGGAAGTACGTCATCAAAACTCCTTCATCAAGCGCTAAATAATCTTTCAAGTGGAATGTTCGATTGAAAAACGCCATGAAATGGGTCGGCGGCTGCTCAAATTTATAGCCGGATTCGCTTAACTCCTTGGCCCGCTGCAAAATCTTCCGCAAAATCACTTCTGCGCTGCGGGCAACAGGGTGGAAATACACTTGCCAGTACATTTGGTATCGGCTCATAATATAGTCTTCGACGGCATGCATGCCGCTTGATTTGATGACTACCTGGTCTTCTACCGGGCGCATGACGCGCAAAATCCGTTCCATATCAAAATGCCCGTAGGAAACACCCGTATAGTAGGCGTCCCGCTGTAGATAATCCATGCGGTCCGCATCGATTTGGCTGGAAATCAAGGAGACGACTTGTTTGTTCGGGTAAGTTTTCGCTATTACCTCAGCCACCTTTTTCGGGAAGTCAGGCGCAACCTTCAATAGAATTCCGTTGACTTCCGTGTCGCCAAGCAAGATTTCCCGCGTAAAAACTTCATGGTCGACATGAAACACTTTTTCAAATGAATGCGAGAAAGGACCGTGGCCAAGGTCATGAAGAAGCGCCGCGCACAAGACGACAAGGCGCTCGCTTTCGTCCCAGGCCGGGCGCTCATGGAAAATATCATCGACGATTCTCCGTACAATTTCATATACACCGAGTGAATGGTTGAAGCGGCTATGTTCCGCACCATGGAATACTAAATAAGAAGTCCCCAATTGTTTGATTCGGCGAAGTCGCTGCACTTCTCGCGAGTTGATCAAATCCCAGATCACCTGGTCACGTACATGGATGTACCGATGAACCGGATCTTTAAACACTTTTTCTTCTGCTAACTTTTGCGTAGCATAGCTCATGGCACACCTCCAATATTTTCTACTAACTCCTATTTTACTTTAGCCTCATTTTGTCATTCAAGAGGCGTTGGCAACATTTTCTTATTCCGTTCCACTACCCGGTCCAAATAAAACCTGTACAGCTCCATTTCTTCCGGAAGAAGCGGCTGCGGAGCCGGCATGCCGAGCATGCCATACAAATCAAGCACCACTTCCGGTACCGTGATGGTCCTCTCTAGAAGCTCGCTGAGCGACGCCATCACTTCCGGCTGAATCACCGGGTATGCGAATTTGGTTTCTTCTCCCGCAAGGCCCGCTTCGTAAAAGTTACGGATCAATTCCGCACGCTCAGCCCCGCTGCCTTCAACGCACAAGTAGATTTGAACCGCAACGCCTCGGCGGATGCGGCGCTGGGAAATACCTGCGAACTTTTTGCCCCCGATACTCAGATCGTAGGAACCAGGGCAGTATGAGCCGACAATTTCGTAGGCTTCGATCGGCGCCTCGGGAAATAAGTTCTGAATCAATTCGAGCATCATATCATATCCCGACGAAATATCAATGGCGCTTTCTTTTTCCGACATGATAAGCGAAATATTTAAGACGCCAGCATCCAGCACGACGGCCAACCCGCCGGAATTGCGGACTATCGGCGTAAAGCCGCGCGACTCCAACAATGCCATACCTGCTCCGATGTAAGGCAGCCGATGGTCCTGGATGCCGAGCACGACTGTATTATCATGGACCCACGTGCGAATGGTCGGCAGACTTTTGCCTGAACCGACCAATTCGCACAATAGATCATCTGCGGCGAACGACTCTAGTGCAGATCGGTCTTTTGCGCTCAAGGACTGGTCCCAAAAACGCCATTTGGTTTGTTCTGTAAATAACGGCATCATAATTTCTCCTCTTCACAAATAGCTTCCTCTTAGTTTAACCGACTCATGCCCCGCTGAAAAGACGTCCAGGCCATGACGAATTAGTGACAGCTATTTCTTATGCAGGAAGTTAAATGGGTGTTGTGATAAACTATTTTTGTGAGAGCAAGATTAAAAGGAGTGTTTAATAAATGAATGAAGCAGCTATTACATTAGACGGCTGGTACGTCCTGCATGATTTCCGCTCGATGGACTGGGTAGCATGGAAAATGCTGACTGACGAAGAGCGCCAGTTTGCTATCGACGAATACCAAGCGTTTATTGAAAAAGTAAACCAGGCAGATGAAAACAAAACTGGAGCGCACGCTTTGTACTCCATTGTTGGCCAAAAAGCCGATTTGATGTTGATGTTGTTGCGCGAAACAATGGATGAACTTCGCGAGCTTGAAACGGAATACAACAAATTAACATTGATTGCGTATACCGTTCCAACGTATTCTTATGTATCTGTTGTCGAATTATCCAACTACCTGGCTGGTAAATCAGACGAAGATCCATACCAGAACCCGCATGTCCGCGCACGATTGTATCCGGAACTTCAACGTTCTCAATACATCTGCTTCTATCCGATGGACAAACGCCGCGATGGCGATGACAACTGGTACATGCTGCCGATGGACGCACGCAAAGAATTGATGCTTAGCCACGGCAAAATCGGCCGCAGCTATGCAGGCAAAGTAAAGCAGATCATCTCCGGTTCTGTTGGCTTTGACGATTACGAATGGGGCGTTACCTTGTTTGCTGATGACGTTCTTCAATTCAAAAAACTGGTCTACGAAATGCGTTTTGACGAAGTCAGCGCTCGCTATGCCGAATTTGGCTCGTTCTATGTCGGCACACGCCTGGACGCAGAGCGTTTAACGAAATTCTTAGAAGTATAAAGAGTTAAAGCCGCCTGTGGGCGGCTTTTACTTTTCGGACAAATTCCAGTATTTTCTTCATGAAGTTCTTCATTTCTTACATGAACTATTAATGTTTTAACATGAACTTCTGCATTGCCTACATAACAAAAGAAACTTTCTTCATGTACTCTCCGCTTTTCTACAAGAAATGCCACAAAAAAAGCAGCCCGCCCAAGGCGAACCGCTTTTCCAATAAGTTCTTATAACGTTTTTGCAGCAGCAACAATCAGCATGATCCAGCCAGCGATGAAAGCGACGCCGCCAATTGGCGTAATCGCACCGAGAACGCTGATGCCCGATAAACTCAATACGTACAAGCTGCCGGAAAAAAAGACAATGCCCGCAAGCATCAAATAACCCGCCCAACTTAGCGAGCTGAGTGGCCCAATAAATGCTGAACTCATTAATATTGCTATAATCATCAAACCGATCGAATGGAACATTTGATATTGTACTGCTGTTTGCCAAGTGGCAATATATTTATCCGCGACGCGCCCTTCTAACATGTGCGCACCAAATGCACCGAGAGCAACGGACAACAATGCGTTAACCGCTCCGGCAATCAAGAAAAATTTCATACGTTCTCCTCTTTCCGCTTAAAAATCAAATAATGAATCTCCGTTGGCGTCTTCTTCTTTCAACTTGTTTTCAGCTAAAGAAATTTGGGGCTTTGGAGATGAAGATGTGAGTGGCATGGCACGCGGCTTCAAGTCCTGGTCCTGCTCATGTCCGTCTTCATCCAGTAGCAGGTTGCACAACGCCCGAATGGCAGCAACAGATTCGCGCATTTTCGCCGGATCTTCCGTTTGCGCTTTGCTGGCGTATTTCTCAATTTCACCCAAAATCCGGGAAGGTGCGATAGCCATCGGAATCCCCCTTTCGTTTCTAATCTTTTTTATTCCGCTTTAACAGTCAGTGGATGAAGCCCACTGATTGAAGTTTCTCTTCATTTTAACACGCTTGATCCAAACCGCATTAAGCGAGGCAGAAATCGATTGGCTGCTGTCCGCGCTTTTGTAACATTTCGTTCACTTTTGAATAAGGCCGACTGCCAAAAAATCCCCGGCTTGCACTGAGCGGACTAGGATGCGGCGCTTCGATAACATCATGCCGTTCAAGATTGATAAGGGGTTTCTTCTTTTGGGCCGGTTTGCCCCATAATACAAAAATGACCGGTTCTTTGCGCTCAGAGAGTTTGCGGATAACTTCATCCGTGAACGTTTCCCATCCTTGATCGCGGTGGGAATTCGCCTGTCCTGCACGGACCGTCAGTACCGTGTTAAGCATCATTACACCTTGGTCAGACCATTTTGTCAGTGTGCCGTCCTTTGGCTTTTTGCAGCCAAGGTCTTCTTCCAATTCTTTCAGCATATTGCGCAAGCTTGGCGGATGCGGGACACCGGGCTGAACCGAAAAACTCAATCCGTGCGCCTGGTTCGGGCCATGATACGGATCTTGTCCAAGAATGACGACTTTCACGTCTTTATAAGCGGTATGCTCAAATGCCGTCCAAATGTTTTCTTTTGCCGGATAAACGGTCTCATTTGCATATTCATCTTTCAAAAACTCACGCAGCTTCAAATAATACGGCTTACTAAACTCCTCTCCTACGACTTCCTGCCAATCGTTTTGAAAAATTTGTTTTCCCATAACCCCACTCCTCAATCTTCAAATTGGACTTTCACGTCATAATCAACCAAGTTGAACATCTCTTTGACTGATTGGGCAGCATTGTCTTCAGCTGTCTGCAGAATTCCCTGGCCAGTCGTTTCTTCTATCATTAATTTTTTCGCCTCTTCTGCAAGTTCATATGCTTCTGAAATATCGGTTTCATCCCGGAACAGCCCTTCATACGAATATACCTCGACTTGGTCCATGAACAATTCCGGCCCCCCTAAAATTTTTGCAGGCGGCAAAGTCAACGTCGCAGTTTTAGCGTTTTCATCGAGTACAATATCACCTTCGGTAACTTCGGAAAAATCGATTCCCGCACGGACTGATCCAGGAATAACGACGAGCAATTGGCGCTTTGTCCCTGGCAAATCCAATCCGATTTCCTTGCCGAACAGTGCATTATCCTGACGCTCAATAATTACTTTTGAAAAAGCTTCTGCTGTCGACAGTTCATTTAAATCCTGGATTCGTTCCAGAAAAGCGCCTTTGCTTTCAGTTGCGGTAGAGCCTTGGATCATCCACCAAGTGCCAAGGGGCAGCGCTACCAGCAGCAAAAGCAGAGCGGCGATGAGGACTAAGAACGAGTTGCGGAACACACCCATCATCACTTTGGCTGCACGCCAAAATCCGGATTCTTTTGTTTCTCCTTTTCCTTTTACTTCGTTCAACAAACGTTCGATTTCAGTCAATTTCGGATCTTTTGCCATATAACATCCCTCTTTCTATTCATTTCATCAGTGCCCCGTGATAGGATAGGCAAAAGGGGCGATGAAGGTGGCTGATTGGCGAGAAAAAATAAAAACAATTGCTGCGGCGAATGGTTCCAGTGCTCCAGAAGGGGCGAAAAAGGCCGGCATCGGTTGCCTGGTTTTATTTATGGCCGCTGTATCCATTCTAACATTTATCATCTCAATTGGTCTTTATAGAAGCGGCAACTGGGTGGTCGCATTATTTGCCCTAACATTTTTTGTGCTTAGCACTATAACTGCTGCGATTCTGCTGATTCCCCACAAGACCGATTCATTGTAAAAAGGCCGATTTTTGGTAAAATAAAACTAAGTAAGCAAATCACTTTAAAGGAGTTTGACCGATGACACTTAAGAAGACATTAACGATCGCAGGTTCAGATACATCCGGCGGAGCCGGTATCCAAGCAGACTTGAAAACGTTCCAGGAACACGGCACATACGGCATGAATGCCTTGACTGTTATCGTGACGATGGATCCGAACAACGGCTGGAGCCATGGCATCCATCCAATTCCAGTAGAAACACTTCATGCACAGCTTGAAACCGCTTTTTCTACAGGCGTTGATGCATTGAAAACAGGTATGCTGCCGACAGTTGATATTATTGAAATGGCCGGGAAAGCGATTCGGAAATCAGGTTTGGAAGATGTTGTCATCGACCCTGTAATGGCTTGCAAAGGCGAAGACGAAGTGTTATTCCCTGAAAATGTTGATGCAATGATCGCCCATTTGCTGCCTGTTGCTAAAGTAGTGACGCCGAACTTGGTGGAAGCCGGACAACTTTCTGGTATAGGTACTCTACAGACAGTTGAAGATTTAAAAGCCGCAGCAGAAAAAATTCATGCACACGGCGCTCAATATGTCGTCATCAAAGGGGGAAAGCAGCTAAAGCACGAAAAGGCAGCTGATTTGCTGTTTGACGGCACAACGCATTATTTGCTGACTTCTGAAAAAACAGATACAACTTATAACCACGGAGCAGGCTGCACCTTTGCTGCGGCAATTACTGCAAACTTAGCGAATGGCAAATCCGTTAAAGATGCGGTGCTCGATGCAAAAACGTTTGTATCGGCCGCTATCCAGCATGGCTGGAAATTGAACGAATACGTTGGCCCGGTAATGCACGGTGCTGCTAACAAATTCGAGAAACCTGAGATTGAAATTACAGAAGTTTAATCTATATTAAAAGGAGGCCGCAGTTGCGGCCTCCTTTTTTAAGTTAAGCTAATGAGAAATTCCTAATAACCTTCTTCATTAATAAGAGTGCTTCCCTTACAAAGCATCGTTATCGCTTTCTTATTAACTTTTGCCTATACTAAAAAAAGAAGGAATGTTGAGGAGGAGCGTTATGGAATTAGTCGAAGTAAAAAAACTGCAGGTCCAATTGGATGCTTTTGCGGGAAAAGACGTATATTTGCATCTTGAAACAACGAATGGGTCGTATGCTACCCATTTTAACGAAGGTTTTTTTAATGCCGGAGCTTTTATCCGCAATGTCGTCATCAATTATGAACTTGGCAAAGTGGTTGGTGAAAGCCCGCATCGTGTTGGCTTAAAGCTGCCGCATGGCTGGGTTTATGCACAAGGCATTACGCATTATGAAATGGACGAGCATGGCAGATTGCTGCTTGCCGGGCACGACGGAACAGGAAAATTGGCGGTAGCGCTGCAAATCAGCGAAACACCATTCAGTTATTAAGGAGGAAAGAAAATATGGCACTACCACAAGAACGGCACGTATTGGTCGTTTTCCCTCATCCCGACGATGAAGCATTCGGCGTGTCGGGAACGATTTCAACATACATCAAACAAGGAACTCCGGTTACATATGCTTGTCTAACCCTTGGCGAAATGGGACGTAATCTTGGCAACCCTCCTTTTGCAACACGGGAATCTTTACCGGAAATCCGAAAAAAAGAACTGCAAGCTTCGGCAGACGCTATGGGGCTGACCGATCTGCGCATGATGGGCCTTCGGGATAAGACAGTCGAATTTGAAGATGATGAAAAAATGGTTGGCATGATGACCGATTTGATTACCGAATTGAATCCATCATTGATCATTACGTTTTATCCGAATTTATCTGTTCACCCGGATCATGAAGCGACCGCACGAGCCATGGTAAGAGCGGTTCGCCGCATGAAAGACCGTCCGAAGCTTCACTGCGTCGCTTTTGCGAATAATACACTGGACGTGCTAGGTGCGCCTGACATTATCCATGACATGAGTGCGGTCCGCGACCAGAAGATGGCGGCAATGAAAGCTCATATCTCACAAACCGCCTGGATGCTTGAAGAAATGGAACATAAGTTAGCACAAGGTGATATGGATACCGAAAACTGGCTGACACGCGAACGCTTTTATACGTATCGGTGGGATCAAGATTTCGAAGAATCGTTTTAATGGGAAAGCCTGGATTTCCTTTTGGAAATCCAGGCTTTTTATTTCATTATTATATTAATATTTCAAAAAAGTATGCGCTTTCAACACTAAAATCATGTATACTCTGAAGAGTTACATTTTTATTTCATTGGAAAAGGGGAATCGTTTGTGAAAAAGTATCCATTATCAACCTGGCTATTATTTTTAATTCCTTCATTATTGGGAGTTCTGCTGTTTATTGTACCTGTGCCGACTGCAGATGGCTGGGCAGTACCTGTTGCCTTGCTGGCGAATTTACTGGCAGGTGAAATTGAAGCCTATGCCCCTTGGATCATGATGGGCATATTGATTATTGCAGCAGTAGGTTCAATCATATTCATTAACAGAAAAGTTAACGAAAAACATCATGTTTCATTCCTCGATAAATTATTCAATGTTAATTTATTCTGGACCATTGTTCGTATTCTTGGTGCTGTTTTTGCCGTTATGGTCATGTTCCAATTTGGACCAGAAGCCATTTGGAGCGAAAACACTGGTGGACTTCTCTTATCAGCTGGCGGGCTTCTTGCCTTCCTTTTCACTATATTCCTTTTTGCCGGCTTGTTATTGCCGCTATTGATGAATTTCGGATTACTGGAGTTTTTCGGAACAATGATGGTGAAAGTTATGCGCCCGCTTTTCCGTTTGCCTGGCCGTTCTTCCGTTGATGCTCTTGCTTCTTGGGTTGGCGACGGCACAATCGGTGTCTTGTTAACAAACACGCAATATACTCAAAATAAATACACTCAGCGCGAAGCTGCCATTATCGGAACGACTTTTTCTGTTGTTTCAATTACCTTCGCAATCGTTGTTATTCAGGAAGTTGGCCTTGGCCAATACTTCTTGCCATATTACGGCACAGTCATTTTATCCGGTATCGTCCTTGCTTTGATCATGCCTCGCATTTATCCATTGGCAAACAAGCCGACGACATTTATGAATGGAAAACAACAAGATACACAATCAGAAGCTATACCTGAAGGATACAGCGTTGCATCTCACGGTCTTGAAAATGCTTTAGAGACAGCAGGGAAAAACCGCTCAATCGGTGAGTTTTTCAAAGACGGATTCAAAAACGTGCTTGATATGTGGATTGGAGTAGCCCCAGTTGTTATGGCATTCGGTACGATTGCTTTGATTTTAGCTGAATATACTTCTGTGTTTGCGATTCTAGGAGCTCCTTTTGTACCTTACTTGAACTTATTGGGTATTCCTGAAGCCGCGCAAGCCGCGCAGCTTATGGTAGTCGGCTTTGCCGATATGTTCTTGCCAGCAATCTTAGGAGCAAGCATTGAATCTGAATTGACTCGTTTTGTTGTAGCCACCATGTCGGTTACACAGCTTATTTATATGTCTGAGGTTGGCGGATTATTGCTCGGCTCGAAAATTCCGGTCAACATTCTTGATCTGATCGTTATTTTCCTGCTTCGGACAATTATCGCTTTGCCGATTATTGCCGGCATTGGCCATTTGTTGTTTTAATAATCAAAACCGGGCACATCTCGTGCCCGGTTTTTTTCTGCAGAACCGTATTTTTTTCTGCGGGACGCATTTAAATCAAGAAGCCCTTCACGAAAATTCGTGAAGGGCTCTTTTTTATACATTCTGTAATTTTATTTTCAATTTCTCAAGCATATCTGCTGTCATCGCATCCAAGTCATATTGAGCTTGAAAGCCCCATTCTTTTTTGGCAGCTGATGCATCGATGCTGTCTGGCCAGCTATCTGCAATTGCTTGGCGTATTGGATCAACATCATATGACAATTTAAAATCTGGGATATGCTTGCGGATCGAGGCTGCGATTTCTTCCGGTTCAAAACTCATTGCCGTCACGTTGAAAGAGTTGCGATGCTCCAAACGGGACGCATCTGCTTCCATCAACTCAACGATCGACTGCAGCGCATCCGGCATATACATCATATCCATGTAAGTGCCGCTTTTAATATATGACGTATACTGCTGTTGTTCAATTGCTTTGTAGTAGATGTCAACGGCATAGTCGGTGGTACCGCCCCCTGGCTGAGCTACGTATGAAACTAATCCTGGAAAGCGCACCCCACGTGTATCTACACCGAATTTCTGGAAATAATAATCGCATAATAATTCTCCGGCAACTTTATTGACTCCATACATCGTAGTTGGGCGCTGCAATGTATCTTGTGGCGTATTCTTTTTTGGCGTTGAAGGTCCAAAAGCGCCGATGGAACTTGGCGTAAAAAATTGCATGCCGAGTTCGCGTGATGCTTCAAGTGCATTCACCAGCCCACCCATATTCAAGTTCCATGCAAGCAAAGGCTTTTCTTCTGCCGTCGCCGACAGCAATGCCGCCATGTGCATCATCGTATCCGCCTTAAAATCTTTTGCCAAATTGTACATCCGCTGCCCATCTGTTACATCCAGCAATTGAAACGGTCCATTTTCTTGTGCCGCTGGACGAATATCTGTCGCTAATACATTGTCCACTCCGTATATACCTTGTAATTTCCCAACAAGCTCTGAGCCTATCTGCCCTAATGCACCGGTGATTATTATACGCTTCATTATTTAAACCCCTTTCAACTAAAAAAACATTTGTCCTCTCTAAAAACACATTAACAACGTTATATTCGTTGATTCTACGCAATTCTCTATGATGTCATTATAAGTTGTTCGTTTTAAAAACACAATTATTTTTTAGCAGAGCTACTGGTCTGCCCACCTATTAATTAGCTAGACGAAATTTGGAATAACTCTTCTTTATAAGCACAACCGTTTTGCAGCATACTTATAGAGCATTAGTCGAAAAAAGGGTTTAATAAGAAAATCAGTGAAGAACTCATAACATTTTTTATTATTATCCTGATTTCGAACTATTTTATTGAGCTCCTGAATTAGTGGTGCTATAATAAGACAGCTCAGAAAACCCTGCTTTAACGAGCTGTGTTGTATTATTGATGGCGTTCTCCGTCCTTTAAACCGACTATTCCGCTAGGCTTAGTTTTATCGTTTCTTTTAGAGAAAAGAAGGGTATAAAAAATAGGAGTATGGAGTTGGAACAAAGGAATACGGGAAAGCGGTCTATTAATAAAATTTTATAGGAAACAGAGGAGATCAAAATGAAGAAATTTATCTTATTGTTATTATTGCTAGTCACTTCTGTAGTCGTTCTGGCTGCATGCGGCGGAGGCTCGCCTCAGGAAGATCCTACAACAGACGGCGCTACAGGTTCTGGCAGCACAGAACAAGATCTGTTAGCGAAAGTCCAGGAAGAAGGAAAATTGGTTGTCGGTACTGAAGGGACATACCCTCCTTTCACGTTCCACGATGAAGCTGGAAAATTGACTGGTTTTGACGTGGAAATTGCTCAAGAAGTCGGAAAGCGCCTTGGTGTTGAAGTGGAATTTTTAGAAACACAGTGGGATGCTATATTCGCTGGTCTTGACGCTGGCCGCTTTGATATGGTCGCTAACCAAGTAGGAATCAACCCGGAACGCCAGGAAAGCTATGCATTTTCAGATCCGTACATCACTTCAAAAGCGGTACTGGTTGTAGGGAAAGACAATACGGAAGTCAAAAGCTTTGAAGATTTAGAAGGCAAGTTGTCTGCACAGTCTTTAACAAGTAATTACGCGGAAACAGCTCGTTCATTTGGAGCTGAAATCGAAGGCGTTGAAGGTTTTAACCAAGCGATTGAATTGCTTAATTCTCGCCGTGTTGATGCAACAGTCAACGATAGCTTAACTGTTCTAGACTTTTTAAATCAACGTCCAGACGCAAACATCCAGGTTGTAGATGAGGCTGACGATGCAGCACAAAGTGGTTTGTTATTCAGAAAAGACAGCGGCGCAATTGTAGATGAAGTTAACAAAGCTCTTGCTGAAATGATCGAAGACGGTACGTACGAAGAAATATCCAATAAGTGGTTTGGTGAAAATGTACTTGAATAGTATTTTTTCAGATCCAGTCAGAATAGAGCGGCTTATGGGAATTGCTCAATCAGCCTGGGGTCCATTATTAGAAGGGTTGATTCAGTTAACAATACCGTTAACATTGATCTCTTTTGTATTAGGCTTAATTTTAGCCGTACTTACGGCTTTGGCCCGTATTTCCACTATTAAAATTCTGCAGGTGATTGCTCGGATTTACGTTTCTGTAATCCGCGGCACACCGTTATTAGTTCAACTCTTTATTTTGTTTTATGGATTGCCAACTGTCGGAATAGTTATCGATCCGTTTCCGGCAGCGGTCTTTGGATTTTCTTTAAATGTTGGAGCTTATGCTTCAGAAGTGATCCGGGCATCTATTCTTTCTATACCAAAAGGGCAATGGGAAGCTGCCGATACCATTGGCATGAATTACGTTCAATCGCTTCGCCGCATTATCTTGCCGCAAGCAACACGCGTATCCATCCCTCCCCTGTCAAATACGTTCATTAGTTTAGTAAAAGATACTTCCTTGGCATCACTTATTCTTGTTACAGAAATGTTCCGCGTAGCTCAGCAAATTGCCGCAACAAACTATGAATTCTTATTACTTTACGGACAAGCGGCTCTTATCTACTGGGTTGTCTGTTTCTTGTTGTCAATCGGACAGGGCAGGCTGGAACATCGATTTGACCGCTATGTATCTAGGTGATAAAGAGAAACCTCACTCAGCGGGTTTTATCCCCGCTGAGCGTTAGTTGATCCAACTGGACTTTTACGGTCAGTTGACTTCCCACATAGTGAGAGTCTACTGACCCGTTAAAGCGTGATAAAGGCATTCAACAACAGCAGTAAGGAGCGAGCCATGATTTCCATTAGAAATTTACACAAAAAGTTTGGTGACCTTGAGGTGCTGAAAGGCATTGACCTCGACGTCCAAAAAGGGCAAGCCGTAGTTGTTATCGGCCCTTCCGGATCAGGCAAGACGACGTTCCTCAGATGTTTGAATATCTTAGAGACACCGACTGCCGGCACGGTAACAATTGACGAGCTCACAGCTGACTTTTCAAAACCATTTTCCAAGAAACAAGTGACAACTTTTCGCCAACAATCCGCCATGGTTTTTCAGCATTATAATTTATTTCCGCATATGACAGCTATTGAAAACGTTATGGAAGGACCGGTCATTGTCCAGAAGCAAAACAAAGCTGATGCACGAAAAAAAGCTGAGCAATTGCTGGTAAAAGTTGGCCTTGGCGACAAGATGGATTATTATCCATTCCAATTGTCAGGCGGACAGCAGCAGCGCGTCGGTATTGCACGGGCCTTGGCACTGGAACCGAAAGTGATGCTTTTTGATGAGCCGACATCAGCACTCGACCCAGAACTTGTCGGCGAAGTGCTTCAGGTAATGAAAGACTTGGCTTCTGAAGGAATGACAATGGTGGTCGTAACGCACGAAATGCGTTTCGCCAAAGGAGTCGCTGATGAAGTTTTGTTTATGGACGGCGGCAAAATTGTTGAACGCGGCCGCCCTGAAGACGTCTTCAATAATCCAAAGGAAGCACGCACACGCCAATTTTTGAATATGATCGAAAAAACAGATGTAATCTAATCTCCTCGTTGCCAGATGTGGCAACGAGTTTTTTTATGGATTGATTTCCTCATAGATTTTCTTGGTGTATAATTATTCCGAAATTACTTTATATATTCTTTTCGCTTAAAGGAGCATCCTAATTATGCAAACGATGGTTTTAGATAAACTCGAATCCCTCTTTGAAGAAATGATTGAAACGCGCCGCTACTTGCATATGCACCCTGAATTATCCCATCAAGAAAGAGAAACGCCGGAATTTATCGCTAATAAGCTTGAGGCCATGGGTGTGGAAGTTCGCCGCGGCGTTGGCGGCAATGGAGTAGTCGGCTATATTCGCGGCGGCAAACCCGGCAAAACGATTGCTTTTCGGGCAGACTTTGATGCACTGCCTATCGATGATAAGAAAAACGTGCCTTATAAATCGACGGTTCCAGGCGTTATGCATGCATGCGGGCATGATGGACATACAGCCGGGTTGCTCGGCTTTGCTAAGGCAATGACGGCTATTAAAGAGGAGCTTCCCGGAACCATTGTATTAATTCATCAATTTGGCGAAGAAGCACCTCCTGGCGGCTCACGGGCCATGATTGCGGACGGCTGTTTGGATGGTGTAGATTTGGTCTACGGAGCGCATGTGCAAAGCAATTTGGAGCATGGCAAGGTGTGTGTTCGCGATGGATTTTTGCAGGCTTCGGAAGACACCATCAAAATCGTTGTCCGGGGATCGGGCACACACGGTGCTGAACCCCATCTCGGTGTAGATCCCATTTTGGCTGCAAGCCATATTATGATTGCGCTGCAATCAATCGTCAGCCGCAACACTGATCCATTGCAGGAACTGGTCGTCACTATCGGCAAATTCCATGCTGGCGACGCAGACAACGTTATTCCGAGCGAAGCTGTTTTGGAAGGGACGATTCGGGTCTTTAATCCTAAACTCCGCAAGCTTGCAAGCGAACGTGTAACGGCAATTGCCGAAAACGTGGCGCGTGCGATGGGTGCCACTGCTGAAGTCAGTATTGAAGCAGGCTATGATTCATTGTGGAACTATCCGGAAGCAATGGACATTGTCCGTTTAGCCGCTCGCGAAGCGATCGGTGAAGATGCCGTGGTTGAAATTCAGCCTGTTATGCCTGTTGAGGATTTCGCTTATTATACACAAGTTGTTCCTGGGGCATTCTTCTTTATCGGAGCAAAAATGGCAGACGATTCGCTTGCCTTTCCGCATCATCATGAAAACTTTGATTTCAACGAAGAAGCGATGCTTATAGCAGCGAAAGTTTTTGCCGCAACTTTCTTTGAAGCACAGAAGTAACACTAATGCGGCTGCAAGTCTGCTATAGAATCGTTTTCTCTGTTTTATGAAACGTACTCGAGGATTGCTGGAGCATATTTTGCTATAGCGGTGCAGGTTTTAACCATAATGGAACGCATACCTCTATCTACAAAAGAAACCCCGCCCAGCTTTAAGCAGCTGGGCGGGGTTTCTATAAATTAACTAATAACGCCAAGTTCTTTTCCGACTCTAGCGTAGACTTCAATCGCTTCGTCGAGCATTTCTTTAGTATGCGCCGCAGTTGGCATATTGCGCACGCGCCCTGTTCCTTTAGCAACTGTAGGGAAGACGATGGATTTCGCATACACGCCTTCTTCGAACAATCGCTTCGAAAATTCCTGCGTCAGCTTCTCATCTCCGATAATACAAGGTGTGATCGGCGTCTCGGAATCCCCAATGTTAAAGCCCAGCTCTTTCAAGCCTTTTTTCAAGTAATCGCCGTTGTCCCATAACTTATCGTGCAGTTCAGTCGAATCAATGATCATTTGCAAAGCGGAAATGATTGCTGCAACGTCACCAGGTGTGACAGCCGTAGAGAACAGGAACGGACGTGAACGAACACGCAGCCAGTCGATCAAGTTTTTCTTGCCTGCTACATAACCGCCGACAACGCCAACCGCTTTAGATAACGTCCCCATCTGCATATCGATTTCTTTTTCAAGACCGAAATGCTTTACAGTTCCCTTCCCTTTGCCGGTAACACCTGAACCATGAGCATCATCCACATATGTGATCAAATCAAATTCTTTTGCAATTTCCACGATTTCAGGAAGTTTGGCAATATCGCCATCCATTGAAAAGACGCCATCGGTAATGACCATAACTTTATTGTACAAACCGGATTCGGTCGCTTCTTTTGCTTTTGCACGCAAGTCTTCCATATCCGAGTGTTTGAACGCAATGATTTTTGCTTTCGACAAGCGGCAACCGTCGATGATGGACGCGTGATTCAGCTGATCTGAAAGAATCGCATCGTTTTTGTCCATAACTGCAGAAATAGCTGCCATGTTGCAATTAAAACCGGACTGGTAAGAAATTGCCGCTTCTGTCCCTTTGAACTCTGCCAATTTTTCTTCAAGCTGCACATGCAAATCAAGTGTTCCGTTGATGGAACGAACTGCTCCAGCACCAACTCCGTATTTATCGATGGCCGCTTTCGCCACTTTTTTCAAATCTTCATTTGTTGCCAGCCCCAAATAATTGTTTGAGGATAAATTGATCAAGTCTTTGCCGCGGACCTTGATGATCGGTCCATTCGGTCCTTCTACCGGATCTACTTCATTATATAAGCCTTGCTCTTTTAATTCGCTTAAGTTGGCATCTAAAAACGCATCTAATTTTTTCGACAATGTTCTCTTCCTTTCGAAACCAAATTCTATACATATCTTATCATACCGCAAAATTCACCCAAAAGAAAAAGCGGACCGCAGTCCGCCTCTATCTTAATTTTGCTTTTTTCCTTTGTTTGGCTTTTCTCCTTTGAACAGCACTTCATATGTGAAGTCTTGGGCTTCTTTTTGCCCTGGCTCAGCTGCATAAGACGTAATCATCTTCACGTTGCCTTCACGGAATACTTGCTGCAAATCAAGAGCTTCCTTGTTTGTCACGTTAAACGGATTTACATGGAAAACACGCTCTTTGCCATTTTTCTTTGTTTGGATGAACGTAGTTGTGAAATTCACATAGTCACCTTTTAATTGGCCGAGTGATTGGAATGGCTCTGCGGAAGATCCATCAGCAAAGAAATCGCCCAATTGAATATCTTTAATGAACCAACCTTTGTCGTTATAGCCCCAATCCGTCAAGTTACGGAAAGAAACCAATACTTCTTGTCCAGCATAGGCTGAAAGGTCGAACGTTTCTGTAGACCAGTTTAATTTATGGCCTGTAAAGCCTGGCACGTTTTCTTTGATTGTCGGGTAGCCGTCTGCAACTACGTCGCTTCGTGTGTTTTCATTTTCAAGCGACTTCCAAGTTTCACCGTTGTCCGTCGAAACTTGTACCATAGCGAAATCCCATTGTTCTTCAATATCGTAATAATGGTCAAATGTTAAAACTGCATTTTCTGCAGGCACCGTCGCTCCAAAGATCAAGGCTTGGTCTGCTTCGTCGCCGTTTTTAGCATGCAGCACTTGTTCACTGGCATCTAGTGGATTTGCAACAGTTTCCCACTGCAATGGAAGAAAGTCAGCTCCGTCAAATTTCAGGCCTCTTACATCTCTGCCGAAGTTAAATTCTTTAAAGTCACCGCCCCATGCTGGAACGCCTTCTTTTTCAAAAACTTTTGCACTTTCATAATCCACAGTTTTGCCTCGTACTTTGCCATCTGTGCCAACCGGCAAAGCGCGAAGGTCGATGCTGTCAAAATTATAAGCGCTATCGACATTTGAGTGGTCCAACGTTAAAGCTGTCATGAAATCTTGATAGATTTCTGTAAAGGTCATGTCAGAACCATATTTCTTAAGAACTTTATCGACACTTTTTATACCTTGGCTTTCCCCATCGACCGCTAATTCACGGATAAACTCTTGCCCAAATTTGTCATACATATATAGAGTGAACAAATAGACCTGGCCGTAATCTGCAATGGTTTCGGGGCCAGTGGCAGCTTTTCCATGCTCATCCCAGTTGACTAAAGAGTTTTCCGGGTGATCCAAGTAAAAGTTGATAGATCCCTCCGAATGGCCATAACCACCTAAGAATTCGGAGAATGTGGACATCCCTTCGTTCAGCCAAGTTTCTTCCGAAGGGTCATTGTCAGCATGGATCAAATGCTGTAATTCATGAATCGTTGTTGCAAAAAAAGTCGATTCAAGACGTGTTGCCCATGAATTTGTATCAATCGTAATGATATTACGGTTTGTATAGTTTTCTAATGTTTGCCAGAAGAATCCAGCTACGAAGAAGGGATAAGACGGATTATTCCATCCTTCATCTTTTACGTTATCAACAAGCATAATAACTTTATCTGAGCCCTCGTAATAGCCTTCAGGCAATCCAACCATTTTTGGCAATGGCGACTTCGAACCGTCCAGCTGATCCGGCGTTCCAAAGAAGTCAGTCGCTTTCGGGTAAATATTGCTGTCAAATTCCGTACGCAATTTATCGACTTGCGCTTGAGTTACCACATCAGCGGGTCTCGGGTTTTTCGGGCCATAAGCTAAGTCTTTCGCTACCCAAATTTCAACGTTTTTGCCGACGCTGCGAAGTGTAAATTCCTTAAATTCCAGATCGCGATCAAGGAAGAATTTAGTTCCGCCATCGTAAGTAAATGGCGATGTTTCATCTGCTGTTGCTTCAGCATCTGCCACTTCATCCGCCTGTGCTTTGATTTTCTTTTCTGCTTCTTTGATAAAGCTTGCGTCTTGAGATTGCCGATTCAGTGTTTGGTCAATATCGACTCGGTCCCCATAACGTTCGCTATCCCAATTTTTTGTTGACGTTACAGCTTCAGACGGCGCTGCGGCCGCCGGTGAGTATAAAGATAACGCTAAAGCACTCGCGGATAGAATAGAAATCCACTTACTCTTCTTCATATTCCTTCCCCTCTCATTACTATCAGAATTTTCCTTCTAATAAGTATATTATCAGCTCTAAATTTTGTTAAAAATAGGGCAAATGTAATATTTCGCCTCCCAAAGTAAAAAAAGAGATAGATAGTTATTTTTTTATTATTTTTATGACAAACACTTTTTTCCATAGAAAAAGAGCCGCAGCGTCGTGCTGCGGCTCTTTCCTCTTATTTTATTGCAATGCATTATCCAAATCTTCTATCAAGTCTTCTACATCTTCAATGCCAACGGAAATACGGACAAGGCCATCGACAATTCCAAGTTCGCCGCGGCGCTCTACAGGAATCGATGCATGTGTCATTTGAGCTGGAACAGAGATCAAGCTTTCCACTGCTCCTAAACTTTCTGCAAGAGTAAAGTATTTAAGTTTTGCAATCAGTTCGCCAGCTTTTTCTCTGCTGCCTACATCGAATGAAATCATCCCGCCAAAACCGGTCGCTTGTTTTTGCATCAATTCACGGCCAACGTGAGATTCGAGCCCTGGGTAAATGACCAAGCCGACTTTCTCGTGCTGATCCAGAAATTGCGCAATTTTCAAAGTATTACTGTTTGTTTCTTCCATGCGAATACCCAGAGTTTTTAAACCACGCATCAACAACCAGGAATCCTGCGGTCCAAGCACTGCACCAACTGAATTTTGGACAAAGTGCAGCTCTTCAGCAAGCTGAGGCGTATTCACAACGACTAAACCGGCAACTACATCGCTATGGCCGCCGATGTATTTTGTTGCACTGTGAAGAACAATATCTGCGCCGAGTTTGATCGGATTTTGCAAATACGGGGTCATGAACGTGTTGTCGACAATCGTAAGCAGCCCTTTCGATTTCGCGAACTTCGCTACCGCTTCAATATCCGTCACTTTCAATAATGGGTTTGTCGGTGTTTCGATGAAAATCGCTTTTGTATTTTCTTGGACTGCCGCTTCAACCGCTGCCAGATCACCAGTGTCCACAAATGTAAACTCAAGGCCGAAACGGTTTAAGACTTTGTTCATTACGCGGTAAGTTCCACCGTAAACGTCATCGGTCAAAACAATATGATCACCTGATGAAAACATCATCATAACAGATGAAATCGCTGCCATTCCTGATGAAAAGGCAAATCCTGCATGTCCGTATTCGACATCTGCAATCAGTTCCTCAAGTGCATGACGTGTTGGATTGCCTGTACGCGAATATTCATAGCCTCTGAACTTGCCCACTGCATCTTGTTTATACGTGCTGACTTGGTAAATTGGCGTTGAAACAGCTCCAGTCGTTTCATCCCCAAAAATTCCGCCGTGAATCAGTCTAGTTTTTGCTCTCATTTTTATCCTCCTCGAACGTTCTTCCGTAGATATCCTGGCTCATATAGCGTTCGCTCGAGTCGGCAAATACGGTGACGATATGGCTGCCGGGTTCCGCTTTTTCAGCTTCTCTCAATGCTGCAACATATGCTGCGCCAGATGAACTGCCTACCAGCAAGCCTTCTTTTTTCGCTAATTCTTTTAATGCCGCAAATGCTTCTTTATCCATAACCGTGTGAATGGAATCAAAATAAGATTCATCCATATAACCAGGCAAAAATTCCATGCCAATGCCTTCTGTCAAATGAGGGCCGCTTTCGCCGCCGTTCAGGATTGACCCTTCCGGCTCAACGATAACCGTTTTGATATCTTTGTTCTTCGATTTCAAATAGCGGGATGTTCCCATAAACGTTCCGCCAGATCCTGCCCCAGCAACGAAGACATTAATTTTGCCGTCCAGCGCCTCCCAAAGTTCAGGACCAAGCGTCCGGACGTAAGTATCCGGGTTGGCTGGGTTCGAGAACTGGGATGGCGAAAACGCGTTTTCTTGCTCTGCGAGTTCTTTTGCTTTTGCAATGGCGCCTTTCATGCCAGCTTCAGTCGGTGTGTTGATAACCTCCGCTCCAAGCGCGCGCATCAAGGATTGTTTTTCCTGGCTGAATTTTTCAGGAACAATAAATTTCACCTTATAGCCTTTGCCGATTGCAGCAAGCGCTAGTCCGATTCCGGTATTGCCTGCAGTCGGTTCAATCATCGTTCCGCCCGGCTTCAACACGCCGCGGCGTTCCGCATCTTCAATCAATGAAACACCGAGACGGTCTTTGACGCTGCCACCCGGGTTCAGATACTCCAGTTTAGCAAAGATGCGACATCCGTTCGGAATGTCCATATGTGTCAATTCCAGCAGCGGCGTATTGCCAATCAACTGCTGGATGCCTGTTGCAAATTTCATGTTCATTCTCCTTAAGCCGTCTCTTCCGCAAACACTTGGCGCCACTCATCTTTTTTCGCCAGCATTTCGCGCGCTAATTCTTGTGCCCCTTCAAGGCTGTGGCTTGCAGCCCAGCCGCATTGCACTTCGTTGCAAGCTGGAACTTCATCAGCCGCAATCACATCTTTTAATGTGTTCTCTAAAATTCTTAAAATATCTTCAAAGTCATCATGATTAATAACAGACAAGTAAAAGCCAGTTTGGCAGCCCATAGGCCCAATGTCAATAATTTGGTCGGAGTGGTTGCGGCTATGTTCAGCCATCATGTGTTCAAGTGAATGAAGGCCAGGCATATCCATATGCTCTTTATTCGGTTGTTTGAAACGTATGTCGTACTTGCGGATCGTATCTCCGTTTGCGCCTGTTTTTTCTCCAGCTAAACGCACATATGGTGCAACTACCTTAGTGTGATCCAGGTTAAAGCTTTCTACGTTCATTTTTTTCATTGTGCCCATCTCCTTTTGGTTTGTTGGCCGAGCCTTAACGGCCGTTTTCGCTTTTCTTTGTCCAGTCTTCAACGGCCAGCTCCTCGGGTCATAAGCCATCCCGCTATGGCGGCAACAGCCTCCTCGCGGTCCGACTTATGCTTGTCGGAACTTAACGGCCGTTTTCGCTTTTCTTTGTCGCGTCGATCAACCAAACGTAATTGTTGAGCTGCGTGAATTCTACTCTGAAGCCTGCTGCTTCGATCAAGTTTTGCATTACTGGCAGAGTTGTATAGTATTCGCGGTTCAAGTCTTCCACCAGGTTTACATGTCCACGCGTTTTTTCGAATTCGATCGTTTCCTGTTGTACTTCTACTGATTTGAACACCGTATCAGCAAAGACCACTTTCCCGCCTGCCGGAAGTTTTTCTGCATAGAGTTTAAATGCATCCGCTTTCTCCCCATCCGTCAAGTGATGGAACGCGTATGTGCTGACAAATGTTTTGGGTTCAATATCTATTGTAAAGTTTAAAAAGTCGCCGTCAAGAATAGCGACGTCCGGCATCTTTTCCGCTGTGACTTCGCGCATCGCTTTGTTTGGCTCAATACCGATTACATCCAGTCCACGGCTCCGCAATTTTTCAGTTAAGTTGCCAGTGCCCACTCCAAATTCCACGACCGGACCGACGGCTGCATCTGCAACTGCTTGTAAAATTTCATTATAATTCAAGAAAACATCTATATACTCTTTATCTTTTCCGCTAACAGAATCATCATATGTGTGAACCCATTTATCAAAAATCTCCACAAATTCCAAACCCATCAAAATAACCCCTTTTCAAGTCCATTTCTATAAACCCAATAGTTTTACTCGGTTTTATTTATATCATATGTAGGGGCAGGTTTCAACTATCCAAATCGGCAGTCATACTTTAAGGATAGGCGGTACATCGTTCTTTTTTTCAATGATTTTTTTCAAAGCTTTTTCAAACCAGGGCAAGGAAAACTGGACGATTCTTCCGGTGATTAATGCAACCGCAATAGTTCCAATTCCGACCGGCCCACCAAGCAGCCAGCCGCCAAACGCCACGCCTACCTCGATACTTGCCCGTACCACGCTAATGCTCCATCCGGTCTTTTCCACTAAGAATAACATCAGACTATCTCTTGGACCTGCTCCGATTTTCGGCGCTACGTAAAATCCGATTCCGATACCAGCCAAAACAATGCCGAGGGCGAAAACGACCATCTGGACCCATAAAGTTTCTATGTCCGGGATAACGAAATTAAAGATATCAATAAAAATGCCGACAAGCAGCATGTTCAAAAATGTGCCGATTTGCGGAGCACGGCGGGTTAGTAATGCAGTGAACACGATGACTGCAAGTCCCGCAACAATTGCCCATGTTCCAATAGTCAAACCGAAATTCAAGAATAACCCTACATGCAAAACATCCCATGGACCAATTCCAAGTTTGTTCCCCTTAATCGTAAGCGTAAATCCAAGCGCCATGACAACCAAACCGCAAAGGAAAAACAGCCAGCGATAATACAATGAACGTCTCATCAAACTCCTTCTTTCTCTACTCATAATAAGAAAAAACCACCCATTCATCAAAATGGGTGGCATTTTTATTCGTCTCCCACTGCTAAATCCGCCAGTTGTCCGTTTGTTGCTTTCAACAATTCTTCAGGAGAAAGTTTAAGCTGCATGCCGATTTTTCCAGCCGATACAATGATGATCTCCAAATCCCGCGCTTTTTCGGATATGAATGTAGGGAAAGGCTTTTTCATGCCGATAGGCGAACAGCCGCCGCGGATATAGCCGGTCAGTGCCAGTATATCCTTTACCGGCACCATGTCGATTTTCTTTTCACCTGCCGCTTTTGCGGCTTTTTTCAAGTCCAGCTCCTCTGAAACGGGAATGACGAACACGTAATGCTGTTTTGAATGGCCAACCGCCACAAGCGTTTTATGGACGGTTTTATCTGAATAGCCGATCTTCGCCGCAACGGAGACCCCGTCGACAAGACCGTCTCCCGGTTCGTATTGCAAAATTTCGTAAGGGACTTTTTCTTTATCGAGAATTCGTGCTGCGTTGGTTTTAGCAATTTTTTTAGCCATGGCGTTCCCTAGCCTTTCAACGTTCTTTTACCAACATACCATCATTTATGCTCTCTTAATCATTTTGGCCGAGCAATTTTTTTAATGCGTCTGCCATCGCTGTATTGACTGGCGGTTCGTCCTGCTGCTTCAGGAATTTATTGACGTCTTTTTTATTCGCCTTTGATTGCGATGATTTTTTGCGTTTTTCAAACGCCGATAATTTTTCACGATGCCCGCATTTGCAAATGAAAATCTTGCCATCGCCTTCACCTTGCATTTCCAATTTCTTATGGCAATTCGGGCAGCGGGCATTTGTCTGCATGGCTACTTGTTTTTTATAGCCGCATTCGCGGTCCTGGCAGACATTCATCTTGCCGCGTTTGCCATTGACTTCAAGAAGCGGCTTGCCGCAGTCCGGACACATTTTGCCGGTAACGTTGTCGTGCTTGAATTTTTGATCGCTTTTTTTGATATCGGATACCGATTTCTGGGCGAACGCGATCATTTCTTTCATAAATTGCTCTTTTTTCAGCTGTCCCTTGGCAATCTTGGTTAATTGCTGCTCCCAGTTTGCAGTCAGTTTCGGCGATTTCAAATCTTCCGGAGCAAGTTCCAGCAGCTGCCGCCCTTTCGACGTCGTCATGATATCGCTGCCTTTTTTCTCGATCAAGAACGTGTTGAATAGCTTGTCGATGACATCTGCGCGCGTCGCCACAGTGCCGAGACCGCCTGTTTCACCCAATGTCTGGATCAATTCTTTTGATTCGCCGGCCATAAACTGCGCCGGATTTTCCATAGCACCAAGAAGCGTTCCCTCATTAAAGAAGGCAGGCGGCTTTGTTTTTCCGTCTGTCAGCGCGATGCCTTTGATTTGGAGCTTCTGCCCTTTTTCAAACGGCGGCAATGTCGTTTCACGGTCATCCCCTTCGTCGTTGTAGATACGTTTCCAGCCTTCATTGCGGATCGTATTTCCTTTTGTTTGGAACGTTTCACCGCCGACGGCCAGCTTTACTGTCGTCTGGTCGTACTCGTGCATCGGATAAAATACCGCCAGGAAGCGTTTAACGATCAGGTCATACAGTTTCCGTTCCTTGTCGCCTAAATCGTGGAGCGGCGGCGTTTCCTCGGTCGGAATGATCGCATGGTGATCGGAAACTTTCCCATCATCAATAACGCCTTTTTGTGCGGTGACATTTCCTTTCAAAATCGTATTGGCAAGCGCCCGGTATGGTCCCATTTCAACCGCTTTGATTCGGTCTTTTAAGGTATCTTTCATATCGGAAGTCAAATGTTTCGAATCCGTCCGTGGATACGTAACGATTTTATAGCGCTCATAAAGGCCCTGCAGCGTATTGAGTGTTTCTTTTGCCGACCAGCCGAAACGTTTGTATGCTTCTTTCTGAAGTTCCGTCAAATCGAATAAAGGCGGTGCCGGTTGCCGTTTCGGCGTAATCTTGATGTCGGTTACTGTGCCTTCGTGCGTGTTGTCGAGTTTTTGGAACAGCTTATCGATTTTTTCTTTGTCAAACGACTGCGTTGAGTTGCCATCTGTCCATGTGAATGCGGCTTTGTCCGTAATTGCCTGCAAGCCGTAATATGGTTTCGGCTGGAAGTTGCGGATCTGCTTTTCACGTTCCGCGATCATCGCCAGCGTCGGTGTCTGCACACGCCCTGTTGACAGTTGCGCATTGTGTTTAACCGTCAGCGCGCGCGTTGCGTTGATGCCGACCACCCAGTCCGCTTCCGCCCGCGCGACTGCCGCCTGGAATAAATTCTCGTAAGCTTTGCCGTCTTTTAGGTTGTTGAAGCCGTCTTTGATCGCTTTATCGGTAACAGATGAAATCCACAAACGCTTGATCCGTTTGCGCGTATTCGTTTTCTCCAATATCCAGCGCGCCACCAGTTCCCCTTCGCGCCCGGCGTCGGTCGCGATGATTACTTCATTGACATCACCACGCTGTAGTAACGCTTTTACCGCGTTATACTGCTTCATCGATTGCTTGATTGGTACAAGTTTGAACGGATCCGGAAGTATCGGCAGATTCTCCATTTTCCACTCTTTATATTCAGCGTTGTATTGCTCAGGCTGCGCCTGCGTCACCAAATGGCCGAGCGCCCATGTCACAATATACTGCTTGCCTTCCAAATAACCATTGCCTTTTTGGGAACACCCTAAGACACGTGCTATGTCGCGTGCTACAGATGGTTTTTCTGCTAGTACTACTGATTTCATTTTGTTTCACCCTCATTTCTACAGAAATTATTATAGCATCTTCGGCTTTCCAGAGGAAAAGATGCGGCAGAATCATATTGGAGACTCAATAGAGCGTATTTTAATCTGAAAGGTGCATACTTTGAAATTTCCTGCATACAAAACTTTTACATTAACCGAGCAGATCTATCCAAAACAAAAAACCTCCCGCGGGAGGTTTTTCTCTTATCTCAATGATTGTCCAGTGTAACCTTAGACAAATGCTGGCTCATTTCGGCATATTGGACAAAGACGCGTGCCAGTTCGCGAAGGCGATTGTGGACATCGTCATTGATGATCGTATTGCTTGCATCGAAATGGCTCGAATGCGTATAAACGTAATTAGGCGTCACCAGGCAACGGAAATAGTCGAGTATCGGTTTCAATTGGTTTTCAATAACCAAGTGATGTTGATAAGTTCCGCCGTTTGCCACAATCGATACCGGCTTATAGCGCATTGTATGTGGATGCAGCATATCGAATGTGTTTTTTAATACGCCAGGAATCGAGCCCTGGAAAATCGGCGATGCGATGATATAGCCATCTGCATCTTCAAAACGGCGCACAATTTCCCGCATGTCGTCGTTATACTCGGCAAGCGGCCGGCCATCGACGAATTGATGGTCGAATTCAGACAGACGCAGTACTTTCAATTCCATATTTGGATTGAATTCTTGTATATACGTGTTGATTTGCTCAAGAATGGCACCGGTTTTGCTGCCAATAATTGTTCCGTCCACTAACAAAATTTTCATTTTTAAATCCTCCCTGAATACTCCATTGGTTCCTCATTCTGCATGAAATTCCGCAAAGCGGATCACCTGTTGCCTTTATCATAGCAAAGAAGGATTCCGAACACGTATAAAAAAACCTTGCGAACTGGAGATTTCATTCTTTTGACTGAGGCAGAGCTTTCAAGCGGTTCGTATCAATCTTTTCTTGCAGGCGCCCTTGCTGATACGCCGGCGGTGAAAAACTAACGATTATGTCCCCATTTTTAGGTTCCACTCCCTGATCGGACGTGAAGAAATCAATGCGCCCGAGCGTGCGTTTTACAAACAGAGGAATGGTGCCGGCCGCCCCGTTTCTCTTGAAATCGTCGTAGGTGAACTGGTCAGTCAGCGGAGTTTTCCGAAAGCTATAGCCTTCCCCTAATTTTTTATCCAGTTCGAGTATGTTCCATTCATCGCCGAACAAATTCCTGCCGCTAAGTGATGAATGGAAAACAGTCGGATCGCCGACTTGCAATGCAGTCTGGTAAAGGTTTCCGCGGCCCAGTTCCGGCACAAAATTACTGACAACGAGTGAATTGTACGCATCGGTCTCGGTCGCCACCACCATTGTTTCATATGGCATCAAATCCACTTCATACTCGGTATGCTCTGATAATATCTCACCTGCATGAACCGGAATTCCAGTCAGCCGGGCTTCTTGCAACCTTCCCCAAGCCGAATCGATGATCAAAACATTTTTATTTAAATCCAATAAAGTTTTTGCAAGCAGGGTAGCGAATTTACTGGCTCCTACGATAATGATTCCTGGTTCAGCGGAAGATGCCAAGCCTAGTTTCCGGCCGAGCCACCCAATTGTAAAACCGTGCGCTACTACGGTCGCCAACACGAGCGCAAAGGTCAAGGCCGTCAACAGCTCCGCATCTTGAAAGCCCGCATCCAACAAAGTACTGGCAAAATAGCCGGAAACCGTAAGCGCTACAATGCCCCTCGGAGCAATCCATCCGACAAGTATTTTTTCCTGTACCGTCATATCTGTGCCAATTGTGGACATCCAAATCGATAATGGCCGGACAATAAAAAGCATTGCCAAAACAAAAACAATAATTCGCCAATTAAAGATGCCGATTAAAATATCCAACGGAATCGACGCCGTCAGCATGACAAAAATGCTTGAAATGAGCAGCACCGAAATGTTTTCTTTGAAATGGCGCATGTCATTGATTGAGGAGATGTGCATATTGGCCATCGCCATTCCCATCGCGGTCACTGCAAGCAAGCCGGTTTCATGCATCACTATATCCGACAGTGTAAAGGTCAGCAAGACCACTGCAAATACCATAGGAGATTTTAAATATTCCGGAACCATGCCTTTTTCGAATAGCCAACCCATCGCACGCCCCGCTACTATGCCAAGCAAAATTGCAAAAAGCGAAGCTAAAAAGAACAAACCGAACGCTGCCGCCGTTTCATCCCCTTTCGCAAAAAGCACAAATTGAAACGCAAATAGCGCAAGCAGCGCACCAAACGGATCAACGATAATGCCTTCCCACTTTAAAATGGCTGCTGGCCGCGATGCCAGTTTAGATTGCCGCAGCATAGGCAGGATTACAGTCGGTCCTGTGACGATAAACAAACCGCCGATCACAAATGCAACCGCCCATGATAATCCTGCCATATAGTGAGCTGCAAGCGACCCTGCGATCCAGGCAATAAACGCCCCTACGGTAACTATTCGCCAAACCGGTTTATTGAAGCCTTTTATTTCCTTGAAATCCAAATTCAAACTTCCTTCAAATAAAATAATCGCCACTGCTAAAGAAATGATCGGATTGAACATTTCTCCAAAACTTTCGGCAGGATGAATGATATTGAGCAATGGTCCAGCAAGAAGACCTGCTATGGACATAAGAACAATAGCCGGCAGTTGCAAACGCCAAGCAATCCATTGAGATAGAATCCCTAAAAAGATGATTAGCATTAAATCGAATAATAATGTATCGATGGTTTTTTGCCTCCTTAACCTGTGCCTTTTCTAAGGTGTATTTTCTTAATTCGAACATTATAAAGGTTTTATCGCTCCAAGGGAAAGAACTTGCAAGTCGTGAGGGATTTAAAAAAGTTTTTTCTATGCTATAATGATAGAAAAATAAGGGTGATTTTGTGAGCAGACAGGAAATTGAGTTTGAAATTGCTGAACTGAAATCCGATTATGTACGCCATCAAGGCGATATTGAAAAGTTGGAAACAACCGGACATGCCCGCATGGTGGAACAAGCAGAAGAGCGTTTAGAAAAAATGGAACAACGATTAGCCGAATTAAATCGAAAACTCGCGGAATTGTAGCCGCGATTTTTTTTTGATATGAGATGCCTTGCCACTTGCATATTCTTAACATTTTGGAGGAATTTATTAAATGAGTTTATTGACAGTAGAAAACTTGAGCCACACGTTTGGAGACCGCACACTTTTTAACAATGTGTCATTTCGGTTGGTTGAAGGCGAACATGTAGGGCTTGTCGGCGCGAATGGCGTCGGAAAATCAACATTGATGAACATCCTGACGGGCAACTTGATCCACGATGACGGCCGCGTGGAGTGGCAGCCAAAGACCCATTACGGGTATTTGGACCAGCATACACAGTTGACACCGGGACGGACAATCCGCGAAACGTTGCAAGATGCGTTCTTGCCTCTATATAAGAAAGAACAGGAATTGAACGATATCGCCATGCAGATGGGCGATGCAAGCCCGGAACGCCTTGAAGAGTTATTGGAAGAAATGGCTGAAGCGCAAGACGCCCTTGATGCCGGCGACTTCTATACGCTGGATGTAAAAATCGAGGAAATTTCGCGCGGGCTTGGCTTAGATGCAATCGGTCTGGAGCGCAACGTCGAGGCGCTTTCCGGTGGCCAGCGAACAAAATTATTGCTGGCGAAACTGCTTCTTGAAAAACCGAAAGTTTTACTGCTCGATGAGCCGACCAACTATTTGGATGAAGAGCATATCCAATGGCTCGTCAATTACTTGAAAAACTATCCGCATGCTTTCTTGTTGATTTCGCATGATACGGAATTCATGAGCAGCGTCACAGGCGTCATCTTCCATTTGGAGTTCTCACGTTTGAGCCGCTATACAGCGACCTACGAGAAATTTATCGAACTTGCAGAATTGGCGAAACAGCAGCATTTGGATGCTTATGAAAAACAAGCTGATATGATCAAGAAAACAGAAACGTTCATTGCGAAAAACAAAGCCCGCGCTTCAACGACCGGCCGCGCAAAATCCCGCCAGAAATTGCTTGATCGCATGGACCGGATCGAAAAACCGGAAATCGCAGCAAAACCGCAGTTTGCATTTAAAGAAACGCGCAGCCCTAGCCGCTATGTTGTTGAAGCGGAAGAATTGGTCATCGGCTATAACAAACCGCTTATGCCCCCGTTGTCGTTCATGATTGAACGCGGCGAAAAAATTGCCCTTGTCGGCATGAATGGTGTTGGTAAATCTACGCTCCTTAAAACGATGCTTGGCAAAATCAAACCATTGGACGGCGAAGTGATCCGCGGCGAATACTTGACGCCAAGTTACTTTGAACAAGAAGTAAAAGCACCAACACACACACCGCTTGACGAGATTTGGTCCGCTTATCCGAGTATGGAACAGGGCCAAGTGCGCGGAGCCCTAGCCCGTACTGGATTGAAAAGCGAACACATCTCGCGTTCAATGGCTCAGCTCAGCGGTGGCGAACAGGCGAAAGTGCGTTTATGCAAATTGATGCTTGAAGAAAGCAACTGGCTCCTATTCGATGAGCCGACAAACCACTTGGATGTCGACGCGAAGGCAGAATTGAAACGCGCCATGCAAGCTTACAAGGGCACAATCGTCCTTGTCAGCCACGAACCGGAATTTTACGAAGGCCTCGTAACTAAAGTTTGGAACGTCGAAGAATGGATCAATGCAGGCAAACAGCCGCAAGAACAAAAATAAGATAAGCAAAGCCCCAGCTGAAATTATAGCTGGGGCTTTTTGTTAATAAGTCGTTAGCTTAAAGAGCTTTTGGAAACCATATACACTGCGCTGGAAAAAGGAAAAGCTGCTTTGGTACTCGCCTGTATCCAGAGTATAAAGAGCATCTTCATTGTTCCAAAGGCGAGTAAAGTAAGTATCCATTTCCTCTGCCAAATCACTGTCATTCGGTGCAATGATGCGTATGTTGCTTTCCAGGTTGTAATCATCAAGCGCGCGTTCTGTGTAATTTGCTGCTCCTGCAGAAATAATCGTTTCTTTGTCCGTTTGAATCATGATTGTTTTTGTATGGAACTGTCCGATGAATGCATTGTACCAGCGCACCTTTAAATTATCCCCTGCTTCTCTCAACATTCCGTTGACAGCCGGCCGATTCGGCAGCCCTGTTTTTTTATTGCCGAAAGAATTTTCGTTTGGATCAAGAATCATTTGGACAGCAACACCGCGATCAGCTGCATCCGTTAATGCGTTCAAGACTTCCGTTTCAGAAATGAAAAACATCCCCAGCCAGATTAAATCACCTTTTTGCGTGGCGGAAATATCTTTGAGCAAGGCATCGTGAATTTTCTTTTCTGTAATATACTGCGCTTGATAAGGCCCGTCTTGTTCCTGCGCTTTTATTCTCGGTAAATCAGGACCGCCTGACAATTTTGAGACCGCTTCTTCTGATTCAAGCATATCGTTGAGGACAGGGCCGCTCACTTTAAAAGCCATATTCCCGTGAAAACCACTAGCATCATGCGGATTGGCTGAACTGACAATCGCTTCTTTTTCTGTAATGACTGCCTTGCGGTGATTGGCCTTAACATTCATTAGGTTAGCGTAAGATGACATTTTCATTTTCGGCGCTTCGCTTGACATGCCATTGGCAATCCACCCCTCTTCACCGAAATCGAACCATTGGAAGAAAATCCGGTACAACCCCGAGTAGATAGGAACTGAATCACGAAGTACGGTTAAGTCCGTGTAAACCACTTCCACTCCTGCCTCTTTCAGACTATCGATCAGCTTGCTTTCGTATGAGCCATAGCCATTATTGACTGGATCTGTAATAAAGAAGATTGGTAAATCTGGATCTTTTTCTTTTTTCACCAACAAATGCTCGGTCAAAGATCCCGCTACTTTCGGAAAGTCGATTTTTTGATCGTTGTAATTATCAAATAAAAAAAAGTCCAATACAATAAAATCTTCAGCCTGGTCAATTACTTGGTTGATCTCTTCAAAGATCTGCAATTCATGTTCAGCATTTGTCCCTTTCTTATCTTGGGCGAATGACAAATCATAGAACATGTCCACAGTTTCCACATTATGCAATTCACCTTCATATGAAACACCTTCAGGCAATGGCTTATAGGTATGCCATAGCATTACACCCACATATAGTAATATAAAAACAGCCGTTAAACCCACTAGCGCCTGTTTTTTCCTGCTCCATTTCTTTCTGTTCATATTCTTCCCCCTCGCCTACATTATAGCAGTAAGGATTGGAAAGATTTTTTATTTTTCAATGCAAAAAGAACCGACCTAACCGGTCGGCTCTTTTTAGTGATCATACCCTCGGGGTCATATGCCACTCTGGTTGTTTCATTTCTCGGGAAGATCGATTAAGCTGTAACGTATTCGCGGGTGCGCGCATCTTCGATCAGCATGTCCTTCAAACGCTGCTTTCCACGGAACAAGCGGGATTTCACTGTGCCGATCGACACTTTCATTGTTTCCGCAATTTCAATCAACGATAATTGATGAACATAAAAATAAAGAATTGTGGTCCGATAAATGCCATCCAACTCTGCAATCTTGGTACGGATCATCGTAGAGACATCCTGTTGCTCCAATAGTTCGGCTGCTCCTGCTTCTTCAGAAGCGATCAAGTCAAGAAGCGATACGTCCAAACCTTCCGGCTGATGCATCATGTGTTTGCTGCGACGCACGTTTTTGCGGTAACGGTCGCGGAAGGTATTCATGCAAATCGTCGTCAGCCAAGCTTTCGCATGTTCTACTTTGTCTATAGAAGCTTCGTAGCGGACTACTTTCAGCCAAACCTCCTGCATCAAATCTTCTGCCTCCGCTTTATTGCGCGTTAGCTTCAAGCATAAATGATAAATATAGCGGCTATATTCTGTGTATAATTGTTCCATCTTTCTTGCCCCCGTCCGTTTTTCTTATTAACTTCATTTTGCCGGAAACATTTCTTTCACTCTATCGCATCTACTTTCATTTTTCTTACAAAGATGTAATAAAGAAAAAACTCCCTGCCCGTAGGCAGAGAGTTTATGCAAAGATTTCTTCATTGGTTTTGGTAATGGTCAACCTGACAATCCGGTTTCGGTCCATTTCGTTGATCTCGACATGAAGATTCTCGTAATCGAATTGTTCCCCTTCGTCGGGTACATGGCCCAATTGCTGCATAACAAAACCGGCGATCGTATCATGATCATTTGGTACATTCACACGGAACAGCGTATTGACGTCATCAATTTCTAAGCGGCCATGGCAAGACAGCTTATCCTCAGTCATTTCAAAAATCAGTTCTTCTTCTTCGATATCGGTTTCATCTTCAATGTCCTGGCCGATCATTTCTTCGATAATGTCTTCGTGCGTTACGATTCCCAAGGTTCCGCCGTATTCATCCAAAATGACAGCCATATGCTTTTTCTTGGACAACATCAACTTGAATACTTTTTCCACGCTTACGGATTGGACAACGAACAGCGGATTATCATCCATCAGTTCTTCTAAGGTCAGATTGGGGTTCATCGACCACTCAATCAGCTTTTTCGAATAAAACAGCCCAACCACATTATCCATGCTCTCTTCATACACCGGGTAACGCGTATAAGAAGATTCCAAGATTAGGTCCCGCACTTCCTCATATGTAGCGCCAATCGAAATTCCAACGATGTCTGTCCGGTGAGCTGACATGACGTCCGAGACATCTTTATTCGGAAAGTCCAAAATCCCTTTTATCCGTTCCGATTCTTCTTCTTCAAATGTGCCTTCCGTCGATGCAATATCGACCATGGTCCGCAATTCCTCTTTTGAAATCGTCGCTTCTTTTACTGCACCTTTGGAGATGATGCGAATAAAAATACTGGTGAACTGCGATAATAGCCAAGTGATCGGCTTGAGTACGATAACAAGAAACGCAATAACAGGAAACACAAGATAAGCAACGCGGTCTGAAAAAGTTGCCGCGATTGTTTTCGGAAGCACTTCACCAAAAATGATAAGAACAAGGGTCAATACGGCTGTTGCTACCCCTACTTCCCATCCTCTCGTTAATGCAATTGTTGTCACAAGCGTCGGAAGCATGATGTTAGCAATATTGTTTGCAATCAACATTGTAGTAATCATCTGGTCCGGCTTCGCAATCAGCTTTTGCAGCCGCTGCGATTTCGCGTCGCCCTGCTCTGCGCGAAGCTGGACCTTCATCCTGTTAACCGCTGTTAAAGCCGTTTCGCTTCCGGAAAAGAAAAACGACATACATAAAAAAAATCCCAATGCTATAAACAAATCAGTTCCCCCATTTTATTGAAGCCAAAATTTTACGAAACTTTCTATAGTAAGAATTATAGCATATGAATTTTCAGCGTGTCGAAAACTGAACTGCATATGCTATAATTTTTTCATAATTAAAAATAAAAGAAGCGAGGTACAGCAAATGAATCCACAAGCAATAGATACATATTTTAAGGAATATCGCGAAACGCACCTGGAAGAACTAAAAGCATTTTTGCGCATTCCTTCTGTCAGCTCTCTTTCAGAGCATAAAGAAGATGTCCGCAGCGCAGCTGAATGGCTGAAGGCATCCATGGAAAAAGCAGGATTGGAAAATGTGAAAGTCGACGAAACTGCTGGCCACCCGGTCGTCTACGCAGACTGGCTCCATGCTGAAGGAAAACCGACCGTTCTTGTATATGGCCATTACGACGTCCAGCCGGTCGACCCGCTTCATTTATGGGAAACCGGCCCTTTTGATCCGCAAGTACGCGACAATAAACTTTATGCACGCGGCGCAAGCGATGATAAAGGCCAAACCTTCATGCACGTGAAAGCAGTAGAAGCTTTGCTTCAATTGAACGGGGAACTTCCGGTAAACATGAAGTTCATCATCGAAGGCGAAGAAGAAATCGGCAGCCCGAACCTTCCAGTCTATGTGCAAGAAAATCAGGAATTATTGAAAGCCGATCTGATCGTCATTTCTGATACAGGAATGCAGGGCCCTGGGCGTCCTGCTGTTTGCTACGGCCTTCGTGGTTTAGCTGGTATCCAGATTGATTTGACAGGCCCTAAAGGCGATTTGCACTCTGGCCTATATGGCGGAGCGGTGCAAAACCCGCTGCATGCCATCTCAGAAATTCTGGCTTCTTTCCATGATGAAGACGGCGTCATTACTGTCGATGGCTTTTACGACAACCTTGTGCCGGTCTCTGATGAAGAACGCGCTGAATTTGCGGCTTTGCCCTTCGATCTTGATGAAGAGAAAAAAGCGCTTGGCATTACCGAAGACTTCGGCGAAAAAGGCTATTCGTTCATCGAACGGACTTGGATTCGTCCAACATTGGAAATCAACGGGATTACAGGGGGCTTCTCAGGAGAAGGCATCAAGACTGTCTTGCCATCAGAAGCCAGCGCGAAGATCACGTGCCGTCTAGTGCCAGGCCAAGACCCGGATGATATCGTCGCAAAATTGAAAGCGCATGTTGAAAGCCACAAACCGGCTGGAGTGACTGTTTCGATTTCCGAATTCGATAAAGGAAAGCCGTTCCTTACCCCGTATGATCACCCGGCAATTCAAGCAGCCGGCCGCTCATACGAAAAAGTATATAAAGTTCCTACCGCATTCACACGCATGGGCGGATCTGTTCCGATTGTTGCAGCATTCGATGAAATTTTAGGATTGCCAGTAGTATTAATGGGCTTTGGCCTGTCTTCTGAAAACTTCCATGCACCAAACGAACACTTTCATCTTGAAAACTTTGATCAAGGGCTTCGCGTTATCAGCGATTACTTGTTCGAAGCCGCTAATTTATAAAAAAAGCACAGGCCATTCCGAATCTTGGAATGGCCTTTTTGATTTTCAAAAAAGACACCGAGCATTTTTCATCCTAATTCCAACATTCACTTCTATTTAACCGACTCCTTTTTCCACCTTATCCCCACTTCTTTCCCTCTTTAGACCTTCCTTTCTCTCGCATGAACTGCTTTAATTATTGTAACAACCTTATTAGGAGGCCTTTAATGATTGCTTACTGGATTATATCCTATGTCATCGGAAATTTATTGACGGCTTGGTGGATAGGCAAATGGAAAGGCGTCGATTTGCGAAATGAGTTGAGCGGCAACCTTGGAGCCCGGAATGCCGGTGCAGTCATCGGAAAATCCGCTTTTTTTCTTACGTTTCTTGGGGATGCCGGGAAATCAGTCTTTGTCATCTGGCTTGGTTGGCATTTTCAATTCGACTTGCTGATCATTGCTATTGGAGGTCTTTTAGTCATTTGCGGCCACTTGTTTCCTATTTGGCTTAAAGGGCGCGGTGGGAAAGGCATTGCTTCGTTTATCGGTGTGACTCTCTTTTTGACACCTAAGCTTTTTCTTGTCATGTTCATCGTTTTCGCGCTGTTTTTGCCATTTGTCAGAAGCGCAACATTAACCATGCTTTTTAGTTACGCCGCCTTTATTGCGGCCGCCATTTTCTGGCATCAATTAGACTGGATATGGCCGCTGATCATCGCCATCATCCTAATCTTGATCAGGCATCAAAAAGATTTAAAAGAATCCTTCGATAACCGTTTTTCAAAAGTTTAATATTATTCATAGATTAGTAATTTCCTTATGCTATTTAACCTAGTTCTTTTAATTGCAGGATTAAGCTGACGAGGCATTATTATTAATGGTATAGTTTTATTATTCAAATTTTATAAAGGTGGGATGTTTTAGATGAAAAAACCATTTGCTTGGATATTAGACAGCACGGCATATGTAACCGACGAATTTAAAGCTCATCCAGATGTCTACATAGTTCCCTTGAATCTTCATTTTGGTTTAGAAGAATTTGTAGATGGGGTGGATCTGTCAAATGAACAGTTGTATCAACGCATCAAAGCCGCTCCCGAATTCCCCAAAACATCGCAGCCTTCTGCCGGAAAATTTGCAGAGCTCTACGAAAAACTTAAAGAAGAATACGAGTGTGGGATTGCCATTCACGCTTCCGCGAAATTAAGCGGAACAATCGCTTCTTCTGTATCCGGTGCCCAGATGAGCGATTTCAAATTATACGCTGTCGATTCACTGGCTCTGTCCTATGGATTATCCGGCTTGCTTGAAAGAGGGATGGAATTGGCCGCCCAAGGGCTTGAAGCAGAAAAAATCGCGCTTCAGTTGAAAGCTGAAACCAAAAATTTCCGCAACTATATCTTAATCGGCAACTTGACCCAGCTTTACAAAGGTGGCCGAATGAGCGGAGCGCAGTATTATATTGGCAGTTTGCTGCAAGTAAAGCCGATTGTCCAGCTGACTCCTGAAGGGGAATTGGCGCCAATCGACAAAGTCCGCTCCCATAAAAAAGCGGTTCAATATTTGTTGAACCACGCTAAAAAAGATTACGAAGAATACGGAGTGAATTATTTCCAAGTGATTCATGCCAACATTCCAGCTGAAGCTGAGAGCCTTAAGCAGGAAGTGCTGAAGTTTGCTCCGGAAGCAAATGTATTAACCGGCAATATCAGCTCTTCCCTGGCAGTCCATGCCGGAGAAGGAACACTCGCCCTTATGTGGAGAAAGCCACCTCAGTAAAAGTTTATACAAAGTTTCTTAAAATAAGCACAATGAACCAAAAATACAGCTCTAGCTACCGGTATTACAATAATCTCTAGCTTGGCCAGTTCTATTGCAACCCCTTCTGTACTCACTTTCTTTCCTTAGTCTGCTACAATAAAGAAAGAGAATAAGGTGCGAGGTGGATTTAATGCAGCATGTAGAACGGGAACTTACAGAACACGTAATGCTTTGTGATGCAAAAGGCCAATTAAATCCTAACGCCATCGGCTTTGCTAGAGAGCCGCTTATCGAATGCAATTTGCGGGGGAATTTTCTGCGGAAGAAAAAATGGAACTATTGGTGTGTTTTCGGGGAAGATTTAATGTTTTCCGCTACTATCAGCCATTTGGATTATGCCACGATCTGCAACGTATACTTTTTAAATTATGAAACACTGCGTTTTCAAGAGAAAACCGTTATTCTTCCCTTTACCCGCCAATTAAAACTTCCGGGCCAAGTATTGGAAAGCAGTTTTTTCCGCCATGATGAAATGGCCATCCAGTTCGATTACAGCCAAAACAAAACGCATATTTCAGTAACGATAGATGATTTTGAAGGTGAATCCCTGCAAGCTGATTTGGAAGTGCTTCATCCAGAGACGCACGATTCGTTGAATGTCGTCATTCCATGGAACCGACAAACCTTCCAGTTTACCGGGAAACACCTCTCTCTTCCGACTTCTGGTTCTGTTAAAATTGGCAGCCAGCGATTCGAATTTGATGTTGATGACAGTTACTCCATTCTGGATTATGGTAGAGGCGTTTGGCCTCGTGAAACTTCATGGAACTGGGCCATGGCTTCGCAACGCTTTCATGGCAAAGTTATCGGATTGAACTTTGGAGGCAAATGGACGGACGGCACAGGAATGACTGAAAATGCTTTTTTCATTAATGGCAAAATGACGAAAATTCATGAAGATGTCTTGTTCCGATATAATCGGGAAAATTACAAAGAACCGTGGCTCATTCACACAAAATTTTCAGATGATGTAAGATTGACGTTTATTCCATTTTTTGAACGCATTTCCAAAACGGATGTGCGGCTCGTTAAATCAGAAATCCATCAGCTTTTTGGCTATTATACCGGCTATGTCCGCGAGCCTGATGGCAAAAAAGTGAAGATTCTCCAAATGCTTGGAGCAATTGAGGAACATCATGCTAAATGGTAAAAGAGGCGCCTAAGGTAGTGACCCCTTAAAGTTAGAGTTTCAGTTATGCAGCTAATTGGCTGGCATGAATTCGGTAGTTCACCGGGCTCATGCCGGCCAATTTTTGTT